>JAFQCH010000015.1 GCA_017416485.1 Clostridia bacterium | reverse complement strand
ACATGTACTTTCATTTGCTTTTTGCGGTTTGCATTTGCTTTGATATGGGTTGAGTCAACGAATATTACTTCCGGCTTTACATATCCGCTGTCTATTCCTTCGTTAAGTACAAGGGTAAATATTTCTTCAAACATTTCACTATCGAATCTATGAAGAAAGTTGTAGCTCACCGTTGAAAAGTGCGGTATCTTTTCTGTTAATCCATATCCGATGAACCAGCGGAATGCCACATTCACTTCTATTTCCGCTACCGTCTGTCTTAATGAACGAATTCCATATATGTGCTGTAACATTACCATTTTTACAAGCACAACAGGATCCACACTCGGTCTGCCTATCTTACTGTACTTATGTTCTACTATCGGATATATTTTTCTCCAATCTATTGATCTATCTATCTTTCTTAACAGATGAAATTTCGGTACGAGTGCATCCAAACTTACTATTTCGCCGTCGTTTCTGTTTTGTCCTGTTCGCTTTTCTTCTAACATTTTCATCACCATATTCATTATACCATAAATATGACAAAAAGCCCAGTAAAAACTGGACTTTTTCGACAGTCTGAGCCGTCCTCATATGAGGACGGCTTTCTTTTTTATAAAACTCAGATGCGGGCAACGCCTGTATCTCTTGCTGCCTTTGCAACGGCGGCGGCAACGGTGGGTCCGACGCGTTCGTCGAATGCGTGGGGAATGATATAATCGGCGGTGAGTTCTTCGTCAGAAACAAGGCCTGCGAGTGCGAGTGCTGCGGCAACCTTCATTTCTTCGTTGATTTCGGAAGCACGCACATCAAGAGCGCCTCTGAAAATGCCGGGGAATGCGAGCACGTTGTTGATCTGGTTCGGGAAGTCGCTTCTGCCGGTACCGACAACAGCGGCGCCTGCTTCTTTGGCAAGGTCGGGCATGATTTCGGGAACGGGGTTTGCCATGGCAAGAACAATGGCATCCTTGTTCATGGACTTGATCATATCCTGGGAAACAACACCTGCGGCGGAAACGCCTACGAAGATGTCAGCGCCCTTCATAGCATCGGCAAGGGTGCCTCTGCGGTGTTCGGCATTGGTGAAATCAGCGATCATCTGCTTGCCGGGAGCAAGGTCGTCACCATCACAAATGATACCCTTGCGGTCACATACGAAAATGTCCTTGACACCGAACTTTTTCAGCAGTTTTGCAATTGCAACACCTGCAGCACCTGCACCCGAGAATGCAACTGTGCAGTCTTCAAACTTCTTGCCGACGAGCTTGAGTGCGTTGACAAGTGCACCTGCACAAATGATGGCAGTGCCGTGCTGGTCATCGTGGAAGATCGGAATATCGGTGCAGGCTTTCAGCTTTTCTTCGATTTCAAAGCAACGGGGTGCGGAGATGTCTTCGAGGTTGATGCCGCCGAAAGAGCCGGAAATGAGCTGGCAGGTACGGACGATTTCGTCAACATCCTTACTCTTGATGCAAAGAGGGAATGCGTCAACGCCGCCGAATTCCTTGAACAGAACGCATTTGCCTTCCATAACGGGCATACCGGCTTCGGGGCCGATGTCACCGAGGCCGAGAACAGCGGTGCCGTCGGTAATAACTGCAACCATGTTCCATCTTCTGGTGAGTTCATAGCTCTTGTTGATATCTTTCTGGATTTCAAGGCAGGGCTGTGCAACACCGGGGGTGTAGGCAAGGGAGAGCTTTTCTTTGGTGTCTACCTTTGCACGGGCAACAACTTCGAGTTTGCCTTGCCATTCAGCATGCTTTTTGAGTGATTCGGTCAAATAATCCATTTTTTATACCTCTCTTACTTTTCCCAGGGGAATACATACTTGGTAAGACCAAGATCGTCACGGACTTTGCAGATTTCTGCCTGCACGGATTCGTTGATGGGCACACCGGAATCTTTTCTGGAAAGCCAGATATCCCATTCCTTTTCGCCTGCGGAATAGATTCTGTCGGCACCGGGAGCTTTCTTGGAAGCACGCACACTGCGGATGATCTCACCTGCTTTTGCGCGGGTGAGTTCTTCGCCGAGGAAGTGGCCTGTGTCGATAGCAATGAAGAAGTGGCCGAGGTGATAAGGAACCTTTTCGCCGTTTTCGCCCTTGCCGTCAAGAGCCTTGCCGTAATTACCGTCTTGCAGAATAGCGGAAAGCAGTTCAACGACCATTGCATAGCCGTAACCCTTGTAGCCGCCGAGTGCTTCGCCGATACCGCCGAGGGTGGTCAGTGCTGCCGTGCCGTTGCGGATCTGCTTGAGAGCAGCGCCTGCATCGCCGGAAACTTCCTCACCGTCAAGGCCGATGATGGTGCCGGGGTGAACATCTTCGCCGATTCTTTCATAATATTCAACCTTACCGTTCTGGGTAATGGAGGTTGCGCAGTCGATAACGAAATCGAAATCTTCGTCAGTGGGGATGCCGATGGTCAGCGGGTTGGTACCGAACATACCTTCCACACCGAAGGTGGGAGCAACGGACGGACGGGCGTTGGTGCCTGTGATGCCGATGCAGCCTGCTTTTGCAGCCATGGAGGCATAATAGCCGGCAATACCGTAGTGGGTGGAGTTGCGCACTGCAACCATGCCCATGCCGTAGGTCTTTGCCTTTTCGATCGCCATGCTCATAGCCTTGTAGCCGATGACCTGACCCATACCGTCGTGTCCGTCAACAACAGCGGTGCAGGGGGTTTCGCGGATGATTTCAAAGTTGGTGACAGGCTGCTGAATGCCGTCATTGATGCGGTCAATATAAACAGGTTTGAAACGGTTTACACCGTGGGATTCGATGCCTCTGCGGTCGGATTCAAGAAGAACGTCTGCAACAATAGCTGCGTCTTCTGCGGGAACACCGACACCTTTGAACGCATCGATCACGAAATCGTTAATGGTTTTCCAGTCAACAATTACTTTGGGCATAGTCAGATTCCTCCGTTTTTTATTCCATTTTTATGCAATTATAGTATACCACCAATGTTTTGTTTTAGCAAGTGGGATTTTGTCTTTTTTTTAACACAATCCACATAATTGTTGCACTTTGCAGCAAAGGGGGGTGCTGACAAAAAAGAAGAGGTCAACCTGCAAAAAGGCGACCTCTTTTTTTGTATTTACGGCAATTTTTTAATTCTTTTTCCTCTTTTTGAGTGTCGGAACAGTGCTGCGGGCGGCTTGCTCTGCTTTGTCGAGGTCATAGGATGCGGGACCTGCCGCGATACCGCTTTTGGCAACTGCCGAAGAAACCCCTGCGGGGATTTCCGCTTTCGGCTCGGTATTCTTGGTGGGTCGGGTCGGGATGGATTCCTGCGCTTTCTCTTTGAATTCCTGCTCCTCTTTTTCAACCTGTTCGGGGCTCATAATGCCCTTGGAAAGCCAGTTTTTGAGGATGCCGTTCATATAAGAAAAACGAACCCCATCGGTGTGTTCCTTCATTTTTTCAAAGGCAACAGCAAGCATGGGAACGGTGAATTTCCATTCACTGATCCATGTGTGCATATATTTCTGCTGGCCTTTGGTGGGCTTGAGGTGCTGCATGCCCGTGAGTGCACAGAACTGTGACCAGTTAGTGTCCACCTCTGCCAGACGACGCAGTTCTTCGTCGGCACGTTCAAAGGTGTCGATTTCGCGCTCGCTCCAGTCCTGTCCGACGGCATAAATATAGTTGAGGTTGCCTGCCTTGCCCATAGTGCGGGCATATTCGCACAGCATCAGAAGCACATCGGCGGGCAGTCCGTAGTAATCAAACAGCAAAAGCAGTGCTGCCTGGTCTCCCGTGCCGAGCATTCTGCCGAGCACTGTCTGCGCTTCGTTGAATAGCTCGCGGATTTCGGCGCATTCGTCCAGCCGTTTGCAGATTTGTGCATGGGTCGGCCGTGAGGGAGATACGGTGAGTTTTTCGCGTGTCTTTTTTTTGACTTCTGTTTTTTCGACTTGCGCAGGCAGATTTGCAGGCACTTCCGACTTCGGCGCAGAGGGTGTCTTTTCGGCGGGAATCACTTCCTGCTTTGCTTCGGGCTCCGCAACTTCCTTGCAATCGCACAGCAGAACACCCTTGTCTGCCCAATAAGCACAGGCATCCGCGACCTCTCCGGCAGACAGGCCTGTTTTGTTTGCAATATTTTGCAGGTCGAACACCTCATTCTGGCAACGGAACAGGCAAAGAATGACCTTAAGTGCCGCGGCAGATGCAAGCTTGATATGCTCATCTGCAACCGCAGACGGCATCACAAAGACCGATGAAAAAAGCATGGGGTTGGGCAAATATTTCATAATTTTTTCATTTTCTCCGTTTTCCCTGTTTTGACGGGATATATAGTCACTTTATACTATAATAAAAAGAATTCACGTTGTCAAGGGAAAGTAAAAATGCAAATTAAGCAACAAAAATGGGACTGCTTGCACAGTCCCTGTATTTTTTTATGTTTTTCAGCCGCCGAAATAATCCGACTCGATGTAATCTGCGCCGAGTGCCTTGCAATAAGCGAGCACAAGGGGGGTGTTTGCCGTCCAGATGCCGACTTCAAGGCCGCGGGAATGGAATTGCTCAATCATTTCCTTGTTGACGGTGACATAGTCCACATCGATGGAAAAACCGTGGTCGAAGCAACGTTCATAGCCGTGTTCGGCGGAGCCGTAGGTAAGCATGAGGGGCATATCGGGGAATAATTTGTTGGCAAGAAGCAGATTATCAAAACTGAACGATTGCAGAATGACCTTTCTGAGGTCATACACTTCTGCCGCCATGGTGAAAACTTCCTTAATTTTTTCTTCGGGCCATTCGCCTTTGAGTTCAACGAAACAGACCATATTGTTGTCGCGCATGATTTCAAGGTATTCGCGGAAGGTGCAGATATAGATGGTGTCCTTGGTTTTGGTGTTTTTGATGGGCTTTGCCTGCAATTCGGCAAGGGTAGCATCGGCAACCTGCACCTCACTGCCGTCAGCGAACACAACTTCGTCGTTGTGGTTGGTGACAAAATATCCGTCCTTGGTGATGCGGATGTCGGTTTCGGCACCGCCGGACTTATGCTTTGCGGCTTCACGGAAGGCAAGCGCAGTGTTCTGCTGATATTTTCCGCTGTAGCCGCGGTGTGCGATCATGCAGATGTCTTTTTCTTCCTTTTTCTGCAATTTGGATTGCAGAATGGTGAAAATCATTTTTGCGGGGAATAAAATCTTGTTCATGCCTTTTCTCCTTTGCGTTTATATCAGCTGACTGCTTTTTTGTTGATGCCGAGGATGCGCACGCGCATGGTTTCGTCTCCGACGTTATATTCGGCAACACTGCCGCGGGTTTTACGATACAAAGAACGACCGAGAGGGGAATCGGTGCTGATGGAATTAAGTGCGGGGTTGGCGGCAGATTCGGTGTATTCTTCTATTCTGTAGCTGTAGTGATTGCCGCCGACACGCTTGTAACGGAAGCCGGAATAGGACTCGACCAGTTCGTATTCTGCCTTTTCACCCGTTTCAAGGAATTCGAGTGCAACCTTGTCACCCGTCAGGGCAACGTCTTCCACTCTCTGCAACTGGGTATTAAGAATCTGACGGTTGCGCACGGTGCGTCTGCCGTTGATTTCAATAACAACATTATTTTCGCCCAAGGGCCATACGTCGCAGATGATGCCGTTGGAAGTGATGTATTTTTCGCTCTTTCTCATATCTTTTTACCCCTTATACTCTTAATTTTCGACCAGTGCCGTAACGATCTTCAAAATGGTTTCCAGCGTTTCGGGCGAGGCGTTTGCGCTCATATCAAACAGAAGTCTGCGCTTGCGGTACAGTTCATCCCTGACTTCGTCTGCACCCGGTGTGCTTTGCACTTCCAATAAACTGTCGGTGGAAACACCGAAGTAATCGGCTACCTTTTGCAATGTTTTTGCTGACAGCTGACGGGTGCGCCCTTTTTTGAGTTCGGTGAAAACGGAACTGCGGATTCCGATGTCCTGCGCAAGTGTGGAAAGTTTGATGCCGCGTGATGTGCACAGTTGCACAATGCGCTCATAGGTGTTATCCATTGGTTCCGTCACCTCCCCTTTTTCAGTTTACGGCGGTCTGTAAAATTACTGTAAAATCAGCGTTATTTTTACAGAATACTGTAATTTATAATATATGTATTTTACAGCACTCTGTAATGTTTGCCGTTACGTACACCATTATAATACATAATTCTGTAAAAGTCAAGTGTTTTTTACAGAATTCGTCATACTATTTTTACAGAATTCTGAATATATAAAAATGAGCAAAAAGGGCAAAAAAATACAGCCGATCAGAAGTTCGGCTGTTGGATTTTTCACAAGAAAACGGCTTCGCCGTAACGCGGCGACCGTTTTCGAATAGTCCATCTCCGAGCACGTGTAGCGGGCGACGGAGGGACATATAATTTTTTTCTTTATAGGAACGCAGTTTCCTATAAAGTAAAAACACCGCACCCTTGCGGATGCGGTGTGATGATAAATCTGTTTATGCAGCGAAATCTGCGTAGAGAGCAGAAACGATTTTACCTTCGGCGGCTGCGGGAACGGTGATGACAATGCTGTCACCGACGTTGAAGAGAACTGCGGTGGTGTCGAGAGATGCTGCTACTCTGTAATAGGTGCTGTTGTCGAAAGACAGGTAGTAGTAGGTGGTGCCGGCAACGGTCTGGGTGCGGATGTCGGCGAGGGTGCCGGTGATTTCTTCTGCATCGATTTCGTCGGAAGCGTCGGTGCCGTCGCCGATGTCTGCGAGGTTACCGCTGATGTCAAGGTTGACACCGTTCTTTGCCATTTCATCAATGTATGCACCAAGGCAGGCGCCGAGGTCAGCATCTTCGTTGGGGGAGATTGCCACAACAGAGTACTGCTGCACGTTGACCATTGCAAAGGTCTTTACAAGCTGGGAGGAGTCCTTGAGAGCCATGAAATAAGTGGGTTCGCCGTCGATATTGAGCAACAGCGGGAACGTTGCCTGCCAGCCCTTGTCGGAAACCTTACCGTTTGCGGAAGCCTGTGCGCTCTTTTCGGTAGCACCGGTGGTGGGATAGAAGTAAGCATCCTTGGTACGCTGGTTAATAAGCAGGAAGCCGAGAATGGATTGGTCGCCCGTAACGGAAGTGACACCTGTGTACAGATAAACGTCGTCCTCATTTGCAAGGAAGGAATAACCGTCGCTGGACTTACGGACATTGGACTGACCAATCAGGGAGTTCCAGAAACCGCCGTTGTAGGTGCCGTAATAGTTGTACTGCTTTACAAGCAGGTCTGCATCGTAAGCCTGGTCGATCCATGAGATTTCGGAATTGTCTGCCGTGAGTTCTTCCAGACCGTATTCCACGCATTCACCGGTCTGTGCATCGACCTTGAGAATGCCGATAACATCTTCACCGCCGAACAGACCGATGGTCTTGTCCAGACGTTCAACGATCCAGTAGGGATAGCCTTCTTCGTCCACTTCAAAGGAGATTTCACCGAACAGATAGGTCGGGAATGCAAAACGCAGTTTTCTGCCGAGGAATTCGTTGAAATGTTCCGCAGTGGAGTACTTGATGTCGTATGCGGTGACAAGTTCTGCTTCCTGGCTGTGCATGTTCACAAGAACATAACCGGGAATGCCTTCGTATTCATCGGTATCCACAACAGAGTTGAGGAACCACTTGAAGTAGTCGGCATACTGCAAGGGATAAACACGATAAGGAACACCGTGGAAGTTGATCTGCGTGGAATCGCTGGTGAGCAGTTCAAACTGCGATTCATAACCGGCACTCAGTTTTGCGAAGTCACCCAACTGCTTGTCGGCAAGAGCTTCGGCGGAAGCTTTGTCAATGAGGGGGATGTTGTTGAATGCTTCTTCAGTGTCGGAAATGATGGTGATGATATCGGAAATATCGTCACTCTGTTCAAACTGGAGAATTTCGCTGTAATCCTTTGCACGGAAGAAAGGAGATGATACGAGATATCCCACACCGACCACAAGACCGATGACAAGTGCAACGGCAATGGGAGCGATGGACTGTCTTCTTGCGTAAGGAATGTATTCGGGTTTTGCGAATGCACCGCTGGTGAGGAAAGCAGAAGCAACATACACGCCGAAGATGGAGGCAAAATAAATGTAGAATTCATATGCCTTGGGGTTCATGGGCGGAAGCATGAAATAATAAATTACTACTGCCGCAATGAGAGTGATGATGATGTTGATAACGATTTTTAATCCTGCTTTTTCGGGCGGAATCAGAACTTCTTTGACGCTCTTTTTCTTTCCGCTGTCGGAAAAGTCAACTTTGATAGGATCCATTTGACTTACCTCCTGATAGATAGTTAAAAGGTATTATAGCACAGAATATTCAAGAAAACAAGAACTATTTAGTCGACTGTGAGCCCGACCGACAAACGAAGTACGGTTCTTGCCTCGTCGGCGGTGCATTTTCCGTCACCGTTAAGGTCGGCGCGCTTCATTTGCTCTTCACTTAAAGTTTCAAGCTCCACCGAGGCGCGCAGAATGAGCCTTGCATCCCCTGCGGAAAGAATACCGTCGCGGTCGGCATCACCGGGGATGATTTCTTCCACGATGGGCGGTGCGGGCGGGATGGCTGTGCCTTCGTCATCGGTGTTGAACAGATTTTCAAGTTCGAGTTTCAGGCGGTACGGCAAATAAATGATACCTGCTTCAAACCCGAGCACAGCAGCACGGAGCTCGCTGTTGCCGCTTTCTTCACTGAGGTTATAATTGGGAGAAACAATGTAAGCAGGTTTAAAATAATCGTCTGCCGCAATTTTGTAAACAATATTTCCTTCCAATTCCACCACACTGTTGGCATAGTTGGCATGGATGTAGTGATTGTTGCCGTCGGTGATGGCAACGTGGGAAAGGGTTTTGCCGTTGTCATAGGTATAAAATGCGAGGTCACCGAGTTTGGGTTCGTATTCCATATCATCGGAATAGGTATAAATTTCGGCTTCGCCCGCTTTGAGCAATTCAAACATATAGCCCACTGTGCCCGACAATACATTATAAGTATAGCCGTATGCACAGCCAGCTTTTTCCATGACCCAGCACAGGAAGATAGCACACCAGTCGGCATCGGTGCAATCGATGTCGATGTAGCCCTCCCAAGGGTCATCAAATTCTTTTCCGCTGACAACTTCGGTCCACCATTCACCGAAATAGGTTCCGCCGAACACATCTTCCTGGTAGCCGAGCTGGCTTTTTGCAACTTTGTACAGGTCAGCACGTAAGTTCCCCGACAGCGGCGGCACACGCAAGGGGGCATCATAATGTGCCTTATTTGCAAAAACGGGAAGAACAAAACTTGCCAGCAAAAACAGACAAAGGCAGGCAGAAATGATTTTTTTTGTTATTTTCATAAAAAATCCCTCTTTTATCCGACTGAACCGCTATCTTCGGTTTCAGCATTTTCTTCGCCTTCGGTCAATTCGCCTTCAATCGCAGATGCGTTCTGCTTTTCGATTTCATCAAAATGCAGTTTGTTTACGGCTTTGATGAGTTCCACTGCAGACAATCGGCTGTCATTCAGGGAAATGTTGGTTTTGTTGAACAGCTTGTCCTGCATGGACTGAGCAACCACGGGGATATCGATGATGCGAATCCATGCGCTGTCTTTGTATTGCACGGCAGTGCCTTTATCGGGTGCGGTGTAGGACACCACATTGTAGTCGCTCCATGCACCCAGAACCGTTCTGCGCAGAACATTCACAAGTTCACCGCCGGCAAGGTCTGTTTTTACAACCGCGGCAAGCTCCTTGACAAAATCAATCGCTTCGCCGAAACCGCGTGTTTGCACGCTTTTGATGAGGAAAGCAAGGCTGTCGGCCTGTCTTGCAAGGTGATTATCGGCACCGTCGCGCTTTTCACGCAGGTAAGCCACGATCTGTTCACCCTTAAGCGGGGTGTTATCGGCCGGCATGATCACATTAAAATCGTCGGTGATCATTTTTTTGAGTTCCTTGTCGAGCATAACACTGACACCGCCCACGGCATCGGCAATAGCTGCAACACCGTTCATATCGGTTACAAGATAGTGGTCAATTTCAATTTTGAAGTTGTTTTCCACTGTTTTTTCAAGCAAAGCAATGCCGCCGTTTGCATAAGCGGTGTTGAGTTTGGCATAAACAGGGCCGTTTGCAGTCAGTTTGGTGTCGGCAAGGTCAATGTAAACCAGACTATCGGGGTCAAGCGCCAGCACACTGACTTTTTTGGCTTCTGAGTTGACGGAAACAAGGGAAATCACATCGGCATTGCCGTAGTTGGTGGCGACGGTTCCTGCTTCCTTCACAACGATGAGGAAGGTGGTGACCGTGCCGAGGTGCATTTTTGCATCGTTATTGGCGGCACCCCATGCGGCAACAAGATCTTGCAGATCTTTCATTTTGCTGATTTCATCGTAATATGTTGTGTTGAGTTCTGCGGCGGAATCCACAACACCGATAAATTCGGTGCCTGCATTTTCGGGTGCGGTTTCGGGAACAAAAGTGCAATCTGCAAGGCCTGCGCCCGCAACACCGCAGCATGCAATGAGAATGGCGGCAATGACGCCGAAAATAATAAAGGGAACTGCTTTTTTCATTTTTTATTCCTCCTGTGCTTCAACTTCGGAGATGTTTTCATTATTTTCTGCGGATTCGGTGACCTGTGTTTCTTCCTCTTCCGCTTTTTCGGTGCCGGTGATGGTGACGATGCGTTCGTTTTCGTTGACCTTCATCACGCGCACGCCCTTGGAAGGTCTTGCGCATTCACGGATATCCACGGCGGGAATGCGGATGATGATGCCGTCGGACGAAATCATGATGATGTCTTCTTCTTCATTAACCACGCGGATGGAAGCAACATCGCCGTATTTTTCAACATGGTAGTTGGTGGTACCCTGACCGCCTCTGCCCTGAATGTGATAATCATCAAATTCGCTGCGTCTTCCGTATCCTGTTTCACTGACGGTGAGCACCTTGCCTTCACCTTCGAGGATTTCAAGACCGACAACGCAGTCTTCTTCGTTCTTCATGGTGATGGCCTTGACACCTCTTGCGGTTCTGCCGATGACACGGGCATCCGTTTCGTTGAAGCGGATGGCTTTACCCTTGCGGGTTGCAACAAGCAGATCGTCTTCACCGCTTGTGAGCTTGACCCATGCGAGGTTGTCGCCTTCGTCGAGGTTAATGGCAATGATACCGCCTTTACGCACATTGCGGTAGTCGGTCATCGCGGTACGTTTCATAATACCCTTGCGGGTGATCATGCAAAGGTACTTTTCTTCATCTTCGGGTCTGACACAGATCATTGCCGAAATGCTTTCGTCTGCCTGAATGGGAAGGATGTTGACGATGTTCATACCCTTGCTTGTTCGGCCGGATTCGGGGACTTCGTAGCACTTGAGTCTGTAAACTCTGCCGAGATTTGTGAAGAACATAATGTGGTCATGCGTGCGGCAGGTGAACATGGTTTCCACCACATCTTCTTCACGGCGGGTCATACCCGAAACACCGCGCCCACCACGTTTCTGCTGACGATATGTATCAACAGGCTGACGTTTGATATAACCTCTCTGCGTGAGGGTCATAACGACTGCTTCGTCGGCAATGAGGTCTTCAATATCCACTTCGCCGGAAACATTGACGATTTCGGTGCGGCGGTCATCGCCGAATTTATTGCGGATGACCATGGCTTCGTCCTTGACAATGGAAAGAACCATATCGTGAGAAGCAAGAATTTCCATAAAGTATTTGATTTTTTCCTGCAGGGCTGCCATTTCGTCAACCAGTTTCTGTTTTTCAAGACCTGTCAACTGGCCAAGGCGCATCTGTACGATGTGCGTTGCCTGCACTTCGTCAAAGCCGAACTTCTGCATGAGTCCTTCTTTACCTTCCTGAATGGACTTCGATGCACGAAGCAATGCAATGACTTCATCGATGCAGTCAAGTGCACGAAGCAATGCTTCGAGGATGTGGGCACGTTCCTGTGCTTTTTTCAGATCGTACTGCGTTCTGCGGACGATGATTTCGCACTGATGGTCGATATAAAGCTGCAACATCTGCTTGAGGGTAAGTTCCTTGGGCTCGTTGTTGACGAGGGCAAGGTTGATGATACCGAAAGAAGTCTGCAACTGTGTGAGCTTGAACAGCATGTTCAGAACAACCTGCGGGTTGGCATCGCGCTTGAGATCGATGACCATACGCATACCCAAACGGGACGAATAGTCGTTTACATCGGAAATGCCTTCGATTCTCTTATCTTTAACCAATTCGGCAATGTTTTCAATGAGTCTTGCCTTGTTGACCTGATAAGGAAGCTCGGTGACAACGATCTGATATCTGCCGTTCTTGCCTTCGACGATTTCAGTTTTTGCACGCACAACAATTTTACCTCTGCCCGTGGCATAGGCGGCACGGATGCCCGATTTACCCATGATAATACCATAGGTCGGGAAGTCAGGCCCTTTGATGTGTTCCATAAGGTCTTCAAGGGATGCTTCGGGATTGTCAATCAGACAGCACATGCCGTCGATAACTTCGCGAAGATTGTGCGGCGGAATGTTGGTTGCCATACCGACAGCAATACCCGTGGAACCGTTCACAAGCAGGTTCGGGAAACGGGCAGGAAGAACGGTGGGTTCTTTCAGACGGTCATCATAGTTGCCCATGAAGTTAACCGTATCTTTGTCGATATCGGTGAGCATTTCAAGAGAGAGCTTGCTCATTCTTGATTCGGTATATCTGTATGCAGCGGCGGGGTCACCGTCGATGGAACCGAAGTTACCGTGGCCGTCTACAAGAATATATCGCATAGAGAAGGTTTGTGCAAGACGGACCATGGCATCATACACGGATGCGTCGCCGTGCGGATGATAGCGACCCAGAACCGAACCGACCGTATCGGCACACTTACGGTATGCCTTGTCGGGGGTCAGGTTGTTTTCATACATGGTGTAAAGAATTCTGCGATGAACGGGTTTTAAGCCGTCACGCACATCGGGCAGGGCACGGGACATGATGACCGACATGGAGTAGTTGAGGAAAGAGCTCTTCATCTCCTTGTTGATATCCACATCCACGACTTTGCCTGTATTGACAACAGCCTCGTTTTCGGGCTGGCCGTTTCTGATTTCGTCGTCCATTTTATTTCTCCTTAAATATCAAGGTTATCTGCATATTTTGCGTTGCGTTCAATGAATTCGCGGCGGGGAGCAACCTGATCGCCCATGAGGATGGAGAAGACTTCGTCTGCCTCCATGGCATCTTCCATCGTCACGCGCAGCATGGTGCGGAAGGACGGGTCCATGGTGGTTTCCCAAAGCTGTTCGGGATCCATTTCACCAAGACCTTTGTAACGCTGAATGTCACAGCTGCCGCCGAATTCTTCAATGAGTCTGTCGCGTTCTTCATCCGAGAAGGCATATTCAAACTTTTTGCCCTTGGAAATCTTGAACAGCGGGGGCTGTGCGATATACACATAACCATGGTCAATCAGCGGGCGCATATAGCGGAAGAAGAAGGTGAGAAGCAGTGTTCTGATGTGCTGACCGTCTACGTCGGCGTCGGCCATGATAACAACTTTGTGATAGCGCAATTTTTGAATATCAAAATCGTCACCGATACCTGTGCCGAGTGCAAGCACAACGGGCATGAGCTTATCGTTGCCTATAACTTTGTCGAGTCTGCTCTTTTCAACGTTGAGCATCTTACCCCAAAGCGGGAGGATTGCCTGTGTGGTTCTGTCTCTGCCTTCCTTGGCAGAGCCGCCTGCAGAGTCACCCTCGACGATGTAAATTTCGGTAAGCTCCGGATTTTTTTCGGTACAGTCGGCAAGTTTGCCGGGCAGGGAGTTGCTTTCGAGTGCGGATTTTCTTCTGGCTGCTTCTCTTGCCTTGCGGGCGGCTTCCCTTGCGCGGGATGCTTCGAGTGCCTTTGTGAAGATGGAACGGGCAACGGACGGATTTTCTTCAAAATGGGTCATGAGCTTTTCATAAACCATCTTGCTGACCATGGGGGTGATGTCGGTGTTGCCGAGCTTACCTTTGGTCTGACCCTCAAACTGTGCATCGGTGAGTTTAACGGAAATAACAGCCGTTAAGCCTTCACGCACATCATCACCCGACAGGTTCTTGTCGGCTTCCTTAAGGATGTTGTATTTTCTGCCGTAATCGTTGAACACGCGGGTCAAAGCGGTTTTGAAACCGTTTTCATGTGCACCGCCGTCTTCGGTACGGACGTTGTTGGCATAAGAAAGAATGTTTTCGTTGTAGCCGTCATTATAAAGAAGTGCAATGTCGGCACTGCGGTCACCCGATACGGTGTTGAAATGAATGGTGTCTTCGTGCAGTTTCACAAGGCCGCGGCTGTCATTGAGCCATTCAACATATTCACGGATACCGCCTTCGGCACAGAATTCCTTGATGATGGGATTTTCCATATCACGCAGGTCACTCAACGTGATTTTCAGCCCTGCGGTAAGATAACTCTGTTCGCGGATTCTGCGTTCAAGGATTTCGTAATCATAAACCGTGGTTTCGGTAAAGATCTGCGGGTCTGCCTTGAATTCGATGTATGTACCTGTTTTGTCGGTTGTGCCGACAACTTCGAGGTCGGTCATGATGTGACCGCGTTCAAAGCGCTGACGGTGCACTTTACCGTGCTGGCTGACTTCAACCACAAAATGTTCGCTCAACGCATTAACAACGGACGAACCGACACCGTGCAAACCGCCCGATACCTTGTAGCCGCTGCCGCCGAATTTACCGCCTGCATGAAGCACTGTCAGAACGACCGTGACGGCGGGAAGACCCTGTTCGGGTTTGATATCAACGGGAATACCGCGGCCGTTGTCGCGTACGGTAATGATGTCGCCGGGCAGAATGGCAACTTCGATTTCGGTGCAATAGCCTGCCAATGCTTCGTCGATGGAGTTATCGACGATTTCATACACGAGATGGTGCAGACCACGCGGACCCGTGCTGCCGATGTACATACCCGGACGCATACGAACAGCTTCCAGGCCTTCCAAAACCTGAATCTGATCTGCGCCGTAATCGGCAGACACAGCCGTGTCAAGCTGACCGTCGGTATAGGACACATCAGCCCCGGCGGTGGTGTTTTGTTCGGAAACATTTATTTCCTGCATGATTTCGTTTTCGGTGTTGTTCATAGTTCGCTCCGATACATGTATTTTTTATGTAAGTCTTTTATTTGTATTTTTTTAATAAAGTGTTTGCTGCCACGGGAGACAAATACAATTTGATCTCCCGTTGTTCACGGACCAGCAGAAACGATCGCGGCAGTTCTGTCATGGACACCATGACGGTGCGCTTTTCTTTTTCGGCTGTGTTTAAAAGATCACGGCTGTGTTTGGACACGGTCACTGAGTCGGTATCAAATATACCGAGAATGTCTTTTGTGCGCAGTACGGTGTCGCCGCCGACGGCTAAATACATACCGTTCTCCTTTTTATTCCGCTTCGGATGCAATCACAAAACTCTCGCGTCCGACACGAAGTGTATCTCCGTTGTAAAGTTTTTTTCCTCTTTGTGTGCAGATTTCGCCGTTGACGAAGACGCATTGTTCCTCGGTGATGAGGATTTTTGCATGACCGCCCGTCTGTGCGATGTTGCACAATTTTAGTGCAGCCTGCAATTCAATATAAGGTGTACGGATTATAAGAGGTTTTGTTTCGATTTCGGCAATTTTTGCCTTTAATCTGATTGTTTTAGCCATGTTTTACACCTCTTAACTGTTTACATCTGCAATACGCACAGGCAGGATGAGATACAGAAAATGCTCACCTTCGGTGGGAACGATGAGTGCGGGCGCAATGGAACCGTTCAGACGAATCAGAACTTCATCTGATTCACAAGCACGAAGCGCTTCCGACACATAGCGGGCATTGAAGCCGATTTCGGTGCGTTTTCCGTCCAGAGAACATTCCATAAAGTCGCTTGCCGAACCGACTGCAGTGGCAACGGACAGGCGGATCATATCGCCGTCAAAGAGGAAACGAAGCGGACTTCTCATTTTTTCGGTGACGATGATAGATGTTCTTTCGATACATTCGAGCAGTTTTTTGGTGTTCACACGCACGGTTGCGGTGGTGCCTTTGGGCAGGGCTGTGCGGTAATCAAGGAAATCACCCTCCAGAAGGCGGGAAACAATATTATAGTTATTGGTTTCAAAAATGATATGACGGCGACTTAAAAAGATCTGCACAAATTCATCTTCTTCGGGCAGAAGCTTAACCAGCTCATACAGCGTTTTGCTTGGGACAATAAAGGTGTGGGGTGCACCGTTGTAAGAAATAAACTCGGTGCGGATGGCAAGGCGGTAGCCGTCAATGGCAATGCACTTGAGCTCGCCTTCCTTGATTTCGAATTTGACACCTCTGTGCACCGCCTTTGCTTCTTCGGTGGAAGCGGCAAAGATGGTCTGCATGATCATACTTTTTAATAACTTTGAGGAGATCTGAATAGGTTCGGTATCGGGCAGGGACGGAAGATCAGGATATTCATCCGCA
The DNA here is from genome assembly GCA_017416485.1 of Clostridia bacterium. Classification (GTDB taxonomy): domain Bacteria; phylum Bacillota; class Clostridia; order Oscillospirales; family Acutalibacteraceae; genus RUG806. Next base: position 47,149 of record JAFQCH010000015.1, on the reverse strand, counting down.
CGAAGTGCCACAATTGTGTATTCAACATTGCCGCAGGTGACGGTACAGATGTTTTTGGCATTGCAGGAAAGTTCCACACGGTCGCCGGGCAGATGCCTGAGAATATCACACAGTGTTTTAGCATTGATAACGGTGGCGCCGTGTTCTTCGATACGTGCTTCCACTGTGGTGGTGGAACCGAGTTCCAGGTCGTAGCCGCACAGTTCTACTCTGCCGTTTTCGAGGGTGCGCATAAGGATACCGTCAAGCATGGGCAGAATGGCTCTGGTTGGAACGCAACGTTGAATGTTCAGGCATGCCTGTGTAAGAGATGCGGTGTTGCAGATGATTTTCATTTTTATTCCGCCTTTCCGGAAATCGGATCGCTACATTCTTAAAAACAGAAATGAGAAAATCCGTCCTTAGAGAAGATGTGTGTTAAAATATAGTAGTTTTAGTAGGGGGTGTCGAAATTGTTGAAAACAAGGGATAACCTTTTATTATCGGTATTTATTGCTGTGTTTATACTTTCGAAAATGCTGTGAGGAAAATTTTGAAAAGTTTTTGACAATTAAGGGGATTGTTGAAATGTTGAAAACCCGTTGTTTATTTATGTTGAAATTGTTGAAAACTTTTTAGTTTTTTACGCTTCTTCCAGATTCTTAATCAGTTCCCTGACTGTCAGTTTGAAGGAGCTGTCTTTTTCCATTTTAATTTCAACCTGCTTGACCGAATGCGAAACGGTGGCATGGTTTTTGCCGCTGAAATATTCGCCGATATTCTGCAGGGGCATCCCGGTCATTTCACGGATGATGTACATTGCCACCTGACGGGCAAGCGAAATGTTGGCATTGCGCTTTTCGCTTTTGATGTCGGCAACTGTGACACGGTATTCGGCAACCACGGCATCAATGATCATATTTACTACTTCACTGACGGGTTTTGCTGTGGAAACCACTTCCGTCAGCACACCCTGCACCACATCGGGAGTGGGGTCAATGTCGTGCAAATTCTTCATGGCAGACAGTTTTTTGACACAACCTTCCAGCTGACGGACATTGCTCTTGACGTGCTCTGCCATCATTTCGATCACAGACGGGGTGAGGATGAGCTTGCATTCATCCGCCTTGCGCTTAACGATCGCCATGCGGGTGTCAATATCAGGCGGCTGAATATCGGCAAGAAGTCCCATTTCAAAACGGGTGCGAAGACGGTCGTCCAGAATTTCCATTTCCTTGGGCGGACGGTCCGAAGTCATAACGACCTGCTTGCCTGCTTGTGTGAGTGTGTTGAAGGTGTGGAAGAATTCTTCCTGTGCTGCTTGTTTTCTCTGAATGAATTGAATATCGTCCATCAACAGCACGTCCACATTGCGGTATTTTTCGTGGAAAGCATCCGTGTTTTTTTCTGCAATGCAGTGATACAGTTCGTTTGCAAAATCTTCACCTGTGATATAAATGATTGCCATGTCGGGGAAGTTGCGGTGCAGTTTTTCGCGGATGGCAAGCATCAGATGTGTTTTGCCCAATCCGCTTCTGCCGTAAACGAGCAAGGGATTGTATTCCGCACCGGGTGCGTTGGAAACACGGTAGCAAGCGGAATAGGCAAATTTGTTGGAACTGCCGACAATGAAGTTGTCAAAGGTGAAAGCACTCTGCTTTTGTGCTTCTTCGTTTTCGGCTTTTTTTTCGGGCACTGGCTGCGAAACAATTACATCAAGTTCCACCGGGAATCCGAGAACGGCTTCAAAGCCTTTTGTGATAACATCGTAAAAACGTTCTAAAATGAGTTTCTTTTTAAAGTCTGTGTTGGTGAGCATGACAACGGTGTCGCCTTCGAGCTTGACGGGTTCGAGGGGTTCGATCCACATATTATAAACGACTTCTGTCAGCTGCGGCTGCAAAACAGCCAAAACCTCTTTCCAGACATCGCTGAATGAGTCCATTAAAAAAATCTCCTTTTATAGGCATAATTAGGTATAATAATGTATGATAATCATCTTACATATAATAACATAATTAAGTTATTAAAATCAATATGTAATTATATATAAATATATAAGAGAAAAATTTATTATTTTTTTTAATTTTTACTATTTACATTTATTGTTACTATGTGTAGAATAGATTAAAATGGTGTAATGTGTGTTACTTTTTTAAAAAACATAATATTTTACGGAGGATAAATAAAACTATGTACATTGCCGTTATGGGTTGCGGCGTCGTGGGAAGCGGCGTTGTTGAACTGATTGAAAAAAACGCAAAACAGATTGCCGAAAAAGCAGGCACTGATTTTGTGGATGTGAAATATATTCTTGATCTGCGTGATTTTCCTGACAGACCGTACGGCCACAAGGTTGTGCATGATGTGAACGTTATCATCGAAGACCCTGAAGTTGAAATCGTTGTAGAAACCATGGGCGGTCTTACGGTAGCTTACAACTTCGTTTCCAAATGCTTGCAGGCAGGCAAGAGCGTTGTGACATCCAACAAGGAGCTTGTTGCCGCAAGAGGCTATGACTTGTTGCAGCTGGCAAAAGAAAACAGTGTCAGTTTTCTGTTTGAAGCATCCGTCTGTGGCGGTATTCCCGCCATTCATCCGTTGGCTGACTGCTTGGGTGCGAATCGGATTACAGAAGTTGCAGGTATTCTTAACGGTACCACCAACTTTATTCTTACAAAGATGATTCGTGAAAATATGTCCTTTACCACAGCACTGAAAATGGCACAGGAGCTCGGTTATGCCGAAGCAGATCCCACTGCCGATGTGGAAGGTCTGGATGCTTGCCGCAAAATCTGTATTTTGGCTTCCCTTGCTTTTGGCACACACGTTTCTCCCGTGGAAGTGCACACCGAAGGCATTACCAAAATCACCCTTGAAGATGTTGAATATGCCGAAAATCATGGTTGTGTGATCAAACTGCTCGGCAGAGCCAAACTGGTTGAAGATGATAAGATTTTCATTATGGTCAGTCCCGCATTGGTCAGTAAGTCTTCTCCCCTTTCAAGCGTGGACGATGTGTTCAATGCGCTGTTCGTGCGCGGTGATGCCGTTGGTGATGTGATGTTCTACGGCAGAGGTGCGGGCAAATTCCCGACCGCAAGCGCGGTTGTTGCAGACGTGATGGATTGTATTCGTCTTGGTAAGAACACCAAGATCGGCTACACATGGGGTCCGCACGCAGATTGCCGCATTGCCGATTATAAGCAGACACAGACCCGTCTTTATGTTCGCGGTTTCGCAAAAGACAAGGATGCGGCTTTGGTTGCTCTGCGTGAAGGATTCGGACATATTGAAACCCTTTCCCGCAAGGATGCACCCGAAAATGAGATCGCATTCATTACTCCTCTTATGCCCGAAGGTGACCTGCGTGAAGTGCTGTTGAATACCAAGAATTTTGCCGAAGCATCCGTGATTCGTGTGACGGATTATTGATTTACTGAAATAATTTATATTTTTAAATGGCAACGCCATTCCGATAATTTTTGCATTTTGCATTCGTTGCAGGGAATAAATAGATATGCAAATTAAAAAATTAACCCTTACCGGATTTCGCAATCTTGCCGACCTGACACTTATCCCTGACCGCGGGGTGAATGTCATTTACGGTGAGAATGCGCAGGGTAAAACAAATCTGCTTGAAAGTATTTGGCTTTTTTCGGGGCTGAAATCGTTCCGCGGTGCAAAAGACAGTGAACTTGTTGGCTTCGGAAAAGACTTTGCACGCATGGAACTCGACTTTTTTGCCGCTGATCGCGAACAAAAAGCTGTGATGACCGTTGCAAATGCCCGCAAAGCGACCTTGAACGGCGTTTCTTTGTCTTCCCCTGCCAAACTCATAGGCAAATGCAGTGCCGCTGTGTTTTCGCCCGCTTTTTTGTCGCTTGTGCAGGCAGGTCCTGCCGAGCGCAGACGGTTTCTGGACACCGCGTTGTGTCAGTTCAAGCCCAATTATGCCGCGGCGTTGAGTCAGTATAACCGTGCGCTTAAACAGCGCAATTCCCTTTTGGCCGATGTGCAGGGGCATCCCGAACTTCTCGACATGCTCGATATATGGGATACGCACCTTGTAAACGCGGGTGAAGAGATTTTGCAGTTGAGAAAAGAATATCTCTCTTTGCTTTTACCTGCGTGTGCTGCCGTTTATGACGGTCTTTCGCAGTCCAGAGAGATACTTTCCCTTGAATATATGCAAAAAGACAATACAGACGGCAAATTTTCGCTTTCTGAAATGCTTAAAGTAAGCAGACGGGAGGATTTATTCAATAAAACCACTTCCGTCGGGCCGCACAGAGATGATCTCGGTATTTTTATAAACGAAAAGCCTGCACGTGTGTACGGCTCACAGGGGCAGCAACGTTCATGTGCGATCGCCTTGAAATTGGCTGAAGCACAGATTCTGAAAGAAAAAACAAACGAGCAGCCCGTCATTCTGCTCGACGATGTGATGAGCGAGCTGGATGCCGGCAGACAGGATTATATTTTAAATCATCTTGATAACCGTCAGGTATTTATCACTTGCTGTGATCCTGCATCCATTCTTCGGTTGTGTGAAGGAAAAACTTTTGAAATTGCAGACGGAAAAATAAAATAAATGCAATTGTTTCACAAACAGCAGAATCTGCTGCAAAATCCACACGCAGTTTTTAATATGTTGCAATAAAATCCACACGATAATTTAAATGCAATATGATGTTGCAATGTTTACAATTTGTTCACAAAAGTTACAATTTATAAATATATAATGCAAAATAGTTTATATAATAAGTGGGGATAAAACAGAAAACTTCCCCTGTTCTGTGAAGAAAAATAAGGATGTGTTTTTGTGAGAAGATGGATCGGCAGATATCAGCGTGTCGGTGCTCCCGCAACCAAAAGAATGGATCTGCACAAGCCGTTTATTCGTCAGAATAAAATCGTGCTTGCGGTGGCAGGCTGGAATTATCTGCAGCTGCGCAAGTGGATGGCTCGTTCGCATGTCACAAAGGTGCGTATGGATGGCATCAAGCCGCCTTATATCATCATCTGTAACCATAATGCGTTTATCGATTTTTATGTTATGGCAGCATCCTTAAAGCCGCATACGGGTATTTATCCTGCAGCGGTGGATGATTTTATCGGCAGAGAGCTGTTTCTGCGTTGTACGGGCTGTGTTCCCAAGCGCAGATATACCTCTGACCTGAATACCGTTATCCAGTGTAAAAAAGCACTGGAGGCAGGCGAAAATTTCGGCATTTATCCGGAGGCACGCTATTCAAAATGCGGTGTGACGGAGCTGGATGCACTCACCGATTCTCTCGGTCAGCTTGTTAAAATGATGGGTGTTCCCTGTGTGACTTATAAAAACATGGGACACCATATTTATGATCCGTTCTGGGGGAATCATATTCCCCGTTTTCCGAAAAAGCTGGAGGCTGTGTTTACGCAGTTATTTACTGCCGAGGAAATCAAAGATGCATCCGTTGACGAGATCAATGCAAAAATCCGCGAAGCCATCTATCATGATGACTGGCGCTGGCAGAGTGAAAACCGCGTGGAGGTCAAACGCAAAAACCGCGCTGAGGGCTTACACAAGCCGCTTTATATGTGTCCTGCCTGCAAAACGGAATATAAAATGGATTCCAAAGGTGCTGATATTTTCTGCAAAGCCTGCGGCAAGAAGTGGACACTCAATTACTACGGTGAGCTGGAAGCCGAAAAAGGTGAAACCGAATTCAAATTCCCGTCCGACTGGTATCTGTGGGAAAAGCAAGAGGTTGAAAAAGAGGTCAACGAGGGCAGATATTATTTTGAAAGCGACTGCCATGTCAATGACCTGCCCAACCGCTGGGGCTTTATCACGATCGGCAAGGGCAGAATGGTGCATGATATGACCGGTTTCCATGTGGATGTTGTTCGCGATTATGACGGTGAGAAGATGCATATGGATGTGGATTCTTCCATGCAGAACAGCCTGCATGTGGAATACCGCTTCCGTTTCGGTCAAAAACAGGACTGTGTTGACTTGAACACCATGAAAGACACATGGTATGTATTCCCTGACAACTGTGAATTTTCCGTCACAAAAATGGCATTTGCAACCGAAGCCATTTATAAAAAGGTCTGGAAAGAAAAAAACATTCAGAAGAAAAATAAATAAGGATACAGAAAATCCCTTGTTCACTGCGAACAAGGGATTTTTTCGGTCTTTTTACATGTTTTTTAATCTCTCATATTCTTCATCCGTGATTTCAATGGCGCCGCCGTGCTTGAAGCCGTATGGGAACGAAACGAGGTCGGCTCTGCGTTCAAATTCGGCAACCCCGGGTGTTTCTGAAATGAACGGTACATAGCCCATTTTTTCTTTTTCACAGCCGAAGAAGTCGAGCATCAGGCACCATCTGCCGTCGGGCAGAATGTAGGTGGTCGGTCCCTCATAGGCACCTGCATTGCCCATTTCTGCCATGAACTGCTCAAATTTTTCATCATGCACGAACGGACCGTAAAGATTGTCGCTTGTGGCGTGCATATTCATGGGCGGATGGTCGGCATTTTTGTAAAACAGATGGTAAGTGTCCCCGATCTTCGTGATGTGCGAATCGAGAATTTCGTTGTTCTTGGTAAAATACAGTTTCGGTTCGCTGAATGTTTCAAAATCCTTGGTGGTGCAGCAGAAAATGGACATGTGGGTGAAATTGTCTTCAGCAAGGGTCGAGCCCCAATGGATGAGATATTCTTCATTGATTTCGTCGAAGAAAATTTCGGGTGCCCAAAGGCAGCCAAAGTCATCGCGACCCATGTGGATGAGTTTTTCATCCGAAAAATGCACAAGATCTTCCGTTTCCCACAGTCGCAGGCACTTGCTGCCCGTGCTGTTGACCTCTTTCCAATTCACATTGTGGTTTTCGTCCATGCGATATACGATGCAAAGATCGGTGGTGAGCACAACAAAACCGCCTGTGTGCAGACGCATGACCGTGATATCACGGCAACCTTTTTCACCGAGTTTTGCGGTCAGAATCGGATTGCCGCCGTTGACTTCTTCCCAATTCAGACCGTCCTTGCTGATGCTGAAATAGACCTGTTCCCCGTCGGGCGTCAGTTTTTCTTTGAAATGTGCAAAAAGATAAGGCATAATTTTCTCCTTTAAATATCTTTTCTGTAAACAACCGATTTTGTGTCGGGAATAAACTCATCCGTGCTTGCAAAGCCCATCTTTTCCCAAAATGCAACACCTGTTTTCGGATCGGGGGTCATGAGAATGGTTTTGGTGCCGTTTTTGCGCAGTACGGTTTCAACACGTTCATACAAAATTTTGCCGTAGCCCTGGTTACGGTATTCCTCTGCAATGCAGAAATCCTCTACCGTGCCGTAAGGATAGTCGGTTTCGAGCAGGTCGGTTGACACCGCACGGATGTCGGCAAAGCCGATCACCGTGTCCCCCTCGTGCAGAACAATGAAACACCGCGGATTGTTGCTCCAGATGCACTCGTCCGTGTGATGCAGAACACGCATAAGCTCTCTTTTAAAAACACCCAGGGACAGCTCCTCACCGCCGTGGTTTATGACCGTCTGACGGCGGTATGCGGCATAAAGGGGTTTTAACTGTTTGAACCGTCTTTTATTTTTGCGATAAAGATAAGTAAAATCGTGCATGGCACAATCTCCTGAAATATGAAAGGTTCTCCTTTTTATTATGACATACTTCCCCTTCATTTGCAACTGATTTATAAAATCAAATCCCCCGGGAAACCGGGGGATTCATTTTTTTGTTGTGTTAAGAAAACAGGTTGCGGAAAAATTCGACGATCCGTTCAAAGAATGCACGCAGTTTTTCAAAGAAATTCGGTGTGTTTTGTTTTTCCTGTACATAGGACGGATGAGCATATCCCATCACCACGGCATTTTCGCGGTCGATGGTGCGGAAACGCTCAATGACGTTGTCTTCGCCCTCGAAATTGGCGTCCGATGCGTTGCCGCCGATGGAGTAAATGCAGGTTTTTCCGTTGTCATCGGTGAAATATCCGCTTTCGGATACGAATTCCACATGGTGTGAAATACCGCTGCCGTCGGTGTCAAAAAACACAACGTCGCCTTTTTGCGGCACATAGCCGCTGTTCACGGTGTGGTACTCCCCTTTTGCCTTGTACCAATCCATCATGCCTGCACAGGTTGTACGTTTGGGAACAGCCGTGTTCAGCACACCGACCTGATCGGCACACCAGCCGAGAAACACCGCACACCATGCCGCACCGGACGGAGTACCGTAGTACCATTCGTTGAACTTGTTCGATCCGTCACCGTAATAACCTATCTCAGCACGAGCAATCTCGATGATTTCATCCGCAATCTGTTCGTGTGTTTTTGTGTTTGCAAAAACATAAAACGTGCCGCAAACAAACAAAATGACACACAATAATAATGATATTGCCTTTTTCATAAAAATCTCCTTGTGAAAACAGATTGTGTTTTATTCGTCAAAATCAAATGCGGGGAAAAGCATTGTTTCGGGTGTCAGTCGATAGTATTCTGCCTCAAACAAAGTCTTCACGGCAATCAGAACCTCGCTCAACTGTTCTCCTGCTAATTTTTCAAATCCACTTTGCAGGCCTGAATTTCCCTCATATGTTGTGAAGGGAAGTATATCATTGCGTTCAAAGGTTGTTTTGTTGTAAATGAATTCACCTTGTGCATACATTTCTTCTGTTAAAGCGTCGTAGCACATAAAAACACCGCTGTCTTCCCCCGTGATGTAATGAATGTTAATCAGGGTGGAATAGACGATGTTATTTTCATCCACATAGGAGCAGGCAAAAAACATTTCCAAAGGGCTGCCGTTGTCTGTCATGATCGTGTAAACCACATTGCCTTCACCGAAATTATAATAATACAGCCCATCCTGTTGCGTGTGTATTTTTTTTATAATCCAGTTATTCACAAACGGTGCAAAGAGCTTTGGCTCCACACTGCGGCATTCTGTGCAATAGTAATCTCCCTGTCGGAAGTTACATTTGTGATATGGGTCAACAATATAAGGCGATTCAAGGCCGACAGAAATGCGCAGAATCAGACGCGCATCGCCCGCACTCACAACCGAATCAAAATCAACATCTGCAATATAAGCCGTAAAATCATCAAACGTTTCAAGACCCACGGATGCACGCAGAACAAGTCTTGCATCGCCTGCGGTGATGTAATTATCAAAATCGACATCCCCGTATGGCGAAACGGTTTCCTCCGGCGAGGGGGTTAATGCCGATGCAAACACGGAAAATGCCGACAGCAAAACACAGACCGCAAGCAGGAAACAGACAAATCTTTTCATTAATTAAACATTCCTTTAATAAAAATACGAAATATCGTACATAAATTGCATTTATGTGACAAACAGGACAGATTACCGAAATGGCATGGTCCGGCTTTTTATCAATTTATTTGGTAGGGACGAGCTTTTCTTTGCCGCCCATGTAAGGACGCAATGCTTCGGGGATGTTGACGGTGCCGTCTTCGTTGAGGTTGTTTTCAAGGAAGGCGATGAGCATTCTCGGAGGTGCGACCACGGTGTTGTTGAGGGTGTGCGGCAGGTAGTTGCCGTCCTTGCCCTTGACACGCATCTTGAGTCTTCTTGCCTGCGCATCGCCGAGATTGGAGCAGGAACCGACTTCGAAATACTTCTTCTGACGCGGGCTCCATGCTTCGACGTCGATGGATTTGACCTTGAGGTCGGCAAGGTCGCCCGAGCAGCATTCGAGTGTGCGTACGGGAATATCGAGCGAACGGAACAGGTCAACGGTGTTCTGCCACAGCTTGTTAAACCACAGCGGGCTTTCTTCGGGCTTGCAGACAACGATCATTTCCTGTTTTTCAAACTGATGAATACGGTAAACGCCGCGTTCTTCGATGCCGTGCGCACCTTTTTCCTTGCGGAAGCAGGGAGAATAGCTGGTAAGTGTCTGCGGCAGGGTGTTTTCGGGGATCATCTGATCGATGAATTTGCCGATCATGGAATGCTCGCTGGTGCCGATGAGATAAAGGTCTTCCCCTTCGATTTTATACATCATGGCATCCATTTCGGCAAAACTCATAACGCCTGTAACAACGTTGGAACGGATCATGAAAGGCGGAATGCAGTAGGTGAAGCCGCGGTCGATCATGAAATCTCTTGCATAGCTGATAACAGCGGAATGAAGACGGGCAATGTCACCCATGAGATAATAGAAGCCGTTGCCTGCAACGCGGCCTGCAGCATCGATGTCGATACCGTTGAATTTTTCCATGATATCGGTGTGGTAAGGTACTTCGAAATCGGGAACGAGGGGTTCGCCGTACTTCTGCACTTCCACATTTTCGTTGTCATCCTTGCCGATGGGAACAGACGGATCGATGATGTTCGGAATGACCATCATGATCTGCATGAGTTTTTCACTCAATTCTGCTTCCTGCTTTTCGGCTTCTGCCAATGCGGCGGACTGTTCGGTAACCTTTTTCTTCATTTCTTCGGCTTCTTCACGCTTGCCCTGTGCCATCAGACCGCCGATCTGCTTGGAAAAACGGTTGCGGTCAGCACGCAGAGAGTCTGCAAGACCCTTGATGCGGCGGCTTTCGGCATCGAGTTCAATGGCTTCGTCCACAAGGGGAAGTTTATCGTCCTGGAACTTATTGCGGATGTTCTGCTTAACGATTTCGGGGTTTTCTCTCAAAAAACGAATATCAATCATGGTTTTATCTCCTTAATGTCCTTAATTATCAAATAATTTAGCCAGTTTTTGCAGATCGTCATCATCAAAGAATTCAAACTCAATCTTACCGCCGGTCTTCCCTGCTCCCTTTGCGGTCACGATGTTGACCTTTCTGCCGAGCACCGTGCTCAAAGAAAGAGCTACTTCACTGTGATAGTGTGCCGCCACAGGGGGCGTTTCGGTTTCTTTGACGGGTTTGTTGAGTTTTTTGACGAGTTTTTCTGTATCGCGGACACTCATTCCCTTTTCGGAAACGGTGAGTGCGACTTCATAGATCATTTCTTTATTTTCGAGCCCCAAAAGGGTTCTTGCATGGCCTGCAGACAAGGTTCCGTCTGCCACGAGTTCAATGCAATCATCGGGCAGTTGCAACAAGCGCAGCGCATTTGCCACGGCGGGACGGGATTTGGACAGTCTTTCAGCGGTTTCATTCTGTGTAAGACCAAATTCATCCATCAATCTTTTGATGCCGATGGCTTCTTCCATGGGGTTGAGGTCTTCGCGCTGTAAGTTTTCAATGAGAGCAATTGCGGCGGCTTCTGCATCGGACAGGACTTTAATCACTACGGGAACTTCCGTTAATCCTGCCATGCGTGCGGCTCTGTAGCGGCGTTCACCGGCTACGATTCTGTATGAACCGTCCGACTGCGGACGGACTAAAATGGGTTGCAGAACGCCGTGTGCGGCGATGGAATCCGCCAATTCCTGCAATGAAGTATCGTCAAAATTGGTTCGCGGTTGGTTTCGGTCGGGTTCAATATCGCCGATAGACAGCAACGTTGCCCCGCTGTTGAGTGCATCTTCAGGTGCATTTTCAACAAAAAGCTGGCTGATTCCCTTGCCAAGACCGCCTTTTTTGGTTGCCATAGGTGGATTTCCTCCCTTTTATTTGATCTGTTTGCCTAAAAATTCTTTTGCAAGTTCGCAATATGCCGCGCTGCCCTTGCTGGAACGGTCATAATACATAACGGGTTGACCGAAGGACGGTGCTTCCGAAAGACGCACATTGCGGGGGATGACGGTGGTGTATACTTTTTTCGGGAAGAACTTTTTGACTTCCTCCACCACCTGCTGGGTGAGATTGAGTCTGCCGTCATACATGGTCAACAGCACACCCTCAAGGTCAATATAAGGATTATATAATCTTTTGATCTGGCGGACGGTTGCCATAAGCTGCGACAGGCCTTCAAGCGCGTAGTATTCGCACTGAATGGGCACCATGAAAGTGTCGGATGCAGTCAGTGCATTCAGCGTGATAAGCCCCAATGAAGGAGGACAATCCAGGAAAATATAGTCATAATTTTCCCAAACGAGTGCCAACGCGCGTTTTAAAAGGCTTTCACGGTTCTGGATTTCAATAATTTCGATTTCTGCACCCGCTAAATTCATGTTTGAGGGCATGAGGTCGATATTCTCAAACTCCGTGTGCAGGATGGCTTCTTCTGCGGTGCACTTCCCTGTCAGCACATCGTAGGATGACTGTTTTATATCCCTTTTGTTGATTCCGAAACCGCTTGTGGAGTTTCCCTGCGGGTCAATGTCTACAAGCAGTGTTTTTTTACCCTCAAGACCGATGGCGGCGGCAAGGTTTACTGCTGTGGTGGTCTTGCCGACCCCGCCTTTTTGATTGAGGATGGACACGGTTTTTGCCATCATAGTATGCAAACTTCCTTTTATATATAAAGTATTATATTTATTATAATAATCTTTATTATATAGCACCTGAATGCAAAAATCAACTCTAAATTAAAAATGTTTCACGTGAAACAAATTTATTATAAAACACAGACAGACGGCATTTCTGCCGCCTGCCTGTGTTGGATATGGGGTGTGAAAGAGAAAGATATGGATGTGGAAGATAAGATTAAGGCTCCCGAATTTCATTTGTTTTCGGGATTTTTACGGTGAAAATGTAGTATTCGTCGGTTTCCTCCTCGTCTGTTCCTGCGTTGATACCTGCATCACGCATGATATCCACCGCATGATTGAATGTATTCAGAAAAATGCGAATGTTTTTAAACACTGCTGTTTGCCGCTGATTGTCACGTCTTCCGCGCTGTTTGGTTTCTTGCGTGGATTCCTGTTCATCGGCTGTCAGATCTTTTTCTGCCTGTTCGGCAGTCATATTTAGCAAAAATATCTGCCGCAGTGCCTTTTTCATTGCATCTTCTGTTTGAAACCGCAACAAACTGCGTGCATGGCGTTCCGAAAGACCGCCGCGCCGTATTTGTTCTCTGATCTGAACGGGAATCCGCAACAGACGCAGTTTATTTGATACTGCCGACTGTGAGCGCCCGAGCAATGCCGCCGCTTCTGTTTGAGAAACAGAATGTTGTGTAAGTAAACACTGCAAAGCCTCTGCTTCTTCAAAAAAGTGCAAATCCGATCGCTGAATGTTTTCTAACAGAGCATATACAGCACTGTCTTTGTCGCTTGCATCGCAAATAATGCACGGAACGGTTTTGAGCCCAGCCATGATTGAGGCGCGCAATCTGCGTTCGCCTGAAATCAGTTCAAAGCGCTCCCCTGCCGGCCTCACACACAGCGGTTGCAAAACACCGTTTGCGGCAATGGATTGTGCAAGCCCCTGCAACTCATCTTCACGAAACATTTTCCGCGGTTGGTGCGGATTCGGAATGATTTTTTCTACTCCGATGGGAAACACACGTCCGCCGCGTGCAAGATTGTTTTGCGGCATATTTCTCTCCAAATTAAAAAGAATGCGGTTGCTTGTCTGCAAAAAGGGCTTGTCCCTCCCCTCTTGCAAGATCAATATACCACATTCTTTTTAAATATTTCAGCGAAATACGCTGTATTATTTTCAGTGATTGTTTTATTTATAACGGCTTTTTGGCGATTTGTACCTGATTACGCGGATATTTTGTTGAAGTTTGCGAAATCTTTTTGGCAACCACAATATGTCTTTGTGCTCCGTCCAGCAGCAATTCGATGTTTTGTTCTACCTTGCCGCCGAGGGTTGCAATGGCACCAAAGCCGCGTTGCTGTTCTTCTGCTTCAAGTTTTCCTTTCATCGGAGCGAACACACCGCCGATTTTTACAAGCGGCATGCAGTATTCCGCAAGTTGATTGAGCTGTGCCACGGCTCGCGCTGTTACCACATCAAAGGTTTCGCGGTAGTCCCCTTTTCTGCCTAATTCTTCGGCACGGGCGGTCAGCACTTCGGCATTGAGCCCCAATTCACGCAGCAAAAAGCGGATGAAGTCGAGTTTTTTGTTAATGGAATCTACCAGCACTGCCTGTGCATCGGGTACGGCACACAACAGCACGGCACCCGGAAAACCGCCACCGGTGCCGATATCGGCATAGCGTGTTCCCTGTTTGATGTCAACATAATGCAACAACAGAAGACTGTCTGCAAAATGTTTGCGCACGATTTCATCGGGATGTGTGATGGCGGTCAGGTTGACCTTTTCATTATATTCAATCAAAAGTTTTGCATAGGTATCCAGTCGGTCGGCGCAGGCGTTGTCGATCTGCACGCCGAATTCGGCACACGATGAAAACAAGAGTTCTTTGGAAATCATTGCATAACTCCCCTTTTATTTGCCGTTTTTGGCAAGGTAAATCATCAGCACGGAAATGTCTGCGGGACTGACACCCGAAATGCGCGCCGCTTGCCCGATGCTTCGCGGACGGATCTTCTGTAGCTTTTCAGCTGCTTCCGTGCGCAGATTGATGATTCGACTGTAATCAAGATTTTCGGGCAGCAATTTCCCTTCCAATCGCTGCTGTTCTTTTATGTCTGCATACTGCCGTTTTATGTAGCCTTCGTACTTCAGGTCGATTTCTACCTGTTCAAAAATTTCATACGGCAATTCAGGTCGTTTTGTGTCGAAAGGTGCAAGAACCTTGTAGTTGAGTTGTGGTCTGCGGATAAGATCAGAGAGTCTTGCGCCCGATTGAATGGCAGATGTTTCACGTGAAACAAGCACCTCATTGAGCGCATTGCTCGGTGAAATGATGGTGTTTTCCACCCGGTGGCGTTCTTCGGTAATTAACTCAATTTTATGCTTTAAAGCGTTGTATCTTGCCTCGGAAATAAGTCCGATTTCGTAGCCTTTTTCGGTCAGACGCAGGTCCGCATTATCCTGCCGCAACACGAGTCTGTATTCCGAACGCGAGGTCATCATGCGGTATGGCTCATTGCATCCTTTGGTGACAAGATCATCGATCAATGTTCCGATGTACGATCCGGAGCGTTCCAAAATAAAAGGATCCTTACCCAATATTTTGTGTGCAGCGTTGATACCTGCAACAAGTCCTTGTGCGGCGGCTTCTTCATAGCCGGAGGAGCCGTTGAACTGACCCGCGCCGAACAGGCCGTCAAAATCAAGGAACTCAAGCGTGGGTTTGAGTGCCAACGGGTCGGTGCAATCGTATTCAATGGCGTAGGCATTGCGCATGACCTTCACATTTTCAAGGCCCGGAATCGTGCGCAGGAATGCGTCCTGCACATCCACGGGCAGGGAAGAAGAAAGCCCTTGCAAATACAGTTCTTCCGTGTTCAATCCGCAGGGCTCAATGAAAATCTGATGTCTTTCTTTTTCGGCAAAACGTACCATTTTGTCTTCAATGGATGGGCAGTAACGCGGGCCGACGCCTTCGATCATACCGCCGAACAGGGGAGAGCGATGCAGGTTTTCCATGATAATGCGCTTGGTTTCCGGGTTTGTGTATGTAATATAGCAGACTTCTTTATTTTCGGGCAGTTTTGCGCAGTCAAACGAAAACGGGACGATTTCTTCATCACCGTACTGCACTTCAAGGTTGGAAACATCCACCGAACGGCGGTTGACACGGCTCGGCGTACCCGTTTTGAAACGGCGCAAGGGGAGTTTCATTTCTTTCAGCGAGCCCGACAGTGCCACGGCAGGGAACATCCCGTCGGGGCCGGAGCTTCGCACATGCTCACCGACATAAATTTTGCCGTCGAGGAATGTGCCTGTGGCAAGAATACAGCAATCGGCGGTGTAAACACAGCCCAGCTCCGAGTGCATCTGCCAGCCGTCTTCACATTTTTCAAGTTTCACAATCTCTGCTTGCACAAGGTCGAGATTTTCCTGCTGTTCAAGGCAGTGCTTCATGTAGCCGCTGTAGGCACGGCGATCGATCTGCGCGCGCAGGGAATGCACGGCAGGACCTTTGCCGACATTGAGCATACGGCTTTGAATGAGTGTTGCATCTGCCGCCTTGCCCATTTCACCGCCCAATGCGTCAATTTCGCGCACAAGATGCCCCTTGCTTGTGCCGCCGATGGACGGATTGCAGGGGAGATTGCCGACCCAGTCGAGGTTGACGGTGAAGCAGACGGTTTTGCAGCCCAGTCGTGCGGCGGCAAGTGCGGCTTCAATTCCCGCATGCCCTGCACCAATGACGGCGACCTGATATTTTCCGGCAAAAAAGTCCATAATATGCCTCCGAAAAAAGATTACAACAAAACATTATAACATAAGAAAAACAGGAATGCAAGATTTGCATAAAAAAGGGGAGAGAAATGGCAGAATGCAGAATTTTCCCCGCAAAAAACCACCCTTTGCAGTTTGTTCTGCAAAGGGTGGTTTTTATAGATTCATCAGAATGCGAAGTACTTTTCGCGCTGTGCTTTCATTCTGCCCGAAATCAGGCACAGAATTTCCTTTGCGCCGGGTTCGCCGAAGGCATAATCTTTCATCGCTCTGCCTTCCTCGTAGCACAGTTCATCGTGCAACGGGAAGAAGTTTTCATACAGGAACGATGCATATTGTGTCAGACGCAGGTCGCCGACAATGCGGTATTCGGCACTGATGGTATCAATGGCAACCGAATAATAATCCTTGATGGACTGAATGAGCGCCGTTCTCTCGTTTTCGGGCGAGAAAACCATGGTACAACAGATGTCCGCTTTGGGATTGATGGAATCGTGCGTGTCGGTGCTGCCGACGATAGGCATGCGGTTTCCGTTTGCCCACTGCTCGTACCATGCGGCGGTCTGATAGCCGTTGTGGTTGAATTCGCGTTCACCGCCGAGCACTTCAAAGGCATCGAAAATGCGGTTTTTGAACATTTCCTTCCACATCTTTTCGGGCACATGGTTGACGTTGTTGCGCCAGTACGGATGCGGGAAGATTGCAAGGCCGTTTGCCTTGCGGATCTTGTCAAAAATATACTGACAGCAGGCGTAGGTGTATTTTTCAATGCCGTCGGGAATATCGAGGGTGTCTTTGAGTGCATCGACCTCGGCAAAGAATTCTTCCTTGGTCATCTGTGCGGGGGCAATGCCCGTCATGCTTCTGCCGTTCATGGCGCCGTCGGTTTCGGTGTCGTTGGCTTCGCCTTTAATCAGGCCGTTGACCGACCATTCGCCGCCGAAGTTGACAATATGCACATCGTTGATGTGCCATTCGTCACCCTTGGGCATGTGCACTTCTTCACCTTCCACGAGATTCAGCTCAATGGGAACATCCTTGAACAGTTCCTTGACACGCAGGGACGGATAATATCTGCCATGATCGGTGAGTGCCATAAAGTCATACCCCTTGCGGCGGTAGTTGGAGGCAACCACTGCGGGCGCCTGTCTGCCGTCCGAGCAGGTGGAGTGCATGTGCAGATCACCGATGAACGGGTATCTGCCGCACAGGTCCTCATACAGCGAATAGACCGACAGTTCGACCAGTTCTTTGCCGTCGAGAATCACTCTTACGAAGTGTTCCTGTTCGTCGGGGAATGCGTGCTTGAAGCGGATGCAACCGTCTTCGCAAGGCTTGACGGTCTTGTAAGCCCATCTTGAAACATGGGGGTAATCCCTTGTGCAACCCTCGTTCATGGGACACAGTTCAATGGTGTATTCCGTGTCAGGCGCAAACGAAATGCGACTGCCGAGAGGCTTGATGGTGATTTCGACTTCTTTGTCGGCAGGAAATACCTTGGGGAAAATATCAAAATAGTGCAGAGTAACACTTTTTACAAAGCCCATAACAAGCCCTCTTTTCTTTTACAGAAGTTCTTTGAACAGAGCAGTGATTTCTTCAACGGAAGTATCTCTCGGGTTGCCGGGACGGCAGGCATCGTCAAATGCACTCTGTGCAAGGAAGGGGATGTCTTCTTCTTTTACGATTTCCTTGAGGTCAGCGGGGATGCCGACATCAGCGGAAAGCTGACGGACAGCGTTGATAGCGGCTTCGCGTGCTTCTTCAATGGTCATTGCATCGGTGCCTTCTACACCCATTGCCTTTGCAATGGCACGGAATTTGTCGCCCGTTGCGGGTGCGTTGTAAGCCATAACGGTGGGAAGAATGATTGCGTTGGCAACACCGTGGGGGGTGTCATACAGTGCACCGAGGGTGTGTGCCATGGAGTGAACAATACCCAGACCTACATTGGAGAAGCCCATGCCTGCGATGTACTGACCGAGTGCCATGCCTTCTCTGCCCTTGTCACAGCCGTTGACGGCACCGCGAAGGGAAGAAGCGATGATTTCAATGGCTTTCAGGTGGAACATATCACTCATTTCCCATGCACCCTTGGTGATGTAGCCTTCAATGGCGTGGGTCAGGGCATCCATACCGGTAGCGGCAGTCAGGCCTTTGGGCATGGTGGACATCATGTCGGGGTCAACAACAGCAACAACGGGAATGTCATGCACGTCCACGCAGACCATCTTGCGGTTGTTTTCGGCATCGGTGATAACGTAGTTGATGGTCACTTCGGCGGCTGTGCCTGCGGTGGTGGGAACGGCAATGATGGGAACGCACTTGTTTGTGGTGGGAGCAACGCCTTCCAGAGAACGCACATCAGCGAATTCGGGGTTGGTAATGATGATGCCGATTGCCTTTGCGGTGTCCATGGAAGAACCGCCGCCGATGGCTACGATGCAGTCACTTTCGCTTGCCTTGAAAGCTTCCACACCGTTTTGCACATTCTGAATGGTGGGGTTGGGCTTGATGTCCGAGAAAATAACATATGCAATGCCTGCTTCATCCAGCACATCGGTCACTTTTTTGGTGACGTTGAACTTGATGAGATCGGGGTCGGAGCAGACGAAGATCTTCTTGAAGCCTCTTGCCTTGATTTCGGCAGGGATTTCCTTGATTGCACCTGCACCGTGATAACTTGTTTCATTGAGAACGAATCTGTTTGCCATAGTAATTTTCCTCCTGTATATTTAAAAATCAATCTGCAAAGAACACCTTAAATGCTCTGTGTGCCATATAAACGTCGATCTTGCTGACCACTTCAAAGGGGGCGTGCATGGAAATGACGGGAACACCTGCATCGATGACGTCAATGTTGTGGGAAGCTACGTATTTTGCGACCGTTCCGCCGCCGCCGAGGTCGACTTTGCCCAGTTCGCCGATCTGCCAGATAACCCCGTTCTTGTCGAGCATGGAACGGACTCTGCCCATGAATTCGGCAGAAGCATCGCTGGTGCCGCCCTTCCCGCGGGAGCCTGTGTATTTGGTAATGACGATACCCTTGTTGAGGTATGCGGCATTTCTGCGTTCGAGAACATCCGCAAAGGTCGGGTCGAATGCGGCATTGACGTCTGCCGACAGGCATTCGCTGTTCTTCATGCAGATTCTGCCGGGCACGCCGTTGGTTTCTGCAAGGTCGGTAATGAAGTCTGCCATGTAGGAAGAATTCAGACCCGTGTTGCCGTCGGAACCCGTTTCTTCCTTATCGGTAAGGACGGAAAGAACGGTGTATTCGGGATTTTCGGTTTCAAGAATGGCGGTCAGTGCGGGGTAAGCACAGACACGGTCGTCATGACCGTAGGAACCGATGAGGGCTCTGTCCAGACCGATGTCGCAAGCCTTGAAAGCGGGCACGACTTCAAGTTCCGCAGACAGGAAATCGGCTTCGATGATGCCGTATTTTTCATTGAGAAGCTTGAGAATATTGAGCTTGACAGCTTCTGCTTCGTCGCAATCCGCAAACGGACGAGAACCGATGATAACATTAAGCTCTTCACCACGGATACCGTCGGACAGAGTGCGCTTGCTCTGTTCCTGTGCAAGGTGGGGGAGAAGGTCGGAAATGACGAATTTGGGGTCGTTTTCGTCTTCACCGATGCACACAGTTACAACCGTACCGTCTTTTTTGACCACCACACCGTGCAGAGCAAGGGGAATGGCTGTCCACTGATATTTTTTGATACCGCCGTAGTAATGGGTCTTGAGCAGTGCAATTTCATTGTCTTCGTACATCGGGTTGGGCTTGAGGTCCAGACGGGGAGAGTCAATGTGTGCGGCGGCAATGCGAACACCGTCTGCAAGGCTTCTCTTGCCGATGATTGCAAAAATAATGCTCTTACCGCGGTTGTTGTAATAAACCTTGTCGCCTGCAACGTATTTTTTGCCGAATTCATAAGGCACAAAGCCGTTCTTTTCGGCTTCCGCCACGCTTACGCAAACGGCTTCGCGTTCGGTTTTTGCATCGTTCAAAAAGTTTTTGTAGCCTTCGCAGTACGCATCTGCGGCGGCAACTTCGTCGGCAGACAGCACCTTGGATGCGTGCTTCGGTGTGTAGAAAAGTTCTTCTTTCATGGCAGAAAAGTCGGGTTTGTTTTCAGACATAATGTTCCTCCGTTATTTTAACATTTAACAATTTATTTTTATTTGAAAAGAATTTTATATTCTTTCATTTTAAAGTATAGCACGTTTTGCTTCGGTTTACAATTCTTTTTTCGGTAATTCCCGTTACAAAAAAACACAACGCGGCGTAATTTACAGGGCCATAACTTTGCACGATTCATGCAAAAAGCCGTCCTCGTGTGAGGACGGCTTAATTTTATGATTGCTTATTTCTTCTTTGCGGCTTTGGGAGCTGCAGGAGCCTTCTTGTCGAAGATGGTCTTTACAACAAACAGCGTTGCGATCATCAGCACGATTGCAATGGGCAGGATGATGTACCACTGCGGAATGAAACCTGCGATGATGTAGGAAACTGCCGAAACACCGGCAACGGTAAGCGCGTAGGGCAACTGCGTGGAAACGTGGTTTACGTGGTCGCACTGTGCGCCTGCAGAAGCCATGATGGTGGTGTCGGAAATGGGGGAGCAATGGTCACCGCAAACAGCACCTGCCATACAAGCAGAGATAGAAACGATGGTAAGCGGATTGTCTGCACCGAATACGGACAGAACGATCGGAATGAGGATACCGAATGTACCCCAGGAAGTACCGGTTGCAAAGGACAGGCCGACAGCAATCAGGAAGATGATTGCGGGAAGCAGTGCCTGCAGACCTGCAGCGGAACCTTCGATAAGGTTGGAAACAAAGATCTTGGCGCCCAGAGAGTCGGTCATTGCTTTCAGAGTCCATGCACAGCCGAGAATCAGAATGGCGGGAGTCATGCTCTTAAGGCCTTCGGGCAGGCAAGCCATAAGGTCTTTGAAGCCGACAACACGTCTGATAAGCATGTAAACAACTGTAAAGAGAATAGCAATGCCGGAACCGTATACAAGGCCGACGGAAGCATCGGAGTTGGAGAAAGCGTCGATGAAGTCGTGGCTGCCTTCTGCGCCGAAGAAACCGCCCGAATAGATCATGCCGATCACACAGCAGATAACGAGCACAACAACGGGGAGAATGAGGTCGATGACCTTGCCCTTGGGGTTGGCTTTCATATCTTCAATCGCTTCAACCTGGCCGGAAGTGAACAGGTCGCCGTTCTTTGCATTGTCTTCGTGGGTCTTCATCTTGCCGAAGTCAAGACCTGTAACGGCAAGGAAGATCATCATAACGATGGTCAGCAGTGCGTAGAAATTAAAGGGAATTGCCTGAATAAACAGAGCAATACCGCTTTCTGCGCCGGCGGCATTTGCAAAGCCTGCAACAGCAGCAGCCCAGGAAGAGATGGGAGCAATGATGCAGACGGGAGCTGCCGTAGCATCAATCAGGTATGCGAGCTTGGAACGCGAAACCTTGTGTGCATCGGCAACGGGACGCATGACCGAACCGACAGTCAGGCAGTTGAAATAGTCGTCAATGAAGATCAGCACGCCGAGTGCGATGGTGGCAAGCTGCGCACCGACACGGGATTTGATGTGCTTGATTGCCCATCTGCCGAATGCGGCGGAACCGCCTGCTTTGTTCATCATGGCAACCAGTGCACCGAGAAGAACAAGGAAGATGATAATGCCCATGTTGTAGCTGTCTGCAAAGGAAGCCACGAAACCGTCGCTGAGAATATGAACAACCGTGGTTTCAAAGTTGCCGCCTGCATACAGCACACCGCCGAGGATGATGCCGAGAATCAGGGAAGAATAAACTTCCTTGGTGATCAGAGCAAGCACGATTGCAAAAACAGCGGGAAGCAGTGCCCAGAAGGTTGCAAACATCGGGATGTCTTCCTGAATTCTTGCAATGGCAGCTGAAATGTTTGCTTCAAAGTCGGGGTCGGCTTCAAGGTTGTCGGCATAGCCGTCAACATACTCCATAGCCGAGTCGAAGTCTGCAAACAAAGCTGCGTCTGCATCTTCTGCAATTGCATCATCCGCAGCAAGGTCGCCGTCGGTAGCTGCATCATCAACAGGAGCCATCAGAAGAACATTTTCTTCGGGCGCAACATCGGAATCGGTTGCAGTCATCCCTGCAAACACGGTGCCGAAGGTGAATGTGATGATACACATCATCAGAACAACGAAAAATCTGCGGGAACCTGAAATTTTTCTCATTTTCTTTTTCCTCACTTTCCTAATAAAACCGCAATAAAACTACACAGTTTTAACTTATTATAGTACGAAAGTCCCGATAAGTCAACAAAAATGTAAAAATATGCAAAACTTGTTTTTTATTATAATTTGTGCTATACTGCAAAAAAGAGCTGTCAATCCGTATTTGTCAGTTCGTGCTCTCCGCAAAATTATTATAAGGTGATATAATATGACGAAAAAATTCTTTTACTGTGAAAAATGCGGGTCGTGCCGTGCCAATGATGAGCGTGATGCCCGCGAAGAAATGGTTTGCCCGTTTTGTGAAAACGGCATGACCTATAAGGGTAATTACGACTGGGCGGCAACCAGCATGCAGGATCGCGAAAATATTCTTGCAGGATGGAAGCAGGAATCCATTGAAAACGGCAATCTCAACGAAGCCCTGTTTGCCGCACGCGAGCATCAGAATGTTGTAAACACCAACGCAAACAAAGGCGCATCTTCCACCGCGCAAAACGACCGCGCCGCCATTCAGAAGGCGCAGGGGCTGGAACGCATCGGGCCGATTCTTCGCACGGGTGCCAAGGGCATCGGCTTTGTCGGGATGCTTTTGACCCTCATTTTCGGTATCTGCCTTGCCGTGTTCGGCGGCACACAGGCAATGCTTGTTATCGGTATCGGCATTGCCGTTATCGGACCGTTTTTGTCTTTTGTCAGCATCCTTGTGTTGTACGGCTTGGGTGAACTCATCGTCCGCACGGGCGAAGTGTCGATGAACACAAGACGATAAATTATTTATGGAAAACACCCGCCGAAACAGAATCCTTTTATTGCTGTCAGTGCTATTTGTGCTGACGGCTGTTTTTGGTTTTGTCCTCGGTAGTGCGCAAATGGACATATCCACCCTTTTTGCGGCACTTTTGCAAAAAGAAGGATACGAAACGCAGAGTCTTATTCTGTATTCCTTGCGTTTGCCGCGGCTGTTCGCGGGGACACTGGCCGGCATCGGTCTGTCCGTTTCGGGTGCGTTGCTGCAAAGCATCACGGGCAATGAACTTGCAAGCCCGAACATTCTCGGCATCAATGCGGGTGCGGGATTTTGCATGATTGCTCTGCTTTCCTTTTTTCCGCAAGCGGTGCATCTTTCACCTGTGGTCTGTTTTGTGGGTGCATTTGCCACGGCATTGCTCATTCTTGCCGTCGGCAACCGTCTGCCCCGTCCCAAAACGGGCATTCTGCTTGCGGGTGTTGCCGTCACGGCGGTGTTTAATGCGGGTATTTCGCTTGTGTCCTTGCTCGACACAGATGTGCTTGCTGCCTACCGTTTTTTCAGTGTGGGCGGTCTGGATGGCACAAACGGAATTTCTTCTTTGTTTTTGCCCGCAATCATGATTTTTGGCAGCCTCATTGCGTCATTGGTGTTGGCTTCGCGTGCGGATGCCCTTTCGTTGGGCGATTTGCATGCGGCTTCGCTCGGAATTCGTCCTGCTCGTTTGCGTGCGGTGTGTCTTGCCCTTGCAGCGGCTTCGGCGGCGGCTGTGGTGAGCTTTGCGGGTCTTCTGGGTTTCGTAGGACTGATTGTTCCGCATCTTGCCCGCAAAACAGCGGGACAGCCTTTGCGATTGCACTTGCCTGTGTGCGCCTTAGGCGGTGCGGTGCTCGTATGCCTGTCCGACCTCATCGGACGGCTTGTGATCGCCCCCGCGGAATTACCCGTGGGCATTCTGATGGCACTGGCGGGTGCGCCGTTCTATTTCGTTGTGTTGTTCAGGAGGTCGCGTGATGCTGTGCTTTGAAAACGTAAGTGTGCTGCGTGGCAGAAAAACGGTTCTGCACAATGTGAATGCACGCATCCCCAAAGAAAAACTGACCGTCATCGTGGGCAAAAACGGCAGCGGCAAGAGCAGCCTTTTGTCCTGCCTGACGGGGCTTGTCCGTTATACGGGGAAAATCCTGCTCGACGGAGAAGATTTGTCGGCGTTATCCCCCCGTACCCGTGCGCAAAAATGCTCTCTCATGCCGCAGTTGTTGCCTGACACGGCTCTCACAACAAGGCAATTGGCAACCCTCGGCAGAGAACCTTACCTTGCGCCCGGCGGGAAATTGTCACAATCCGACCGTGAGACTGTAGAAAATGCAATCCGCTTTGCCCGCATGGAAGACTTGCAGGACACCCCCGTCAACCGCCTTTCGGGTGGGGAACGGCAGCGGGCTTTTCTTGCCATGGCAGCAGCGCAGAACACGCCGCTTGTGCTGTTTGACGAGCCGACCGCCCACCTCGATGCCGACCATGTAGGGTGTTTTCTGCAACGCGTGCGCGCATTGGCAGATGAACAACAAAAAACGGCAGTCCTGGTCTTGCATGACCTGACCGCCGCCGTGAATACAGCCGATTATTTACTTGTGACCGACCAAAACACCTGTGTGTTTTGCGGCACAAAAGAGGAATTTTTGCAACAAAACATGGCGCAATCCGTTTTCAATCTGCACCAAACCGCCGTGTGTGATCCCGACGGAAAAGAACGGATTTTGTTTTATTGAAAATCATATTCAATTCAATTGCAATACCTTTGGGTTGTCAAGCAGCATCACAAGCACGGGAATCAGCACAAGCTGAGCAATGATGCCGGGGATAGCATTGGTGAATGCCCCTGTGAGGAATGCGGCAAAGGTGAATGCGCCGCCGTCAGCACCCATGCACACAAACATGGCAAGCCCCCACACCACGCGGCCGACAAGCATCGCGGTCAGCAGGGAGCAATATATATAGCCCTTTTTGCGGGGCAAAAGTTTGTGCATCAGCCCTGCCACCGCACCGTAGGAGGCAAGCTCAAATGCCATGCACAGTGCAGTCGGAAACAGTGGCGGCATGCCGAGTGTCAGCGAGCGTAGCAGGGGGGCGGTGAGCCCTACCGCAAGCCCCCACGGCCAGCCGCAGATGAATCCGCACAGCAGCACGGGAATGTGCATCGGACAGAGCATGGAGCCGATTTCGGGAATCTGCCCCGTCAGAAACGGCATCACAAAGGCGAGGGCAAGAAAAACAGCGGCAAAAACGGTTTTCAGCAAGTTGTTATGTGTAGTCATGGCATCCATATCCTTTCAAAAAACAAAAAAGTGCCGTTACCTCTGCAGAGATAAAGACACTTTCATAGCATCAATGATTTTTTACAAGTATTATCTGAAAAGGAACTTCTGTTCCGTGGGCTGTTCTTCTGAACAGCCTTTTTATTTTACCACAATTTGCGAGGAGTTGCAAGTATTTTTTCAAATCAGAGTCTGCAACTTGGCAAGTGCATCCTCAATAAGTGCCGACACCCCGAGATTCTGCACCCCTGCCACCAGATTTTCGCACTTGTTGACGGGAATCAGGATTTTTGCGGCACGGCTCTGCCCGACGGCAACCGCCATGGCGGGCGTGATTTCGCCAAAAAGGGAATCCGCGATCACAATGCCGATGGGGCCGATGATGATATCCGCACTGCGGCAGGCAACCAGCACGGGGTTTTCTCCCGTTGCAGCGGCTTTGGCACCGTTTTTGAGCATGGCGGCAGTGGCGACCGCATTCGTGCCGACCGCCATGATTTCCGATTGCGAAAATTTTTCGTTGATGGCTTTGATGAGCTGACTGCCGAGCTGACCGCCCTGCCCGTCAATGACAAGAATTTTCATTTTTCTTCTCCTTGTGTTTGCGCAATGCCTTGAAGAAGGACGACAGCATTCCGGCGCATTCCTCCTGCAGAATACCGCGTTCCACGGCAGGCTTGTGGTTGTAGGGAAGCTCTGTCAGATCAATGACCGAGCCCATGGATCCGGCTTTCAGGTCGCTTGCACCGAACACCACACGCTCAATGCGCGAATTGATAATAGCCCCCGTGCACATCGGGCAGGGTTCGAGAGTAACATACAGCGTACACCCCGGAAGTCGCCATCCGCCTAATTTTTTGCAGGCATTGTCAATGGCTTCAATTTCGGCATGGTACAGGGCATTTTTGCCGATTTCGCGGCGGTTTCTGCCTGCGGCAATCACTTCGCCGTTGCGCACAATGAGTGCACCGACGGGCGTTTCCCACTCGTCGGCGGCTTCCTGCGCCAGCGCCAGCGCCTGTCGCATAAAGTGAATATCTTGTTCCATTTTTTTTACAGCTGTTCGTCGAAGTATTTCAGGGTCTTCAGTCCGCAGGCAACGCCTTTTTTGGCATCTTCCATGCCTTCAAATTCAACCGTGATGTAATTGTCATAACCGTGTGCTTCCAAAATGCGCAGGCACTGCAGCACGGGCACGTCGCCGTGGCCGATGATGGCACCGCGCAGGGCATTTCCGCCGCGGGAACGGAAAAAGCCGTCGGGCGGAATCACGCCGTTGCCGTTTTTCACATGGAAGTCCTTGGCATGCACGTGGAATGCGTAGGGAGCCAGTCTGCCCACTGCCGTGGCGGGGTTTTCGTCCGCACACAGGAAGTTGCCCAGGTCAACGAGTGCACCGAAATTGTCATCGGCAACCGCGTTGATGAGCTTTTCCACACGGTCAGAATCCTGACAGAAAAAGCCGTGGTTTTCCACCATGGTGCGAATGCCTTTGGTTTTTGCATACTGTGTAACGGCACGGTAGCCATCGGCAAGAATCGGAAGTGCCTGGTCAAAGCCTTTGCTTCCGCGTTCGCCGTCTTTGAAGCCCGAAGTGGCATCGTGGCGCATGAGTTTGACACCGAGAATAGCGGCAATATCGACTTCTTTTTTCAGGTCTTCCACCTGATTTTCGTTTTTCAGGAAGTCTGCACCGATGCTGTAGCAAACGATTTCGATGCCTACTCTGTCGGCCTCCGCCTTGAGCTCGGCGGCATATTCAGCTTTGTCCTTACCCGCGGGGGTGTTGATTTCGGCAAATTCAATGCCGTCAAAGCCCATTTCCTTGGCAAGGGCAATCAGTTCAAATTCGGTGTATAAGCCTGCGTGGCGAAGCTGGGAATAACTGTAAGAGCTGACACTGTATTTCATTTTCATATCCTCCCGTGCAGAGATTTTTTACCTTTTCAGTGTAACACGGACGGGGGATAATGTCAATAAAGTTATTTTACAGGGGGAAACATAAGTTATCTTTTTTCTTCATCTTGTAAAAACACTTCGGTTGTGTTATACTATTATGATAGAAAAATATTTTTTAAGAGTGATGCAATGAACACTTTATTTTTAGACATCCGCAATCCTTTGCAAAATACAGATGCTGTTAACACCGCCGCTGCGTTTCTGCGGGCGGGTGAGGTGGTTGCCATGCCCACCGAAACCGTTTACGGGCTTGCCGCCAATGCCTTTGACAGCACTGCCGTACATAAAATTTTTGCCGCCAAGGGCCGGCCGCAGGACAATCCGCTGATTGTTCATGTGGCTTACGTGCAGGAGCTTTTTGATCTTGCCGCACACGTGCCGACCGCGGCTTTGCGCCTGGCAGAAAAATTCTGGCCGGGGCCTTTGACGATTATTCTGCCAAAAAAGGACCGTGTGCCCGATGCTGTCAGCGGTGGGCTTTCCACGGTTGCCGTGCGCATGCCCTCGCACCCGTCTGCCAATGCCCTCATCCGCGCGGCGGGGGTTCCGCTTGCCGCACCGAGCGCCAACATTTCGGGCTTTCCGAGCCCTACGGATGTGCGCCATGTTATGGACGATATGGACGGCAGAATTGCGGCTGTTTGCGATGGCGGCAATTGCGAATTCGGGGTTGAAAGCACCGTATTGACCCTTGCTACGGACATTCCGCGGTTGTTGCGGCCGGGCAGTGTCACGCTTGAACAACTGCGGGAAGTGCTCGGCGAGGTGCAGGTGGACGATGCCGTGCTCCATCCCTTGCAGGCAGGGCAGACCGCCTCTTCCCCGGGAATGAAATATCGCCATTATGCCCCCTTGGCAAAAATCACCGTGGTGAAGGGCACGGCACAGGATTTTTATAAATTTTTAGCAAAAAACTCCAAAAAGGGCGATTTAGCCCTTTGTTTTGAAGAAGATGTGCCGCATATTTCTCTTGATTGTGTCACTTTCGGACAGGCAGATGACCCCTTTTCGCAGACCCACCGTCTGTTTGATGCCCTGCGTGAATTGGACGAAAAAAAGGCAAAAACCGTTTGGGCACGTGACCCCGCATCGGACGGGGTCGGGCTTGCCGTGTGCAACCGTCTGTACCGCGCTGCGGGCTTTTGCTTTGTGCACAATACCCTCACAGTCGGTATTACGGGCATCACGGGCGCGGGCAAAAGCACACTCACAAAACTTTTTGCACAAAAGGGTTTTGCCGTTGTGGATGCCGATGCAATTGCCCGTTCTGTAACCGAAAAAGGTTCCCCCGTGCTTGCGCAACTGGCAGAGGTGTTCGGGGAAGATATTCTGCTCCCGGACGGCACCCTTGACCGCCGCAAGCTCGGCGCACGCGCCTTTGCGGATGCCGAAAGCACACAGAAACTGAACAACATAACGCATCCTGCTATATTGGAACGCATCCGTACGGCTGTTCTTGATTTGCAGAAGGACGGAAAAAATGCCGTGCTCGATGTGCCGCTGCTGTTTGAAACAGGGCTTAACGAACTCTGCGATCACACGGTGTACATCACCGCCGACCACGGTATCCGCATGGCGAGATTGCAATCGCGTGACGGCTTGTCCGCACAAGAGATTGAAAAACGCATGCAGGCACGCTTTGACGAGGCATATTTTACCGAGCGCAGTGACTTTGTGCTTGTCAATAACGGCAAGGACGGCTTGGATGCGCTGTTCGAAGAATTGTTTGCAAAAATCACGGCAGAACTGACCGAGAAACCGTAATTCAATTGCACCTTTTTTGAAAGGAGAATCCCTTTGACTTGTTCTTTTTTCGGAAGCCGAAAATACACTTTTGAATTGTTCTATTTTGTGCGCAGGGCCGCCAAAAAACTGATTGAAGAAAACGGCGTGGACACCTTTTATATCTGTCAGCAGGGCACACTCGACCGCACGGCGGTTGCTGTGGTGGAACACCTACGCTATACATACCCTGCGCTCAACCTGAAATATGCCCTTCCCGACGGCAAGGGTGAAAAAGAGTTGCAGGAATGCACCCGCATTGCCGAATTGGAATACAACAAGGATATGCCCTCTGCGCGCGCCATTGCCAAACGCTATCTCGGCATGTTGCAGAGCATGGATTTTGTGATTGCAGCCTGCGTGAATGAGGATGCCGTTGCCCCCATTGTTACAATGGCAGAAAAATATAACACTCGCATCCTTTTGGTGGATGACAAGGAAAACTGATTTATGGAAAAATCACTTTATGCCCGCCTTTGTGCCGCCGCAGATCGCCGCAAGGAAATAGAAGAACAACTTTGTGACCCTGCCGTGGCAAGCGATATTCAGGGCTCGGCAAAGCTTATGCAGGAACTGTCGCGCCTGTCGCCCGTGGCGGAAAAATTCAACGAATGGCAGCAGGCGGATAACACCGTCAACGAAACCAAAGAATTATTGGAAGATACCCTCGATAAGGATTTCCGCGCTCTTGTGTTTGAAGAACACGAAAGCGCGCTTTCCGTCTGCAAAAAACTGGAAGAAGAACTCAAAATCCTGCTTCTCCCGCGCGACCCCAACGATGACCGCAATGTCATTTTAGAAATTCGTGCGGGCACGGGCGGGGAAGAGGGTGCACTGTTTGCAGGCACGCTGCTGCGTATGTATTCCATGTATGCACAGGCCAAAGGCTTCCGCACCTCGGTGCTCAATGCAACCCCGACGGAACTGGGCGGCTACAAGGAAATCACGGTGGAAATCCACGGTGCGGGCGCGTATTCGCGTTTTAAGTTTGAAAGCGGTGTGCACCGTGTGCAACGCGTGCCCGAAACCGAAACACAAGGGCGCATCCACACCTCGGCGGCAACCGTGGCGGTCTTCCCCGAAGCGGAAGATGTGGAAATCGACATCAACCCTGCCGACCTGCAGATCGACACCTTCCGTGCAGGCGGTGCGGGCGGACAGCATATCAACAAAACCGAATCCGCCATCCGCATCACCCATTTGCCTACGGGCTTGGTGGTGGAATGCCAGGATGAACGCAGCCAGTATAAAAACAAAGATAAGGCCATGAAAGTACTCAAGTCCCGTCTGCTCGAATCAGAACGCCGCAAACAACAGGAAAAACAGGCAGGCGAGCGCCGCAGTATGGTAGGGTCCGGCGACCGCAGTGAAAAAATAAGGACATATAATTATCATCAATACCGTGTTACCGACCACCGCATCGGGCTGACCTTGTATAAAATCGAAAACATTCTCAACGGCGACCTGGATGAGCTCATCGATGCGCTCATTACCGCCGACACGGCAGAAAAACTTGCGAATCAGGACACATAACAACATTGAACGGGATGATCACTTGTTAATGCAGAATGCAGGAATGCAAAACGCAAGTAAAACACCGCTTTTTTGTTCATAAAACCATGGCATTTTGCGGCATATTTGGTATATATTACAAATATAATACAAATGAAGAAAAATGATTGATTTTTGAAAAAAAATATGATATAAAAAAATGTGGAATTCAATCAGCTTTTGTCGGCGGATTTTTTGTAAACCCGCAAAGAATTAAGCGATCTGAAAATATATAAACAGTGAGGTTTTTATTATGGGGAAAATGCAGAAAAAACTTAAACAAGCAACGCTTCTGCTGGCAATGATTCTTTTGTTTGCCGTTGCCTTTGCGCTGCCTTCTTTTGCGCAGGATGCAGACGGCGTCACACCGGGCAATGCCACAGACGGTAATATAACAGACGGCAATGTAACCGACGGTGATGTGACCGACGGCGACGTAACCGAACCCGTTGTTCTGCAAACCATGGGCGACCTGAATGCAGACGGCACGGTGGATGCCGGTGAAGCCAGAACCGTTCTTCGAGTTTCGGTTAGCCTTGATAAAATCGATCCCGCAGTTGCCGCTTATGCGGATATGGATCATAACGGTGTACTGGATTCCGGAGATGCCCGTGCGATTCTTCGTGTTTCTGTCAGTCTGGATGCGCAGACACAGCATTCCTTTGTGAACGGTGAAATCACTGCGGCTACCTGCACGGCAGACGGCTCTGTTGCCTACACCTGCGCACATTGCGAACAGGCAGGCACCATCAGCATTGCAAAACTTGCTCACGATTTCGTGTCTGTCAATATGACCGAAGCTACCTGCACCACAGACGGTCTTGACGAACAGGCTTGCTCCGTTTGCGGTGAGGAAAAGGAAATTGTGCTCAAGGCCAAGGGTCATTCTTATGTGGAAATTTCCCGCAAAGAACCCACCTGCACTGTTGCCGGTTCCGCAGTAAGCGAATGCTCTGTTTGCGGTAATACAAAGACCACTGCCCTAACAGCAAACGGCCATGCTTACAAAATCACCAAAGATCAGGCTGCTACCTGCACCACAGCCGGTGTTAAGCAGTACACCTGCTCAACTTGTAATGATGTTTTTACCCAGAACATTGCCGCACTCGGCCATCAGATGGTGCGTTGCACCGCCACCACGCCCCAGCACTGCAGCCGTTGCAACGAAAAATACACAGGGGTGCAGCAGGCAACAACGGGACTTTATTACTACTTCGAAAAGAACGGCAATAACTATACCCCCGCCAAGAATAAGATCATCGGTTCTTCCTACTACGGCCCCGACGGCGCAAGAGTGGACGGTGACAAAGCCATTGATGCGGCTGTTAATTTTGTAAATACATATGTAGGCACATCCGGCACCGCAAAGGAACGCCTGCAGAGAGCCTATAACATTTTCTATCAATATTTTGTATATGACAAAAAGTTAAATCAAGATGTCACCGATACCCCCGATGGCAGATATCTTCCCGGCTTCTGCACAGAGTTTTTTGAAGATGGCGGCGGTAACTGCTACCGTTTTGCAGCTGCCCTTGCTTATGTTGCCCGTGTTATCGGCTATGACTGCGGTTTCATCAGCGGTCAGATCTCCGCTTCCGGCGGCGGAACAACCGAACACGGTCTGACGGAAATTTATTATAATAACCAGATCCTCTGGTGTGATGCAATGATGCAGACGAGTTATCCCTCCATCAACACCTTTTGGGTCACCGAAGCCTCCTATTATTACGGCTTTACCCGCGAATATAGAATCAGAATGTATGTTGCAAACGGAAAGGTAACCTGGAAATGATTTTCAGTTCAATTGCTTTTATAAGCGTATTTCTTCCCATTGTTTTTGTCCTGCACCAGATTCTGCCCGGCATCAAGGCAAAGAACGTCATGCTCATCATCTTCAGCCTTGCGTTCTATGCCTACGGCGAACCCGTTTATGTGTTCCTGATGATCGCGTCCTCGATCTGGAACTACTTCTTTGCATTGGCGGTTGATAAGTGTCAGGACCCGAAAAAGCGCAAAGCCATTGTAGTTGCGGCAATTGTTATCAACCTTCTGCCGCTGGGTTACTTCAAATACACAGGCTTCCTGTTTGAAACCATCAACAGTATTTTCCGCACCAATCTGACCGTTCCGCAGATCGCACTGCCCATCGGTATCTCGTTCTTTACCTTCCAGGCACTTTCTTACGTGGTTGATGTTTACAGAAAAAAGGTCAATGTGGAAAAGAACTATTTCAATGTGCTGCTTTACATAACTTTCTTCCCGCAGCTCATTGCAGGTCCCATCGTCAAATTCCACGATGTCAACGTGGCACTTTCCAACCGCCATGCAACAACAACGGATATGGCAAACGGTTTCCGCCGTTTTGTCTGCGGTGTCGGCAAAAAGGTCATTTTTGCAAATGTTACGGGACAGATCACCGACATGATATTTACAACCAGTGTCGATGATATGAATATCCTTGCTGTATGGCTTGCTTCCGTTGCCTGTATGCTTCGCATCTACTATGATTTCAGCGGGTATTCCGATATGGCGATCGGTATGGGGCAGATGTTCGGCTTCAAGTTCCTTGAAAACTTCAACTATCCCTACACCTCTACTTCCGTCAAAGAGTTCTGGAGCCGTTGGCACATTTCCATGTTCACATGGTTCACAGAGTATCTTTATTTCCCCCTCGGCGGCAACCGCAAGGGTGTCGGCAGAGCCCGCTTCAACATGATGGTCGTTTTCTTCATGACGGGTCTGTGGCACGGTGCTACCTGGGCATATATCCTGTGGGGCTGCATGCACGGTGTGTTCCGTGTGCTGGAAGACGTGTTCAAGAAGTTCTTTAAGAAACTGCCCAAGGCAATTGCCTATATTTATACCATGCTCGTTGTCAGCATCGGCTTCTCCCTGCTGTGCGTGACTTCGTTCCGCGACTGGGGCGTTTTCGTCGCTAAAATGTTTACAGGCTTTGACTTCTCTCCCGAAGCCATGAGCATCTTCATGCAATACATGACTCCGTGGAACATCTTTGTCATCGTCATTGCCGCATTCGGCGCAGGCCCCATGCGTTATATTTCCGAAAAGGTCAAGTCTATGGTGCTCGCCGACAATGTGACGGGCACAAAGGCAAAGGTGCTCAATGTTTCGCTTTATGTGCTGAGCATCGCACTGCTTATCATCTGCATGATCCGCCTGTCTTCGGATACCTACAACCCCTTCATTTACTTCAGATTTTAAAGGCAGGTGGCGAATATGAAAAAAAGATCCAATATTTTTTATGTTGTTCTGTGTTTCGTCATCAGCCTGATTCCCTTCGTGTGCATGGCATTCGCACCCGAAGCCGACGGAACACTTGAAAAACGCGAGCTTGCCAAATTCCCCTCCATCGTGGAAGACGGCAAATTCAATTTTAACATTCTCGAAGAACTTGGCGATTATTTCAACGACCACTTTGCTTACAGGCAGCAGATGGTTGCCGCCGATGCACTGCTTCTGGACAAGTTCGGCACTTCTTCCGTTGACAGTGTTATCCGCGGAACGGACGGCTGGCTGTATTACACCACATCCGTGTATGATTATTCCGGCTATAACACCATGTCTGACCGCTATGCCTACAATGTAGCCCATACCCTTGCCCAAACCCAGAAGTTTGTGGAAGAAAACGGCGCAAAGTTTGCTTACGTGGTTGCTCCCAACAAGAATTCTCTGTACCCCGAGCACATGCCCTATTATCTGCCCGTGGTGGATGACGAAAACAACATGGATGTTATCCGCAAGCATCTCAACAACATGGGTGTCAACTTTGTGGATTTGTTCCCCGTGTTTGAAGCAGAGGATGAAGTGCTCTATCTGATGCGCGATTCCCACTGGAACAACAAGGGTGCATTGCTTGCCTACAACACCATCATGGACAATCTCGGCATAGAACATGAGGATTACGCAAACGCACCTTACACCAAAGCCGAAACCGAATACGGTGACCTCGGCAATATGCTTTACGGTGTGGCAGCCAAGCCCGAATGGAACTATTATTACGATATTGAAGAACTTTACACGCTCACAACCCCCATGCAGAGCGTGGAAGATCCGTTCATTCAGGCGGAAAATCCGCAGGGCGAAGGCAGTCTGGTTATGTTTCGCGATTCTTTCACCAATGCCATGTTGCCTTATTTTGCAAATGAATACAAGGATTCCGTCTTTGCAAGAGGTCAGCCGTATGCGGTTGAAATGTATATGCAGATGTATAAAGCCGATACCGTGATCATCGAAGTCGGCGAACGCGGAAACATCGTGCTTGGCTATCAGCCGCCGATTCTGACGGGCGCAGCAACGGAAATCACCGAAAAGGTTACCCCTGCTGCCGAAAATGACAGCACACTTGCATTTGCAAAATCCAAAAATAGTTTACTTTATTATACCGTCAGCGGTTTCATTGACGGCTACACCGATTACACCGATGTGTATGTGTGCATCAACGGCACTTATTACGAAGCCTTCACCGTAACAAGCGAGGATGGCAAAAACGATTACGGCTATATGCTGTATATCAACAAAAATTTGCTTGACGCAACCGAACTTGATATTTCGGTCGTGATCAACGAAAACGGTCAATACATCAGCGTATGTGATGATACATTTACTATTACGGAGGAATAAAAATGAAAAAAGTACTTACCCTTGCAACCGTACTTCTTCTTGTTCTCACCCTGTTCGCAGGCTGCGGCAAAGAAGCACAGGAAATCACCGTCAAAGACCAGAAGAATTCCGTCACCGTCACCTTTGAAAAAGGCATGACCGTCAAAGATCTTCTTGCACAGGTCGGCGTTGTCCTCGCAGAAAAGGACGAAGTCACCCCCGCACTCGACACCGTTCTGGAAGAACCTGTTGAAGTGTCCGTTTCCCGCTATGCAAAGGTCAACGTTGTGATCACCGAAGAAGTCAAGGAAGAAGCAACCGAAGCTGCAACGGAAGAAGCTGAAGAAGCAACTTCCGAAGAAGCAACCACCGAAGCTGCTGCCCCCGCAACCAAGACGGTTGAAGTGGAACTTGTCGGCGGCACCGTTGCCGATGCTCTTGAAAAAGCCGGTATCAAGGCAGACGAAGTTGTTGAAATCAACGTCGAACTCACCGACTATCTCTCTGACCTTGAAGGTGACATCCTTGTTACCGTCGGTGAACTGAAGGCTGCAGAAGAAAGCGCAACCGCAGAAGGCGTTACCGAACCCGCTTCCGAAGCTGCAACCGAAGAAACCACCACCGCAAAAACAACCACAACCACCACGACCTCTTCTTATGATGATGAAGACGACACCACCACAACCACCCGCCGCCGTGAAGAACTCACCACAGCTGCTCCCGTAACCGAACCTCCCACAGCACCTCCTGTTGACGAACCCATCGTAACCGATCCGCCCGTAGAACCTTCCTCTGAAGACAGCGGCAATCAGGGCGGCAGTGATGAAATTACAACCGAAAGATATCTTGTCAACACATATTGGCAGGCTAACTGTGACGGCAGCCCCGGAGGATATATCGTCTATGAATATTCCGATGGTTTCCGCGAACCCAGTGAATGGATGGAAGAAAAGCCCGATTGGCTGTAATTTGCAATAGCTCAAAAAAGGATTGCACGCACGTGCAATCCTTTTTTAGTTTAATTGATTTGCCAAATATTCGTATGCCTCTGCCCAGCGGTGGTTGGGTTTGTATTGGAATAAATCTTTGGGTAAATAAATGACTCTGCCGTTCTGCACCGCGGTGAGCGCTTGCCATGTGTCGCTTTGCAACACGCTGTTCATATACGCCTTTGCCGCGTCTTCTTCGCCCATGGTCGCAATGAAAATAAAATCGGGATTCTGTATCAGTATTTCTTCCGTGCTCAAATTTTCCGTCAGCACCCAAGCCGCTTCGGCAATGTTGTATGTTCCCAGTTCTTTGAGCATCGCCGCCGCAAAATGCGTGTCGGCGGTTTTTGCTTTTGCAGACGAAACGGACGAGCCGGAACGGATGAACAGAATCCGCGGCGCAGGGGAGTCGGTCGGCATGGATGCAAAAATATTGTCGATTTCTGTTTGCACTGCCGTGCCGTAAGTATTATACGCGGATTCATTTTCGTTGATATCGCAGAAAATACGCAATATTTCCAGATAATCCGCAAAGGTTTCCACCCGCAACAGCGCACACGGCACTCCGTTTTTGCGCAATAATTCCACAGCCTGCACCTGTGCGGGGATGTCTGCCGAGCCGATCACAAAATCGCACTCTGCCGCAAGCAGAATCTCTTTGTTCACGGTCTTGCCCGCACCCGTGTCGGCAAGGGCAACAGTGGGGTCTGCAAAGCCGCGTTCCACACTTTCGCCCACCGTCAGGGCAATTTCACCGCCACTTAAAGCCCATATTTCCGCAAAGGACGAAAAAAGCACTGCTGTTTTTTGCGGTTTTGCGGGCAGGGTGACGGAGTATCCCGTGCTGTCGGTGAATGTGTAAAAATCTTTTTCGGACGGTAAAACAGGCTGTGGTTTTGCACAGCCTGCACATACAATCAAAACGAATAAAAGAAGTGAAATCCTTTTCATATCAGCCTTGCGAGAACTTTTCAATGATTTCGTACTTGCGATCAAGCAGGTCATCCGTCAGCAGGGCGGTCTGCACGTTTTCAAAGCCGATGCGGGCAATGGTGTCGGCAAAGCGCTCGCCCTTTTCACCGTTTTCGCGGAAAAACAGAATGCACTTTTCAATGAAGTCGAGCACCTGTGCTTCGTCGGTGAACAGGAAGTCAATTTTCTGTCCTCTTGCCGCTTGCTTGCCCCAGCGGCCGCCGATGTAAACGGCATAGCCGTTGTCGGTCTGCTCGCTCACACCAAAGGGGCATTTGCCCGCACATCTGCCGCAGTTGTTGCACTGTTCGCGGTCATGCAAGAGCACACCGTTCACGAGTTTCACAGCACCTACGGGGCAAGATTTTTCAAGCTGACACACTTTGCAACTGCGGCACTCGTCCCGCGCATACAGCGGTACGCGCTGCCCGATGATGCCGATGTCATTGAGATCGGGCTTGACACAGTTGTTGGGGCATCCGCCCACGGCAATTTTGAATTTATGCGGCAGAACGAAGCCGCGGTAACCCTTGTAAAAACGGTGGTGAATGGCTTCGGACAGTGCAAAGGTGTCAATCAGGCCGAACACGCAGGTCGTGCCCTTGCAGGATACCACCGGACGCACCTTGGGGCCCGTGCCGCCTGTTTCAAGCCCGAATTCCGCAAGGAAAGCGCAAAACGGCGCAATGTTTTCGTAAGGAATTTTCTGCACTTCCACGGTCTGGCGGGTGGTGAATGCAATCTCACCGCTGCCGAAACGGCGGGCCGCTTCCGCAATTGCAATGCACTTTTCGGCGGTGATTTTGCCGTTCACGGTGATCACGCGGGCATTGAAGCAATCGTCTGTGGTTTTATCACGCAGAAAACCTCTGCCTTTTACAGCGGCAATCTCCGCCGCAGTGGGAATGATGGACATAGTATTTCTCCTCTTTTTTAATTATATCTTAATATTACCCGCATTTTGGGCGTTTGTCAACCGTTGTAAGCAGAATTATTTCTTTAAAAGAATTATATTGTGGAAAACTTGTGTCATCCGTGTGAATCTTTTCGAGAATACCAAAAAAGGCTTGCAAGTTGCGGAAAAAGATGTTAATATGTTACCATAAAGATGTGTTCCTATTTTTTTGACGGAGGTGGATGTATGAGAATCGGTCTTTCCCAGAATGAAGCCGATACAACCGTTTCTTCTCTTGCAAAGTGGGCCGAATGGCTTGTTGCTGTCATCACCGCCCTGCGCAACTTCCTTGTCAGCATCGGCATTATGGATGGTGAGATTGAAGAAACACCCGAAGAATAAGCGAACAACCCCCTTTATAATTTTTGGTTGTAATTTTTTACAATATATTTCAAAACAGAAAAGAGGTCAGACAAATGGACGAAATCCTCGGCATGCTCGGTTTCGGTAGTATTGGTGAAAGCGATGACATTCCTACCATCATCAATGAATTCGCAAGAATTCTTGCACAGATCATCGAAATCATCTCTGCTTTCCTGAAGGGTGATTTCAGCGCAATCACAGGTGGCAACAGCTCCAAAGTTGAAGGCGAATAATTTTTTCGCATGCAATGAAAAAAGATCGGTTTAAAAACCGATCTTTTTCAGTTTTAACAAAAAATGTGGTTAACTTTTGGCAAAATTGCTAAAACTTTGCTTTTCTTTTCATTTTTCTATTGTATTTGTGAAATATTTGTGTTATGCTGAATAAGCGGATATGTATATCCGAAGTTCATAAAAAGTGAGGTGCGCACACAATGCCAATGCTTGATAAGAATGATAGCTACGCATGGATCCAGACTTTCATTGACTATCTCAAGCAGATCATCGACATGCTCCTGAAGCTGTTCAACGGCTCTGATGTTCTTGGCGGCTCTTCTGAAAACAACGAATAAGTCGCAAAGCAACAAACAATCCATTGCAATTTTATCTGTACAGAAAAAAATAAAGACTCCTTTGCGGAGTCTTTATTTTTTTATTTTCATTTGTGTTTTTATGCTGTCAGGTCAATGGTGTAAACGGCGTTGGTGAACCATTTGTTCGTCAGGAAGTTGCGCGGGCGGAAAATAACTTTGCTGTCATACACTTCCATCTGCATGCCCGTGGCACTTGCGGGGTTGCCGAAGGAATTGACAATGCCGTAGGTGGGAAGCGAAACGTAGGTCACTCCGTTTTCCTGTTCGACATTTGCAAAGCCCACAAAGTCAGCCGCGGCTTCGCTTTTGATTCCGCCGTGAATGTGGCCGCTGATGTAGAACACGTTGCTGTATTTTTCCATCACAGACTTAATGTCGTTCTTATCCAGTTCAATGCCGCTGTCGGGATACACGATCTCCTGCCCGTTCATACCGTCCACAGGCCAGTGGCAGACAACAAATGCGGGTTTACCGTCGGCAGTTGCACGGGCAAGTTCACTGTCAAGGAAGTCAAGTTGTGCTTCGGTGATGTCCATGCCGTCCCAATGGCCGCCGTCAATGACTTCGTCACCGAGCACGATGAATGTGTAGCCGTTGACATCATAGGAATAATAGTTGTCTTCGGCTTCAATGCCGAGATATTCGTTGTTATAGCGGATAAAGTTTGCTTTTGCCTCTTCGCGGGTGATGTTCGTCACACCACGGTCACCGACATGGCCGATATCGTGATTGCCTGCGGCGGTGATTGCAACAGCGGGGGAGTGTTTGCTGAAGATTTCATAATGCCTTGCCAGGGAAGCTTCGTCTGCGTAGTTGGTGATGTCGCCTGCAATCACAACTGCATCAATCGGCACTTTGGCCCTTTGCAGGTTTTTAAGGCCCACCACAAGAAACAGCGGACGCAGGAGTTCGGTTTCTTCCAGATGCGTGTCGGAAATGAGCTCTGCTGTCATTTTGCAGTTTTCTTCCGCATTGTCAATGACGGGAAGTTCAAAGCCCGCATACGGGATCACTGTGAGTACGATTGCCATGATAAAGGACAAAAAATTGGACATAATGGATTTAAAAACTGCCATATTGAATCCCTCGCTTTTTTATAGATACAAATATTTTACCACACGAATGTAAAAATAACAAGAACTTTTTTGTTCTGCTTACTCAAACTCCGGCATGAGTTCGTAAATGATTGCCTGACAGACATTATAAATATACGTACTTTCATCCAGACTTCTTGCACAGCCGGAGGTGAACACAACAACTCCGTTTTTGTAATCCTTGTCCATGGCATACGCACCGTGGAAGCCGTAGGACGAGCCGGTGTGCGTGTAATGCGTCATCCCTTCATACAGGCTGGGGATGATGTAGGTTGCAAAACCCACCACTTCATAGCCGTTCACATACTGGTCACACAGCATTTCGTTGACCGCCCACTGCGACAACACCCGTGTGCCGTCTTCGGCAACGCCGCCATTGAGCAGCATGCAAAGCACCTTTGCATAGTCGCTTGTGTTGATAAGCAGGTTTCCCTGTGTGATGTGCACAGTCTGCCCGAGCACGGACGAGAAGCGGATGTTGTTAAAATAAAAATCGCCCCACTGCTCCGAGCCGCCCGAATAGAGCTTTGCATAGTCTTTGTTTGCAAGCGAGGTCGATACAAAACCGGCATCGAGGCCCAAGGGATCAATAATGTATTGTTGGGCGAGGTCTTCAAAGCACCTGCCTGTTGCAAGTTCGCAGATGCAACCCACAAGGGCTGCACCGAAATTGGAATATTCCGAAACTTCACCGGGCTTGTCATAAAGATTATAGTTCCCCGAATCGTTGAGCAGGGTGCGTATGGGATAGGTCGATCCGCTTTCAAGGCTTGCGTTGAAAGAACTGCCGCCTGTGATGGTTGAAGAATGCGTCATCAGCATACGCAGTGTGATTTTGTCATTGGGATACGAAGGGTTGCGTACGGAGAAACCGAAATAAGTACCGATATCTTCGTCCAGATCCAGCACGCCTCTGTCCACCAATGCCATGCAGGTTGCAAAGGTGACCAGCTTAGACAGAGAAGATGCACGGAACTTGGTGGAATCTTTTACGGCGCGGCCTGTTTGCTTGTCGGCAACACCGTAGCTGTAGGCATCGATTACTTTGCCGTCACGAATCACCGCTGCCTGCACGCCGTAGGCACTGTATTGCTTGCAAATGGCATCCACCGCCGATTTGTTGTAGGAATAACTGCTTTTGTTGCCTTCCAGCCCCACAGACATGCGCAGAATCATTCTTGCATCGCCGGAATCGAGCTTGCCGTCGCGGTTGGCATCCATCGCGAACTGATATTCATAATCCTCGCCGCAAAGACGGATGATGTCTTCATCGTCTTCCAGATAAACCACATAACGAAGGGTCAGTCTTGCATCGTCTGCCGTGACTGCACCGTCATTGTTGACATCCCCCAAAAGGAAAAAATTGGTGATGCCGATAGCACCTGCAACCATGCTCATACTGCCGCATAACAGGCAGAAAACCAACACAAAAGAAAAAATCTTTCTGCTTTTTTTAATCATTTTGTAAGCCTCCTGTTGAATAAATAACAATTTTATTGTAGCACTTCTTTGCGAAAAAATCAACCGCCCGGGAATGATGATAAAACAGAAAATAAAGATTACAAAACTGTAAAGATTTTGTAATCAAAACAGCCTATTTTTTGCTGACAAAGCGGTATATAATGTAGTCATCAACACGAAATCTTCCTACTTCAAATCCCATATATTCAGAAAGAGCCTCGTCAATTGCCGGACGAGGTTTTTTCTTTGTCTGCCCGCTTCTGTTATTGCAAATTGACAAATTTTGTCTGTTCTGCTATAGTAAAATTAAAAACCATCGGAGGTTTGGTTATGAAAAAAAGAATCCGTAAAACGCTCACCGCGCTTGTCTGCGTGGTTGTTTTCCTTGGCCTTTGTGCATTTTATTTCGGCATCGGTTTTCAGACCGTTTCAGCAGAGTGCAGTCTTGCAGGTCTTTTTAACACCGAAATTTATTTCACCGCCCATCGCGGCCTTTCTGCCGTTGCACCCGAAAACACAGCACCCGCCATTGAAGAAGCTGGCAAGGCAGGTTTCTATGCCGCGGAATTTGACATCATGCCCACCAAGGACGGCGTGTGGATTGTGAATCATGACGACACTGTGGACAAAATGACCGACGGGGAAGGGGAAGTGTGCTCGTTTACCTACGATGAAATCGTGCAGCTGACCATCGACAACGGCAATGGTGTTGAAAATTATCCCGACCTGCATTTTACCACCTTTGAAAATGCGCTTACCATCTGCGAAGAATACGGCATGCGTGCCATGGTTGAGGTCAAGGGCGGCACTCCCGAAGATATGCAGAGCATGCTCAATGTGCTCAAGGCTTCTCCTGCGTATGAAAACGCGCTTGTTATTGACTTCAACGAAGACCGTATTGCCAAGGTACGCGAGCTCGATAAAGAGATTGAGCTGTGGTATCTCATCAATCATATCACCGAAGAAGACATTGCCTTCGCCGAAGAAAACAACATGGGGCTTGCCTTCAATTTCGGTTTTGCAGATAATTACAAAATGTTAAAAACTGCCCGCCAAAAGGGCATCACCCTTGCATCCTGGACGGTGGACTTCCCGCCGGTTGTGGACTGGCTGCGTCTGTTTGGGGTCAAATACATCACAACGAATAAAATTCTGCCGTGAGCAAAGCAGGGACTGTGCGTGCAGTCCCTGCTTTTTGCGATAAATTCCACCTCTGTTCAAAAATCTTCTTGACGAAAAATAAATTAAGTGCTATATTGTATCTGTATACCTATGCGCGTTTATTTTTATCAGATAAAAGTTTTTGTGTGGGGGATTTACCGATGAAAAAAATAAAAGTCTTTGTTGCCATGTTCCTTGCCGCGGCAGTGATTCTTGTGTCGGGTGCGGCAGGCTTGTTTGCTTTTGCGCCCGAGGCCGAAGCCGCCAGCGCAGGTTCATGGATTTCTTCCTGGTCAACCGCAGCCGTGGACGGCTCCATTAACCTGACCTCAAACCTCAAATTCAATGACCTTAT
This sequence comes from Clostridia bacterium, assembly GCA_017416485.1. GTDB lineage: Bacteria > Bacillota > Clostridia > Oscillospirales > Acutalibacteraceae > RUG806. The sequence goes on along the minus strand of JAFQCH010000015.1, from coordinate 3,858 downwards.
TCCTGCCCGTTCGGTCGTGCGCACACAGTTGCAGATTTCCGCAGGCGGTCTTTACACCAAGCTGTGCTTCTCCAATGAATATGGCACATCTACACTCAAGATCGGCGCGGTTTCCATTGCAAAAACAGACACATCCACCACCGCTGCAATCCTGACCGAAACCGCAACCCCCGTAACCTTCAATGACGGGCAAACTTCGGCAGAAATCAAACCCGGCGAAACCCTCTGGACCGACAGCATCTATTTCCCCACATCTTCCCTTGACTATGTTACTGTCAGTGTGTTTTTTCCCGCAACAACTTACATCAAAACCGGTGGCCTCTACGGCGGCAGAAGCTTTCTGAATATGGCAGCACTTGAAAGTGCCATCAACAACAAAAATACCAACGCAAACAGCGAAATCAAAATTTCTTCGGGTGCCATTACCTACCACACCATTCCGTTCCTTACTCGTCTGGACGTGCGTTCCACCTATGCCGATGCTTACTCGGTTGTCTTCCTCGGCGACTCCACCCTCACCAACGAAGCATATCATTATTTTGCACAAAGAGCCTACACCGCGGGTTATTCCCATGTCGGCTTTGTCAATAATTCCATTGTTGCAAACCGTCTTCTGCACGACGGAACAGGCCTCATCGGAAACCTCTACGGCAAGGCTGTTGTGGATCGTTTTGAACGCGATGCGCTTGACATCACGGGTGCCAAAGTGTTGCTTGTTAAAATCGGCCTGAACGACATTCTGCATCCCATGACTGAAAGCATGAAGGGCGAAGCCCCTTATTCTTCGGTGGATGATATCATTAACGGCTACAAGCAGATCATTGCCGCTGCCCGCCAAAAAGGTATGAAGGTCTATTTCTTCACCAAAACCGCATGGAAAGGCTACGAGCGCGAATTCCTTGGCCAAACAGGTGACCTGAGCTGGACTGCCGATGCACAGGTCATGTGCGATCAGTTGGACGATTGGGTTCGTTCCACCACCCTTATCGACGGTTATTTTGAAATGTCCCCCATGGACAACCCTGTTGACAGCAATGCGTTGCTGCCTGCGCTCACCACCGACGGTGCGCACCTGACAGCGCTTGGTGCCGTTGCCATGGCAGACCTGATTGATCCCGCCATCATCGGTGCGCATTCCTTGCCCACCGCTGCAAGCATTAACGGTGTTAATCCGTATGCAAGCCGGCAGGCTGTGATTGATGCGTTCAATGCGGCGCAGGCAACCACCACCAAGCCCAATAATAACAATAATAGTGGTAATAATAACACCACCAAACCCAATAATAACAATAACAACAGCGGTAATATTGATATTGATGCTTCCATTGCTGCCAGCGTTCTTGCATCCCGCGAAGAAGCCGCCAACAACGCAAACAGCGCAGGCCGTCCTACACAGGCCACGACCCAGGCACCTGCCACCACAACCAAGCCGTCTTCTTCCAATACTACTACCAAAGCAAATTCGTCCAACACCACCACAACCACCAAGGCCGCAACCACCACAACCAAAGCCCCCATCACAACGGATTCGGGCTTAACGGTTGTTGATACCACCGTTGCCGCCGGTACCACTAATTCTGCCGCAGAAAATGCAACCACTGCCGAACCCGCAGGTGATGCTTCCACCACCGCGCCGGTTTACAATGATACCACCGCCGCACCTGAAACCTTCTCCATTTCCATCACCCTCGGCAACACCGCAGGCGAGGCCGACGAAATGGGAGCCGCACAGCAGCCCGAAATTGCAACACAGTTTTCGTCCGACGGATCCGCCATCGGTATCGTTCTCATTGTTGTCATGGTTGCAATGGTCGCCGCCGCAGTGGTCATCACCATCAAAACCCGCCGTCCGAGCGACAGATAAATAAAAACTATGTTCTTTACCCCCATGTTATCATATCTTTCCGATCTTGAAATGCACAACAACCGTACGTGGTTTCATGAAACCCACGCGCGGTATGAATCTGTGCGCAAGGATTTTGAAACCTTCACCGCCGCCATTGCGCAGCAGGTTTGCGAAGTCTGTCCCTTTATGGCAGACCGCATCCGTGCGTTTCCGACCAAGCGATTTATTTACCGCACTGCCCGCGATGTGCGCTATGCTGCAGGCAAGCCGCCTTACAAAACATGGTTCGCCTGTGCCGTCGGTGACGAAGGTCGCGAAAAAACTGCCATGAGTTATTATGTGCAAATCGCTCCGCAGAACCGTTCTGAAATCTGCGTGGGGGTGTGGTTTACCGACAACCGCAAGGTGACCGACCGTGTCCGCCGTTATATTTCCGAACATGCCGATGAGTTTGCACGCATCATGGCAGACGAAGAAGTTCGTTCCTGGTTTTGTGGCGACCATGTCAGCCGCACACCGAAGGGTTTCGATGCAAATGACCCCATGATTGAATACATTAAATATAAACAGTGGATGCTTTCGTGTCCCATCAAGGACGAAGATCTTACCGACATGGACAGTGTGGTGGCATACTGCCGCACCGTGTTTGAAAAAATGGAAGATTTCCGCGCTTTCTTTGACCGCGCCGTGCGCTTTGCACGCATCCCCGAGCCGGAAGAAGAAAAAGAAGAAATCCCCGCAGAAGAACCTGCCGTCTTCTGGCCCACCGCAAAATCGGCAGACGAATGGGATTTCTGAATGTATAATGATTACAATCATATAATAAAAAAGGATTGCCGGACAAAAATTTGTTTGGCAATCCTTTTTTCTTTACGAACAGAAAACATGATTCCCGATTACGGCAATAATGGGTCGGGAGCGAATCCATTGGCTTTTTGCTGTTTTGGGATTGTAATAGTATATAGCCCCGCCGGAGGGATCCCAGCCGTTGATGGCGTCGCGAGCTGCTTTTTGTGCCGTTGCATTCGGTGAAACGCTCCAGTTGCTGTCCTTGACCGCGCTGAATGCACCTGCCTGATAGACCACGCCTGAAATGGAGTCGGGGAATGAACCGTGTTCCACGCGGTTGAGCACCACGGCCCCCACGGCAACCTGCCCCGTGTAGCTTTCACCTCTGGCTTCTGCCGCAATCAGCTTTGCAAGCAGGTAAACATCATTGGAACTGTAGGAGCCTGACGATGACGAAGATCCGCCCAGTCCTAAATATAATAATGTTTTGGGGCCTGCTATGCCGTCCACTGTTAATCCGCAGTTGCGCTGGAATGCTTTCACCGCACTTTGCGTCTTGGTGCCGAAGATTCCGTCCACGGAACCGGTGTAATAGCCGAGCTCTTTCAATTTGTTCTGAATCTTTCGTACTTCCTCCCCGCGTGAGCCGTATTTGGATAAAACCTGCGTATTATTTTTTTCATTATAGAGTAAAAAGTAGTCGCTTTTCGCAAAAACACAGCTTCCGCACAGCAGCACTGCGGCCGTCAAAAAAGCAATGATTTTTCCGTATCGAGTCAATTTCAGTTTCATGTCTGTTTAACACCCTTTTTTATTTATTCTGTCCAAATTGTTCCCATACCTTCTGTGAAACATGCACAGCAAATCTTTCCTTTTGTGGTAAAATGGTGCTAAAAACACAATATCTTGTGGCGCGCAAAAAAACTTCAAAAAAAGATGAAAAAAGTTTAAAAAAAGGCTTGACAAATGGCTTAAAAAGGTGTATAACTAACGAGCACTGAGGAACACACCGAAGAGCGAAAAAACCGAAGGCCGAGTAGGAAACCGCAGGGTGCGGAGAGACGCCGAACGGAGAGAGGTTGAGAAAGAACTTAAAAAACTTTTTGAAAAAAGTTTAAAAAAGTACTTGACAAACGCTTTGAGATGTGCTAATATAGTCAGGCACTCGCGAGAGGGCACTCAAGAGAGAGTCGGCAAGCGAGACACGGACCTTGAAAATTAAA
>JAFQCH010000037.1 GCA_017416485.1 Clostridia bacterium | reverse complement strand
TTATTTATCAAAACATCGAAAGGTAGATTTCAATAAGTTTGAGAAGGTTGAAGGCAAGTGCACCGGGGATTTCCGCCCAATGTTCAAAGGGAATGGTTGGTATGCCCTCGATGATGAAATATTCCGCTGATTTAAGAAGATGCGTGAAAAACATTATAACAACTTCCGTAAAATCACCTACTTTAAAGAATTTTAATGTGTTTTAAAGTATCATGTTCGTTAAATTTGTTGTTTTTAACGAACTTAATTGTCCGTCTTTTTACACAGATTAAGTGAAATCCAACCCGAAGGGCATCTACCGAAGTTGCCGTCTACTTTTGAAATGTCAAGAATCATGCCTGCAGGGAAGTCGTTATCTTCGGGTTTGCCACCGAGCTTTTTAATCTGCTCTTTGGCGTTTGCAGTGAAATCCTTATACATAACCCTCGGATGTTCTGTGCCTGCACCTTTTCTGACATTAACAGCTCTGACAACCTTATATTTGCCCGTTGTATACTTTGATGTTGCGGTTGAAGTTGCAATTGATTTTTCGCCCGTTACATACGGAACGGGGTCAACGTATGTGACATTCTGTGACGAAACATAAAAACCGCCGTGTTTCAGAACTACATTACCGGGATAAGAAATGTCAAAATGAAGGTGTCTTGCGGTTGAGTTACCTGTCGAACCCATTGAACCGATAACCTGTCCTTTTTTGACATTGTCTCCGACCTTGACTTTGATACTGCCTTTCTTCATGTGCATATATCGGGTGATGATGCCGCCCGTATGACGGATACGCACCCAATATCCCGTGTCACTCAGATAGCCTGCAGTAATAACCTCACCGTCAGCAAAAGCAAGAATATTGTCATAACCGCCGCTTACATCGGTTTTTCCCGTGAGGTCAATTCCTTTGTGAAGATAATCTTCATCGCCAAGCTTTTGATTACCAAAAGGCAAGGTCATACGGTGATAACCCTTTTTGAGAAGTGGGATTTTTGCGTTGATGATTTCAGCCATTTTTAACCTCCGTTAGCTTTTGCTTCTTTTGAAGCAAAACGCCTGTTGATTGCATCAAGAGCCATATTCCATACAGCGGAAATGCCTGCTGCAAGTGCTGCGATGAGCATTGAAATACCGACTTTCTTTAATGCAGCAAAATCTGTTACACCGAGTAGAACATCAACCGATATTGCTGACAGGAACGCCTGCAAGAAGGTTTTACCGGCTCTTTCAAGAATATCAATAACCTTTTCTTTTGTCATTTTAATCATCCTTTCACTTTACGAAATAAGAAATGATTCCGCTTGCAGCTGCACCGATGAGAGCAAAAATGAGTTTGTCCCACCATGCGGAAGGTCTTGCTTTGAGTGTTTCGATTGCCGCTTTCAGTTCTCCTACGAGAGTTAAGAGATTGTTTAGCGTGGTTGTTGTTGCAACAAGATTTTTATCAATTCCGTTGAACTTGCCAAACAGTTCTTTTATGTTTTCTTCGGCGGCATTAAGACGGTGTTCGATTTCAGTAAGGGTGATTTCTGCCATCACTCAACCTCCACGATGCATTCTTCACGATACTCGACGATGAAGTCCTCGCACTTATAGCTGTTGAGGTTTTCAAGATAATCCTCGGGGATGCCGTCAGGGAAGTTGATTGTTGCAAGCTTGCGGAGACCGCTGTCTTTTTC
>JAFQCH010000036.1 GCA_017416485.1 Clostridia bacterium | reverse complement strand
TACTCAGAATTCGTTTTGAAAGATTATGCTTCATTGATTTCTCCTCCTTGGGGAGTTTTTTCTTGATAGCCCGCTGCTTTTCGTAAGATCTGCTTTCCGCAGTTGGGGCAATACTGCGAGTCGGATGCTAACACCGTATCGCAGTCGGGACAGCAAGCATGCTGCCGTTTGTAGCGGTCAAAGAGCGTTTCCTTCGGCAGCTGCTCTCCGCACTCCGGACAGTACGAAGCGGTTGCCTTGATAACTTGACCGCATTTGGAGCATACTTTGGTTTTCCTCATTACGTTAGGCCCATAACCAAAGTCCTCCATATTTTTGAAACGAGTCTTTTGTGTCATTCACTTCGTCCTCCCTTCATAGTGCAAAAGCTTTCCGCAGGCAGGACATTTTCTTGTGGGTTCTTCGATTTTAGTACCGCAATTTTTACAGAATTTTGACTCTGCTTCAAAAGGAGCACACTCAACACATTCCGCTACTTCGGGATTGAACATTGCATCTATAACCAACCTGCCGCATTTGTGACAGGGATTAAAATGCTTTTTGCCTTCCTTTTCCCAAGCGAGCCATAATTCTTCTTCGGGAGTATCTGCTTTGTAGGGTTTTGTAGTACACACCAAAGCACCCGACAAATCACAGTAAAAATTGTAACGGTTCCCGCCTGCATCTGTGATGATCTTGTAGGTGGCTGTTCTTTTTTCACCCATCAAATATACTATCCTCCTTCCGAAATGCCAACGAGTGAACTGTAACATCTTTTTGAAGAATTGCAGTTCACTATTGAAAAATTCAATACTATGTGTTATAATATTAAAAATAAGTTCGGGGCGGACTCTGTGTTTCGTTGGCACGCCCACAGAGTTCTTTAGTTAGGAATGTTATTCCTAACTAAAGGGGTACCCCTTTAACTTTTCGGAAAAAGGCAAGACTATACCCTCCTTAATGCACTCTTGCAATTTACATTATACGGATTTACAATCTTTTGTCCCCGTCAAAAACCCCCGAATTGATAGGATGAAATGAAAAAAGTTTGTTTTTTCTGCGTTTGGAGGCAAAATTGATAGGAAAATTGATAGGTAGGCCGTGGTGGCGACCCCACCGAGGAGGAAAATTATGAAAAAGGCATTATCTCTCATTTTGGCAGGGTTGCTTCTGCTATTGAGCTTGACAGGGTGCTCACAAAAAACAAAACTCGATCCCGACGATCCCGTAACACTGACAATGTGGCACGTGTACGGAAGTCAAACCGAGTCCCCACTGAACGACAGCATCAACGAATTTAACCGTACCGTTGGTAAGGAAAAAGGTGTCGTTATCAATGTTGTATCGGTCAGCAGTTCTTCGGCTATCGACGAAGCACTTACCGCTGCCGCAAAGAACACACCGGGCGTTCCTGCGTTGCCTGACCTGTTTACGGCATATCCGAGAGTTGCGGAAATTATCGGGTACGATAGGCTGCTGAATTGGAATGACTATTTTACCGAGCAGGAGCTTGACACCTTTGTGGATGAGTTCATCGAAGAAGGCTATTTTGATGATAAATTACTGATGCTGCCTGTGGCGAAATCTACGGAGCTTCTGTTTGTCAATCAAACGCTGTTTGACAAATTCGGCTCAGCGGCAAATGTCAGCACGGAAAGTCTTTCTACCTTTGAAGGCTTGTTTACGGCTTGCGAAAAATACTATGATTGGTCGGATGGGCAGGATATGTTCCAGATCAACGACTTCTATCATTACTCGCTGACCGGTATGGCTGCCTTTGGCGAGGACTTTGTTGTGGATGGCAAGCTGAACCTTGAAAGCGAAGCCTTCGGCAAGGTATGGGAGCCTATGGCTCACGCCGGTATCCATGGCGGTTTGTGTCTTGGGGACGGCTATGCTTCTGACCGTTGGAAAACGGGTGAGGTTATCAGCAATATCGGTTCAACTGCCGGTATCCTTTATCTGTGTGACTATGTGACCTATGCGGATAATACCACCGAGGATATTGAGACCTCTATCCTTGCATATCCCCACTTTGCAAACGGTGATGCTACCGTTGTTCACCGTGGCGGCGGTCTGTTTGCCTTAAAGAACGAGGACGACAGAAAGAACGAAGCGGCGGCTATCTTTGCCAAGTGGCTGACCGAAAAAGAAAACAGCCTTGGCTTTGTAACGAAAGCCGGTTATCTGCCTGTAACAAACGATGCCTTTGATTCTCTTTTTGCCAACACGGATACCTTTGAAAATGAAAAATACCGCCTGCTGTATAATGCAGTAAACGGTATGGCTGATGAATATACCTATTGCGAGGTTCCTGTGTTTGAAGGTGCTTCGGATACACAGTCCTCTTTTGAAAAGAATGTAAAATCGGTTTTGAGTGCCGCACACGGGGATTACCTGCGCCGTGTTGCCGACGGTGAAAACGCCGACACGGTAATGGACGAGCTTGTGGCCTCCACTCTTGCAGAGCTCC
>JAFQCH010000014.1 GCA_017416485.1 Clostridia bacterium | reverse complement strand
TTTAATTTTCAAGGTCCGTGTCTCGCTTGCCGACTCTCTCTTGAGTGCCCTCTCGCGAGTGCCTGACTATATTAGCACATCTCAAAGCGTTTGTCAAGTACTTTTTTAAACTTTTTTCAAAAAGTTTTTTAAGTTCTTTCTTAACCTCTCTCCGTTCGGCGTTTCTCCGCACCCTGCGGTTTCCTGCTCGGTCTTCGGTTTTTTCGCTCTTCGGTGTGTTCCTCAATGCTCGTTAGTTATACACTATTTTTCGACCTTTGTCAATACCTTTTTTGAAGTTTTTTTAATTCTTTTTGTCGTTTCTTAAAACGGTGCCGGGGGTATCAGTTCCATTCTTTTACAGCCGCCTGACACCGCTTTTATCGACTGCTTCAAGAGCACCCACAATCGCTTGTGCATACATGCTGTCAGCAAGCAATATATCTTGCAGCGGCACCAGTGCAAATGCACGTTCAAACAAACGCAGATGCGGCAAGGTGAGTTCTTCACGATCCCTTTCCTGTCCTTCAAAAAGCAGAACATCTATATCAATTATACGGGGTGCATTGCGGAATGTGCGTTCTCTGCCGAGTGCAGATTCAATTCCGAGACAAACACCAAGCAATGCTTCGGGGCTCAGATCGCAGGATACCCTGACACACTGGTTGATAAAATCAGGTTGATCGAGATAGCCGACAGGGGCTGTCACATAATACGGAGAAATAGCATCCACCGACAGCATCGGCACATGATTGAGTGCATCCACAGCTTTTGCAAGTTGCTGTGCGGCATCACCTAAATTTGCACCAAGACCTAAATATGCAATTGCCATTATGCTCTGCTCCTTTCAATTTCCACTGCAACAAAACCGAAATCCGCTTTGACGGGTGCTTCGGGTTTGCGCAAAGTTACTTTTACGGTTTGCACTTTTTCAAATTGCTCAAGCACACAATCCGCCACGACCTGTGCGGCACGTTCAATGAGGTCATATTTATTTTCTGTAAATACTTTCGTGACTGCTTTGACAATTTTTGCATAATTGACAGTATCGTTCAGGTCATCCGTCTGCCCGGCTGTACCAAGGACTGCAGTACAGACAATATCCAAATAAAAATTCTGTCCGTCTTCTTTTTCTTCGGGATTGACACCGTGGTATGCAAATATATGAAGATTATTTATTATTATTTTATCCATAAATAAGTCAAATCCTTTCAAACATTTCTTTGTGCTCCTTGACATCATGCACACGCACAATGCAACTTCCCTTTTCGCTTGCGATACGGTCAAACAACAATGTACCTTGCAACCGTTCAGCAGGTTCTTTTACATTTGTAAGTTCCCCGACAAACCGTTTGCGGGATAACGCCGTCATCAGAAACGAACCGTGCGTGTCAAATTTTTCGAGATTATCAAGCAGCTCTTTGTTCTGTGCGGTATTTTTGGAAAAACCGAATCCGGGATCAAACATCAGTTGTTGCGGCAAGACACCCAATGAAGTTGCTTTAATATAATAATCATCTATAAATATCTGCACGGCCGGCACAACCCCATCGGGATATTCAACTTCGTTTGCAGATGCACCGACCGTATGCACGGCAATCCAGCCCGCACGGTATTTGCTGATGACTTTTGCCATATCTTCCGAAAAATCACCGACATGGTTGATGATATCCGCCCCGTTCAGCAAAGCAAGTTCTGCCACAGTCGGGCGGAAGGTATCAACCGAAATCGGGATTTTCAATTTCCCCTGCAAGGCTCGTAACACGGGGAGCAATCTGTCAATTTCTTCCTGCTCTGACACAAACGTTGCACCCGGTCGGGTGGAAACAGCACCGATATCAATAAAATTCGCCCCTTCCTCCTGCATTTTCAAAGCCTGACACACAGCATCTTCAACAGCAAAAAATCTGCCGCCGTCCGAAAAAGAATCGGGGGTGACATTGAGAATTCCCATTATATATATTTTATCATTATAATAGTGTTTTCCGCGACACTCAAAATGTTGCATAATGCACCTCCCGTTTTCCTTATATTACAATGAAAAGAAAAAAAAGTCAACGAACCTTAAATTTTTCTTGATTCTTATTGATTATTGCCTGAAAATGGTGTAAAATGTTATGATGTAAAATAATATATTGGAGTTTTATATATGAAAGCTGTTATTACCGTTACAGGCAAAGACAATGTAGGCATCATTGCAGGTGTCAGCACGCTGTGTGCTGACAAAGGTGCAAATATTCTTGACATCACACAGAGTGTTTTGAGTGAATACTTTGCGATGATCATGCTTGCCGATATTGATGCACTGACCATCCCGTTTTCGGATTTTGTTGATATTCTTGCCGCATACGGCGATGAAAGAGGTCTCGTTGTCACTGCTATGCATGAAGATATTTTCAACACCATGCACCATATCTGATGCGGAGGAAGAACTATGCTTAATACCGCAGATATTCTTGAAACCATCAGCATGATCCGTCAGGAAAACCTGGATATCCGCACCATCACCATGGGCATATCCCTGTTTGACTGTGTGAGTGAAGACGAAAACCGCCTTTGCGACAAGATCTATGATAAAATCACAAAAAGTGCCGAACACCTTGTGCAGACGGGTATGGATATTGAAAAACAATACGGTATTCCCATTGTCAACAAGCGTGTTTCTGTCACCCCGATTTCTTTGATCGGCGGCAACATCTCCCCCGATGCTTACATTAAAATCGCAAAAACGCTTGACCATGCGGCGGATACACTCGGCATCAACTTCATCGGCGGATTTTCCGCACTCGTACATAAAGGCTTTACGGTCGGTGTGCAGAATCTCATCAGCGTGATTCCCTATGCACTGCGTGATACAAACAAGGTCTGTTCATCCGTCAATGTTGCCACAACAAAAGCGGGCATCAACATGGATGCCGTGAAGCTCATGGGCAGCACCATCCGCAAAACGGCTGAACTGACGGCGGACCGCGATTCCATCGGCTGTGCAAAGCTGGTTGTGTTTGCAAATGTGCCGCAGGACAATCCGTTCATGGCGGGTGCCTTCCACGGCATCGGCGAACCCGAAACGGTGATCAACGTCGGTGTTTCCGGTCCCGGGGTTGTCAGTTCCGCGATTGAAAGAGCAGGCGACTGTGACCTTTCAACCCTTGCGGATATTATCAAAAAAACCGCATTCAAAATCACCCGCGTGGGGCAGTTGGTTGCCGGCGAAGCGGCAAGCAGACTCGGTGTTCCGTTCGGCATTGTTGACCTTTCTCTTGCTCCCACCCCTGCCATCGGTGACTCGGTTGCTCGCATTCTTGAAAACATGGGGCTTGAAGTTTGCGGTTGCCACGGCACAACAGCGGCACTTGCCATGCTCAATGACGCTGTTAAAAAAGGCGGTGTTATGGCATCGTCCCATGTCGGCGGTCTTTCGGGTGCGTTCATTCCCGTTTCTGAAGACGAAGGCATGATCGCGGCAGTTGCAAGCGGCAATCTTTCGATTGAAAAGTTAGAAGCCATGACAGCGGTCTGCTCGGTTGGCCTTGACATGATCGCCATTCCCGGTGACACCACGGAAGAAGTGATTTCCGCCATTATTGCGGATGAAATCTCCATCGGTGTTGCAAATACCAAAACCACAGCCGTGCGTGTGATTCCCGTCATCGGCAAGAATATCGGGGAAACGGTCAACTTCGGCGGCCTTCTCGGCTATGCACCGATCATTCCGTTGCGAACCGCATCCCCTGCAAAGTTCATTCACCGCGGAGGAAGAATTCCCGCTCCCATCCACAGCCTGAAAAATTAAAAAAATATACAATAAACAGGAGGAAAAACCAATGAAAAAGACAACCAAAAAAGTACTTTCTCTTGTATTGGCACTGAGCATGGTGTTCACACTTGCATTCGGCGTCGGTGCAACACAGGAAGTCAAAGTCCCCACCCGTGACACATCAAATGTTGTTGTAACGGAAACCACCTCAACCGCAAACCGAATCTTCTATGAACTGCTCAACAAGATTATTTATGCCCTTGTCAGCGGCATCATGGCAATCTATCCCGATCCCGCCGACTGGAAATGGGCAAAGGATTACACCGCCGACGGTTTCATGGACGGCAGAGACAATTACCAGACCCAAGCCGGCGAAAACAACAAATGGTCCCTGGGGTATGCAAGTGCAAGCCTTGTTCCCGACGATCTGACCGAGCAGAAATACTACCTCGGTCGTGATCTGACCGAACGCATTGCACAGGGTGTTTATGACGACATGCGTATCCGTAGCGTTGCCATGGACGATAACTCCGGCAACGGTATCGTTGTTTATGCAGCAGTGGACACCCTCGGTGTCACCAATGCCGACACCATTTCCATCCGCAAGGGTGTTCTTGCATGGGCAGAAGAAAACGGCATTGATGTTGCAAACATCAACATCACCGCAACCCACAGCCACTCCGCACTCGACACACAGGGTGTTGCAACAGGCTCCATCTACAAGATTCTTGCCAACTCCTTCGCAAACCTGCTTCACATCAATGAATTGGTGGGCATGGAAAGTGCAACCGCATTCAAGAATATGTTCATTGACAGAAGCATCAAAGCGGTTATTGCTTCCATTGAAAACATGACCGAAGGCACAATGAGCTACGATAAGATCGACGCAAGCTATTACATTCATGACAAGCGTGACCTTGTGAAGGCAGAAGACATCCCCGAGATCGTCAGCATCCTCTTTACTCCCGATGACAGCAGCATCAATGAAACCTATTTCATCAACATCACCTGCCATCCGACCAGCTTCAGTGCAAGCAACGGCCTCGTTTCTTCCGATTATATTTACTGGCTTGATAAATACATCAATGAAAACTCACCCGTTGCAAACGGTGACGGTGCTAACAGCATCGTTGTACAGGGTGCACTCGGTCAGGTTTCAAGAGATAATCTTGAATACTCCACCGAAGGCATGACCGAGCATGAAGAAATGGGTGCAGAATCCAAAGCACTCGGCGAAGCATTTGCAAAACTCATCCTCGCTGCCGACTACGACAACGAACTCGCCCCCATCCTCAACACCCTTGCAAATGAATTTCTGATTTCTCCCACCAATGCAATCCTTGCTCTCGCCTGCAAGGCAAGACTGGTCAACAATCAGATCTACCGCACCGGCATCGGCCCGATGAGTGCTGCGGTTGCAACCGAAATCGGTTATGTTGAATTCGGTCACGAAATCGCATTTGCAACATTCCCCGTTGAACTGTATCCCGAAGTATTCTGGGGTGCAGACATCACAGGCAACGCAACATGGGACGGCTCCGTTTGGGAATATCCCGCAATGCCCGAAATGATCGACGGCATTGATCTGCACTGCATCAGCCTTTGCAACGATGCACTCGGTTATGTTGTAACCGACAACTACTTCGCTTACATGGGTCACATCATCGGCGAAGAAATCGCTGACGAAATCCTTTCTCTCGGCGGCACCGCAGGCTCGACCATGGTAAAAGAATTTGCAGTGATTGCAAATCAGGTCAACGCTTACAACGCAAAATAAAATATCAGATACAACACCGTTGCAGTTTATTTCTGCGGCGGTGTTTTTTCGATATGATGACAAATGCAGAAAAATCGGGAACAAACGCAGAAACACGGCATTGAATAACACCGTGTTTTGGCTATATAATATTACATTATATAAAATCGGGAGAGGACACATGAACATTGCCGTATGTGACGATATTTTAAGCCACAGAAATGCCATAGTTCCGTATATCGAGGCATTTTTCAAGAAAAAGTTGATTCCCCTTGAGCTGAAAGAGTATTCCTGCGGTGAGGAAATTCTGGGCAGCGGAGAAAAATTTGATATCGTATTTCTGGATATTGAACTGGGTGACATCAACGGCATTGATGCGGCCTCGCAGCTGAAAAAGAAAAATCCGAACTGCATTATCATTGTCGTCACTTCTTACACAGATTATCTTGATGCGGCGATGGATATTCACGTGATCCGTTTTCTGAAAAAGCCGATCGAGCAGAGCCGTGTTTTTTCGGCGTTGGACAAAGCGCTTTCGGAAATGAGCAACAATCAGATCACCCTGTCGACAAAGGACAATCAAATTCTTCGCCTTGGAAGCCGTGATATTATTTTCGCCGAAGCAAACCTGAAATATGTGTCTGTACACACGGTGCAAGGCACCTATACAGTCAAAGACAGCCTGAAAAAGATCAAATCCCTGCTTTCAACTGAGGTCTTTGCAGTACCGCACAACAGCTTTATTGTGAACATGAATTACATTTCCGCTTTCAGCCGCACGGAAATCACATTGCGCCTGCCGGACGGCAAAAAAGAGATTCCCGTGTCGGGCAGAATGCAGCCTGTTTTCAAACGACGATTTCTGGAATTTGTCGGAGAGGGGGAATAACCGTGCCGAAGCTGCTTCTTGACATCATCATGTATTCCTTTGAAGCACTCCTGCTTTATACATACGCAGATGACCTTTTTGCATCGCAAAAGCCGAACCGAAAAAAGGTCATCCCCACTGCCGCCGCCATGGTCATTCTGCTTATCATTTATCAATTCAGTTTACCTGCCGCAAATTTTATCGCTATGTTTTTGCTGTATTTTGCCGTGCTGTTTTTCACCTTCGAGGCAAAGCCCGTCACTGCCGTTCTGCATACGGTGTTATTTTTATCGGTCATGGTTGCAACGGAAATCATAATCATGAGCATCGGGCAGGTGTTTTTTGATGATTTTTATGCTTTGTATACCGATGAAAAAGCGTATGTGTTTGTTGTCACACTCAGCAAGCTCCTGTACACCGTTGTGATGATCTTCATCAAACGGCTGTTTTTTGTGAAATTCAACAACAGCCGCCGGGACGAGTTTTATTGGCTGCTGTTTCTGCTGCCGGGTATTATTCTGCTTATCAATATGCTGTTTGCATTTATTGTGAGCAAATATCCCATTTCCGATGTGCACAGCCTGCTGATGCTTAGCATTCAGATCCTGCTTTTGTTTGCAAGTCTTGTTATTTTCATCCTATACGACAAGGTTAGCAAAAACCGCAACGAGCTGTATGAGCTCAGAACATTGCAGCTGCAACAAGAGCTTGACCGCCAATATTTTGATGCCGTTGAGCAGGCGCGGCAGGAACAGATGCATTTTACGCACGACATGAAAAACCACCTTACACAACTTCGTTACATGGACGAAGTTGCCCCGATGCACGCATATCTGGACAGCCTGATCAGTGATGTTGAAAAAATATCTTACGTCGGCATCAGCACCAACAAGATGCTCAATCTGATCATCGGCAAATATGCGGCGATCTGCGAAAGAAAAAACATCACATTCAGCGTAAGAGTACAGTTTGCAGACCTGCATCAGATCAGCGATCCCGACCTTTCCGCAATCCTCAACAACCTGCTTGACAATGCCGTGGAAGCCGCCGAGCAGATCCCCGACAGCAAGATCACCCTCTCCGTCTTTGCCAAAAACAGCTTGTTTGACGGTATCATAATAAGAAATACCAGCACCCCCCCCCCCCTGAACATATGTTCGGTCTGCAATTGCGCACGACGAAAAAAGACCGTGCCTTTCACGGCATGGGACTGCGCATTGTGCAAAAGGTGCTTGACAAGTACGACGGCGTGTACGATTGGAAGTATGACCGCAGCAACGGCATTTTTGAAACCGATATTGCAATTCCGCGAAAAACCAAGTAGCAACCACCGCAAAAGTCTCCATCGAAACAGCAAATAATTACACCGCCCGTACTGAGAGAAAAGGCTTCTCAGTACGGGCGGTGCATTTTTCACACTTTCAATACACGCAATACATTAAAAATGTATGTAGAAAAAAAGCACTGTTGTGTTTGTTGTTAATATGACAAATTTAAACTATTTTTTTACTGTCTTGATAATTTCAGATTCATTGATAATATTTTGATAGGGTGCTCCGGGTTGCATACTCCAAAACAGATTGATATCAAATTCATGCTCTTTCAACTTGCTGTCCAAGTTCGTAACACGAATCAGATCACTTTTATAATCTTTTTTAGAACGGCTGTTCAACAATTCTGTTATCTTTCTGATATTACAACTTCGGACGAGTTCATCTTCCAAATTATCTACTTGTGGAATCGTGATTACTTTTGATATAAACTTACATGCTTTCAACTTTGCAATGTTACAATTCAAAAGATCCGTTTGTTGCGTATCTGTATCAAAAACCAAAACAACAACTGTACCTTTTTTCAATGTTCTGATAATGTTATCGGTGATTTTATTTTCAATAACATTTAATTTTTGAACTTTTCCGGTTTGAATAACGCCGAGTTGATTTTTAAGAGTGTTTATAAGCTTTTTCTCATCATCACCCTCAACAAAATACTGAATGTTCAGATTATTCATATTCATCACACCCCGCCAACCAATTCGCCGATAGAATAAATTAACTCCAGAGCAGGGGCTGTAGAAAACAAATCATTTTCCACTGCATTTCTTAATGAATCCGTACTTCGTTTAAGCAAAGATGAAGCTTCAACACAAGTAATCGGGCAGTTGTTGTTATGAATGTCTTTGCGTAAAAAATTAAATGCATGTTTAGGCAAATTCATATCCAATATATCTGTATTGTGGGTAGTAAAGAAAAGCTGCTCACCGGGTCCTACAATATCAATCATCAATGACAACAGTGCTTTTTCGATATCACTGTGGATATACGAAAATTTTTCATCACAATAATAAAAGCTGTTCATCTTTCGCATAAGGGAAGAAATCATATTGGCAACTTCAATGCCTGCTTTTGTGCCGCTGGAAAGTAAATCGGTATCCAGAGTTTGTCCGTCCTGAATAATGATTGATTTATTCTGCAAATGAATAACATATGCCCCTTTAACATCTTTCGATGTTTGAACCTTTGTAATGGAAGGATCCAATGATTTCAATATATTTTCAAGAATAACTCTGAACTTTCTATCTTTATCAGGCAAGCGCAGAATTCTTTTGTTATCCTTGGGATATACAAACATCCATGCTAAACCTTCTATTTTCTCCAATTCACTGACATAGTTGTCTGCCGGTGAAAACTTTACTTCTTGTATCCTTGCAACACATGTTTCATAACTGTCTCTGGCACGAATAGACTCTTTATATACTTCAATTTTTATATTATCACTCGTGTATTTATCCTCTTCACAAGGTTCGATGAAACATACCACACGATAAAACACATTATCCTGTGAAGCCAAATCCAAAACAAACGATGCCGGATTTTTACGGTCACAAATCACTTCTGTTACAAAATCATAATTTTTTTTGTCAATGAAATTAAATATTTTCATCAGCATCATGCCAAATGTAGTTTTGCCTGAAGCATTCGCACCAAATAAAACATTTATTTTTTTATATCGGAAGTTGGTTCTGTCCGGCAAATATTCTTCCTTAATATACGAATCAACAATTTTTTTTGGGTAAGTAAAGTTCATATGGAAATTTTTAAATGCATAAAAATTATCCAATTTCACATCTAATACAATCATTTTGCTTCTCCTCTTGTATATTTCTTCGCAATTCACGAAGTAATCCTCCTTCGTTAGTTTAACTGATTTTTAGAAAAAAATCAACACTTTTATAAAAAAATTATGCCCCATGTCCGCTGACTATACACAACAATTCATAAAAATTCAAAAATCACAAAGTTTTATAACCGACATCACTTCGAATTGCTCACGGGCGTGCTTTTATCCCTATAAATGTAATTTGCCTGCTTTTATTCCCGATTTTTATGCACTTGTCGGAATCTGTTGCAATGTTTAAAAAAAACAAATATGCTGAAAAGGTATAAAAAATATGCTTAACGCAAAAAGGGTGATGCCGCATGGTTTATTGAAATTTATTTTTTAACACACCCCTGTTTTGCCGCAACGAAAACGGCAAGAAAAGAATCATTTTGAAAGGATGGAAATTTTATGAAAACAAGAAAACTTATATCCCTTTTATTAGCACTCATGATGTTCGTGTCTGTTGTGCCGTTTTATGCAAGTGCGGCGGAGCCGATTGCGTTGACGGAAGCGAATGTTACTGTTTGGCCGACAGCAAGTGGTGAAATTTGGTTTGGCCAGAAAATCAACGAAGGTGTAACCCTTATAGGCGGTGAAGTTCAGTATGACGGTGCTGTTGTAGCTGGGCGCTTTGAATTTATTGATTCAGATATTTATCCCACCAGCGGTGGAATAAATATTGCTGCATTGAAATTTATACCTGAAAACTTCGATTCTTATACAGGATTTGAAATTGAATATGCATGGGATGTTCTCTATAATGTAAATCCTGTTACCCCCGTATTAGTGGATGAAAATGCTCCTCCCGTTGCTACGGAAGTTGAAGCAGGTGCACGACTTTCAACATCTACTATTTCCGGTGCGGCAATTAAAAATCCAATAACGAATGAGATCATTACGGATGTAGTATGGAACTGGGAAAGTAGCAGAACAAAAGTTAATGAAAGTGGGTATTATCCAGCTAGAGCAACAGTTCCTTCATCTAACGGTGGATACAATCCTTTGACAGTGAACATCTATGTTCGTATCGCAGGTGATATTCCTGAAACAGCAATTGCAGAATATCCTACAGTTCCCGAATTAACATATAATCCCAATGTTACATGGGCTGATATAGAACTTACAGGTGGTAAGGCAGTTGTCAAGGGAACAGAAACAGAGATTGAAGGTTCATTTACTATTAAAAATTTAACCGCTGTTCCTAATGCAAAATCAACAGAGCTTACAATTGTGTTCACTCCTGCAAATGCAGAAGAAGCACTTCCTAATGAATTTACAATTCCCGTAAAAGTAAATGCTCTTCCCATTTCCTTTGGTGAAGATTATAAAGGCACAAGCATTGACGATCCCTTTGTATATGAGGTTGAACCCGGAACAATGATGAGAGATATTTTGTCCTATATTAAGGGCGGACTTCTCAACTATCCCACTTCGTCTGTTACAAAGATTGAAGATGCAAATTCCAAAGCTGAAAACGGAAAAGTATATAAGGTAACTGTTCTTAATTACACAAACACGAATTACACAGGCTCGGAAGCTTATATAAAAACAGTTTTCAAGGATGTTGAATTTACTCCTACAGTAAAAAGATCAACAGGCTCCGAGCTTAATAAGTTCTTTATTGATTGCGGAGACTACCGTCCCGAGGGTACCTTTACTGTATATTGCAACGGTGAAGAAATTGCCGAAGTAAAACGCGGTGTTGCGTTTGACTGTGAGGTTTATAACGACGAGGGCGGCACATATGAAATCACAGCAAAGTACAATCCTATTGAAAATGATTACTTTATTGTGTCCGATGCGTTATGGAGCATTACCGTTGCTCCCGTAAGACATATTAAGGTTGCCAACACATACTCAATGCCTTTCACTGTAAACGGCAATTCAGGCCACACCGCAACAATCAGAACAGGTGACATAATCGTGCTCGAATACACAATGCCCGAATTTGCATATTTCGTTATTAAAGACGGCAACGGCAAAACAGTCGAGCTCGACGGTGTTGATGTGAACGAAAAGAAAATCACATTCACAATGCCTGACCACGATCTTGATATTTCCGTAAAAACTCCTGCTCAGATTGAAAGAGAAGAAGCAATCGCCAACTGTGACCACCTGTGCCACAGCGACAATGAACTCATTCGTCTGTTCTGGAACATCATCTGCATGTTCTTCCGCCTGCTTAACGTGCAACAGTACTGCGATTGCGGTGAACTGCACTACAGCGCTCCTCTGTTTAACTTCGGTGCATAAGGAATAAATGTGAATATTGTTCACATTTTTAGCTCAACACACCTTTTCTGACATCCCACAGCGCACCGCGCCGCCGTATGCCTTTCATACGGCGGCGCGGTGGTTTCAAATTACGATTAACTGCCACAAAAAAACACCCCGCCGGGTGTTGACAGATTACAAAAATATTGCTATAATATAAGTGAACAAGGCAGACCGATAGACGGTTAGCCTTTCTAATCTGTTAAGAAATAATCGCCCAGATGTGGAAAGTCAGGGGCGGTTATTTCTTTTTTGTTTTGAAGATATGTTCACATATTTTGAAAACAAAATCTGCAATTGCGATAAGAAGTGCAACAAACAAAAGAAGCTCTTCCCATGTCACCATGCAAATCCCTCCTTTCCGGAGGGAAAAGACCCTCCGAATGTCGGAAGGTAACCGCCTACCGTTCAAGGTCTGCCTTGCCCGGAGACTATTATATCATGTTTCGACAACAATTGCAATCATGATTTACCGCACCGCCGTATGAAAAGCATACGGCGGTGCGGTGGTTTTTCATTATATTTTATCTGATGCAAAGCAACAACAGAATCACAACACCCAATACAATGCGGTAAATGCCGAATGCGCGGAAATCATGCTTTTTAATGTAGCTCATCAGGAATTTGATTACCAGTACCGACACGGCAAACGCAACCGCCATACCGACCAACAGAATCACAAGTTCGGGTGCCGAAAAATCAAGTCCGAATTTTAAAATCTTGATAGCACTGAGTCCGAACATGACAGGTACGGCAAGGAAGAAAGTGAATTCCGCCGCTGCCACGCGGGACACACCGATGATCAACGCACCGATGATGGTTGCCCCCGATCGGGAGGTGCCGGGAATGATGGACAGCACCTGAAACAGACCGATGAGCAATGCCGTTTTGTAGGTGATATCATCCAGCGTTTCCGTTTTCGGGGTGCGCTTTTTGTTCCACATTTCAACAGCAATAAAGGCAATGCCATACACGACCAATGCCGCGGCAATGACGGGAGGGGTGTGCAGATGTGCTTCGATCCAGTCATCAAACAAAAGCGTGACGACCGCACCGGGCACACAGGCAACCACCACTTTGAACCACACCGAAAAAACATCCTTGCGGATTTCGGGCTTCGCATTCTTGTGCAGGGTGAACGGAAACATCTTTTTCCAGAACAACAGAACAACCGCAAGAATGGCCCCCAACTGAATCACAACAAAAAACATTTCCTTGAATGCCTCATCCGCATTCAGCTTTACAAACTCATCAACAATCAGCATGTGCCCCGTACTGCTGACGGGAAGCCATTCCGTAACCCCTTCCACAAGCCCCAACAGAATGACTTTCAGAATCTCAAAAAATGTAAGCTCCATATTTACCTCTCATATATTTTTTATTATATATATAATACCATATAGTAAAAGATAGTACAAGAACAAAAAAAGGCTGCCCTTACGGGCAGCCCCGAACAATTGATTTTAACCGAAAGGATTAAGACCAACAGAAAAACGAAGGATTGCACGGGCATCACTTGCATCCACTTTGTTGTCGCAGTTGTAGTCGGCTGCTTTTTCTTTGACACCTGTAAGCAGTTCAAGGGCAACGGAATGGCGCAGTGCCGCACGGGCATCACCGGCATCCACTTTGCCATCACCCGTGGCATCACCGAGCAAATATTCAGGCTCGCTGTTGTCTACAACCGTTACGGTGAAAGATGCTTCACAATCAAAGTATCTGACCGTGATGGTCTGTTCGCCGGCAACAGTCAGATCAAGTTCCGTAACAACTTCAATCAGTTCATACTTATCTGCAGCCAATTCTCTGGAGAAACCATAGTCACCCGTATAAACTTCGTTCACGATCCAGCCTGTCAGATCCAGTTCTTCATCGCTGTTCATAATGTATTCAACTTTGTCGGGATTCTTTGCAATTGCAATAGCATCCGGCACGGGCGCTGTTTTCAGTTCGCCGTCTGCAGCACCACAGTTTGCACAGATGTTACCAAAATACCAAGTACCCTCAATTTCAACGGTGGACATACCGTATTTATGACCGAGTGCATCGGTCACTTCACGAAGCACATAGTCACAGTTTTCGCAAGTGTAGCGGACAAGACCATTTCCTTCACAGGTTGCAGCAATCAGAATTTCGGATGCGGTTACATGCGGCAATTTTGCGGTTTCGGTATAGGTATTATTCTGATACAGACCGCACTTTGTGCAGGCAGTAACCGAAAAACCGATATTTGCACAGGTTGCGGGAACGGTTACTTTCTGCTGGTTGCCGGTGTGGCTGAAAAGCACATTCAGCACATTGTCCACAATGGAAAGCAGTGCGGGAACGGTGTTTTTATTAAGCACATTGCCCGCTTTGCTGTTGATTGCAAACAGATCAAGAACGCCTGCAATGTCAAACTTATAAACCTTTGCAAGAATGCTGTCAAAGACAAGGGTTTCAATATCAAGATTGAAAGAACCGCGGGAAGCGCCGTTCAGGAAGCTCCAGTCAAGGATTTCATTGAGCAGTACATTGAGTTTATAGAACGGGCCATAACCGTCAATCTCGCCGCGTTTTGCCGTGAAATGATCTGCAACGGCAGGAACACCTTTTACCATATTGATTGCCCAGTCGGCAATTTCATCCAAAAATTCTTCGGCAGTCCATTTGTCAGCTTTGGCGGCTTTGATATCATCCATTGTCCAACCAAAGAAAAGATTTTCGCCGTTGAGAATAAAACCGAACATTGCGGCATCCGCAGCCATGGAAAGGCAGATGTTGCCCCATTCGGAATTGCCGAGATCTTTCAGTGTTTTGCCGTCTGCTTCAAAAATCATGCTGTTCCATTCGGCAACATAATCGTAAGCACCTTCGGTTGTAAACATTACTTCATTGAACGAAATGAGTGCATAGTAAACAGCCAGTGCAGCGGCTTCGCCCATGGTGTCGATCTGTTCAACAACATCGATCTGTTCTGCTTCAAGGTGGAACCAACCGGGGAAGAAAATCTTCAGGATGCCGGGGGCAAGCTCTGCGAGTGTCTTTTCTGCGACATAATCCTGCGTGTACATAGAGAAATCAAATTCGGCAGGATCCAGAATGGCTGCCATTCTGGGAAGAATATACTTGATCACCTTTTCAAGGTTTGCATTGAGGTTTTCATTACCACCCGTCACAAGGCCAAGTTTAACAAAAACATCGTTTGCAATTACTTTTTCAAGCAGGGCAACAACCAGATTGTTAACTTCTGCAAAAATACCGTTTTCTGCAAAATTAACTTTTCCGGCAAGGTCATTGGCAAAGCCGGTAAAGGTAACATCCATATTGAAATACTGCGCAAGGGCATTGCCTTCTGCATACTGCTTGATAACACCCATCAGGTCATTCTGCAGAATGTCAACCAGGAAACTGTCATACAGACGGTCGCCGTAGTATGCAAGCAGGTCATAAACAGGCTTATTCAGGAAATTATTGATTTCATCCGTATCTGCCGGTACGGCACCGGTCAGCATTTTTACAAGCGCACCGATTGCCATCTGATCGACTGTCCAGTTTTTGTAAGCACTTTCGGCGTGGGAAGCCTTGCCGTCGGGCGCACCGAGGAGTTTTTCGTAAACAAGATCTTTGATCATGACGGTGATTTCACTTGCATAACCATTCACTTCATCGGCAAGATCGCCAAGGATAGATTTCAGATTGCCAAAATTAAGTTCCCCTTTAAGGAAATTCTTCAAAATAGTTTTGTTATCTGCAAGGAACTGCAAAAGATTGTAGATGATCTGCAAATCGCCCGTATTTTCTCTTGATTGAGCAGAAGAACCGATAAATTCATCTACAATAAGTGCATTAAGATTCAGTGCAGCAATATCGCCACCCGCAAGCCCTTTAACACCATTCAAAGATTGCAGTGTTGCCAAAATACCGTTAACAGAGTTCAAACTGATAGTAATACCGAAGAAATCAGCAATTTTCGGAACAGTTTCACCGAGTGCGCTGTTCAGGTTTTCTTCGGCAAGCATTTTATCAAGGAAGTTCATGACATATGTAGCCTTGGTGGAGGTTGCAATTTTATCATTGAACACATTCGTGCCTTCGGGCACTTCCGCTTTGATATCCTCAACAAAAGTGCACACAAAATTAAGCACCGCGTCTGCATACTTTTCTTTTCTGTTGTTCAGCGAGGTCAGCAGCCAGTCAACAAGACCGGCAAGATTCGAGGGTTGAATCAATGACTCCACTGTCTGCACATTGGACGGGACGGCAGCACTCACAGGAACGGCAACAACGGAAAATACCATTACGACCGCCAACAGAATGCTGAGAAGTTTTTTGGACTTTTTCATAAGTGAATATCCTTTCTGCTTTTCTTTTCGCGAAACATTCCTTGCGCTTCGCTTTTGTTTCACATTATATATTTTACATAATTACCAACTTAAAAGCAACCTTTCCTTTGGTGGTAAAATCAACAATTATTAGCAATAAATTTTGTACAAAATATGAACAAATGGTTTATTTCCATAAATGATAATGTAGTTTTGTTATTTTTTATTCACTGCAAATAATGCAAAAAAATATAAATCACGGCAAAGAGTAACAAGCTTGTAACTTTTGTATTGCATTCTTTATCAAACTACCCATAAATCCGCTTTAGCGTTGTAAAATTCTTTGTTAAAAACATAGAAAACCGACAAAAGAACGGTTACAAAAAGCATTTTCTATTGATTTCGGCAGCATTTTGTACTATAATGCAGTCGTCAATAAAGTTGATTTTCAAAAAAGGAGGATCCGCGCATGAAATTGCTTGAAGACCGCATCCTGCAAGACGGCACCGTGCTTCCCGGCAATGTTCTGAAAGTGGATTCTTTTTTAAATCATCAAATTGATTACAAACTTATTAAAGCACTCGGCGAGGAGTTCTATAATACCTTTAAAGATACAGGCGTCACAAAAATTCTGACAGTGGAAGCATCCGGCATTGCAATTGCCTGCGCCGCTGCCGAACATTTTGAGGTGCCTGTTGTGTTTGCGAAAAAAGGCCACCACAAAAACGTCGGAAATGATATATTCACCGCTGACGTTTTCTCTTTTACAAAAGGTATCACATACACCGTTGCCGTATCAAAGAAATACCTCAATGCGCAGGACAAGGTGCTTGTGATTGACGATTTTCTTGCCGACGGACAGGCTTGCATGGGCCTCAAGAGCATTTGCGAACAGGCAGGTGCCGAAGTTGTCGGGTTCGGTATTGCAATTGAAAAAGGTTTCCAGAACGGCGGCAAGCTGTTGCGTGAAACCGGCATTCCCGTTCAGTCTTTGGCAATTATTGCTTCCATGACAGATGATTCCATCTGTTTTGCAAGCAATGATTGATAAAGAAATAAAACAGTCCAAAATTATTTTCATTGGAGGATGAACAAAGTGAAAAAGACCCTTAAGATTCTCGCACTTGTACTCTCTCTCTGCATGGTAATCGGCTGCTTCGCAGCTTGCGACAACACTGCAGACGACGAAACCCTCACCGACGGCAATGTTGTATCCGACGGTAATGTTGCAACCGACGGCAACGCAACCGCAGGCGATGCTGCTGATGATGTAGCACTTGATTATTCCAACATCAAGGTTGGCTTCATTTTCCTGCACGCTCCCACGGACTCCACCTACGACAAGAACTTCATGAACGCTGTTGAAGAAGTGCAGGCTACTCTCGGCCTCTCTGACGATCAGGTTATCGTTATGAGCGACATCGCTGAAAGCGAAGCTTGCTACGAAGCAGCTATGGACCTTGTTGACCAGGGCTGCAACATCGTTTTCGGTGACTCCTTCGGCCATGAAGACTACCTCATTCAGGCTGCTCAGGAATGCCCGGACGTTCAGTTCTGCCATGCAACCGGCGACAGCGCAAAGGTTGAAAACATTCCCAACTTCCACAATGCTTTCGCTTCCATCTACGAAGGCCGCTTTGTTGCAGGTATCGTTGCAGGTATGAAGCTCAACGAAATGATCGAAAACGGCGAATTCACTGCTGAAGAAGCAAAGATGGGTTATGTCGGCGCATTCCCCTATGCAGAAGTTATCTCCGGCTACACCTCTTTCTATCTTGGTGCAAAATCCGTTTGCCCGACCGTTACCATGGAAGTCAAGTACACCAACTCCTGGTTTGACATCGACGCAGAAAGAACCCAGGCTATCGCTCTCATCGAAAGCGGTTGCAAGCTCATCAGCCAGCATGCTGACTCCGAAGGCGCTCCCAAGGCTTGTGAAGAATACGGCGTTCCCAACGTTGCTTACAACGTAAACACCTCTGACATGGGTCCGACCACTGCTCTTATTTCTTCCAAGATCAACTGGGCTCCCTACATGACCTACATGATCGACTGTGTTGTCAAGGGCGAAGAAATTGCTGCAGACTGGTGCGGCGGCTTCAACGAAGGCGCTGTTGAACTCACCGAACTCAACACTGCAGTTGCTGCTGAAGGCACACAGGAAGCTATTGATGCTGCTATCGAAGCTTTCAAGAACGGTGAACTTCACGTTTATGACACCGCTACTTTCACCGTAAACGGCGAAGTCCTTACCTCTTACCTTGCTGACGTTCAGCCTGATGCTGCTTACGAAGGCGATACCGAAGTTATCATTGACGGTTACTTCGCAGAAAGCGAATTCAGAAGCGCTCCCTACTTCAACATCATCATCGACGGCATCACTGCTGTTGTTGAAGGCTAATCAATACCACCTGTAAACACGGGCGGAGCACCAACCCTGCTCCGCCCGAAGTTGTTTTTTGCGAGGTTTGAAAATACACACTCATTGGCGTGCATTTTCAAGCTCCGTAATAAAAAATATGGGAGGAAAACAAATGGAAACAACCGTACCTGCCATCGAGTTGCGCGGAATATGCAAATATTTCGGCAAGATCGTTGCAAACAAAAACGTGAACCTCATCGTTGAAAAGGGAGAAATTCTTTCCATTCTCGGCGAAAACGGAAGCGGCAAAACAACCCTCATGAACATGATCGCGGGCATTTATCAGCCCGACGACGGTATGATTTACATCAACGGGCAAGAAGCATCCATCCACTCCCCCAAGGATGCGTTTTCCTACAAGATCGGCATGATTCATCAGCACTTCAAGCTCATTGATGTGTTTTCCGCCGCTGAAAACATTGTGTTGGGCATCAAAGAAAAAGGCAAATATGACCTGAAAAAAGAAAAAGAAAGCATCCGCACCATCTGCGACAAATACGGTTTCATCATTGATCTGGACAAGAAGATTTATTCCATGTCCGTTTCCGAAAAGCAGACCGTTGAAATCGTGAAGGTGCTTTACAGAGGTGCCGACATTCTGATTCTTGACGAACCCACCGCCGTTCTCACCCCGCAGGAAACGGTCAAACTGTTTGACGTTATGCGCGCGATGAAGAAAGACGGCAAATCCATCGTCATCATCACCCACAAGCTCAACGAGGTTATGGAAATTTCTGACCGTGTTGCCGTGCTTCGCAAAGGTGAATCCGTCGGTTCCGTTCTTACCAAAGACACCAATCCCGAAGAACTGACCGCCCTGATGGTCGGCAAAAAAGTGGAACTCAACATTGACCGCAGCGAACCGAAAAACTGCGAAGACCGCCTGATCATCCGCGATCTCAACTGCCGCAATCGCGAAGGTGCAAAAATTATCAGCAATGTAACATTCACCGCAAAATCGGGTGAAATTTTCGGCATTGCCGGCATTGCCGGCAGCGGTCAGCGTGAACTGCTTGAATCCATTGCAGGCTTGCAAAAGCTTGAAAGCGGTGAAATCCTTTATAACGATCCCGAAAGCGGAAAGCAGGAAAATCTGCGCAACAAAACCCCGATGCAGATTCGCCATCTCGGTGTGCGTCTTTCCTTTGTGCCTGAAGACAGACTCGGCATGGGGCTGGTCGGAAACATGGACATTATTGATAATGTCATGCTCAGAAGTTACCGCAAAGGACATTCGGCCTTCTTAAGAAGAAAAGAACCCAAGACCCTTGCAGAAAAAATCATCCGTGACCTTGAAGTCGTAACGCCTGACGCAAAAACCCCCGTCCGCCGTCTTTCGGGCGGTAACGTGCAAAAGGTGCTTGTTGGCAGAGAAATCGCCTCGGCCCCCAAAGTGCTGATGGTTGCCTACCCCGTCAGAGGTCTTGACATCAACTCCTCTTACACCATTTACAACCTGCTCAACGAGCAAAAGAATGGCGGCGCATCCATTATTTTCGTCGGTGAAGACCTTGACGTATTGATCGCTCTTTGCGACCGCATTATGGTCATCTGCGGCGGTCAGGTAACCGGCATTGTGGATGCAAGAACCACAACCAAAGAAGAAATCGGTCTTCTGATGACCAAAACAGGAGGTGAAGAACAATGAGCCATGTTGCTCCGCACGCCGAACCGCTTATCCGATTATCTAAACGCGATGCCATGCCGTCATGGAAAGGCATGCTTGTGCGAATCCTCGGCATTCTGCTGGGTGTTGCATTGAGTTCCCTATTCATTGTTCTGGTTACCGACCTCAATCCCATTGAAGTTTTCACTTCCCTTTTTGACGGTTGCTTCGGAACACCGAGACGCATCTGGAACCTGTTCCAGAACACAGCCATTCTGTTGTGCATTTCGCTTGCAGTGACCCCCGCTTATAAAATGAAATTCTGGAACATCGGTGCGGAGGGGCAGGTATTGATGGGCGCCGCCGCAACGGCTGCCTGCATGATCTATTTCGGCAACACCATCAACCAGTGGTTGCTGATTCCGATTATGATCGTTGCCAGCTTGTTTGCAGGCATGGTATGGGGCATGATTCCCGCGTTCTTCAAAGCCTATTTCAACACCAACGAAACCCTGTTCACCCTGATGATGAACTATGTTGCAACGCAGATCGTTGCATTCCTGATCACTTATTGGGAAAATCCCAAAGGCTCAAACTCCGTCGGTGTTATCAACGCCGCAACCAAAGCCGGTTGGTTCCCCTACCTGTTCGGCAAGCAATACCTTGTTAACATCATTGTTGTGGTTGTGCTGACGGCGATCATGTATATCTACCTCAAATACAGCAAGCACGGTTATGAAATCAGCGTCGTGGGCGAAAGCGAAAACACTGCACGCTACATCGGTATCAATGTCAAGAAGGTTATTCTGCGCACCATGGCGCTGTCAGGCGCCTTGTGCGGCCTTGCAGGCTTGCTGCTTGTTGCAGGTTCGGGGCACACCGTTTCCACTTCGACCGCAGGCGGCAGAGGCTTTACCGCCATTCTTGTTTCGTGGCTTGCAAAATTCAACCCTGCCGTTATGACGCTGACATCCTTCCTCATTGTTTTCTTTGAACGCGGTGCCGCACAGATTGCAACCGCTTTCCGAATGAACGAAAGCCTTGCCGATATCATCACGGGCATCATTTTGTTCTTCATCATCGGTTCGGAATTCTTCCTGAACTACAAGGTGAACTTCAGACACAAGCACAAGGAGGTGGCATAAGAAATGGATATTGCAAAATTTGCCAGTTTCATTACCCAGGCAATCATCACGGGTATTCCTCTTATGTACGGTGCGACCGGTGAAATGATCACCGAAAAATCCGGCAACCTCAACCTCGGTATTCCCGGCATCATGTATGTCGGCGGTATTTCGGGCGTGCTCGGCGGCTATTATTGGGAAACCTACGGCGACAAGACCAACGCGGTTATGTGCATTCTTGTTCCTATGCTCTGCTCCCTGCTCGCAAGTGCCGCCATGGCATTCATTTACAGCTTTCTGACCATTACACTTCGTGCCAATCAGAATGTTACGGGCCTTGTGCTGACCACCTTCGGTATGGGTCTTGGTTCCTTCATCGGCGGTTCGCTCTCCACCATTCTCGGCTCAGGCACCACCGTTTCGCTGAATGCAACAGCGGCATTCTTCAAAAAGCCTCTTCCCTTTGCCGCAGACCTTGGTTTGTTCGGCAAAACATTCCTGTCATTCGGCTTCCTTGCCTACCTTGCCGTGATTATTTCCATCATCGCCGCACTCATTCTGAAAAAGACCCGTGTCGGCCTGAATCTCAAGGCAGTCGGCGAAAACCCCGCCACCGCGGATGCCGCAGGTATCAACGTAACGGGATACAAATATGCCGCAACCTGCCTTGGCGGTGCCATTGCCGGTCTTGGAGGACTTTACTACGTTATGGACTATGTCGGCGGCACATGGTCTAACGGCGGTTTCGGCGACAGAGGCTGGCTTGCCATTGCCATCGTTATCTTCTGTCTGTGGAAACCTGACCTGGGCGTGCTCGGCTCGGTTCTGTTCGGCGGCTTGTATATTGTTTATATGTATATCGACAATCTGCCCCGTGCCGCACAGGAAATCTTTAAGATGCTGCCGTATCTTGTAACGATTCTCGTGTTGGTTCTTATCAGTGTGCGCAAAAAGCGCGAAAACCAACCGCCCGCAAGCCTCGGAGTCTCCTACTTCCGCGAGGAACGATAACAAAATAATGAATTATAAAAAGGGGCTGTTTACAGCCCCTTTCAGTTTAACGGAGCCGTTTGATAACAGCTCCGTTTTTTACTTTACTTATCTGTTTGCAAATGTTTGAATGGTGCCCGAATCGATGGCAGAAATGATGGATGCAGTAATTGCAAAAACAACAGTTGTGCCGATCATGGGCAAGTCCACATCCTTTATGCTCTTTTCTTTTGCACAATGGATGGTTGTGAGCACAGCGATTGAAACTGTTAATACAGGCACACCGAATCGTCCCGCCTGATACAGCAGAATCAGCACATTGCTTAAAAACCAATCCAATGCGGCCGGCAGATTATGGATGAATGTCCATTGGAATTCCACGCACAGCGAAAGGAATATAAACAATAATAACATATACACCGCCCAGATGCAGGTTGCGGCGGTCAGAATTTTAATTGGTTTTTTCATAAAGACACCACGCAAAAATAAGTTTGATTCTATTTTAAGCTTATCTCTTAAATAAGGCTTATAATTATTTGTCAATCCGCATGGAAATGTCAAAAGCCTTAACAGAATGCGTCAGCGCACCCAAGGAAATAATGTCAACACCCGTTTCGGCAACCTTGCGGATGTTTTCAAGGGTCACATTGCCCGATGCCTCTGTTACGGCTCTGCCGTCAATGAATGCACAGGCTTCTTTCATCTGCTCGCAGCTCATATTGTCAAGCATAATGATGTCTGCACCGGCTTGAACAGCCTGGGCTACTTCATCCATGTTGCGGGTTTCGACTTCGATTTTAACGGTGTGACCGAGTTTCTGACGCAGAATGGCAACGGTGTTGGCAATGCCGCCGCCGGCATCAATGTGGTTATCTTTGAGCATGGCAGCATCAGACAGGTTGTAGCGGTGGTTTCTGCCGCCGCCGCAAGTGACTGCATACTTCTGCAATGCACGAAGGCCGGGCAATGTCTTGCGGGTTTCGGCAATGCTTGCCTTGGTGCCTTCCACGGCTTTCACACAAGCGTTGGTTGCGGTTGCAATGCCCGAAAGGTGTTGCAACAGATTGAGTGCCGTGCGTTCACCTTGCAACAGGCATGCGGTTTTGCCGCTGAAGACGGCAATCTGATCGCCTTTTTTGACTTCGTCACCGTCTTTGAACCAGGCTTCGTATGTGAATGTATCATCCAGCAACTGAAATACGCGCATGGCAATCTCAAGCCCGCACACAACACCGTCTGCTTTGGAAATAAAACGTGCCGTGCCTGTTTGTGTTTCGGGAATGACGAACACAGTGGAGACATCTATGTAGTTAATGTCTTCTTTGATTGCATTGCGGATGATATCGTCAATATAAAACTGCGGAATAATCATGCTTCGTCCAACTCCTTGAGAATGATGTAGGCAACCGTTGCAAGTGACAGTGCTTCCAGATATGCCGTTGTTGTGGCATATTTGCCGCCTTTTAAGCGTTTTAAGATATTGTCGATCTGTTTCAGACCGTAACGCACAGCGCCCGCATCGGGCATAACAAAGGCAGCTCTTTGCATAATGGAACGAATCTCTTTGAAGATACCGTCAGGAAGCGGAGCACCATCTGTTGTCAGTGTGACGGGCAATGCCGAAACATTTGCAAAACCGTTCTGCATACAGCGCTTGATGTCTTCGGCGGCTCTGCGTGAATACACAAGTGCTTCTAAAAGCGAGTTGCTCGCAAGGCGGTTTCGACCGTGCACACCCGTGTTGGAACATTCGCCGCAAGCATACAGGCGGGGTATGTTCGTTTTGGAATCGATATCCACCTCAATACCACCCATCAGATAATGCTGACAGGGGAAGATTGGAATCAGGTCTTTTGTGATGTCCACTCCGTAGCGCATGCAACCTTCGTGAATGGCAGGAAAACGTGCACGCAGGAAGTCGGCATCCTCATGGCGGATATCAAGATAGAACTGATTACTGCCCGTGCGTCTTGCTTCCAACAGAATGGACTTTGAGACCACATCACGGGGTGCAAGTTCAAGGCGTTCGTCATAACGGTCCATGAATCGTTCCAGATTGCAGTTGAGAAGATATGCTCCTTCACCGCGCACGGATTCACTGATGAGGAACTGTTCGCCGTCCTCGGAATTGAATGCAGTGGGATGGAACTGCACATAATGCAGGTCCTTAATGCGTGCACCGAGCTCGTAGGCAATGCGGATACCGTCGCCCGTGGCGCTTTTTGGATTGGTTGTATATTTATAGACTCTGCCCACACCGCCCGTGCAAAGCATGCAGTAAGAGCAGAAAACAGAGCAGATTTTTCCGTCCGTCAAAAGATCGGCACGAAAACCGCTGCGAACTTGTGTCAGTTTTACAAGCACCGTGTTTTCACGGTAGTCAATATTGCTTCTTTGTTCAACCTGTGCCAACAGACCGCGCACAAGTTCCGCACCCGTGCAGTCTTTATAGTGCACAATGCGGCGTCTGCAATGACCGCCTTCGAGGGTCTTGTCCAGTTCACCGTCGTCATTGCGGTCATATTGCACACCGAGTTCCATGGTTTTGCGCACATCGTCGGGTCCTTCGTGCACAAGGGTATCCACGGCTTCGGGGTCATTTTCGTGTCTGCCGGCAATAAAGGTGTCTTTGATGTGCAGGTCAAACGAGTCGTCTTCAAAATCAAGCACACAGGCAACACCGCCTTGCGCAAGGTTGCTGTTGGAAACGGTCTTGCCGTATTTGGAAAGAATGCAGACCGAAACCGAATCGTCAAACTGCAATGCGCCGTACATGCCGGCGACACCGCTGCCGACGATCAGCACATCAAAACATTTGTTGTTTTCGTACATTTCCATAGTTATCCAAGCTCCAACATACGGTCAATACTCTTTTTGGCTTTCAAACGAAGTTCTTCGTCCATTTCTATTGTTTCTCCTGCTTCGCCGTTGATTGCCTGCAACAGGAGTTCGGGGCTTATATATTTCATATCGGGGCAAGTGAGGGTTTCGGGACACAGATAATAAAATTCTTTGTCGGGGTATTTCTTTGTGAGGGTATCTGCCACGCCGCGTTCGGTGCCGATGATCACGGGTTTGTCGGCCTTGATCGCAAAGTCGATGATTTCTGCCGTGGAACCTGCCATGTCAGCATGGCGCACCACTTCTTCGCGGCATTCGGGGTGCACGGCAAGAAGTGCTCCGGGATGGTCATTTTTTGCTTGCAAAACCTGTTCTTCGGTCAGTGTGTCGTGCACAGGGCAATAACCGTTCCAAAGGGTCATTTTTTTGTCAGGACACTGTGCGGCGATCCATCCGCCTAAGTTACGGTCGGGCAGGAACAAAATTTCTTCTGCATCAAGTTTGCCGACGATTCTCAGTGCACTCGATGAGGTCACACAGACATCGCAGACCGCTTTGGTGGCAGCGGTGGTGTTGATATAAGCACACACAACAGCATCGGGGTGCTGCTCTTTCCATGCGGTGATTTCTTCGGGTTTTATCATTCTTGCCATGCCGCAACCTGCATCGGGTGCGGGCAGAATAACTTGCTTTTCGGGGGCAAGAATTTTCACACTTTCTGCCATAAAGCGAACCCCGCACATGATGATGCGTTTGTTCGGCAGTTTTGCAGCGGCTTTGGCAAGTGCAAAGCTGTCGCCCGTAATGTCTGCCAGTTCAATGATTTCAGGCGGCTGATAGGTATGTGCAAGAATGACCGTATCGGTTTCTTTCTTTCTTTTTGCGATCAGATCGCGCAGTGCATCGGTCATAAAAACCCTCTCCTTTAAAAATGAACGATGTATATAGTATACTACCTTTTTTAAAGAATTTCCACATGGATTGAAAAAAACATCAACGATTTTGACAAAAAACAGATTTGTCTTTTGTCTATTTTACTCAACGCCGAGTGCTTTTGCGAGGTCGCGTGTATCATAAACACGGTAATCGCAGGCAATGTGGTCGGCATTTCGGAATTCATCAAACAGACAGGTCTTGATTCCCGCACTTGTGCCCGAATCAATATCCACATCGCGATCACCGATCATAACGGTTTTTTCGGGGGCAAGGTTATATTTTTTGATTAAATACAAATTGGTATCAGGGGCGGGCTTGGACGGCATGGTGTTGATTTCGCTTGTGATTGCATCCGTAAAATAAATTAACAGATCATGCTGTGCAAGGTAGGTCAGTGCCAGTGAGTCGCGGTGGGTATTGAGGAAATTTTTTCCGCCGTTTTCGTGAATCTTTTTTAAGATTTCGGGAATTCCCGGGTAGGGCAGTACGGCAGGAGCAAGGTCTGTTCTGCTTTCAATGGCCCTGAACAGCAGTTTGCAAAGCGCACTCGGCTGATAAAAATCATACGCTGTGCGGAAGGATTTTTTAAACAGGTCGTAGCACTGCTGACGGTCAATGTCGGTTTGATGAATACGCTTGTATGCTTGCATAAAGGCTTCGGTGATATGGGGGTAGGAATCAAACAGCATCCCGTCAAAATCCCATATAAAGTTCTGCAAATCCATTAAATCTGTTCTCCTTTGTGCCAGCCGTTTTCGTCCTTGGTGATGCGGAAAAATACGGGGCGTTCTTTCGGGTTTTCATTTGGAGAGTGAAGCGAGAAGACCATGTCGCCATCAAAGGTTTTGAACAACATGCCGTGGCCGCCGTCTTTGTCAAACAACGGTTCAGCAATTTGTTTCCAGGGGCCGAGCACCGATCCGCTTTCCGATACGGCAATGCCTTCGGCATAGCTGTGGTTGCGGAAGCTTGCCCAAAACATGGTCAGTTCCTTGCCGTTGTTGTAAAGGAAGGGGCCGTCTGTAACAATGCGTGGCTTGCCGTTTACGATGTCATCATTGGCATACGTAACCCACGGCGCTTCATCTGCACCGAACAGGGTAACAGCTTCGCCGACGGATCTTCTGAGGTCTTCGCTCAGTTCAATCGCGCAGATGGTGCCTGTGCCGATCTGCACATGCTCGTGGCAGAATACCATGTAAGGCTTGCCGTTTTCAACATAAAATGTGCCGTCCAGACACATCCAGTCAGCGGGGGTGATGGGTTCACTCCAGATTTCATAAGGTCCTTCGGGTCTGTCTGCGGCAAGAATCTGCGTGCAACGGTTTCTGTCTTCAGAATAGAAGGACGCGAACATATAGAATCTGCCGTTGTAGATATGCACTTCGGGTGCCCAGAAGTTTCTGTCTGCCCAGAAGTCGGCAGGAGCTGAGAAGCATTTGATAGGATCCGACCATTCCACGAGGTCTTTGGATGTGTAGCACCAGAAGCCGCCTGCGCCTGACCATGCAAACTGACCGGGAGTGCCGAACATATAATAAGTGCCTTCGTAGGGGAGCACAAACGGGTCACGGATGTTGATATCAGAACATTTCATACACAAGACCTCCTGTATTGTTACAATTATTTATATTATATTACACGATTGTTTCAATGTCAATAAAACAAAGGGAACGAAAAACAACTTGAAAATTCCAAACAGGAATTGTATAATGTAAAAAAAGACCAAAGGGGGAAGCAAAGTGAAGAATAAGCAGATTTTTGTCGGCACTTTCAAACAGGCAGATGTTCGTATGTATAAAACCGCTGCCGTAACTTGTTGCGGATTTGACGGCGAAACGGTTTTTGTCGGAACAGAAAACGCACTTTTATTTATGAATGACAGTGCATTTGCGGCTTTTGACGGCATCTGCGGCAAGGTCAATGCCCTTTTTGCAGATTCGCAAGGCACTCTGTGGTGTGCTTGCGGCAACAATATCTACCGCATCAAGGACGGCAAAATTGTTTTCACAAAAGACTTTGCAAGTGAAGCAAGAGGTTTTGCCGAGGATGAAAAAAGAGTTTGGATTCTGACGGCAGACGAATTGTTCCGTTTTGAGGACGGCAATGTGGTTCGCCATTGCAGAGTCGAAATGGGCAACGGGATGTATATTGCCGCATTCGGTGACGGCGGTGTTTTTGTGTTCAACGGCAAATCCCTTTTAGGGTTGCACGGCAAAAGACCGCGTTGGGGCGGTGTGGAGCCGTCTTTGTCTGCCATGCCCACCGACCGCGTGACCGCACTTGCCAGCGACCGCTGGGGACATCTTTTTGTAGGCACGCAGGACGGACTGACCCTGTATGACGGCAAAAGCGCTTGGTATACATCCAAAGAAATCAAAGATCTGCCGAACGGCAATATCACAGCCCTTGCAATCGCCGCAAACGGCAACCGTTACATCGGCACAGACGGTGGGCTGATTCTTCAGCGCGGTGTGCGCAGAAGCTGTTACACGCAGGGCCGTTGGTTGCCTTCCAACATGGTTACAGCCGTTGGTGCACATCCGGCCAAAGATGAAATATGGGTTGGTACAGACAAAGGTGTGGCCAAGATTTTCTTTACTGAAATGACCCTTTCCGAAAAAGCAGAGCATTTCCAATCCATTGCAGAAAAATACCACACCCGTGAGGATTATTTCAGCTACCGTTTGCTGAGTGAATGGGGCAACATTGAAAGCGGTTCGGTTGAAATCAGCGACAATGACGGTCTGTGGACGGGCTCGTTCCTTGCCGCAATGGCTTTCAAATATGCCGTTACCAAGGATGAGCACGCACTCAATCTTGCCCGCAATGCCATGCGTGCATTGCTCAAACTCTTCACTGTGACCGCTATTCCCGGTTTCCCCGCAAGATCTTACCGCCGACCCGGGGAATGCCGTTACGGCAACGGGGATCCCGAATGGCACCTGACACAGGATGAAAAAGGCGACCTTGAATGGAAAGGTGAAACCTCCAGCGACGAAACCGCAGGGCATTTCTTCGGGCTGACTTATTACTATGACCTTTGCGCAGACGAAGCCGAAAAGAAGGACATTGCCGAAACAGTATGTGCTTGCATGGATCATATTCTGACGCATGACTACACCCTTTGCGATGCAGATGGTCTGCCGACCACCTGGGCGCATTGGGCACCGCATGAACTCAACCGTGTTGATTTCTGGCGATATGAGCGCGGCATCAACTCCTTTGAACTGCTTTGCATGCTGCGTGTTACCTACCACATGACGGGCGATGAAAAGTATATGAGCGAATACAAACGCCTGATCAAAGACGAGCATTATGCCATCAACTGCATGCAACACAAGATGGAAGATGAACACGAAAACCACATTGATGACCATCTCGGCTTCCTGACAACGGCGACCTATCTGCGCTACGAAGATGATTCACATCTGAAAGCATTGTTGCTGACGGGACTTCTGCATCATTGGAAATATGAACGCATTGAGCGTTGCCCGTTCTTCAATATCATTTACGGTCACTTTGCAGACGGTGAATGCTGTGACCTTGATGCCGCAGTGCAAGCACTGAAAGAACTGCCGATGTCGTTTGTGCATTGTCCTATTAAAAATTCGCATCGTAAGGAACTCGAGTGGACAGATGCTTCGCTTGCATTCGGCGGAGAAATACAACTTGTGAACCCGCTGCCGTATGACGAAAAACCCGTTAATAATTTCGACGACAATCCGTTCCGCGCAGATGGCAGAGATGCCATGGAAGCAACCCTGCCCACCATTTATTTGCTGCCGTATTGGTATGGCCGATGGTGCGGTCTGCTTGGTGGGGACGAATAAACAGAATTAAAATTCTGCAAAAACAATACCATTCAGTTAAGAAAGAAGCCGAGTTCGGATATGAACTCGGCTTCTTTTATAAAGATTATATAATTTTGAAAAAATCAGTTCCCTTTATTTACGGTGTATTTTTACTTGCGTTGCGCACCATAAATGAAGCAAACAAAAGCCAAAGCACCCGTTTCTCAAAAACAGGTGCCGCATTTTTACCCATAAAAAGGTAAAGAGAGTTGCGCTTGCCACACAACTCTCATATACCCTAATTAAAACTGCAAATACTTGCTGCGTTTAATTATAAATTATTTTCTTTTCTTGGATACTACGAATGCAGCACCTGCAAGAAGAACGACGCCTGCGGCGGCTGCAAGAGCAGCGCTGTCACCGGTGTTGGGATGATTGTGACCGGGCTTGCCGGGCTTAACGCAAGGCTTGTTGGGCTTGCAGTTGTCGTGACCGGGTTTGCCGGGACGGCAATCGTCATCATCAGTGATGGGACGAGAAGCATCTTCGTCTTCCTTGGAGGAGGATTCTTCTTCGTTGTTGGAGGAGGATTCTTCTTCATTGTTGGAGGAAGATTCTTCTTCGTTGTTGGAGGAGGATTCTTCTTCATTGTTGGAGGAAGATTCTTCTTCGTTGTTGGAGGAGGATTCTTCTTCGTTGTTGGAGGAGGATTCTTCTTCATTGTTGGAGGAAGATTCTTCTTCTGCACCAGTGCCTTCGCGGAAGAGTTCAGCATCAACAGTGGTAGAAACCTGTGTGCTTTCTTCACCTTCTGCTGCCTTTGCACCGAAAGTCATAGTACCTTCGATGGTAATGGTGATGTCTTCCTCTTCAAAAGCTTTGGCATCTTCAACTTCAAGATAGAAAACAGTTGCTTCGAAGTTTTCCGAATCAACGATGCAATCGCCATCCATGTTGGAGTTTTCAAGGAACTTTTCAGCAGACCAAAGTGTTGCTTTGAAGTAACCACCAACGTTGATTTCGCCATCGACATTGGGGTTGGAAACATCTGTGAACTGATTTGCAACCTGTTCGCAGTAAGCAGTAACAGCTTTAGCATCCTTACCAGCACTATTGCTCATGAAGTTGAAAATATCAGCATCATACTTGAGCGTAAGATTCCAGGACTGAAGTTCTTCAGCTTCTACAAACAAAACCTTAACAGCAATGTAATCTTTTCCGCTTCTGGTGCTAACTTTCCAGTCGGAACTCAAGGCAACATCGCCGGTTTCGGCGCTCTGTGCTGCGAATGCGCAAACGGTAAGGCTGCACACAAGCATTACAGCAACAACAGCGGCAAGCAGTTTCTTTGCAATTTTCATTTTTGTGACCTTCCTTTTTCTAAAAGTTTCTTTATATTAAGGGCTGAATTGCGCAACCCAAAATACCTGAACATAGCATAGCAATGCCTTGTATGAAGACATTACAAGCGTATTATATCGCAACGACATGGCAATGTCAAGTGTTTTTCAAAAAAAATACATAAAAACAAGTACAGATTGACAAATTTTGAAGCATGCGATATAATAACTTTGCTTGTGGATTATAATAGCACATTTTTTGTGGATTTGCAATACCCAACTTGTGGTTTTTTGATGCGCAAGCCCCCTCAAATTCATGCAAATTATACAATTACAGGTGGTGTTTACAATTTATACTGATTTTGAAATGTTAAAAGCAGATTGCCTGCAATGCAAAAACTGCGCGCTGGCAGACACAAGAACCAATTGCGTGTTCGGCGTGGGCAATCCCGAGGCCAAAATTCTGTTTGTGGGCGAAGCACCGGGGGCCAATGAAGACCTGCAGGGAGAACCCTTTGTGGGCAGAGCCGGCCAATTGCTGGATATGTACCTGAACGGCATTGGGTTAGACAGGAACAAAAACATTTATATTGCAAACATCCTTAAATGCAGACCTCCCGAAAACCGCGACCCGCAACCGGCGGAACAGGATGCATGCATCGGCTGGCTGCGCGAGCAGGTGCGCATCATGCGCCCCGCTATTATTATTTGTCTGGGCAGAATCGCCGCTTGCAGATTGATATCCCCCAACTACAAAGTAACGCAGGAGCACGGCATTTTCTTTGAAAAAAACGGCACGCTGATGATGGGCACCTTCCACCCCGCCGCTTTGCTTCGCGATCCGCGCCGCAAAGCAGATGCACTGGAAGATTTCATCGGCTTGCAGGAAAAAATAAAAGAACTCGGAATTAAACTTTGAATACGAATAACGTATATTATAATGTATATAAATATTTATATTAAAGGAACTGTACGAACGCCGACTTCCCATAAGGAAGTATTTCTTTAAAATGTGAAATTTTGGCACAATAATTCGTTAAACCCTCCCGATATGCGTCAGCATTATCGGGAGGGTTTGCCTTTTCTTGCACTCAAAATTTTCATTAAAAAAAAACCCGCCGAAGCGGGTTTTGGGGTTTTAATAGACGAAATTGCTGTAAGAAATGGTGTCATTACGGGTTGCAAAGCCGGTGCCTGTGGTTCTGCCGAAGTTTGCAACGTGGATCAGGTTGATAACACCGTCAATGTTGTCGAAATAGTAGGTCACACCCATGTCGATGCTTTCGATCTGTTCGGTATTGACATCCACAACCATTTTAACCGTGCAGTTCTTGTAGAACAGGTCATAAGTGAGCCAGTTGGAGCTGAGATTGAACCAAGTTTTTTCTGCAAGCATGGAATCAAAATGAGAACGGCCCGCAACGGGATAAATATCGGCAACAAAGGTGTCATCCGTGATGGCTTCTTCCGTGTTCATGTTGATAGTGATAACATATTTGCCGCCGGAAAGAATGCAGGATGCAGACTTGACAGCATCTTCACAGATGAGTTCACCGGTTACAAGGTTTGCAACAGCGGCTTCCGTGTTGCTTTCGTAAGCGCGGGAAGAATTGACAACAGAGGGGTCATTCTTCATAATCGGGTTGAGATACAGCGTATAGGTGTTGGTATCCAGGCTGCAACCGGCAGTGTTATTGCTTGCATAATCGCCGGTAACGGTTTTTGTATATCCTGCGCGGAGTCTTGCAGATTTGTCAAGCACTTTGTTGTAATACTGCAGGATTTCGGTGGTGGTGGAAGGCTTGTTCAGCAAGGTTTCGGCAGAAATATCATCCAGGCCGACAGAAACACGCAGAATGGTACGGGCATCGTTGGCGGTGATTGCAAAGTCGCCGT
Source organism: Clostridia bacterium (assembly GCA_017416485.1). Classification (GTDB taxonomy): domain Bacteria; phylum Bacillota; class Clostridia; order Oscillospirales; family Acutalibacteraceae; genus RUG806. The sequence goes on along the minus strand of JAFQCH010000014.1, from coordinate 8,621 downwards.
CCACATCAGCCATGTAAAGTTCCAGTGCGGTGGGATCATCCAGTCCTACCGAAAAACGAAGTGCACTTCTTGCATCGGCTGCAGAAACAACTGCATCAATATCAACATCCCCGGGCTGACCGAGAACCACGTGTTTGTAGCCTTTTTCTGCAACAAGGGATGCAGCAGCGGTATTGCCGTAAACATAAAGCACGGGAACAAATGTTGTGGGAGTTGTGTAAAGTGTGAAGCAATTGTCTTCGCAAACTGCAACAGAAGCGGGAATGCGGATGGAGGAAACCTGCCAGCTGACAGCGCCGTCTCTGGTTGTGGAATAACAACCCATGAAGGCATCGGCTGCAACTTCCTTGACTGTGTTGGGAATCATAACATCCATATCATTGCCAAGGTATTTGATCAGGCGATCCTGAATGCAGAAGAAATCACCTTCATAATTGTCATAATAAGAGGTGTTTTTGAAGACATCAACACCGACATATTCAAAATCTGCATCTTCGGCAATTGCAACTTCTTTCAGCGCAGCGCAATCCATGAATGCTTCGTCACCAATCGAGGTGATGTTCTGTGTGATGGTAACACTCTGCAGATTTTTGTTGCCTTTGAATGCGCCGTTACCGATTTTGGTGATGCTCAGCGGAACGGTTGCGGAAGCAGCCTTGCCCACATAAGCAACAAGGGTTGTGCCTGCAATGATAAAATCGGTAGGATACTGGGAGAACCATTTTGTGTCGTTGAAAGCATTAACACCCGTGCTCAGTTCCACATCGGAAACAAACTGAATATCTGCAAGATTGGTGCAACCTGCAAAGGCATTTGCACCGATTGTAATGTTTTTGCCTTCGAAAATGACGGTTTTCAGATTTGCGCAGTTTGCAAAAGCATAATCCTTCAGCACTACGTCGCCTTTGATAACAACAGTTTCAAGTGCTGCAAGATTATAGAAAGAATGATCGCCGATCACAAAAGCGCCGCCGATACCTGCAACCTGCTCGCCGAGAACAGATTCAAGATCAGGCACAACAAGTTTTTTGAGTTCCTTGCTGTATTTCGCAGCGTTGGTATCGGTAGGATTATAAAATGCAAATGCGTTGTCGGCAACCTGTGTCAGCAAAATATCAAACACACCGCTGATTTCGGCAGGAATTTCAAGCAAGCCTTCGTCGCCCAGGCTGTTTTGATAACCGTTGACAGAACAAAGAATATAAGGACCGAAACGGCCGTAGGCAGGGTAAATGAGCGTGTAATCAGCCTCTGCGGCAGATGCGGATACAAGACCGCAGCCAAGCAGCATAACCGCTGTCAGCAAAAGGGCGATCAGTTTTTTTGCGGATTTCTTCATAAGTGAAATTCCTCCTGTTTGGTTGTGGCATACCTATGGCATAGGTATGTATGGTAAGATTATACGACTTATTATACAAGTTGTCAATTGTTTTGTTAATTTTTTTATTTAAAAGACTTAACAAATAAAGGGAACAAATAATGTGAAATCAATCTTGCAATCCGCCGTTTAAGTATGGTATTATATTTTTATATGTTTTTCGACATTCAGTTTTTCAATCATTCCCCACAGGAGGACGGTTCATGATACGGATACTCAAACTGATAAAGCCGCACAGAAAAACGCTGATTCTGAGCATTGTGTTTTCCACCCTGTACACCGTTATGCAGCTTCTTCTTCCCTTTTACACCCGTCGCATTTACAGCGAGGGCATTGTGGTGTACAACATGGACAAGATCGTTGAAATCGGCGCCGGCATGCTGGGGCTGACATTGTTAAGCATTGCCTTGTCGCTTGCCAACACCTATTTTTCAACCCGTACATCGGTGGAATATTCGCGCACACTGCGCAATGATATGTTCACAAAAGTATCCTCCCTTTGCCAGAGCGATATCGACAAAATCGGTGTATCTTCCCTCATCACCCGCACCACCAATGATGTCAAGCAGGTGCACGATGTGATTCTGAATGTGCTTAAATCCATTCTGCCCGTGCCGATTATGCTTGTCGGCGGCCTTGTGATGGCGTTCACGCTCAGCCGTGACCTTGCAAGCGCGTCCATGTCATTCATTCCCATCATTGCAGCGGTTGCCATCGTGATGTTGATCGTCATCATGCCCATGTACAGCAAAATGCAGAAAAAGCTGGACCAGCTCAACCAGCTCATGCGCGAAAAAATCGGCGGCATCCGTGTGATCCGTGCTTTCAACAAAACCGAACACGAGGACAAGCGTTTTGCAGACACGAACTTTGAACTGACAGGTCTTGCCCTGCGCTCAAGCCGCATCATGAGCTCCATGCTGCCCTTTGTGACCATGGCATTGTACGGTCTTTTGTGCGCACTGATGTATATTGCCGTGCGCAATGCCGATGCGCTCGACCCGACAACCCAACAGCAGGAACTGTTGAACACCATCCCGAACCTGCAAATGTTTTTAAGTTTCTTTACCATGATTTTCTCGGGTGTGGCTTCGGTGGTTTCCATTGTTGTCAGCATTCCCCGCGCATCCATTTCCGCAAAGCGTCTCAATGAAGTTTATGACTGCGTGACAGACGTTCCCGAGCCCCAAAACCCCATTCCCATGCAGAAAGAACTGCGCGGTGTTGTGGAATTCAGGAATGTTTCGTTCCGTTACAAGCCTGTTCCGAAAGACAACAAGAAGAAAAAAAGAAAAGCCCCCAAAAAAGCGGCAACCGAACAAAAACCGCTTGAACTGGATGAAAACAAAAAGAAAAAACTGACCGACCGCGATGCCGTACATAATATCAGTTTCACCTGCCGTCCCGGTGAAGTGACCGCCATCATCGGCATTACGGGTTGCGGCAAATCGTCGCTTGTGAATCTGATTCCCCGTATGTATGATGTGACCGAGGGCGAAATCCTCATCGGCGGTATCAACGTAAAAGACATTGCAAGCAAAGACCTCAACCAAAGCATTGCCCTGATTCCGCAACAGGCATTTCTGTTCAGCGGCACAGTAGCAGACAACATCCGTTACGGCAAGGAAGACGCCACGGATGCCGAAATCTGGAAAGCCCTTGAAATTGCACAGGCAAAGAGCTTTGTTGCCTCCATGCCCGACGGCATTGATAGTTTTGTCAGCCAGGCAGGCAAAAACTATTCGGGCGGTCAGAAACAACGCCTTTCCATTGCAAGAGCCATTGTCAAAAATGCAGATATCTGCATTTTCGACGACAGCTTCTCAGCCCTCGACCTTGCCACCGATGCAAGACTGCGTGCGGCTCTGCGTGAAAACATGAAAGACACAAACATCATCATCGTGACGCAGCGTGTAGGCACTGCCATCAATGCAGACCGCATCATTGTGCTTGAAAACGGCGAAGCAGTCGGCATCGGCACCCACGAAGAACTGCTCGGCAGTTGTGAAATTTACAAAGAGATTGTGTCTACCCAATTGGAAGACAATACCGATGAGGAGGTGGGCGCATGAGTTACAAAACCTCCGTCAAAAAAGAAATCGAGCAATACGATAACCGCAAATACGCCGCTTACAGCAAAAACACGAGCGAAGAAATGAAAAAACCGAAGAACGCAAAGGGCACGACCCTGCGTTTCTTTGCGCTCATCAAACCGCATGCAATCCCCATGTTCTTCGTCTGTTTCTTTGCCGTGGCAAGCACACTGGTGAACGTCATTGCCCCCGAATACATGGCAAACGTGGTCAACCTGCTGGACGAAAGCATCAAAACCAAAATTGCAACGGGCGGCAACATTGACTTCAACCCGATCCTCAAAGAACTGCTGATTATGGCAGGTGTTTACGGGGTCAGCGCCCTGTTGTCCTTCGGACAATCGTTTATTTCCGCGGGCATTTCGCAAAAGCTGGTCTGCTCAGTCAGAGCGCAGGTCAACGAAAAACTCTCCCGCTTGCCTTTGCGTTATTTTGACAAAAAGACCAAGGGTGAAATCATCAGCACCATCATGAACGACATCGACAACCTTTCAGGCAGTCTGCAAAACAGTTTTCTGACCGTTGTGACCGGCATCGTGCAGGTCGTGGGCAGCTTCGGCATGATGCTTTACACAGGCAACTGGCTGATGACTCTGCTGGCAATTGCACTGGTTCCGTTCACAGGGGTTATTTCCTACCGCATTTCCAGACTTTCAAAAAAATGGTTCCGCCGTTATTGGGATACCCTCGGCAGCATGAACGGCCACATAGAGGAAATGTATGCAGGTCACAGCATTATTCGCATTTTCGGGCATGAAGAACGCTCCATTGACGAATTCAGGCACATCAACAACAGCTTGTGCCGCAATGCCTTTATGGCTAACATGATATCAGGTCTGCTGACACCCATTCTTACCTTTGTCAAAAACCTGAATTATGTGGTGCTGTGCATCGTCGGCGGTGCTTATTACATTGCCAATCACCTGCTCTCCACGGGCGGTGCCGTGCAGTCCAAATACCCCACCATGGCAAAATTCATGCAGTATGCCATGAAAAATGCCGGTAGCATGGGGCTTGGTGACATTCAAGCATTTCTGAGTTATTCTTCCAACTTCACATCCCCCATTATCAATATTTCAAAAATTATTAACAACATTCAGTCTTCTCTCGCCTGTGCCGAGCGCGTGTTTGACCTGCTTGACGAAGAAGAACAGGCAGAAGATGTAACAATCAACGAGCCAACCGAAGCCGCAAAAGGACACATTGAGTTCAAAGATGTTTCTTTCCGTTATATGGAAGACAGGCCTCTGATCGACAACCTCAACCTCACCGCCGCACCGGGCAACCTGATTGCCATTGTCGGTCCGACGGGTGCGGGTAAGACCACCATCGTCAACCTGCTGATGCGGTTCTATGACATTCAAGGCGGTCAGATTCTGCTTGACGGCACCGACATTTACACCATGTCCCGCGATGCACTGCGCCGCAACTTCGGCATGGTTCTGCAGGACACATGGCTGTTCAAAGGCACCATCCGCGATAACATTGCCTACAGCAAACCCGATGCCACGGACGAAGAAATCCGCGCCGCTGCCGAAGCTGCCAACATCAGCGAATTCATCGATTCCCTTCCTGACGGCTACGACACCCTGCTTGCCGAGGACGGCACCAACCTTTCGCAGGGCCAGCGCCAGTTGCTGACCATCGCCCGTGCCGTGCTCGCCAATCCGCCTGTGCTGATTCTGGACGAAGCAACAAGCTCCGTTGACACAAGAACGGAACTGAAAATTCAGCTCGCCATGAAGAATCTGATGAAAGGCAGAACGAGTTTCGTTATCGCCCACAGACTTTCCACAATCAAGAACGCAGACAACATCCTTGTCATGCGCAAAGGCCATATCGTGGAACAAGGCACGCACAAACAGTTACTTGAAGCCGACGGTTTCTATGCCCTGCTTTACAACAGCCAGTACACCGAAGGCATCCCGCCCGAAGACGACGAATAAGCAAAAAACAACAAACAAAAAGCAACAACAAAGTCTGCATCCCGCCAAATCCAACGGCAGGTTGCAGACTTTTTGTTTTGCAACATCCCCTCCCCGTTCACTCGCCAAAAACACACCAATGTAGATTGTTTTTTATTTTCTTTATATTTTTTCTATTTCCCTCTTGATTTTGCAAAAGTTTTGGTATATAATACTGCTACATTTGAATATCGGGGTGTGGCGAAGTTTGGTATCGCGCTTGGTTCGGGACCAAGAGGCCATGGGTTCAAGTCCCGTCACTCCGACCAAAAAAATAAAGACCGTCAACGATGGTCTTTGTTTTTTTTGATTCAGATTGATTGATTTGTACCCATGGCCTTTTACAGTCCCGAACCAACTGTGAGGGACCAGGCATCGTCGCCGAAGCGCGTCCGGTGGACGATGTAGCGAGGCGAGGATGGCGCAGCGGTCGAAATCGTCCGGCGCTCCAAGCCGAAAACGATTTCGGGCACCGCAAGAGGTAGCCATGGGTTCAAGTCCCGTCACTCCGACCGTATTGTGCATTCATAAGGGATTGCCCTGTGAATGCTTCTTTTTTTATGAAAGTATTGAAATTTTGTAAGGGAGTGTGCTATACTAATTATGCCAAACAAAACCAAATAAATGTAACGGGAATGGTATTTTCTTTTATGGGGATACTGTATCTTTTCGTACTTTATTTTTTGAATTTTGCAAAACTGCAAATTCCACAGATAGAGTGCGATGAATAGTCATTCCCATTTATCTGGTTTTGTTTGGCGACAATCGGAGTTTGCGTTTTCAGTGCGCCGCTTCGGTTGGCGCACTTTTTTTGCGGAGAAAAAGGTGTAGCAATGTACAGGAGGTGTGTTTGAAGCAAGACAAAGTCCGCAAAGAAATTGTTGAAATGCACCGCCTTTATGCTAAATACGGCAACTATGCCGAGGTCGGCAGACAAATAGGCAGAAGCGGCTCAACAGTTGCAAAATATGTTCAAATGAAAGACATTCCCCGCAATATCCGTATTGCGGTTAAAACATTATCGCAGAAAGTTGGTTGATTAAAAATGCAAGAGCGCATTAAAAATAATTCTGGTGTTTCCCTAACTTTTACAGATGATAGTATTACATGGGAAAGTGGCATTTCCCGTCTTCGCTTTCCCTACGGCAGCATTAAGCAGGTGAGAATTGGTTTTTTAGGTTTTGAAATCACACCCTGCGAGGGAAATACTCTTACCTTTGCCTTTAACAAGCAGTATAAACCTTTGATGCAGAAAATGCTTGCATTTACACAAAACGCAATGAGAAGCGCACCTCCTGCAAAGCCCATTAACCTAACAGCGGAAAAGGACGCAGAGAAAAAAGCTGTGGCAGATGCGATAGAAAAACAGCGCAGAGAAATCGTATCCAAAAATGAACATCGTATGCGTTGCAATGTGTGCGGTCATATCTTCTGTTATACAGACGCAGATGTGCGTGAAAGTCAATCCCATCAAAATTGGGCGAAAGCACACGCAGCAGCATCCTTATTTGGAACAAGATTGGATGCGTATGGGCAGCAAAGCAGAATGGATAGCGAATTGAGTAAAGTTGTTGATTTCAGCCGTTGCCCCGCCTGCCGTTCCAACAATATCACCGAAATAAAAGAAGGAGAAACCACTCAACAGCCGCAGAGCGCACCCGCTCCTGCATCTTCTGCGGTTGAAGAAATCAAAAAATACAAGGAACTGCTTGACATGGGTATTATCACCCAAGAAGAATTTGACACAAAGAAAAAGCAGTTGCTTGGTTTATAATAATCATTTACGGCGCGGGGGACAATCTCCGCGCTTTTCTTCTGCTCTCTTGGTGTTTCAATAGGGTATACCTCAATGACAAAGTAAAACAGACGGATTTTATATGTCATATAAGTTATAAAATAATTTTGCAATATTTCAAAATATTTCATATACCCTATTGACATACTTTGTGTTTTGTGCTACAATTAAGACACAGTAAAGCAAGGGAGCTTATGATATGAAGGTTGGTTATATAAGATGCTCTACTATTGAGCAAAACGAAGCTCGTCAGTTAAAGATGATGCAAGAACAGGGCGCAGAAAAATTGTTTATCGATAAGGCAAGCGGTAAAAACACAGACCGAGCCGCTTTTAAGGAAATGATGTCCTTTGTCAGAACAGAGGATATTGTGATAGTTGAAAGCATTTCACGAATTGCAAGAAATACACGCGATTTACTTTCTATTGTTTCTGAACTGACCGAAAAGGGCGTTGAGTTTGTCAGCCTGAAAGAAAGCATTGACACAACAACACCGCAAGGACGATTTATGCTGACCGTTTTCGGTGCGCTTGCAGAACTTGAACGCGAGAACATTTTAGAACGTCAGCGCGAGGGTATTGAGATAGCAAAGAATGACGGCAAATACAAAGGTCGTAAACCTGTTGACGTTGATGAAAAACTTTTCAAAGCCGTTTGCAAGAAATGGCGCAACGGTGAAATTACCGCAACCTCCGCAATGAAAGAGGTCGGATTGAAGCCGAATACATTCTATCGCAGAGTTAAAGAAATGAACTTATAACAAAAGAAAAAACACCAAGTGTGTTCAAGCATATACGTCGGCTCAAAGTGTTGCGAAAGCAACACTTCGCGCTGTCGTTCGGGACCAAGAGGCCATGGGTGCAAGTCCCGTCACTCCGACCAAAAAAATAAAGACCGTCAACGATGGTCTTTGTTTTTTTTGATTCAGATTGATTGGTTTGTACCCATGGCCTTTTACAGTCCCGAACCAACTGTGAGGGACCAGGCATCGTCGCCGAAGCGCGTCCGGTGGACGATGCAGCGAGGCGAGGATGGCGCAGCGGTCGAAATCGTTCGGCGCTCCAAGCCGAAAAACGATTTCGGGCACCGCAAGAGGTAGCCATGGGTTCAAGTCCCGTCACTCCGACCATAGTGAGTATTCATAACACAAGTGAATACTCACTTTTCTTTTTTTATATTTCCTCTAAGTTTAAATTGTTATGTATCGAGCAGGTTTGTAGCCTGCTCTCAGACTGTCGAAAAACCGTGTTTCGCGATCAAGCGAGACACGGTTTTCTGTCTGTATTGTTGAATATTTGGAATAAATTGAATAAAAAGACGTAAAAGTCATGAAAATCCTCGTTTTTGAACTTCCACATTGCCATTTTTTTGAGATTCATTGCAGCAAACTT
>JAFQCH010000013.1 GCA_017416485.1 Clostridia bacterium | reverse complement strand
CTGTTTTTCAGCAACATATCCCCATATGATATTGCTGATTTTAATAGCCGCAATCACACCGCCCCATATCCACAACCATACCGGAATATGAATTGCCGGCACCAACTTAAACAAGGATACCACTACAAAAATAAGGTCGGCAACAGTGTCCAGTCGGCTTCCGAATTTGCTGATACTGTTTGTTTTTCTGGCAATGGTACCGTCTATCATATCACTAAAACCGCACATGAGATATGTGATATAAAAAGCTAAGGAAAAAGTAGGAAAGAACAGTAACAGAATACTGCCGATAATACGGCAACCGGTAATTATATTTGCTATATGTTTTGTCATTTGTTCACCTACAATTTTTATTTGTCGAAACAATTATAACACATACCATTAAAATAAATCAACCTGAATGCATATCCTCGTGTAATCACAAGGATTTTTTATCACAAAAATTTAAAGTAAAAATATTTAATCTAACTGTTTCTTATCGTCTATTATCTTTTGCTGCTTTTCTTTCAGCATTTCATTAAGCTTTTTAGTATTTCGTTTAGTTACGCAATAAATAATTGCCCAAACTGCCAAATAGCCTACAACAAAAATACCTGAGAAAACCAAAATCGGTGTTGCACCCCATTCAATCCAATCATTAAGCAGATAAGCACCTAAATAGCTGAAATATAAGATAATACCGTGAATCAAAATTGCCGACATCAAGGGTAGGCGTTCTATGTGATAAACAGCATTCATACCGCCTGCTGTAAAGGCAAGTACAGTTATTGAAAAAATACCTGTACAGACCTGATTAACAGTTAATGTATCTATCAGACCCTTATAATGCAGAATCAGATATAAAACAGCAAGAACGATCGGACCGAAACCGCAAGCAATCAGACCTCTGCGGAAAAATTCCGTAATAAATCTTTTCATATTCCTTCGTACCTCCTTCTTATTTGTGAAAAGCAACGCCTTGAAACATACTCACGATAACCGCATCTGAATACTGCATCCACGCCGCCGTTGAACACAGCATCAAATCGCTCAATGCGGTGTTCGTTGGCAAGGGTAGATTTGTTGATGCGTATAAAATAAGAAGGCAGAATATTCTCTAAATCACGCAGTCTTTCTTTGAGTGAAAAACGGTTGCCGTTTATATCAATGGCAATTACCTTTTTATCAATTACAGTTATACACTCTATTTCAGAGAATAAGAGCTTTTTCATCTCATCATCATTGTATCCCATAATGCTTTCAGTACCTGAAAAACTACAGACGAGATTTTCTATCTGCTCAGTCAGAGAAGAGGGAGCGTGAACCTTTGCAATTATCTCTTCGTCCGCATCTTTGTCTATAATGAGTTTGTATTTCATCGCATCAAATCCTTATTGTTTTTTCATTTGTCTGAGGAAGCTGAGAACAGCTATCGCAGTTATAAATACACTGTACAGAATAATGGGCATAACGTGAGTTATGGCAAGCTCAAAGTTTCCGCTGAATAAAGCTTTTTCCATTTCTGCTGCGTGAACAAACGGTAGCACATTCGCAATTTTTTCAAAAAATCCACCCACAAGCTTCAAATCAAACCATACTCCGGATAACCATGCAGAGAGATTCGTAAGTAATGCACCGCAAATACCGCCGACTTGTTTAACACCAAAGATACTACCACATAAAAGCCCTAATGCAATATTTAAAACAGCCATTGGTATTATGCCTATTATAGCATAAATAATGTTTATGCTGATCGTCAAGCCCAGAGGAATTGCAAACAGATAGCAAATAATTGTCTGACTGATTGCAAGAGGTAAAAGAGGTAGCATATAGCCAAGAATAAAATCAAAACCTGTAAGTGGTGTTGCGTATAATCTTTGCAAAAAAGCACTTTCTCGGTCCTTAGCAATCAGCGTGGCAGAGAAAAGTGTCATAAATGACAAACCGAATACCGTAATGCCGGGCGTAAGTGTGTCAATATCAAACAATTCTGCAGGGATATTTTTCTGCAAGCTACTCAGAAGTAATAGTAACACCAAAGGAAAACCGAGACCGAAAGCAAGGTTTATCGGGTCACGCAGAATCTCCTTTGTACACCTTTTTGCAAATGTCAACATTCTCATAATGCACCCTCCTTCACTATAGAAACGAAGGCTGATTCAAAGTCATTTGCACCTGTCATTATCTTCAATTCTTCTGCAGTTCCTACAGCAAGAAGATTACCGTCTTTCATGATACCTATACGGTCAGAAAGTGATTCTGCTTCTTCCATATAATGTGTTGTAAGAATAACGGTTACTTTATCCTTCAATGAGCGAATCATATCCCAAAGCTCGTGCCGTGCAATAACATCCAAGCCAAGAGTAGGTTCATCCAAAAAGAGAATGTGGGGTTCACTGATTAGTGCCATAGCAATACTTACACGGCGTTGCCATCCGCCCGACAACTTGCCTGCTCTTCTGTTTAAAACAGAATCTAAAGCAAATTGTTCGGTAAGCTCATTGATTTTGGCTTTGCTTTTTTCTTTAGTAACCCCATGAATACCACACATTAATTCAAGGTTTTCCTTTACAGAAAGATTAGGAGCTACTGCAGTTTCCTGAGGTGATACACCAATCAATCGCTTAACCTGTTCGGGCTGTTTAGTTACACTGTATCCACCTATAAATGCATCCCCGTCCGTTGGTTTTGTTATACAGGTTAACATCTTTATCGTTGTGGTTTTTCCTGCTCCGTTAACACCTAACAGAGAAAATAGTTCTCCTTGATGTATTTCTAAATTGAGCTTATTCACAGCAGTAAGATTTTTGTATCTTTTGACAAGCTCAACTGCTTTTATTTCTTGCATTTACGTTAGCCTCCTTTTTATTTGCAGTACCATCATAGCAAATGTAAAAGAGGAAATGTTGGTTTTTATTTAATCGGTCATTTATCGCATCTCATCGGTTGCAAAAAGTATATCACATTAACACACTATATTTCAAATTACATATCCTTGTAGACATATTTATAAATTCGATTGTGGTTTATGAAAATGAACTGCAAATCCTTTTCAACTACAGGGACGGGACTGAAACCGTCCCCGTAGAAATACTTACATGTTCGGATATAAAGAGTTACTTTCCACCAAAAACAAGAGAAGGTGGATTCGAAAGGGCGTTAAGAAAATGCTCCGGGGGAGCATTTTTAGCCCGTGGGATTGTGCTGCCGTAAATTAAACAAACAAGCAGCAGACCAATCCTCTGTCTTGTTTGTGCCCTTTCTCAACCGTTGGTAACAGGAATAATCAAACGGTTATCTTTAATTATTGCACAAATTGCGGTATTATGGAATCAACAAAAACAGAAAGGAGCGCAACATGAATAACAAACCGATGATCGGAAGCACCATTGCCTTTTACAGAAGATTAAACGCCATGACACAGGAGGACTTATCCTGCAAACTCAACATTTCAACGCAGGCAGTATCAAAGTGGGAGCAACAGCTCTCGTCCCCCGACATTTCACTGTTGCCTGTGATTGCAGAAGTATTCAACATTTCCATTGATGAATTATTCGGAAAAACACCGCACACCGAACCTGTGTTTGAACTGGTTGACAGTGTTCCGTGGGAGGATGACCGAAAAATACGGTTTGCCGTTTTTCACGGTAAAAAGTTGTTGCAGCAGTCGGACACCGAACTGCCGCAGGGGATAAACACAATCAATGTTCACTTTGATTACGGTGACTTATACAAGATAAACGGCATCTGCAAATTGAATAAGGAATAACCCCACAAAAACCACGAGCCGCACTTTTCGTACGGCTCGTTGACTGTCATGGGATGACGCTTTTATTCATGGTGGTTATCTGCTTTGCACCCATTCGGAGGGGACGGCCACGAAATCGGGGGTTTCGGTAAGGCGGCCCGTGTGTCTTGCATTGCTGATCATCAGTGTTGTGATTCCGAAATGCACCATATCGTTATAGAGCTTTTCGTTTTCTTCTCTGCGTTTGCATTCATTAAGGGATGAAAATTCACCTTTTTTCAGGTTTGCTTTCCAATAGCGCCAGCAGATCTGCGAACGTTTTACATTTTCTTTCTGCCAGTCGGTTTCGGCTTGTTCGATTGCAGCTTCCCACAGTGCATCAAATTCTTTTATCTGTTTGTTGTCAATATCAAGAATGGTCATGGAGTAGTATTTATCAAAACAGCCCATGCCGTATTCCATGTCCACCTGCTCGGGGAAGATGAGCCAGTACTGAATGATATTGAAGCCGAAGCCGTTGTTTTCGTCAATTCCGTTGATGAAATCAATGATATTCTGATAGCCTGCGCCGTAATAGGCTTCGCAGAATTCGTACATCAGCTTGTCGACATCCTGATACGGATCCCACATAAGGCGGGACAGCATATAGCAACGCAGTGCCGCAAATTCACCGTCGGCATTCCTGCCGCTGACGCCTTCTTCAAAGACACCGATGACATCGTGTTCGGCAAAAATCTGCAGATTGCGCTGAATGGCGCCGAAGTTGCCGAAAGGCAACAGGAAGCCGCTGTAATCGGTGGTGTAGTCCCAGACGAAAAGGTGGTCGCTGATGGCAGACCAATCTTTCAGATCCTGAATGAATCGCTCGTTGTCTTCGGAATAGCCGCTGTCCATGGGAGCAGAAAACTTGCACTCAATGGAGCAAAGACGGATCACAACATTCTCTCTCGGAACGGTGATCTGCGGAGCTTGTCTTGTGTAGCCGTCGAGATATGCAAAGGTGTCAACGAGCACATCGGGGTAATCGTCGCGGATGTCATCTGCAATTGCATTCACAAAACGGATCATGGTGCCTGCATGGCTGCCTTCCTCAGCATCAATTCTTGCACATTCTTCACATACACAGTAATTGGAATTATCGTTCTGCGTGACGGAAACAAAGGCTGCATCCGGGTTGTCAGCCAACCATTCGCGGACCGTGGCTTTTGCAATTTCAAGCGTTTTCGGATTGGTCAGGCAAAGCTGATCCGTTGTCCGTTCACCGTTCTGAACGCCCAATGCAAAGAGCTCGGGCTCGGTTTCAATGAGCGAAGTCGGCACAAGGGAAGAAAAAGTATGGCAAAACGGCCCTGCATATTCAACGCCGCCGCCGAGGCTTTCCGCCATGGTGCCGTCATTGAGTCGGTTTGCGACCTTGTATTCCTTGTCGGTTGTGCCGTACCAGTCGGTCTGACGGAACATAAAAGGCGGAACATACGTATAGTCGATTGCTACGGGAACAAGCAGCTTTTCGGCTTCGGGAATCACGGTCAGGTCTGTTGTGAATCTGCGATAGCCAAAGTATTCTTCGAGGAATGTGTAAGCGGCATAGAGGGTTCCGCGTTTTTCACCGCCGGTAATGGCAATGTCATCTCCTGTTGTCTTTATGCAGACGCCCTCATCTCCGAGTGCGGCATAATCAACCGCATCATCGTATTCTCGGGAGGTTTGTCCGACTGCAATTTCTTTTTCGGTTTTTTGTGTGCTGTCGGTGATAACAGTGAGTTGCGTTCCGTTGATTTCCTTGAAGGTATCCTGAAGCAGCTTTGCAGCAGTTTTTTCCGCTTCGCTTGCCGTTGCGGAAACAACGATCACGTATTCATCGGTGATTTCAAACACTTCTGCGGTTGCATCCTGCTCTGCGGGGGGTGTAAAAATATGTCCCTGCGGTTCTGCAGGAATAAACATGGAAAAAATCGATGTCAGAATGACACTCAATGCCGTAAAGAAAGGCATGATGTAGCGCGGATTGAAAGCAGAAAAGAACGACACAACAGAATTCATATACAATTCCTCCGACACATTTATTTCTTTGACATATTCCTTAATATGTATAATTAAATTATATCCTTTCCATTCGCACATGTCAATTCCGATTTGGAAATTTCCGCATCCTTGCTTTTCGGCTTCCCTTTGAAGTTGAAATCCGGAATCGTTTATGCTACAATGTTTTTTATCACCGCAGATGCAGACAGGAGGATTCCAATGCAGATTCTACAAACCGTTATTTCTTATCTTGCCATTGCGGCAGCTTTTCTTGCATCTTTATTTTCATGGGGGGAAACGGAAATGATACCGTTTACAAATGATTATAAAATACCCGACACCATTCCCGCATACAGCGTGATCCCGACACAGGCAAAAACCGATTGGAGTGCAAAGTGGATCTGGGACAATGACAATCTGACACAGAAAAATGTGTGGATGTGCTTTTCAAAAAAAGTAAATCTCTCCGAAAAGCCCGAAAAACTGGTTGCTCACATTGCGGCTGATTCAAAATACTGGCTTTATATCAACGGCGAAACCGTTGTTTTTGAGGGAAGCGTGAAACGAGGCCCTGATAAAAACAGCGGCTATTATGACAGCATAGATATTGCGCCTTTCCTCAAAGAGGGTGAAAACGCAATTTGTGCATTGGTGTGGTATTGGGACAACGAAACAAGCTATTCCTATCACAGCAGCGGACAGGGCGGCTTTCTGTTTGAAGCCGTAAACGAAGATATTTCTGTTTTGTCCGACAGCAGCTGGTGGGTAAAAAGAAATCCCGCATATATTGACAGCAAGCTCTATCCGCCCAATTACAGAATTCCCGAATACAGCATTTATTTTGATGCAAGGGAAGAAAAAAATTGGACAAGTCCGGATTTTGATGTTACGGCTTGGGAAAATGCGACTGAATATGCCGTTGGCGGCGAGGGTGCTTACGGAACGCTGTATCCGAGAGGAATTCCGTTTTTAAAAGATTTCGGTCTTAAGAATTATGAAAATTCTGCAGAGTATGAAAACCATACTGTAAAAAAGCTGCTCGGTGAAAAAATTACCGTGGATATTCCTTATAATGCACAGATTACACCTTATCTCAAAGTCATAGCCCCCGCAGGGAAGAAGATTCGCATCACCACGGAAAACACCTTGATCGGTGCGGTTTCAACCACCTATATCACCAAAGAGGGCGAGCAGGAATTTGAGGCTTTAGGTTGGTTCAATGGTGAACATATTACTTACAAAATACCGAAAGGCGTTACGGTTGTTGCTTTGCAGTACCGCGAAACGGGCTATGACAGCGCATTCAGCGGTGCCTTCAAATGCGATGACGAATTTTTGAATTCACTGTGGCAGAAATCCCTGCGTACACTGTATGTGACCATGCGTGACAACTTCATGGATTGCCCCGACAGAGAACGTGCCCAATGGTGGGGCGATGTCACAAGCGAAATGATCATGACCATGTACTCCATGGACAGCAATTCCTACCTGCTGTATCAAAAGGGTGTGCAGGCAATGCTGTCGCACATTGACGACACAAAGGTGTTGCAGACTGTTGTGCCTATCAGCGGTGACTATTTTGAGCTTCCCGTGCAGCAACTCGCAGGCATCGTGGGCTTTTTCACTTACTATGAATACACAGGCGACAAGGCTTTTGTTGAAAAGGTGTATTCCGCATCCGTTGACTACCTGAGGCTTTGGGAAATGGGTGAAAACAATCTTGTTATTCATCGCGGCGGCTCATGGGACTGGCCCGACTGGGGCAGCAAGGCAGATATGGCATCCATCGAAAACGCGTGGTATTACTATGCACTGTCCGCTACGGAAAAAATGGCACAGCTTTTGGGCAAAGCCGAGGACATCGCATTTATTACCGAAAGAAAAGCCGCGATTGCAAAGGGTTATAAAGCACTGTGGACTGCAAACGGATTTAAAAGCGAAGATGCGAAAAATCCCGATGACCGCGCCAATGCCCTTGCCGTTTTGGCAGGGCTTGCCGAAAAAGAACAGTATGATACCATCACAACCGTTCTGATAACCACCCAAAATTCCAGCCCGTATATGGAGTATTATGTGCTTGAAGCCCTTTGCAAAATGGGAGAATATGAAGCTGCAAAAGACCGCATCAAGCACAGATATGCGGATATGGTGAACGAGGATTACTCTACCCTTTGGGAATTCTGGGAGTCCTGGCGGGGCACGAAGAACCACGCATGGAGTGGCGGTCCGCTTGTGATTATGAGCAAGCATTTTGCAGGTATCACCCCCCTGGAATCCGGCTATGAAACGGTGCAAATTAACCCACAATATGCGCTCTCCCAAAGCATGATATGTACCGTGCCGAGTGTAAAGGGATTGATCACACTCAATTATGAAAAGACTGCCGGGGAGTATAAGATTGATCTTACATTACCGCAAGGTATGAAGGCTGTTTTGCATGTGCCGGACGGTGCTGTTGTGAACATCAATTCCGAAGTTTGTTACCAAAACGGTGCATATATGAACGGTGCAGAAAACGGCAATGTGAAGATTGTGGAAAAATCGCTCGCACCGTAATTTTAATTTTAAAACACAAACCGGGACTGTTTGTTTGCAGTCCCGGTTTGTATTACAGTCTTGATTCGTCTTCCTTGCGCTGTTTTTTGTCGCGGATGAACCAAAGCGTTCCGCCCACAGCACCTCCGCCAACCGCGAGACCTGCAATCAGAAACACCCACCACAGGCGCATTCCGTTTTCAGCTTGCGCTTGTTTTTTTTCTTCCTGCTCGGTCGGGGCAGGGGCTTTTTTGACCGCATTGGTCACAATTTCAATGTCTTCGGCATGGTTGTCGCCGAAATCGTCCTGAAAGCGCACCGTGGCAATGCCTTTGAGCTCGCCTTCGGTTTCGGCGGTGACATTGAAATTGGCATTCACCGTTGCCGTCTGTCCTGCTTCAATCGTGCCGACCAGCACACTGCCCGCACCGCGCAGTCCCTCTGCTTCAAAGGTGACAAGCACATTGCTGACCGCCGCGCCGCCCATATTCTGCAACGAGAACGACAGCGAAACGGTTTCACCGATGACACTGTTTGCAGGGAAATTCAGATTGTCCCACACAAGCAAAACCGTCTGTCGCACGGGCAGGCGCAGTGTGTCAGAATTGGAGTAGGCACCGCCGTTTTCGTCCTCGTATTCCACACTCACGGTTGCATTGTGAAGCCCTGATTTTGCGGTGTGTGCGGTGTTGACATACAGCTCCCACACATAGAAGTCACCTGCTTCCAGCTTGTCGAGATACATCGTGCCCATACCCTCGCTTGCAATTGCATCCGATTGCGGAGCAAAGCTCAGTTTCAGGTTGTAAACATCCTTGTCCTTGTGGGTGTTGACGATGGTGACGGACACCTTTCTGCGTTCTCCGGGGAACAGAGCATCCTCCTGCACGGTAAAAGACGACACCATCAGACGGGGCTGACTGCGGTCTTCCTTTTCCTGTGCAGTGCTGTCGGATTCGTTTTCCACAATGTCAAAATAAAACCGTTCCGACACGGACACGGTCTTGCCGTCGGCGGTTTCGCCCGTGAAGGTGACGGTACCTGCACGGGCGCTGATGATGTAATCCTCAGTCGAAAAACGGACATTGCCCGTGGCACTGCCGCCTGCAGGGATATCGCCGAGGCTGTCCTTGCCGACCGAACCGGGGCCGTCCACGCTGACGGTCATGGTCACGCCGTAGAGCTTGGTTTTGCCTGTGTTGAGCACCGAAAAGGAGAAGTCTGCCATGTCGCCCGACACCACTTCACCCGGCACACCGACAGAACCGACCTCCATGGCACTTTTGTTATTGACGGAAAGTCGAATGGTATCTTCGGCAGAACCGTCCGACCCGTCGGGGTTCGTGAATGACACGTGCACACTCGCCGTGTGTGCCCCGTCCGAAGCGTTGGCGGCAACCTGCACGGGCAGTTCCCAGACATATTCGTCGTTGGCTTCAATAACGGACACATACTGCGTTCCCGTACCGACGGGGGTAATGTCACCCGATGCTTCGGCAAAGGTCAGCTTGCAGTATTTTGCATCTGCCGTTTCGCTCTGATTTTTAAGGGTGATGAACACCGTTGCCTTGCCGCCCGCGGAAAGCCCCTTTTCGGACACGGTGCAGGAGGTGACCATGAGTTGTGCGGTGTCGCGTTCCGATGCGGAAACGGGAACGGAAAAAAGAAAAAGAAAGAGGATAAGAAAAGAAAGTTTTTTCATAATACAATTCCTTACAGCTCTCTGATATTTTCAACAATGCTGTTCTTCGTTTCTCTGCGCAGTCTGACGGCGAGGTTGAGCACGCACACCGCAAGCAAAGCCCCCACAAACACAAACGACGGCCAGAGGGTAATGTGATGCATGAAGAAGGTGGTCTGCATGATTTTTTCATACACGAAAATACCAAATCTGAACAATGCCGTACCGCCGTAACCGACCCCGCAACCGATGCCGAACACATACAGATATTGCAACCAATACATCTTGCGAAGATCTGCCGCCGAAGCACCAACGGCACGCAAGGTACCTATAATGCGTCTGCTCTCACGGATTCTTGCGTTGGTGGTGTTACAAAGGGTGGCGGCGGTGATGCAGAAGAACAGCATCAGCAAGGCTGTGAGCATGATGACGACTTCGGCTCTGTCCTGCCGCATCTCCTGCGCCCATTCATAATTGGAAAACAGGTAATAATAATTGACCCTTGTGCCGACCTCATCGAGCAGTGTTTTGACGGTGGTCTGTGCGGTTTCATCGGTATTGTCAATAAGATTTATATCCATGTTGCGCACTCCTGCATCAATGCCCAAGGCACGCATTCCGCGTTCAGTCGTCACAACACAGGTGGTGTTATAAATCCCCTGCGAATGATATTCCTGCATGCTGTCAATACCGGCCCCGTCAGCAACCGCACCGATCTCAATTTCCTTGACAATGTGTTTAATCTTATCCGTGCCGAGGTATTTTTCATACTCCAACGGACCGTTGAGCCAGTGCAGTGTCAGCTTATCACCGGGGTAAAAAGCATCCTTATATACCACGCGGGTTGCGTTGTCGAGCTCCTTTTGGGTGGTTCTTGCCGTAATGGAGTTTGAGCCCCAGCCGCCGCTCGGATGCATCTGCATATAATAGCCCTTCGGTGCAATCATAATGACCTGCTTGCCTGCATGGATATCATCCATATCCCCTTTTCCCTCGTAGCAGACTTCCAACAATGCTTCGGCTGCCTTGTCATCCACCACGATCAACGGAAAGGTAAATGCCGTTTCGGGCAGCTCCAGATTGTTCAGGAATTCCTGCATTTGGGGCAGAACCACCATTTCGGCTGCATCGGGTGCAAAGGTGATGGTGGTGTCAAAATCTTCCGTCAAATCGGGGAATTCATAGGCATATTGACCTGCGCACTGCAGCATATAAGGTGTCGTCATGCCTGCATCCAGGCAGACATTGGTGGCACGCGAGATATACACATCCTCCACATAGGGATTTACACGTACACGGTTGACATCATTCTCGGTAAACCATTGTGTGGCATCATCGACGTTGATCCAGCCGTACAGATACGACTGCTGCGCACCGATGAAAAAGTCGGTCGGATTGCGGAAGGTATCGCTGAATTCTTCAACCAATGCGCTCGTGCCCAAGGTGGCAAGCAGAATACCGAGCGAAAGGAAGAAAGCCATACCGCTTTGCTTTGCACCGCGCAGACGGAGCTCACGGCTTGCAAGAAGCTGCGGGGCATTGAACTGCGTTTTTCCTTTTATTTTTTTGTGCTTCATACGCACACTGATATCGGTGTTGCGAAGAGCCTGCATGGGGGTGATGCGGGTGGCATAAAGCAACGGGATCATTGCCGCAAGCATAACCACAGCCATTCCCAAAAGTGCACTCAAAACGAATACATACCACGCAGGTCTGAACGAATAGCCTTCCCCCATGATTTTAACGATGATAAAAACCCCTGCATAAGAGATCAGCAAGCCGGCAGGCACACTGCAAAGGGCAATCATGAATGCTTCTCTGCCGAAAATGTTGATGATCTGCCGTTTGGTTGTGCCCACGGCACGCAAAAGACCGATCTGCCGTCTGCGCTCCTGCAGATTCATATTGAATGCACTGACAATACCGAAGCACGAGCCGACCACAAGCACGACACCTAAAAAACACAGGGTGTAAAGCGTGTCAAATCCTGCAGTGTCCTCGATGGTGTAATAGCCCTCATAAAAGAACTCAACACCGGCGGTGCGTTTGTTGGTAAAATCGGTTTCATTATAGAGCTTTGTGACCGTCTGCCCTGTCGGCTGATTCCATTTGCCGTAGGTCAGCTCCACGGCCTTACCGCCCGGGGCAACGGTTGCGGTGTCGGCAAGGTAGGCGGCAGGATAATCGTTATAAACGGAATAATCCTCACGGTCCCAGCCGTGTTCAAAGCGCAGAGAACGGCGTTTGTCGGTTAAGATTCCGACAAGGGTGTAGGTCTGTTCCACGGTTTCAAGCACACCGCCGTTGCCGTCGGGAATTTCGGCAAACAGGGTGAATGTATCCCCCACATCCGCATCCAGCTGCATTTGCGTCAGGGCGGACACCTCCACGGCAATTTCGCCTTCCGTTTCGGGCAATCTGCCCTCAACAAGGGTCTGTCGGGTCATAATGCGGAAATCCTCGTTTGCCACGGCAACGCACATCCCGTGCTCGCGTTCTTCTTCGGTCAGATACACAAACGCAACATTTTTTGCCGTTGCCGTTTGCACATTGTCGCTGACGCTGTACAGATCGGACAAGAAATCCTTGTTTTCACTGTCCAGCACAATGAACTGCTGCTCGCCCACGCGGTTCAGACGGCGCTCCTCGGTGCTTTCCCTGCTTGCGGTGAAGAAAAACAGAATGCTTGCCGAAAATGCAATCGACAAAATAATGCCGACAATCAGCACAATATATTGCTTTTTGCGCATTTTCAGATTGCCCACGGCAAGCTGATTGACGGTGAGTTTATGTTTTCGGTTCATGGTATGTTCCTTTCTTTAATGTAATGCCGCAATTTTGCCGTCCACGATGCGCAGAATCCGTCCTGATTGTTCGGCAACGGACTGGTCATGGGTGACAAGAATCAGCGTAACCCCCAATTCACGGTTCACATCACGCAAAAGCCGCAGCACTTCACGTCCGCTTCTTGCATCGAGGTTGCCTGTCGGCTCGTCCGCAAACAGAATCGCAGGCTTGTTTGCAAGCGCACGGGCAATGGCAATACGCTGTTGCTGGCCGCCCGACATGGCAGAGGGAAGGTGCGAAAGACGATCTTCAATTTCAAGCATGTCGATGAGCTTTTGCAAATATTTTTCATCTGCTTTTTTGCGGTCGAGCATGACGGGAAGCAGAATATTTTCGTACCCCGTCAGCTCCTGCACGAGGTTATATGCCTGAAAAACAAAGCCGAAGCGACGGCGGCGCAGAATGGAAAGCTGATTGTCACTGTAAGAAGAAAGCGACTTCCCGCCGTAGATAATCTCGCCGCTTGTGGGGTGTTCGAGCGAAGACAAAACATGCAACAGCGTGGATTTGCCCGAGCCTGACGGGCCTGTGACAGCGCAAAACTCGCCCTGCTCAAAGCTGACGGACACATCGTCCACCGCTTTCACAACATTTTCACCGCTTAAATATTCTTTGGTCAGATTTTTACATTCTAAAATGGTCATACTGATACTCCTTTTGGTTTTATACGTTTATTATACACGCTTAATCTTACATTCCGGTGACTTTTACCTTACAATTTCGTAAGATAAGAAAAAACGGGCGCAGAAATTTGCTTTTCTGTGCCCGAAATATATTCACTTCTTATTTTTGCAGTTCTTCTTTTAAGATATTATAAATTCTGTCCACATCAGGAAAAATCAACTTTTTCCCGCGGTTGTGAATGGACAAAACCTGCATAGCATTGGAAATGATTTCATTTGATAAATTTTTATGTATTCTTACGCTGTTTCCGCTCACGGTGTGCTCATGGTCAACATATTTTTCAATAACGGGAAACATATTCTGAATCAGAAAGGCACAATCCTTGCCTGCAAATGTGCCGATTACAATTGTGTTGCATTTGCCGAATTTCTCAATTTTTTTATTCATAATATTGCGGTATTTATCGGCTTTTGAACTTTGAGGAACAGCCCAGTAAATACCCGGAATTTTCGGATCGGCAAAAAAGAAAAAATGCGGACGATATTTTTCATTTTCTTTGTTTGACATCAGTTGCGAATCATTTACCAAATCAAAAAAATCATCTTTTATATGATAAGATTTGCCGATACAAACATCCATTTGAACTACCTCTTAAAAAATCCCTTGCCCAAAAAGAGCAAGGGAACATTTACAAACTGAATTATTTGATATCCCGCACCATCAGCAAGCGGTAAACATCTGCGAACTGAATTATTTATATCCCGCACCATCAGCAAGCGGCAAACATTTACAAGCGGGACTCAAACAGAATCCCTTTGCAAATTTATTGTAGCATACAACACAAGTAAAGTCAATGTTTATTTGTGTTATTTGCCGCGCTATTATTATATGCAAAAATATATTTTCATTACTTTTTTCACAATTTCAAATTCGCATCGATCACGGGGAAATACATGCTCACACGCAGTCCGTTTGCGTAATTTTCCGCAAAAACGGTGCCGTGGTGTTTTTCCACAATGGCCCTTGTGATGGCAAGGCCGATGCCTGCGCTGTCGGGCGAAGCATCTTCACTGCGGTGAAAACGTCTGAACAGCATGGAAAGCTCCTCGGCCTTCACTCCGCCGCCGTTATCCTGAATTGTAACAAGCACACTTTTTTCCGCTTGCTCTATGTTTATTTCCACTTTGCCGTCGGGTTCGGTATGCTCACACGCATTTTTGATGACATTGCCCAGAGATTCACGAAGCCACATTTTGTCGCACCGCAAAGCGGCATTGCCGTGCACGGTGATTGTCTTTTGCGCGAACAGCGCGCTGAATTCCGTTTGCAGCTCGGCAAAAATTTCCGCTAATTGCACTTCGGCAAATTGCATGCTGTAGGTGTCACTGCGTAATTTTTCGAGCCGTAAGATGCTGTGAATCAGTTTTTCCATTTTACCGATGAGCGCCAGCTCCTTTTCGGTGTGGGCATCGGGTGCAGTGCTGTGTTGCATTTCGCAGTAAAGGCGCAGGCCTGCAAGCGGGGTTTTGAGCTGATGCGAAATGTCGGAAATAAATTCGGTGTTGCTTTTTGCTTCGCGCTTTGTGTATTCGCGCTCAAAAACAAGTTTGGTTTCAAGGTCGCAGATGTTGTTTTGCAAGTGCGAAAATTCGCCCTCGTCCGTTGCAAGATCGGTCAAAGTGCCGTCTTTTAAAAATGTGTCTATGCTTTTGGTGAGCGATCGGATTCTTTTTTTGCCTTTCAAATGCACTGCTAACAGGACGGCACAGAGAATAAGTGCCGCAACAAGGGCAATGACAAGAATGATATCCTTCATTTTATTCCTCCCAACGGTAGCCCGTGCCGCGCACGGTGGCAATGTGCGAGGTGCCTATTTTGTCGCGAAGACGGCTGATGTGCACCGACAATGTGTTGTCATCAATGAAATTGCCGTCAGAGTCCCAGATGCGCTGTAAAAGGGCGCTTCTTGTGACAATAACACCGTTGTTCTGCATGAGCACAGACAGAATTTGAAACTCCGTCGGGGTCAGAAACAGAGTTTCGCTCCCCTTTCTGACCGTCATGTTGGCGGTGTCAAGGGTGATTTCGCCCGATTGCAAAGCTGAACCTGCGGTCTTGCGGCGCAAAAGCGCACGAATGCGCGACAGCAGTTCAAGCAGTCGGAACGGCTTGGTCACATAGTCGTCTGCGCCCGCATCAAGTCCGCGCACGATCTGGAATTCTTCATCGCAGGCGGTTAAAAACAGAATCGGCACATCCGACCCCGTGTTGCGGATGCGCGAGCACAAATCAAGCCCGTTGCCGTCGGGCAGCATCACATCCAGAATCACAAGGCCAAAACTGTCTGCCCCGAACAATGCTTCCGCCTCGGCGCAGTTTTTGGCACACACAGGAGAGTAGTTTTCTTTGGTCAGCAACTCCTGCAAGCCTTCGCGCAGGTAGAGGTCATCTTCAACCAAAAGAATTTTTGCTTTCATCTTTTCACCGCCCGTTTTGTTCTGCTTCTATTATACTGTTTTGTATTCCGTTTTTCAACGCAGGGAATCTTAAGATTTTGTAAGAAACACAAGTTTACCAAAAATTACCTGTTCGTTTTTGGTTTTTTTGACTTGACTTTCAGGCTCTTTTAAAGTAATATGTATTATATAATAATATGAATTTTTATGGGATTTGATATCACCAATTTCCTCGGAGGGATTTAGAAATGAAAAAACTGATTTCCGTTTTGACCGTGATGCTGATTCTGTTTGCATCCGTCTGGTGCATGATGCCGGTTATGGCGGCTGAAATCCTTGTGCAGCCCGAAAACGGCGCGCAGGATGTTGGCGGCTGTTTGGTGCATGATTTCACCGACTGGTCTGCAACCCCCACCACAGCCACCTGCAAGATCGGCAGTTACCTTACCCGCACCTGCAAGGTCTGCGGTTTTGTGGATCTTGAAAAGGTTGCTCCCGCCAACCCGCACACCCCGGTTGCCGACGGTAAGTACATTTTTAATGAAGCAGATGCAACCCACACCTACACCTGCGCCGCCTGCAACGAAGTCATTACCGAAGACTGCGCACTGGTGTTTGTTTCCTCGCAGGAAAAATCCGAATGCGAAATCGAAATCATCAATACATACAAATGCGCCGTTTGCGAAGGCACGGTTGAAAAGATTGAAGCCCCCGCCCACAAGGTCGAAAAGTGGACTCTTGTTCCCGGCAGCGTGCAGCACTCCGGCGTTTGCACCGGTTGCGGCAAAACCGTTTATGAAAACTGCGCTTTTGCAGTTGTCAGCGAAACGGGCGATTGCGAAAACGGCGGATTGCGCACCTCGGTCTGCAAATGCGGCCGCACAAGCGACGAAATCATCCCCGCCGGGCACAATATTGAAGCATGGCTTCATATTGAAGGCACTTCCATCCATGTCGGCAAGTGCACCACCTGCATGCGTAGCCTGAACAACGAATGTGTGGTCGAAACATACTCTGAAAACCCCATCACGGCAGAAAATCCTGTGCGTACCCACACCGGCGCTTGCAAAGTTTGCCTTGCTTCCTACACCAAGGAATGCACCCCCGGCACCTATGCCGGCGTTGCGGGCACGGCAAGCCATCAGACCAATTGCGTGGATTGCGGCAGAAACTACACCGGCATGTGCAGCCCTGATGCAAACGGCTATACTTCCAATAACAATGGTTCCCACACCGCAACCTGTGCGGTTTGTGCATCCGCATTCACCGCTGCATGCACCCCCACGGAATACACCCATGTTGAAAACACCAAGACCCATTCCACCGTTTGCACCGAATGCGACGGCACCTATACCGAAGCCTGCGAAGTAAAACTGTGGACTCCTTCGCAGCAGGTCAACGCCGAAACAGGTGTGATTGAAAACGAAAACCTGCACAAGGGAAATTGCGCAAAGTGCAATGCAGAATACGAAGAAGACTGCACCGTTGAAACCTACACCATTGACGTTGCAAACAAAACCTGCACGGGCACCTGCACCGCTTGCGGCGACACCCTGACCCACGAAAGCAACCTCGGCGTATGGCTTTATGATTCCGAAAAGAACACCCACACCGTTGAATGTGCCGTTTGCGATGCAACCGCTTCCCATGCTGTTGCTGTTGACGAAAACGGCTGGAAGCATATTGCGGATCAGAACGGCAATTACCACGAAACCGCTTGCACGGTCTGCTCCACGGAAGTGCTTGCTGCATGCGAATTCGAAGCCGATGCAACCAATGTGCATAAGCACACCTGCAAGGTCTGCAAATACTTCTATGAAGACGAATGCGTGAATTTTGAAAAGGATAAGGAAAACAGCACCGCCGCCACCTGCACCGAAGACGGCCATACCTATTATATTTGCAAAGACTGCGGTGTTCGTAATGAAAGCAAAACCATTACACACAAAGCAATCGGGCACAACTTTGTTGTGGATGCAGAAACCGAAATCACCTCCACCGAAGACAGTCACACCGTGACCTACATCTGCAAAAACTGCAACGCAACCGAAACCAAAACCGAAAAGCATAAATTCGACAAAACCGAAGCCGGCAAAAACGGCAAGCACACCGTCAAGTGCACCGTCTGCGAAAAGACCAAAACCGAAAACTGCACGGCCGAAAAGATTCCCGCCGTTGCCGCTGATTGCACCAACACGGGTCTGACGGAAGGAAGCAAGTGCAAGGTTTGCGGCGCCATTCTTAAGGAACAAACCAAAACATCTGCGCTCGGCCATGATTACAAATTTGTTTCCACCACCGCCACCTGTTCCAAGGCCGGTAAGGACATCTTCAAGTGTGTTTGCGGTGAAAAGAAAGAGCTGAATGCAGCCGCCAACGGCAAGCACACCTGGCAGGAAAGCAAGCGTGTGGCCGCCACCGCAAGTGCAAACGGATACATTGAATACAAGTGCAAAGATTGCACCGCAACTTACACCGAAGTGCTGACCTATTCCGTCAACACCGGTCTTGCCAACACCCTGGCACCCGTTGCCGCTGTTGTTCTTCTTTCCGGCGCCGCATTCGTCGGTGTCAAGAAACTGCGCAAAGACGAAGAATAATTTAACCCTTTAAACCCGCTCACATGAGCGGGTTTTTTTTGAATGGTAAACATCGCCCCGCAAAAAATTTTTTTATTGTTGTTTTTTCTGTTCTTTTTTGGTATACTTTAAATATGGAAAATAAAAAGAGTAAAAAAATAATACATGACTACACCACGGGGAATCTGCCCAAGCAGATGCTCCTTTTTTCGTTGCCGTTTATGCTCAGCAATTGCTTACAGGTGCTGTACGGCATTGTGGATATGATTGTTGTGGGGCACTTTGTGGGCAGTGACGGGCTTTCCGCTGTTTCCACCGCCTCGCAGGTGTTCAACTTTATGAACATGCTGTCTTTGGGATTTGCCATGGGTGGTCAGGTTGTGATTGCGCAACTGGTTGGCGCAAAAAAAACAAGCGAGCTCAAAAAATGTATCGGTACCTTGTTTACCCTTGTAGGCATTCTCGGTGTGGTTCTGACAGGTGTGGGGCTCGGCATCTGCGAACCCGTTCTGCGTCTGCTCAAAACCCCTGCCGAAGCCTTTGCCATGGCAAGCGATTATCTTTATATCTGCACAGCAGGGCTTGTGTTTTCGTTCGGTTACAATCTTATTTCGTCCATTTTGCGCGGCGAGGGCGAAAGTGTGCAGCCCTGTATTTACATTGCCGTGGCGGCAGTCACGAATCTTATTTTCGATCTGCTGTTTGTGGGCGTGTTCCACTGGGGCACAGCCGGCGCGGCGGCGGCTACGGTGCTCGGACAGGCCGTTTCGTTCATCTGGTCAATTATTTATTTGCTGCGCCACAAGGAAGCCTTTGGTTTTGACTTCAAAAAGGCTTCGTTTTATCCCGATAAGACACAGGCAAAAAACATTATCTCCTTGGGCATTCCCTTTGCTTTGCGCAGTGCGGCGGTGCACGTTTCCATGCTGTTTGTGACTGCATTGGTCAACAATGTGGGACTTGCCGCGTCTGCCGTATTCGGTGTCGGCTTAAAAGTGGATGATGTTGTGCGCAAAATTTCCATGGGCTTCAACTATGCGGCTTCGTCGATGGTGGGGCAGAACATTGCCGCGGGCGACATTAAGCGCACCCGCAGGGTGGTCTACTGGAGCTGGATCTACAGCGCGGCAGTGTATCTGATTTTCTTTGTTGTGTATATCACAAATATCGAACTGCTGTTCCGTCTGTTTACAGATGATGCCGAAGTGCTTGCGCTTGCACCCGTGTTTGTAAAAGCTATTGTGTGGAGTTTTCCCGCCATGGCACTCATGCGCGGCACAAACGGCTTCATTTCGGGCATCGGCAACTCGGGGCTCGGACTTGCGTTCTCGCTGTTTGACGGCCTGATTCTGCGCATCGGCTTAAGTTGGATGCTCGGCACGGCCTGCCACATGGGACTGTTCGGCTATTTCCTCGGCTACGGGCTTGCCACCTACGGCACGGCTGTGCCGGGTGCAATCTATTTTCTTGCCGGTAGGTGGAAAAACCGCAAACTGAAAATATGAAAATCTCTTGACAATTGAAGGAGTTTATATTACAATGCGTGAGGTTCGGCGATTCAGCCAAAACCCCACGCATTTATTTGTGCGATTTTACCAACATGAAAGAGGTTTTTTGCCATGGCGCACGCGCAATCCGTTACCCAGCCGCAAATCCCCGCAAAAAGCATTTCCGCACAATCCGAAATAAAAATCGTCCCCAAAAAGAGCCGTCTGCACGTGCTTCTGCCGCTGAAAAAAGTGCCCGCACTGCTCAAAAAGAATGCGGTTACGGTTGTGGCTTTTGTTGCCGCAGTCGCAACAAGCATCCTTGTCCCGCCCGATGCACAGTATCTCGGCTATTTCGATGTTAAAACGCTGACATGCCTGTTCTGTGTGCTTGCCGTTGTGTGCGCACTCAAGAACATCCGCTTTTTCTACATCCTTGCACAGCGCATTGTGCAGAGCTTCAAAAATGCCCGCATGAGTGTGCTCGCTCTCGTTTACATCACCTTCATCGGCAGTATGCTCATTGCAAACGACATGGCACTGCTCACATTTTTGCCGCTGGGCTACTTCGTTCTGCACACCACGCAGAAGGAAAAATACATGGCATTCACCTTTATTATGCAGAACATTGCCGCAAACTTGGGCGGTATGCTGACCCCCTTCGGCAACCCGCAGAACCTGTATCTGTACACCAAATTCAATATCCCAACGGGTGAGTTCATGGGCATCATGGCACTGCCCTTTGCGGTGTCGATTGCGCTTATCACCGTGCTGTGCCTTATTTTTGTAAAACCCGAACCCCTGCAACTGACCGACAGCGGCGATACTCTGCCCAAAGGCAGATGTGCTTTGTATCTTGTGCTGTTTGCCTTGAGCATTGCCATCGTATTTCGTGGCATTCCATACTGGATCGGGTTGATCGTTATTCCCCTTGTGTTGCTGTTTGCAGACCGCGATGCACTCAAAAAGGTAGACTACCCGTTGCTTTTGACCTTTGTTTTCTTCTTCATTTTTGCGGGCAACATGGCAAGAATCGACCTTGTGCGCAATATCTTTTCGGCATTGCTCGAAAAAAGCACCCTGCTGTTCAGTGTGATGTCTTGCCAGGTCATCAGCAACGTGCCGAGTGCCATTCTTTTGTCGCAGTTCACGGAAAACTATGTCGATCTTCTCGTCGGTGTTAACATCGGCGGTGTAGGCACGCTGATTGCATCCCTTGCGAGTCTGATCACCTTCCGTGAATATACAAAGCACAACCCCGGCAAAACGGCAAAATACATCGGCCTGTTTTCTGCGTTCAATTTCGGCTTCCTTGCCGTGCTCGCAGGCGTGATGACCGCGTATATTCATTTTGTATAAGTTGAATCTGTCAACCATCCGACCATCCTGTCGGGTGGTTGTTTTTTTGCGGTGAATTACGGTTGCATTTTTTTTCCTTTTATGTTATTCTTTATTATGGATATTTTTAAGCAGGAGGAAAGTTATGAAAGACCCGAGAGAAATTTTAGCCCAAATGAATTTGGAAGAAAAAGCTGCCTTGCTGGACGGTGCCGATTTCTGGCACATGCAGGGTATGGAAAAATATGACATCCCGTCCGTCACCGTTTGCGACGGCCCGCACGGTCTGCGTAAAAAAGATTACAGCAAAAAAGGCATCAGCCTTTCCACAAGCGTGCCCGCAATCAGCTACCCCACCGCTGTTACAACGGCCTGTTCGTGGGACCCCGAATTGTTGTTTGAAATGGGCACAGCTCTCGGCAAAAAGTGCCTGAAAGAAGAAGTCGGCGTTCTGCTCGGCCCCGGCATCAATATGAAGCGTTCTCCGCTTTGCGGCAGAAACTTTGAATATTTCTCTGAAGACCCCGTTCTTGCAGGCGAAGTCGCCGCAGGTTTCATCAACGGTGTGCAGAGCATGGGCGTGGGCACGTCTTTGAAGCATTTCTGTGCCAACAGCCAGGAAACCCGCCGCATGACCTGCGATTCCGTGGTGGATGAACGCGCCCTTCGTGAAATTTACCTGACCGGTTTTGAAATCGCCGTCAAAAAGGGAAAACCTTGGACAGTGATGAACTCTTACAACAAAATCAACGGCGACCACGGCTCCGAAAACAAACATACACAGATCGAAATTCTGCGTGACACATGGGGCTTTGACGGTGTTGTTGTCAGCGACTGGGGTGCAGTCAATGATCGTGTAAAGGGTCTTGCAAACGGCAACGACCTTGAAATGCCTTCGTCCACGGGTTCGGGTGCGGCAAAAATCGTCGCCGCTGTCAAGGACGGCACGCTCGATGAAAGAATTGTCAATGAACGCGCACTCAATGTGCTCAAGCTCATCAAAAAATGTGCCGACGGTGCCCAGCCCAACTATGCCTACAATGATTTGGACGATCAGGCTTTTGCCAAAAAGGTTGCCGCACAGAGCATGGTGCTTCTGAAGAATAACGGCATTCTGCCGCTTGATAAGTCAAAGAAAATTGCCGTCATCGGTGAACTTGCAAGAACGCCCCGTTATCAGGGCGCGGGCAGTTCACACATCAACCCCACACAGCTCGACAATGCACTGGACGAATTCAAAAAAGCAGGATGGACGGTTGATTTTGCACAGGGCTACGAGCTGAAAGCGAAGAAGGCAAAGAAAAACGAAGCCCATTTGCAGACTGCAATTGACGTTGCAAAGAAAAATGACATTGCCGTTGTGTTCATCGGTCTGACCGACGATTACGAAGCCGAAGGCTACGACAGAGAGCACATGAATCTGCCTGAAGCACACGACAAACTTGTCAAAGAAATCCTCAAAGTCAATCCCAACACCGTCATTGTCCTTTCGGGCGGTTCTCCCGTTGAAATGCCGTGGAACGATTCCGTTTCCGCTGTGCTTAACGCATACCTCGGCGGTCAGGCAGGTGCAGGTGCCATCGTTGATATCCTCACGGGTGCCGTCAACCCCTGCGGCAAACTTGCCGAAACCTATCCCATGACCTATGCAGACACCCCTGCCAAAAACAACTACCCCGGCAACCCCGCCAGTGTGGAATACAGAGAAAGCATTTACATCGGCTACCGCTACTACGAAAAGGCAAACAAGAGAGTGCGCTATCCTTTCGGTCACGGGCTGTCCTATACCACTTTTGAATATTCCGATCTGACCCTCGACAAGTCCTCCATGGACGAAAATGATACCCTCACCGTCACCTTCACCGTAAAGAATACGGGTGATGTGGCAGGTGCCGAAATCGCACAGCTGTATGTGGCAGACAGGGAAAGCACCATCTACCGTCCCGTTAAGGAACTGAAAGGGTTCAAGAAGATTTGGCTGGAAGCCGGTGAAGAAAAACAAATCACCCTCACACTCGGCAAACGTGCCTTTGCATTTTTCAACGTGCTTGTGAATGACTGGTGTGTGGAAAGCGGCGCATTCGATATTCTTGTCGGTGCTTCGAGTGCAGACATCAGACTTGTCGGTACGGTCAATGTGAATGCAAATGACATTGCCGCACCCGATTACAGAATGCTTGCACCCTGCTACTACACAGGTGATGTGCAGAATGTGCCCGAAAAACAGTTTGTTGCCGTCCTCGGCAGGGAACTGCCCCCCACCGAAAAGAGCAAAAACAGAAAGCTCGACCTGAACGACACTTTTGAAAGCGCAAACTATACCAAAAACGGTAAGAGGCTGTTTGCCATTCTGACAGCCCTTATCCCCGCAGGTATGGCAAGAGCCATTGCTGTGCAGACCCCGTTCCGTAATTTCATTTCCATGTCGGGCGGTGTGTTCAGCGAAAACATGGCAGAAGGTCTTCTTCGCATCCTCAGCGGTGAAAAAGGCGGTATTCGCATGATCCTCAAAGGCATCCCGGGGGCAATCAAAGGCATCGGCCCGCTGCTGTCGAATATCTAAAGATAATAAAAAAGCTTGCATTCTATAATGAATGCAGGCTTTTTTTCTTTTTAGTCAATAGTATTTGCATTTAACGAAAGTGCTTTTTTTATCTCATCAATGAAGAATTGTGCATCACCTTCTCCTTTCATTCCTTCGGGTAAACGAAATGCTCGCCTTGTACACCAAAAATCCGTTTCTTTATCAAAATAAAAACTATCAACAAAATCGAAGTTTTTAAAATATGCACTTATTTCATTGAAAGGTTTCTGAAAAAGGTTCTCTAAAAAGACACGAATATCTTTTTCTTGTGTTTCACTATAATTTTTGAATTTTTCATAGAAATATGTGGGAAAACAACCCAGTGAAATGTGACACCATATGTAATTAGTATTCTTTCTCTGATTTTCAAGGATTTTGCAGTTTCCGTCGTTGGCTCTTTTGAAAGCAAAGTCAGTCCACCACGTAAAAAGGTAAAAACCATTATTGGTGTTGCATAAATCCTGAAAAAGGTAACAAACATTAACCGCTTCGTTGAGTTTTTGCTTAAAATCGTCGGTTTCTCTTATTCTTTTATATTTTTTATTGCGTTTATATTTTTCAATCGGATTCATTTTCATACTCCCTTATCTATGTCGAAAATAAGAACAGCTACTGTCACAAGGGTCAAAATACCTTTTTAGGTAAGTACAATATCCCTTATATCCCCATTTTTCGTTTTCATCAAAGTATTTACAAAACTTACACATTATAAAGTCCTCCTTTCGTAATTATATTATAGGTCAATTTTACCCTATTGTCAATAGGTCAATGTGCCATAATTATTATGGTGATAATTATGAGCAGATTAAAAGAATTACGAAAAGAAAGAAAACTTACGCAAGTGCAAATGCAGCTTTTGACCGGTATTGATCAAAGTGATTATTCTAAAATTGAAAACGGAAAAAGATATTATACTTTTGAACAATGCAAGCGCATTGCTTTGGCGTTAGATACAAGTATGGATTATTTGGCAGGGTTAACTGATGAAAAGAAACCCTACAGCAGGAGAAAGAATTAAACAAAAATACGGTGCCATCAAAGGCATCGGCCCGCTGTTGTCAAATATTTAAAAAGTCAATCCAAAACCATCGGAGCCGTTTAGGCGGACTCACATAGGGATTTACACGGTTTTGAAGGAATCTTTTCTCCCACAGAAACACCCGAAGGGTTTGAAATACACAAAGTATTTCTACATCCTCCGGCTGCTCCTGTGAGAAAAAATCTAACCTTCAAAACTGCGAAGCACTCCAAAAGGAGAGATTTTTTCGCAGGACAATGAAAAAAGCCATGGTAAGGCTGACGCCTACCATGGCTTTTTGAAGTAGTATTGCGGGGAAATATCCGTTTTGGAGCGTATAAATCCCTATGTGAGTCCGCCTTTTGCGGCTCCTTTTTTGTGCGGTAAATTATGTTTTGCAAAGTTCAGGATTTTCAAACTTTAAATTGACACTTTTTTTGCTTCATGGTAATATGTTTATATCTATATTTTTTCAGAGGAGAAAAATAATGAGAAAAAACACATTGCATTTCGGCTCGTTCAAGCAGTATGACAAAATTTTCCTGGCCGCCGAACAGGGACTGAATCTTGAAAACATCAGCGGTGTTGCATTTGACGACGACACGCTTTATATCGTGTCCGACAACACTGTATTCACATACGAAAACGATGCTCTCAAAAAGACCGATTTCAAAGCAGACAAGCTGTTCAGCCGCAAGGGTCGTCTGTTTGCCGCCATCGGTAACACCCTGGGTGAAATGAAGAACGGCACCATCGAAAATGTTGCCGATTTTGCGGCCCCCGTGGTTGACATTTCCTTCGGTCTGGACGGCTCGCAGTGGGTGCTCACCGAAGAAGCACTGTATCTTCTGCTGGACGGGGAATACACCCGCATTGTGCATGTGCCCGACAACACCGTCTGCCTTGCCGCACTCAATAACAAGGCACGTTTTAGCGAAACCGTTTACATCGGCTGCACCGAAGAAGGGCTTCTTTCCATGAAAGGCAAGCGCCGCCATTGGGCAGAGCTGTTGCCCGATATCACGGGTGCTTTGAGCAGAAAAATCAACTGCCTTGCCATTGACGGCCTCGGTCACCTCTGGGTAGGCTCGGACGAAGGCTTAAACATCTATGACGGCAGAAATTATTGGTTCAACGGAAATGATTTCTACTCTGTGCCCGACGGACAGATCAACGATATGTGTTTCACCTCTGACGGAAAAAAATATTTTGCCACCAACACGGGGCTGATTACCCTCATCGAAGGCAAGATTTCCTATTATTCCTTCGGCGCATGGTTGCTGCATCCCACGGTCACCAAACTTGCCGTGTCCGAAAACGGTGTCATTGCCGCCGTTACTCCGCGCGGAATAAGCCTTATTACCCCCATCTATATGACCCTTGCCGAAAAAGCCGCACATTTTGATGCGCTTGCCGACAAATATTACTGCCGCAACGAGGGTTACATGGTCTCTCGCGCCCTGCGGAAATACGGCGACATGGATTCGGGTTGGCTTCCCAATTCCGATAACGACGGTCTGTTTACGGGGCTTTACTGCGCAAGCCAGTGCTTCCGCTATGCCGTCACGGGGGATGAGCAGGCAAAAATCAACGCAAAACGCGCCGTTGAGGCCATGATCAAGCTTACCCAAGTTACAGGCAAAAAGGGATTCACAGCCCGCGCCACCCGCTATGCGCATGAAGAAAACTTCGGCACGGAAAACCGTGAAGAATGGCACATCTGCGAAAATAACCCCGACTGCGAATGGCTCGGCGAAACCTCCAGCGACGAAATGACAGGCCACTACTTCGCCTACGGCATCTATTTTGACCTGATTGCAGACGAAGAAGAAAAGAAGAAGATTGCCGATGTGGTCAGGACTATCACCGAGCATATTCTTGAAAATAATTTCCACCTTTGCGACGTGGACGGTGTGCCCACCACATGGGCAAACTGGGAGCCCGACCTGCTCAACAATGACGACCGCTGGTATTATGAAAAGGGCACAAATTCCCTTGAAATCCTCTCCTTCCTCAAAACGACTTACCACGTCACAGGCGAAGAAAAATACAATGATGTTTACAAAATGCTCATCAGCAATCATCATTACGCCATGAACTGCATGCAGTACAAGTGCGAAGACGGCCATGTTGCACACATTGACGATCAGCTTGACTTCACCAACATTTATCCGCTTCTTGTTTACACCGACAACGAAGCCGAAAGGGAAGTCTATAAGATGGGGCTTACTCACCACTGGCAGTATGAACGCACCGAGCGATCTCCCTATTTCAACATCGTTTACGGTGCACTCACAAACAACTCCTGCGACATCGAAAATGCCGCAAAGAGCCTGTCCGAAATGAATCTTGACCTTGTTCGCTGGCCTGTGTTCAACAGCTACCGCAAGGACATTGTGTGGGACACCGAGCAGGAAGCCATGGGCATCCCCGCACAACTGAAATACCCCGTGGAATTCGGCTCCCGCGTGCTTGTGCATTATGACGGCAACCCCTTCGTCTGCGATGCGGGCGCGGAAGAATTTGTCAATATCAACACAAAACAGGTCAACCGCACCACCACCCTGCCCGGCACGGGCGCCGACGGCATGTGCGCCATGCAACCCTATGTTTATCTGCTGCCGTACTGGATGGGAAGATATTACGGCTTGCTGGGAGATTGATAATTATGAAAAAACCCACCGTCTACACCGTTGCCACGGCGCATCTGGACACATCCTGGCTGTGGCCGCTGGAAAAATCCGTTACCGAATACCTGCCCGATACGCTCGAAAAGAATTTCTCTCTGCTGGAAAAATTCCCGCACTACAAATTCAATTTCGAGGGTAGTTATCGCTATGAACTGATCAAGGAATACTACCCCGCGCAGTACGAAAAACTCAAAAAATACATTGCCGAGGGTCGCTGGCATCCCGCCGGGGCTTGTTACGAAAACGGGGATGTGAATATCCCGTCCCCCGAAGCCCTGCTTCGTAACATTCTTTACGGCAATTCATTCTTTGAAAAGGAATTCGGCATTCGCAGTAACGATATTTTTCTGCCCGACTGCTTCGGCTTCGGACGGGCTTTGCCTTCGGTTGCCGCCCATGCGGGCTTAACGGGCTTTTCCACCTGCAAACTCGTCTGGGGTTGCGCGGTGGATGCGCCTTTTGAACTCGGCCGCTGGCACGGCATCGACGGCAACGGTGTGTGGGCTTCGCTTCGTCCTTATTCTTACACCAGTGTTCTCAAGGATTTACGGAAAGACAAGCGCTATATTGAAAAACTGGAAGCCGACCGCAAGAAAAACGGACTCAACTGCACCTTTGTTTATCACGGCATCGGTGACCGCGGCGGCTCTCCGCATATTTCTTCCGTGAAGATGGCCGAAAAGGCGGTCTGCGAAAACAAAAACCACGAAATGCAGGTGCTGTCTGCCACTACCAAGGAATTTTTTGACGATTTAGAAAATCTGCCTGCCGAAGTCAAAAACAATGTTCCCGTGTTCAACGGTGAATTTCTGCTCACCGCCCACGGTGCGGGCAGTTACACCTCACGCACCGTCACAAAACGCTGGAACAAACGATGCGAACTGCTTGCCGATACGGCTGAACGGTTTGCAAGTGCCGCTTTTGTGAACGGCTTTGCGGACTATCCGCAGGCAACTCTTGATGCCGCATGGAAAAGGGTGATTGCCCACCACTTCCATGACGATATCACGGGCACATCTTTTGAAGAATGCTACCGCCGCAACCACAATGACTATGTGTTGGCAATGCACACTTTTTCTGAAGAATTCACCGCCGCGTGCAAGGCTCTTGTGCGCCATATGGACACGTCCTTTGTGCAGGGCACGGCTGTGGTGGTTGCAAATCCTGTGCAAACAGCCGAAAAACGTCGTGAAGCCGTGCGTGTGAAATTGCAGTCCTCTGCATCTTCTTTCCGCGTTTTTGATTCCGACGGCAACGAACTCCCCGCACAAACGGTTGCTTTGAATGAAAATGAATGCGAAGTCATCTTCCTTGCTTCTCTCGGTTCAAATGCGCTTGCCGTTTTTGATGTGCGTGCGGGTGCAAGCGAAACCGTGTTCAACACAGAGCTTCATGTTACCGAAAATACAATTGAAAACAAAAATCTGCTTGTTAAAATCGATGCACACGGCGACATTTGTTCTGTTTTTAATAAAAAAATGAACCGTGAGCTGCTTAAAAAGCCTGTCCGTACCGCAATTCTCAATGATGTTCACAGTTTTAAATGGCCCGCATGGGAAGTTTCTTACGACGATGTAAAGAGTGAACCTTATATGTATGCCGATCACCCTGTTGTGACCGTGCTTTCAAAAGGCGAAGCCCTGTGCGAACTGAAAATTGAACGCACGGCAGGCAACAGCCGCTTTGTGCAGATTCTCTCTTTGGATGCCGAAAGCGAATTCGTGTCTGTTTACAACGAAACCGACTGGCGCGAGGAAGCCTCTCTCCTCAAAACCGAATTCAGCCTTGCTTCCGAAAACGATTTTGCCGATTATGATATCGGTTTAGGGTCCACCCGCCGTGCTACCAACACCGAGCGCTGTTACGAAGTGCCCGCGCAGAAATGGGCAGGCATCACAGACGAAAAAACGGGTTTTGGTGTCGGCATTTTCAGCGATTCCCGCACGGGCTGGGACAAGCCCGACCGTTCCACCCTGCGCCTGACCGCCGTGCACACTCCCATGGCAAACTACCGATGGGAATGCTCCCAGCATTTAATGGATATCGGCATTAACCGCTATTCTTATGCCATTGCAGGATGCAACGACGGCACCAAAAACATGACTGCCTTTGCTGACTGCTTTGCACAGCCCATGCACACCTTTGTAACGGATTGCCACAGCGGTGCACTCGGCGCGGCTTATGAATTTGCAACAGTAAATACGGATGCGGTGCGCATCACTGCCCTTAAAAAAGAGCAGGACGGAAATCGCGTTGTCATCCGCTTTGCCGAAACGGCAGGGGAAACACATGAAAATGTCACCGCCACCTTTGCAAAGCCCGTCACCAAGGCATTTGCCATGTACGGTGATGAACGCGAAAAGCAGGAAATTCCCGTCACGGACGGCAAACTGCAATTCTATATCCCCGCAAACAGCCTTGCCACCTTTGCACTTGTGTTTGAACAGACAGAAAACAAAAATATAAAACAGACTCCAATCGACCTGCTGTTCAATGCCGTCGGCATCACCGCACAGAAAAAATGGCACGAGTCCACTCTTCCCGGCGGCGTGTCCGTTCCTATGGAGCTTGTGCCTGAAAATCTGCTGACAGGCGGTGTGCATTATGCCTTTGAAAAGGAAAACAAAAATGCACTCGTCTGCGACGGCGGTGCGCTGCGCATTGCGCCCGAAACAAGGTGTGTGCATCTTCTGTTGACCTCTTTGAACGGTGACAAAACCGTATATTTCGGTGTCGGAGATAAAAAGGTGCCCGTCACCGTGCAGGATTGCTTTGAAAATGTCGGCAACTGGGATCTTGCAAGCCTTTCCGAAACAGGCTTCATAAAGCAAAACGGTACGGCTTATGCGTTCAGCCATACCCATACCGCTGACGGTGATGCACCCGCAAAGCAGTTTTATCTGTTCCATGCCGCCATCCCAACAGACGGCAAGACCCGCATCATCCTGCCCGACGACAAGGACATTGTCATTTTTGCCGCCACCGCTGAGAGTGATGACATCGCTTTCGCAAAGAGCGATGCACATTTCGACAGTCTTGCAAAGCGTGATTTTGATTATCATTTTTCAAAATATGCCCGAAAACATGCAAGACCGAATCGCCTTGAACGGTTTTTGAATCTGTTCATTGACTCCACCCGCATTGCCCGCGTGAAGTTCGACGGATTTTACAACAAATACGCCATCAACGAAATTTATTTTATCCTGCGTCATGCCTGCGACAGCCTGACTTACAAGAAGAAAGCCGCCGCACTGGCAGCAAAACGCAAAAGCTCTGAAATTTTAAAATAGGACAAATTATGGTTTATTGGGCTGTGTCCTGAATGCAAAATGCAAAATGAAAGGGTCGCTTACGCTCCGATTATAGAGCAAGGGTAAATTCGATTATAAAAAAAGCCTTATTATTTAATTTATTTGTGTAAGAAATTATTGTAAAATTTTCGTTTTTCGCACAAAATAAAAATTTATATCTTCTATAATGGCAACGCCATTCCGATAATTTTGCATTTTGCATTCGTGCATTTTGCATTTAACAAGCCCCGTCCGCATGGACGGGGCTTGTTGTTTACCATTCAATCGGTCGGGTAAAAAAGAAGTTGATGTCTTCCTTTTCGGGGATCAGTGAGAACGAAGAAATGCGGTGGATGTTGTGTGCTTTGAAGGCATCGTAGAGGTCTTCGTTTGCCTGACCGCGCAGGGGGTTTGCAAGGTTGTATTCGCCTAAAAACTGATTTGCCTTGAAGAATTCCCAGCTCAAAGATGCGGTTTCAACATTGAACAGCTGTTCGTTGGTGACATTTGCGGAAAGTGCTTTATCCCATAGATTGTCGAGCTTAATGATGATGTGCACGGGGTAGTAGCCCGACTGATAATGCCAGTCAAAGTCAAACGAGTGTGCCGTGGCGGCAATCTGTGCGGTCTGAATGTCAAGAATTTCCTTGATGATGGGGGCAGCTTCTTCACCGTAGTAAGCGTTCATGAAGTCCATCATGTGGTATTCCACATCGGCGTTGACATCCCACTGCAGTTTGCAAAGCAGGTAGTTGCGCAGTTCGTTGAAAGCCGCGCTGTGGCCGTCACCGCAGTTGTAAACATACCCTGTGATGCCGATATCGTGCATGTATTTCATGGTTTCCTGCATGGTGCCGAAGTTGGAATGGAACTGCTGTGTGAACAGGAAGTTGATGGTGTAATCGTAAATGTAAGTTCTGTCGGCAAGGGCAACCCATACCTTGTGGTCTTCGGCAATGGTGGGTTCGTGCTCACCGTAGAGGTTCATGAATTCGTCAAGCCCTGTCTGCTGTTCGTCCGTGGCACCGCATTCGGTCAGCGAATGGGAACGGCAGGCATGGTGCAAGCCGCAAAGCACGGGCACAACATTGTCGTTGCAACGAAGCGAAAGATCCTTGGGCGGATGTTCGGTTTCAAGATAAGAATAGAATGTGAAAGTGAATTCGGGGTAGTCTTCATCGAGTGCATCGGCAAGCGCATTGGTAAACAGAATGGTGGGTGCACTCAGAGCGCCGTATTTTTCATACAAAGCCGTGCAGTTTGCACAGCGGCAGTAGTTGGAATTGTCTTTCTGCCCGATGTGCAGATGGTCAGCCTTGTATTCACAGTTTTCAATGTAGGTTCTTGCGTTTGCAACGGCAATCTGCAAAACAGCAGGATTGCTCAGGCAGACATGATCGGTGGTTCGCGTGCCGTCTTCAAGCTGTGCAAAATATTCGGGATGTTGGGCAAACAGGCTGTCGGGCACAAGGCGGTCGAGGGTAACGTCCCACAGCACAAAGGTCATCGCTCCGCCGAATTCTTCGGCTTCATAGTAGAAGCTGACATTGGTTTTCATCTTTGCGCGGTAAGCATCACTGCTGTATTCGCAAGCATTTCTGCGCACGGCAAAGGAGGGTTCCACAAGGCGGTCAAGGGCTTTGTCAATAACCACATCTTTGTTTTCGGGCACAACTTCGAGTTTGGGGGTGAACCAACGCACACCGAGGTATTCTTCGAGGAAGGTGTAAACACCGTAGAGTGTTCCGCGGCTGTCTTCGCCGACGATATAGAAGTTTTCGCCGTCAGAAGTCAGATAAAATCCGTCTTCAAACACGGCATCAAGGTCTTTGCCGAGTGCTTCGGTTTTTGCGGTTTCACCCACATAAATCGCCTTTGCACCGTCGGGCAGGTCACTTTCGGTCACATAGGGCAATGTTGCACCG
This sequence comes from Clostridia bacterium, assembly GCA_017416485.1. Lineage (GTDB taxonomy): Bacteria > Bacillota > Clostridia > Oscillospirales > Acutalibacteraceae > RUG806. The sequence goes on along the minus strand of JAFQCH010000013.1, from coordinate 47,025 downwards.
CTGATTTTTGCAAGGTAAGTCTGCAAATCGCTGACAGCGGTCTGAATGCAGGCATCGGGCTCGTCGGCACTGACGATATAATACTCGCTTTGTCCGTCTTCAACAAGGTACAGTGCCTCATTGACAACGGGAGCAATGTAATCGTCTCCGCCGTAGTCTACTTCATAGCTGACGGGAATCAGCCCGAAGGACAACAGCACGACCTGAATAAACGAAATGAGTGCTTTGAAAAAAGAAGCCATAGCCAAATCTCCTTTTTATTCTTTTTAGTTATTATAGCACCGACCTGTTTTTTGTGCAAGGTGTTTTTTTTACCGCAATCCTGCAAAAAACCTGCCCTTGCGAGAAGGGCAGGCCTGTTTTAAGATTACTTATCTTCCGTTGATTGTTTCAACAAGGGTGTAGTAGAAATCTTCGAAGCTGGTCGGGTAGTCGATGGTGCCGCAGAAATCAAAGTGATCCATGCCAACCATGGGATCCATGTAATACCATCTGCCGGGTTCAATTTCGTTGCCTGCCGCTTTTTCGGCAGAATAGCTCAGTGCCGTGTCGGCATTGTTTGACGGATAAATTGCACTTGCGTGCGGGACGATACCGTCATTGAGCGCCCAGCTTTCGTCCATGTAGATGCCGTCAATGGTTCTGCCCTCGAGTGTGCCGAGATAAGTGGAGGTCGGGAAGAACATCATGAAGGTGGACAGAACCGGAACATAGGTATTGAAAACGGTTTTTTCGCTTACGAGGGTGGTGTAGGAATAATAATAGGTGTAGGGTGAGAGCTTGATGCGTTCATTCAGCTCTGCCGCACCGCGAAGAGTCATGTCATAGCCGCAGTTGTCTTTGCCGTATGCAAAATTTTTGATAGCGGTCAGACTGAGCTTGGCTCTGCTTTCGTCTTCCTTGGCGGTCAGTCCGAGGTGCCCCATCTGCAGATCCCACATCATGACCTCTCTGCCGAACAGCATGCCTGCAAGGTTGGCAATAAAGCCGAGCAGAATCATAATCGGCTTGCTGTCATAAATCAGGTTGGCAATGGGAGAGCCGTTGTTTACGCTTGAAAAACCGATAACGGCATGGATGCTCTTTTCGTGGCCGCCCGTGAACAAGGGGGATGTGTCCACACCCGTTGCGGCAATTTCTGCCTCGTCACCGTAAGCCATCAGAGAGGCAAACAGACGAACGGCAGGGCCGCCGAAGGAGTGACCGACAAGGTTAAGCGGTGTTTCGCAGTCCCAGGGCTCACCCATGAGAATGCGGTCGGAATAGTCATAGCCGTAGCGGTCATGGTTGTGCTCTGCAGAGTGAGCTGCACCGTAGTCAACCACGGTGCCCGTCAGCTGTGCGTAGATTTCGCAGGCTCTGTCCCAAGCGCTGTTGAACGGGCCGACGGTTGCCGCATAGGCTTCCACTCCGAGCTCGTTGTACATTTTGATGATATCACCCTCGGAATCACCCCAGCCGCCCCAATAGGGCATTTCTTCATTCGAGCCGCCGCTGTAGGGGCCCCAGCCGCCCATACCGTGTACGAAAATCCACGGATATTCGTTGTCAAGATTATAAACTTTTCCGTCAAATTCAACCGTGTTACCGGTTTCGGTTGTTGTTGCGCCTGCGGTCAGCCCGCACATCGAAAGAACAAGCAGAACACTCAAAAGAATACTGACAAAACGCTTCATAACGAGATCTCCTTTTTGCACATTTTTATATGAATATTATACAAAATGTGCAAATGGTTGTCAATCCTTGTTTTTGTGCAATGGCGGTTGCAATGTAAAAAACATTGTGATAAAATGTTTTACAACATGTTCAGGAGGTGTTTGTTTTGTATCTGCACGAAGCCATTTATGATATCGATGAACTCATGCGTGAAAATCTGCACATCCACACCAATTTGTTTTCGGGTTGCGCAAAACCCGAAATGGTGTTTGCGGATATTGTTCGCACGGCTGAAAAAGCAGGGCTTGCCCGCATTGCCGTGACCGACCATGTGCAGGAATATGATGTGGAACATGTTCGCAATATCTTAAAAACCTACATCCCCGCACGCGATGCCATGCAGACGGATGTGAAGGTGTATGTCGGTGCAGAGTTGTCTGCTTTTGACACCGATAAATTTACATTGCAACACACCGACCTGACCACCGAATTCAACCTGTATGCGGCAAATCACTATCATGTGTCTTCATGGGGGCAGCCCGCCGAGCGCACCGCCGTCGGCTACAAAGAGCACAACAAAAAGGCGATGGAATTCCTCATCCGATCGGGAAAATGCGACTGCATTGCCCATCCGTTTGTGGATTCCTATGTAAAGATAGATGAAATCCGTAACCCTGAACATCCCATGACCGCCGCATGGACGGACAATGAGTTGGGCGACATCCTGTGCCTTGCAAAGGAATATGCCGTCATGTGGGAACTTCCTCCGAAAATCGTGGAGGGGGATCCCGTGTTCGCAAAACGGCTTTTCAATATCGGCAAAGAGGTCGGCAGTGTCTTTACCATGGGCACGGATGCACATTGGCTTGTGAACATCGACACCGCACGGTTCACAGAGATTTATAAGAAAATATTAACATAGGGTTCGGATTACCCCCCCCCGTCACCCTAAATCACAGAATTCCCCGCAAAACCTCTGTCACTGCGTTTGCCATGCTCACAAATCCGCTGTCGTTGGGGTGGCAATTGTCCACAAGGGCGGTGTTGCGCACTGCATCATTGAGCAGTTGCGGTCCTGGAATAAAATACACATTCCTGTCTGCGTTGGCAAGGGCATTTTCATACGTCGTCTGCACAATTTGCAGGCGGCTTTTTTCATCCTCATTCAGATAAGGCTGGGGTCTGGTCATGAATACCACGGGCAGTGTGGGGTGCTTTGCACGCACTGCCTTGAACAGCTTTTCATGCGTGTTCTGCAAATGCTCTGCGGAGGGTGCATTGTGGTCATAATCGCACACAAACACGCTCATATCAAGCCCCGCGAGGTAGTCGATCATCGTGTCTTCGCCTTTTGCATTGCCCGAAAAACCGAGATTGATGTGGTCGCAGTCCAGTTCATAAGAAACAATATTTTCATACGCATTGCCCGGTCGCGAAGCACAGCCGCCCTGTGTGATGGATGAGCCGTAATACACCACGGGAACGGGGTACGTATAAGCGGGTGCAGGCTGTAAAGCGGCATCTTCGGAAATGCCGATGAGTATCTGACAGACATCCGCATACAGCGGCAGGTGCAGAGTATAAGTGCGCATTGTTCCGTCACGCAGGTCTTCGGGAATCACAAGGCGGCTTTCATATCCGCCTTTTACATCAAAGGGCGGAATGAATGTGCCCACATAGCGTGCACCCGTGTGCAGGTCAAAGCCGATGCTTCCCGTGAACGGAAAATGCGGCATCTTGCCTTCGTTGGCGGTTTTCACGCGGATGCAGATGATTTCGCTGTCGGTTGAAAAACGCACTCTGCCGCCGGCGGTGTTGGTGTGCAGAAAATGCACACCGTCGCTGACCGTTTTTGCAACGGATTCGGGCATGCGGCGGAATTTTCCGTCTTCAAAAAACACACCGTGCACGCTGAACGGTGCCTGCCGCACATCAAAAAAGGAAAAGCCGTCTTGTGTAAAATGCTCCTGCACGGCAAAATGGGTGTCAATGTTGCTGATTTGCATGTTGAATCTCCTTTTTTTTCTTATTCCTGTAAATTCTTCCGATGGCAATGTAACTGATGGCAGACAACACCGCCGTGATTGCCAAGGCAATAAAGAAAACCGCGTAACTGCCCGTGTGCCCGAGGTGGATGAACACGTTGAGCACCACCATGTGATACAGATACAGTCCGTAGGTGATGTCGTGCTTTATGTTGAGCCTCGGGAAGAAATAGGCAAAACCCAAAAGCGCAGGGGCAAAGAACAGCGTTTTGAGCACGCCGTACTGTCCGAAATCGAAGTTCGTGAAGTTAAAAATCACTGCCACGGCAAAAAACAGATACCAGAACTTCTTGCAAAACGGCATCAGCTTGTTGAAATACGCACTCAAAAAAGCACCGATGAGGAAAATCCAGAGATAGGGCAGAAATGTCTGTCCGTACAGTTTGACGAGGATGGCGGGCAGGAATTTTTCCAACAAGGGGGTTGCCGCATTGCACATGACGGACACCGCCGTTACTCCCACCCAACGCCAAATCGGGCGATTATGCAGAAAACGGAACAGAATGAAAATGACGATGTAACTCTGCACCATCACACCCACCGTCCACAGCGAGCCGTTGGGGGTGCCGCAACCGAAACCGCGCAGACAGTCGGGTGTCCAGAATTGCAGCACACTGCTTTGCGTTGCGATCCATGCCGCAAAGGGAAGTGCCTGCAACTGTTCTCTGTAAAGCACCAACAAGGACACAACGCTCAACCCCACCGCACACCATAATTCGGGATACAGCCGCAAAAGCCGCTTGCTTGCAAAGATTTTCAGGTCGCTGTTTTTTGTCAGGGAATGGTAAATGAGAAAACCGCTGATGAAGAAGAAAATCGGCACACCGTCAAAAAGCGAATGCGCCCACACGGCGACCTTGGGAAGTTCCACCTGCAAATGCACGGACGCATGCCCCGCAAACACACTCAAAGCGGCAACAAGCCGCAACAGGGAAATGCAGTTGCTTTGTCGGTTCAGCGGTGCACCGTCGGAAATGTTTTTCAAAAACGGGAGTTGAATATCTTTTTTCATGCAATTTACCTCGTCAATCAGTTGATTTTATTGTAATGCAAGCACACGATGCTGTCAATAAAAATTACGGAGCAGGAATGTTGACAAAAATACACACAAGCTGTATAATTGTGTTGGTCATAAAGGAGCCGGAAGGCGGTTGGCGATTTCCTCCGAAAGGAGGTGATCTGCATGCCCATTACCATTACATTTCATATTCGTAACATAACCGTTACAATAAGAATCAAGGTAAAAAGCAACAACCGCCACTCTGGCCAGTGACGGTTGTTTAAATAAATAAAAAACTGTTACGCCAACCGCTTTATACGGTTGCCTCTATGGCTTTATTATATGCAAAAAAAATCGGTTTGTCAATGGCAAACCGATTTTTTATTTATTTCTTTACTTTTCCAAAGAAGAATTCCTTGCGTTCGGGGGTGTTGATAACGATGACGGGTTTGATCTGGTTGAGCACTCTGCCCTGTGCAACAAGCGAAGCCTTGTAGTCGTCGTAAGCGCCTTTTTCGAGTTGGTACACAACCGGGTCGCCGATCATGCCCCAATGTCTGTACTTGTCGTACTTGCCGTTGCTTTCGCGGAAGAATTGGTCGATATCTGCTTCAAATTCCGCTTTGCGGGTGGTGGGAATGTCGGAATCGGTTTCCACAAGCATAGCATAGCGGGGCGGTTTGGAATCGGTGTCGGAATAGAAGGAATGACCCTTGAAATTGATGTCATATTTTTTCTGCAACTGTTCTGCAACCCAGTCAAGCATCTGTGTGGTGGTTTTTTCGTTGGCAAGGTTCAGTCCCATGTTGGAACGGTACAGGAATTCGATTTTCTTGGACTGATTGAATTCACCCGTCACACGCACGATATCGAGAATGCGGTAACGGTACAGTCCCGAGAAATTGGTGATGATGATTTCATAATCCTTGCCCACTTCGATTTCGTCAAGAAGCAGCGGTCTTGTGCCTTCGGGGGCATCCACGGGCAGGAATTCATAGATGATACTTCTGGGCAGAAGCACATAGTCATTGGCATCCAGTTCCACGGGAATTGCCATGTAGCCTTCGGAAGCAGCATAGCCCATGTTGTGCATCGGCAGGTCGCCGACATACTTTTTGAGCTTGTCCATGTAAACAGCAAGGGTGGAACTGATCATGCCGTAACCCCACAGCAGTTCCGGCCAGATGCGCTGCGCCACGGGCTTGTCAAAGCCTTCTCTGAAGATCGCGCGAAGTTCCGCGGCGCGTGCGGGGTTGGGCTTCATCTTGCCGTACTTGTCACGAAGCGATTTCGGGCAACGGATGGATTCGTTTATGATACCCGTTTCAATATCATCGCACAGCATTTCCCAGTTTTCTTCGAGATATTCGAACATATTCGACAGCAGGGTGATAACCATGGAACCGAGGTATGTAACCTTTTTGTTGACAAGGCAGAAACGAAGCTGGAAGTAAGACATATCCGTTCCTTCTTCGTCTTCGGGGAACAGAATATCGTCGGGGGTGGTGGTGAAGTGGTGCAAAAACGGCTTGAGCAGCAAAAACGGAACCTGACCTGCACCGTTGCAGGGCATGCCGTTTTTCAGCGGATGGCCGTTGAGGGAAATGAGCAGCGGACCCATCTGCGGGGGCAGCTTCTTGATGCCCTGCTTTTCAAAGTGCAGAGCCGCACAGCCGGGCGTGCCCACAAAGCCCATCAGGTACATATTCAGAACGTCCTTTGCGGTTTTGGGCTGCAGCTTCGGCTTGCCGACCGAGCCCGAAGACGAGCAGTAACGCTTGATTTTATCGCTTGTGATGATGTTTTCTTTGCCTTCGTCGATCATGCTGTCGATGAGGGGTGCATAGTCTTCAAAGGTGGAAAGCGGAACTTTATCCTGAAAATCGCGCAAATTCTTGATGTCTGCAAAGCCGTACTTTTTGCCCAGTTCGCAATTTTTGTTGCGATTCATGATGTTCAAAAGGGTCTTTTCCTGTGTTTCCATGGCACAGGATGTGTAATGGTGCATGCCTCTGTGCACCATTTTGCCGCCGATGACGCCGAATTTGGAAAAAATGGTCATACAATATCCTCCCAAGCAGTTTTTCAACAATCATAAACATTATAGCAGAAAATGTTTTATTTTGCAAGTATCAAACAAGTGCGCTTGTGTTGTTTTTGTGGGGAGATTGTTGCAAAGTTGTGGCATATTTGTGTCTTTTCATATTTTGCATTTTTTGTAAAAATACCTTCCCCTTTTTTGCACATTCTGCTGTTTTCTTTCGGCGGGAAATATGATATACTGTAAACAGAACAGAGAGGAAGTGAAAACAATGTTTGAAAAACTCAAACGGCTCGGCGGGTGGGAAAAGAAAATGCTTTTTGCTGTGCTGGACGGGATTATCAGTTTTGCGGTCACCTTTCTGCTGTGCATCTATGCGACCTCCTCTTATTGGGCACAGGATACATGGGTCAATGTGTTTTTTATTTTGCTCGGTGTCGCTTTGTCTGCTTTCATCTTTTGGATCATAACCGAAAATGAAGTCGACAAAAATAAACCCGCGTATTGTTTTCTGATCAGTTGCGGCACATGGGGCGCATTGTTATTGCTTTCTTATGTTGAATTTTCAGATCTGCCGAATATTTATTATTCTTTACCTGATATTGTTAAGCCTGTTTTGAACCCGTTATATGTTCCCGATGCCGTGCAGAAACTGCTTTTGTCGTTTACACTCGGCTTGTATGCATCGGTTGCGGTTTTGTTGCGCACTACCATGACTGTGCTGCTGATGGTTCGCAACCGCCGTATATTAACAGAAAAAATCGTTTTGCAACAACGAAGCCGATACCCGATAAGCCGCCTGTATGTGTTGTTGCATTATCTGCCGTTGCTTCTCGGTTGCTTGTATCTTTTTGTTTTGTGCATCAACCGAGCGATTGATGCAAGGGGATTGGCTTCACTTGCTATAATCATTGCAGTTGTTATCGGTTTCGCCAGTGGGGAAATGAGTCGATATGCAGAGCTGCATGATACATACATCCGTTTTTATGCATTCCGTTTTGTCAGTTTCCGTTCCGCAAAGACCGTGCAAGTGCGCTATGCGGATATTTTCAGCATTGATGCCAAACGCATCGGCAAAAGGATTTTATATCTGCAATTGCGTTGCCACGGCTTCAGGCACAGAATTAAACTGCCGTTTGTGTTTTTGCACCACAGGCAGCTGTATGCACAAGTGTATAATGAAGTCATCAAAGCCAACCCCGATGTGTTCATCAGTGATGAATTAAGAGAATGCCTGATCTCTTATCAGGCTGACAAAATGTGATTTGTTTTTTTACGGTTGAAAGGAGTGTTTTTATGCCCGGACCTGTCGGCGGAGGCAGAAGCGGCGGCGGTGCACGCGGTGGCGGCACAACCGGCGGCAACAGCGGCGTTTACGGCGGTGTTTACGGTAACCGCAACATCGGCGGCACACCCGCACCAAGCCCTTACAACCTCATTTCAGGCAAACGGGGCAGCGGCAGTGTAAAACACGCCGTTGTGATCGTTGTTGCGTTTCTGGCAGTGTTTGTCACCATCGCAGTGCTGATCGGCAGAGAAATTGTTTCATCGGATGCAGATGCACCTCTTTCAATCGAAGCCGTTGAACGCACAAAATTGTCTTCCGTGCGTTGCACCCCCATTGACAAATGGCTTGAAGATGAAGCGGGGCTTTTGCAGAGCATAGACGAAAAAACACAGGTCGAAGCGGCACTTGCCCGTTTTTATGAAAAAACAGGGGTGCAACCGTATCTGCTGATGCTTGATGCAATCGACGGCGATAAAAAGCCCGATCGGGAAGCGGTGGAAACTTACCTTACAAACCGCTATGCGGAACTGTTCGGTGAAGACGAAGGGCATTATATTTTCCTCTACCTTGCCCACAGGGACACGTCTTACACCCTGTATTACATCCCCGGGCTGGATGCCGTGACGGTGGTGGATGACGAGATTTCGTCCATGCTTATGGATTGCATTGCATGGTATTATCGGCAGACCGAAACATACGGCGAAATGTTTGCCAACGCCTTTGTGCATACCGCGGAATTGATCACCTATCCGCCGCGTGAAGAACCGACCGTGCAGTTTACAGAACCGGTTGATGTGTACGGTTTCGGCGGTTAAGTCTTGAAAAAAATGAATATTTACAGTATAATATAATATCACCCAACAATAAAGCGAATACGGAGGTGTTTTATGAGGATCAAGAACCCGCCTTTTACGGTTACAAACGAAATACGCGAAGAAGTTGCCGCGATCACGGATTTGCTCGGCAGGCTGACCGAAATACACGGCCTGACCGCAAGCCCGACTCTTCGTAAAACAAACCGTATTCACACCTTGCAGGGAACGCTTGCCATTGAGCAGAATTCCTTGAGCACCAAACAGATTACCGCTGTACTAAACGGAAAGACTGTGCTCGCCCCACCCAAAGATATTGAGGAAGTCAAAAATGCGTATGAAATTTATGAACGCATGGACGAACTGAATCCTTACAGTGTTGACCATCTTCTTCTTGCACATGGTATTATGACACGCGGTCTTGTGGAAGAAAGCGGATTCTTCCGTTCCGGGCCTGTCGGTGTTGTAGATGGAAAAGGCAATATTCTGCATTTCGGCACCTTGCCGCAGTATGTTCCCGATCTTGTGGAAAAATTACTGACATGGACACACAACAGTGATGCACACATGCTGATCAAAAGTTGTGTTTTTCACTATGAATTTGAACTCATCCACCCCTTTGCAGACGGCAACGGACGGGTCGGAAGACTCTGGCACACGCTTTTGCTGTCTAAATGGAATCCCGTTTTTGCATGGCTTCCCGTGGAATCGGTCATCAGTAAACGGCAGGATGAATATTATGCGGCAATCAACCATGCAAACAATGCCGCTGATTCCACCTGCTTTATTGAATTTATGCTTTCAGCCATCCGACAAGCCGTTGAAGAAGCAATCGAAACGGCACAGGATGCATAAGAATTTTTGAAGTTTATTCCCATTTTTTTGAAAGGAGTGTTTTCTATGCCCGGACCCACAGGAGGAGGCAGAAGCGGAGGTGGCGGCATCGGCGGCGGTGCTCGCGGCGGAGGATTTTCAGGCGGTTCGCACGGCGGTTTTTCGTCAGGCTCCAACAGAACCTTCCGAAGCGGTGTGCCCAGAGGCACAGGCAGCTTTTACACCGATTCACCCGACAATCCGAATGGAGAAGAGGATACAAAGAAAAGAATCCGATCTATGATCATAGCGGTGATTTTCATTGCAGTCTTCGCAGGCGGACCTGTTCTTTCCATGGTCGGAAATCTGTTTTCCGATCTCGGTGCATACGCAGAGCCCGACATATGGGAAGAGGTTGATTCTGTCATAATCGGAGATGTCGACTGGGATTCCGAATATTACATAACCCCCGTTGAGGGGGATCGCACAAAGCTCGATGCAAGCCTTTGCACCCCCATTGACACGTGGTACGAAGATCAGGCAGGCTTGCTCAGTTTTGACAATGAATCCGAGGATCTTGAAGCGGCTCTCAATTATTTCTACGAGTGGACGGGTGTGCAGCCGTATCTGCTTATCATTGACAATATCGACGGTAACTATGACCCCGATTGGGAAACGGTGGATAATTATCTCTATAACCGCTATATTGAACTGTTCGGCGAAGACGAAGGGCATTATATTTTCCTCTATTTCATGAACACGGACGGCACCTACACAACCTGGTACTGTCCCGGTCTTTACACCATGAGGATCATGGACGATAATGCCTATTACATCCTTACGGACTACCTCAATATGTACTACTATGAATCCACGACCTGGACGGAAATGTTTGAAATGACCTTCATCAGGACCGCAGAGGACATCATGCGTGTGAATGAAGACGCTTCCGTAACCGTTCCCGTGGATTCCGGATATGCCGAAATGACCACCTATCCGCCGGCCTCCACCGTTCCCGCAGTGGAGATTGACAGCAGTGAAGAGCTGACCGTTCCCGTGGTCGAATTGACAAATGAGGTTGAAAGTGTTGAGCCCGACAGTGTTGTTGAAGACACAACCGAAGCGGTTGAAGTGACATATCATGAAGAAATCACCTATTACGAAGAACCTGATTCCGACTTTGTATGGGATGAAGATGTCACCGATCAGGCAGTGGAACATTACATCACCGCCGACACACTCAAATACATCGCAGGCGGTTTTGTGATTCTGCTTGCCGTGATTCTCTTTGTTGTGTATATTCTTTGGGATAAAAAGAAAATGCGCGATCTTGAAGACGATATATAAACGAGGTTTGTATGACCGATTCCGAAAAGTATAAACTTTTTTCCACCCTTGCATCCGTCCCCCGCGCTGGATGGGTGCAACGCGGTGTGCAAAACCCCGAAAGTGTTGCCGAGCATATCTACGACTGTTGGCTGTTGGGCACCTTCCTCTTGCCCGAAACGCATCCCGACCCGACTTACAACAAGCAGGCAATTCTCGATATGCTTTTGCTGCATGACCTGCCCGAAGCCGTAACAGGAGATATTCCGCGACCCGAAAAGAAAAAAGACCCCTTGCATTACGAGTTGCTTGAACAAAAAGCAGCCGAAGACAGCCTTTTGTCGGGCAAGTGCACCGATTATCAACGCAAACTGTGGCAGGAATGGAGCAACATTTCCACATTCAATGCCCTTGTTGCAAAGGACATCGACGATTTACAGGCAATTTTCACCTTCATAAAATATAAAGAAAAAAATCCCGCACTGTTTTCCGAGGAAGACAGTGCTGCCTGGCTTTCGGGACTTTCAAAACTGAAAACCGATATCGGCAGGCAGATGGCAAAGGCGTTATTTTAAATGCAAAATGCAGGAATGCAAAATTATCGGGTCGCTGACGCTCCGATTATAGAACATGAATAAAAATATGATTTTACTGCAAAGCCACATTTTTTAATTTATTTGTGCAAGAATTATTGCAAAATTGCCGTTGTTTGCACAAAATAAAATTTATATTTTCTATAAATGGCAACGCCATTCCGATGATTTTGCATTTTGAATTTTGCATTCAGGGCACTGCCCGTCAAACCGTAATTTATTTTTTAAAAAGGTGTGTTTTATGCAAGAACAGGTCTGTGCAGTCAACGGACTGCAGGTGTATTCGCTGACCAATCCGAATCTCAAAGGCTTCTGTCTGTCGCTGTATGTGCGTGCGGGCAGTCTGTTTGAGTGCGAAAACGAAAGCGGCATCAGCCACCTGTTTGAGCACATCGTGTTCAGAAATATCAAAGCAAAATACAAAAGATTTTATGAACAGTTGGCTTTGCACGGGCTTCAATTTCAGGCTTCGACCTACAAGGAGTTTATCCGTTTTTACATCACGGGTCCACATCACGGGTTTGCCTTTGCCGCTGACATTCTGTGCCATATTTTTGACGAAATCAACATTGATTCCCTTGCCTTTGAGCAGGAGAAAAAGCGCATCAAGGCCGAAATCCGCGAAAGCGATGAAAAAAGCTCACTTGATTTCTTTTTCAATAAAATCGTCTGGGGCGGTACGCAGTTGGAACGCACCATTCTCGGCTCCTGCAAGGTGCTTGACAATCTTTCCCGCAAAAAGGTCAATCTGTTCCGCGAAAAGGTGTTGTCTGCGGGCAACTGCTTTGTGTATGTCACAGGCAACGCAGGACAGGACGGACTTGCAATATTGCAGGAAAAACTTGCAGGAATACACCTCAATCAGACCCCGACGGACTTTACAAACACGGTCGATGTGAACGAGCACTTCGGCAATCGCGACAGCAAGGTGCACATCAAAAACGATTACTGGCATTATGTGAAAATCGGCTTCGACATCGACAATACCGTCTGCACAGAGACAATTGCGGATTTTTTGCATTCGGTGCTGTTTGAGGATGAAAAAGCACTGGTTTATAACTATCTGTCCGAAGACAACCCCATTATTTATTCTTATTCGTCTGCGATCGAGCAATATGACAATGCCGGCAATCTGAGCTTCTGGTTTGAGGTGCAGGAAAGCAAAATGGAAGAGGCTCTCCGCCTGATTGTCACCTTGCTCAACGACCTGAAAAATGGCAATTTTGCATTTGATGCAAATCTGCAATCGGTGTTGTGTTATACGGAAACGGAAGCCGACAACCCCTCTAATCAGAACTGGACGCTGGCTTATTACAATCACATTCTCTCTGCACATCCCATTGATTACGATGCACCTTTATTCGGCAGATATGATTTTACAAAGGAACAGGTCGTCGAGGCGGCAAAAAAAGTATTCACAACCCAAAATATGACCGTTGCCGTCAAGGCTAAAAAGAAAAAGGTCAACGCCGAAACGCTTGAGGAGATTTTGAAAGGCTTGGACGGATAAAAATGCAAAATGAAAGGACGGGTGTGAAATGGCAAGAACTATTTTTATAATTCTTCTTATCCCGTTCGTTCACCTTATTATTTTTAGACCGATAATGGATAAAATTATCGAACTCCGTGTAAATAAAGGCAGAATAAAAAGTCTTCAGAAAAAGCAATCCGTCTTTCAGTGGTTGTTTTACACAAGATTTCGTTTTGCCCTGCCGAAAGTGTGGCTGTATCCGTATTATTTTTCCGTTTTTCTGCATTTTGCTCTGTTTGTTTTTTGCATTGTCCTGCTGATTCTCGGCGAGCAGATGCTTTGCGAATATGTTGCAAAGAAGATTCTTTTGGTGAACGCGGTTGCGTGTTTGTTGTTGCATATTTTGTTCTGGCAAGCGGATTTTCCGCACATCAAGATAGAGAGATGGGTGTCAAAGGAAATTCCGAAAGAAAAACAAAAGCAGGGCAAACAGCTTGCAAAAGAAATTCAGGACAAGGAATGATTATCTCACTCTTACACCATTTCAACAAAAGGGAGGGAGTGCCTTTATGAAGTTGTACGGCAAAACTGTTTTGTTTTTAGGCTCGTCCGTGACTTACGGCTCGGCGGCGGGCGGTGTTTCGTTTGCCGACCTGATGGCGGAATCCTGCGGCATTGTCTGCATCAAAGAAGCCGTGTCCGGCACAACCCTTGCCGACACAAACCGAAAATCCTATGTTGCGCGGCTGAAAAAGGTGAATGCCGACACCAAGGTTGATCTGTTTATCTGCCAGCTTTCCACCAACGATGCGGCAAAAAAAATCCCCCTGCAAAAAACAGAGGATGCTATCCGTTTTATTCTGCAATATGCAGAAGACACGTTTGCCTGTCCGATACTGTTTTATACGGGCACATATTTTGAAAGCGAAGCCTACGAAGCCATGATTCACCTTTTGTATGACCTTCAAAAGGAATATGACTTTTACATTTTAGACCTTTTCAACGACAAAACCATGCAGGGGATCAGCCCCGATTTATATAAAAAATATATGCACGACCCCGTCCATCCCACCTTTGTCGGCTACAAAGAATGGTGGACCCCCAAATTCATTACTTTTTGCGAAAGCCTGACGGAGTAACCTATGTACAAATATGAAATTCATTGCCACACCGCCGAAACCAGTGTCTGTGCCACGGCAAAAGCCGCCGATATGGTGCACCTTTATCGCGAACACGGCTATGACGGCATTGTGGTCACCGATCACTTTTCACCCATGACATTTCCCCCGACCAAGGTGTTCTGCCCGCAAAAGCACACCGATTTTTATTTCCGCGGTTACCGTGCCGCCAAAAAAGCAGCAGAGGGAACAAATTTTCTTGTACTTCCCGGGTGTGAGATCCGTTTTTATGCCACCATCAACGATTATCTTCTGTTCGGTGATGTGGAAAACTTCTTAAAAAACAACGGTAACCTGCTGAAAGCGTACCCGAAAAAACTGTCCGCCTTGTGCCGTGAACAGGGAATTTTAATGATTCAGGCACACCCTTTCCGTGAGTGGATGAGTCGCTGTAACCCCGCTTATCTGGACGGGGTCGAAATTAAAAACGGCAAGGACAGCCCCGAAGAACAGCAAAAAGCCCTTGACTGGGCAAACGAGAATCATTTAATGATTCAAACGGGCGGCGGCGATTTTCACCACAGCAAAAAAGCACGCATGGGCGGCATCCTTACCGACCGCAAAATTGCAACCAATGCCGATCTGGTCCATGTCCTTCGTGAAAGAGAGTTTGAGTGCCTTGCACCGATATATGAGGAGATGAGTTTGTGAAGAAAGAGAAAACCGTAAACGGCGGCAAACGCAATAAGCTGACCGAAAAACTTGCCGCAACCGCATTCGGTGAAAGTCTGTTGATCGCACATGCCCGTTTCATGGCAAAACGTTCGCAGACACCGAGCCGTTTTTATTATAAATGTCAGTATTTTACACAGGCACAGCCCTGTACTTCATATGTCGGCTACCTTGCCGCAGGTATAAAGGAAGCCTCCTTTAAAGACATGCAATTCATCCGTTCCGACGGCATGCCTGCCGAAAACGGGGCAATCAGCGAAAATGTTCTGCATTTTACGGTCAGGCCTTACGGCAGCGAGTTGATGTATATCCGCCGCCGAGCCATGGAGAGCGGTGCTGATATCTTCAGCAAGGTCATCAGCAACACCCGTGAGCCGATTCTTTATTATAAGCTCGACAAGGACGGCAAAATCACCACACCGCCTCGTAAGTTGTCCGAACGTGCCGCCGTTTTCCGTGCACAGACCTGCTATCTGTTTACCGACGAAAACCGTTCGTTCACCCTGTATCTGCAGGGAAGCCGCAACGAGCTGTGGGAACTGCCGACATATTGAGAGGGGGAAAAGCATGAGTAAAAAGAACAGCATCTTTCTGTGTCCGTATTGCAGGCGGCCCATCAGCAAGAACTTATTTAATTACAAGCATGCACTGAAAAACGTGCAAAAAGCGGTTGAACACAGCCGCAAAGAGCGTAAAGTACCCGTCAATGAAACACTGGCTCCCGCCGAAGTCTGTGCCGCTGTGCACTCACCGTCCTATCCCAAAGAACTCGGCTGGGTCATCTGGCTGAATGAAGTTGCCGAAGAACGCAGACCCGTTTTCAGAAATGCCGATCAACTCGTTAAAAGTGCAGGTGTGCTGCCGCCCGTGAATCTGCCTGCCGATGCAGTAAGAAATACCTGCTATGTCATCAATGATTTCTGGTACTGGTGCCTGAACCGTGTTTATACGATCGACCTGCACAAAAATGCACCCCGTCTGGAATTGCAGGTTGAACCCGAAAAACAATCCTGCCGCATCCTTTGCTATGATCCCGCATTTGACAATGTCGGCAGTGTGCTGGCGACCAATGCCGATCCGGTTTGCCCCTATCCCGATTGCAACAAAATTCTGTCCTGTGCCGCATTGGAAATCACGGATGAGCCCATTGAAATTGCCCTCATCGGCGACCCCAATACGGGCAAGACCGTCTGGCAGGTATCGTTAGCGGCATTTCTTGAACAACGCGGCCGCTGCGGACTCGGCAAACAATATAAAATTGACCAAAACAAAACCCTGATCCTGCCCGAAACCATCGGCTGGCGTACCAAGCTGCGTGCAGAAGCATTTCTGGAAGGCAGACTGCCCTCGCAGACACCTGCTTCCGCCGTCGGCGGTTTTGTGCAGAACGACCGGTTCGGCACCATGACCTCGGATGATTACGGCGATTACGGTTTGCATGAACACAAACCGTTGGTGGATGATCGCCGTGCCGAAGATCTTGTGCTGATCCTGCGTGAGGAGAATGCACAGGGCAAAATGAAATCCTGCCGTTTTGTGCGTATTTTTGACTTTTCGGGTGAAAACAGCGAGAAGGGTATGCACGGGTATGACGATTTAGGCATCCTTCGCAACTGTGAAGCCATGTTTTTCTTTGCCGATATCCTCACAAGGGAAGGCCTGATTGCCATCAACAAATTTGTTGAAAACAGTCAGAATATTTCTTTGCCCTACTTTGCCATGATGTTCCCCAAAATTGATCTGTCGCAGTTTGATCTTCTGCTGTTCCGTTCATTCAGTAAGTCTTTTGAAGAATCGCTGATACGGGTACTTGCTTACCGCCTGCGTATTGAAATGAGCAACCTGCCGCAGAATCTGCGTATCTTTGTCAAACTGTTTCTTCGCGGCTATCTGCATTGTTCGCCCGAATCCCTTGGACTGTTCCTTTGCAATCGTTATGAAGACAAAATGCGTGCTTTGTTTGTGGAAGAAAACGGCGAGGATGATATCAACACCCTGTTTTCTTTTATAACCGCCGACCCCGCCTTTTGTGCCGTATTTGAGGCAACGGATGCAAAGCAATGGGTAACACATCTGTGCAATGAACATATTTATCTGACCGAATCCGCAAAATCACGCACTGCCAGACCTGAGGAGCAGATGCGCCGTCTGTATATCAATTTTTATCTGCGAAATCTGCTGCGGGATTCCGTCAATACTGAAACCGCACAGAAAAATGCCGATGATATCGGCTTGTTCCCGTTTTCCGCTTTGGGGGCGGACAACGGTTTGGATCAGTCTACACTGCATTTTGACATAGACACATGGAAGCCGATCAACCTGTTTGATCCGCTTGTGTGGCTTCTGAAGGAGGATTCACATGCCTGAAAATACATGTCATGCCAATTTTGACTCTTTTTATTATAATTCTCCCAATCAGGCAGGTCTGCAGATCACTGCCATGAGTACCACCATCCCTGCCGCCTTGCGCGGTCCGCTTGAAAACTTCATGTGCACACTGGCTTTCGGCGGCGATCAGCGTGATGAACGGCTGGTGTTCTGCCCGCCGCTGGGGGGCTTCTGCAAAATTTTCATCAGCCGCGATGCACAGTATGCAAGAGATTATTTTTACCACACCGTAACCGTTGGCGAAAAAACCTTCAACAGGGAATTCAACCTTCCGCAGGATCCGTTTGTTAACCGCCTGCGTGCCTTGTTGCTGATGCAGAGCACGGCAGACCATGGTACACAGGAAAAAGAGCTTGCACGCACGGCACTCACCTTGCCCGTCACCGAAACGGATTCTGTATCAGCCGTTTATAATCGTGATCGTGCACAGCTGAGTCGTCTTGTATATCTTGCATTCAAACCCATACTTTCATTGGGC
This sequence comes from Clostridia bacterium, assembly GCA_017416485.1. Taxonomy (GTDB): domain Bacteria; phylum Bacillota; class Clostridia; order Oscillospirales; family Acutalibacteraceae; genus RUG806. Next base: position 29,264 of record JAFQCH010000013.1, on the reverse strand, counting down.
AAGTTTGCCGCCGTTTTCCGTTTTCCTGCCGAGTTGCAGGCAGGAGCCATGAATGGGCTGTCGGCAAATGCGGCACTGTTTGTACTCAGCGTGTTGCCCGAAGAAATGCACAACAAGGTACGTATGCGATTTACCGCGGATCCCGCAACCCTGCAAACGACCTACGATTGCAATTATCTGTTTGCGGTGGGCAACACCGAAGCCCATTTTGATCATGAGCATTCCATTCCCCTTCGTTCTGATGATGATCCGCTCGGCATTTTTACCGCACTGGGGACCTATATTGCCGATTTTGGTCTTGCCGCTTACCGCTGTAATATTCTGCCGCTGGTACAGAAATGGACGGTTGCCTGCCTGCAGGGCGGACATTTCTCACTCGATTTTCTGCATCTGCTTCTGCGTGGTGTGCCGGATCTGAAATTGTCGGACCGACAGGTGGATCTGCGTATAACGGAGCAATTCTTCGGCAGAATGGATGAAAAATGGTTTTCACAGTGTGCCGTTTTCCTGTTGCAGAGTCTGCGCAACATGCCCCGTTCCAAGGAGATGTGTGCGGCGATGGAAGGCAACGCATTGTTCAACCGCACCGCCGCCGAATTGCCCGCCGACGGAAACGACCCGTTCTTCCTGCTGTATGCGGGGCTCAACAGCGGTGCTTCTTATGACGAAAAAGCGGCGGTGTTGCAGTCGTTGTATGACCGCTGGGGCGCAACGGAAAACGGTGTTGCTCTGCTATTGAATATAAAATCCGTGATGGCGCTGACGCTGAAAGTGCCCGCCGATCCGACCCCCGCAAGCCTTTTTGAAGGGGTTCGTTCGCTGGAACGCGAAAACCCGGATTATGCAAAATATGCGGCGGATGTTGCCGCAGACGGCTATGTTGCTACGCTTGATGAAGAATGGATTCAATGTCTGCATACCCTGCATTCCGATCCTGCAACCGCACAGGCAGTCAGCGAAGTGCTGGATATCCGCAACGAAGATCTGCTTGCCGCCGCACAGGACCGCAAAACCATTGCATGGGTCTGTTCCGTTTGCAAGCAACGTGCCGCAAGCAATCCCGTGTTCAGGCAAACCGTTATTGCCGCGCTCACGGAAAAAATGATCAGCTACGAAGAACTGCTGCATTGTCTGCGTGCCATGGGGGTTGCCGAACAGGAACTGCCCGAACCGCCAAAAGCAAAGAAACTGCCCGATTCGGTGGATTCCCTGCAAGCGCTCGCAGAAGTCAGGCTTCCTAAAAAAGGTGAAGACATCGGTGCGATGCAGGCGGGTATTCTGGAACGGCTGTGCGTGTTGCTTGAAAATGACTGCACATGGGCGGATTTCAGAAAATATATTCCCGTAATTCTTGCCAATGCAAAGTTCAGACCCACCATGCGCATTCAGCCCAAACTTGAAAAACTGCTTCTGCGGCAGTTGGCCGTGCTTGCAACCGATATTCTGACCCTGCAAGGCGGGCAGACCGCGTATGTGGAGCTGCTTGTGCAATTGCGCAGAGAATTCTGCCTGTGTTTGTATCCCGTTTCGGGGGCAGCCGCAGGAAAATTTGACGAAAAGAAACGCAAGGCCACTGCTTTCAGAAATGCCCTGCGCGGTATTCTGCCGCACCTGTGCCTGTTTCTGACGGTGATTGCGGTTGTGGCTGTTTTGTTTGTTGTTGTGCCGCTTCTGCCCGCAGAATCGGCATTGCAGATGATTGTGCCGGGTGTTTTCTGCGGCCTGGGTGTGTTGCTGCTTCTGGTGCAAACACTCCTTGTGCGCCGCCACACAACAGCGGATTATCTTCTGCCGGCCGCGGTTGCCATGCTTGCCGCAGGGCTTCTGCAACTGTTGTGGTGAAAGGAGATCGCAAATGGGTAAGAATTTAAAAAATTCCGAGTTGTATTCCTCCATCCGTTCGGCGCTGTCCTTGCAGACCCTGCGCCAACAGTGGAAGGATATGATCTCCATGATGTTGCCGCACAAAAGCCCGCCGACTGCGGAAGCCGAAACCGGCAAAACCGTGTTCTGCATGCGCGTGCGGCTGCACGAGTGGCCGCGCGGTGCGGGAACGCTTGTTGCAACCGAAAAACAGAATTTTACTTTCGGCAATTCCGACACCTTTGATATCTGCCTGAATGCAGGCAACATGCAGGTCGGTGATGTGTGGTGTTCGGTGTTTTTTGACCGCACGCTCAACGGCTATGTGGTCATGCAGGCAATGGGCTCGTTCCATGTTTGCGAAACGGGAGATGATGAGCCCTATCGCCACGGCGACTGGTCTTTGTATCCCGAAGGGTTTGACTACCGCACCGTTGCGCAGAACAATCTGCTCATCCCTGTCGGATCCCAAGAAAATCCCCAAAAAACAATTTTTCATATTGAAAATTATTATTTCATCGAAATGTGGGCATACAGTGCCGACGATGAAGCGCTTTCCGTTGTTGCCAAGGAAGAAAACGGCGAAGCGAAAACAGAATGCGAAGAACCTGCAACAGAAAACGAAGAAGGAGGGGACATCGAATGATTGCAGTAAAGCAAAAAGGACTCTATGTGCGTGCGTTGCAGACATTCCGCCGTGTGACGGGCATCACCGAAGTGCAGATCTTCATGCCCCCGGTTTATCAGTTTTATCTTGTTCTTTGCCTGGGCATCGGCTTCAACATCAAAGGCGAGTTGCTGTATCTTGCAGGTGTTTTTCTGCTTTTTGATGCGCTGGAGGTGCTTGCCATCAAACTGCTTGCCGCGCGCAAGCCCATGACCGTTTGCGGCAAAATGCTGTGCGCGGTCAATCTGCTGTTGACTTCGGGCATTGCCGGGCAAGTCGTGTTCAGCCACCGCTTCTACGGCAATGCAAGGGGTGTTGTTTCGGCGGGCTACAGTGTCAGCCGCTTGGCGCTCTTTCTGCTGGTTGGCTGTGTGGCAGGTCTTTTCTGCGCTTTCATGACTTCGTTTATCAAAAAGAAAGCACTTGTGGGGGGGCAGGCAAACAAAAACAATCCCATGTTCTGCTATGCGCTGACTGTTTTGTTTGTCGGTGCGTGTGCGGTGTTCCTGATTCTGCTGAAAACACGCGGCGGCAATACCGACAGCAGCGATCAGTGGCTGGCCGGCTTTCAGCCGGGTGAGTTCCTCAAATTTGCCTTTTTGTTTCTGATTGCCTTTGTCGGCGGATTCCCCGATGAAAATAAAAGCTGGTTCATTTTCAGAACCGCCATGCTGTTCGGCTCGCTGGTTGTGATGCTTCTTTATTATGCCCTGCTCGGCGAATTCGGAAGCATTGTGGTGGTGTTGCTCAGCTTTGTGCTGTTTCTCATCGTTTCCAATCGTAACTGGATCTATACGGGCATTCTCATTGCCGCGGCGCTGGTCATCTGCATTCCCATTACCGGTGTGATGATCAAAGAGGGCAATGAATATATTGAAGCAAAATACACCCTCACCGTGGCAGAAAAAGAAGATCTGCTTGCCCGTGAAGAAGCCGGTCTGCTCAACGAAGGCGAAACACCCTGGCGCGAGCCCGAAAGCACTTTCTTTACCCGGCAGTACGAAAAAATTTATTGGCGTGTGATGAACGTGGCAGATATCCACGGCACCGACCCCGACCGACTGCCCGGGGTGCGCGAATACATTCAGACCGCAAGCAACTATCAGCCTGCCGCGGCGCTCAAGGCCATCGGCATCAGTGAGCTTGTGCCCGTGCAGGCACCCGTTTTCCATTATGTGGCTGTCGGCGATGCGGACTATATTTACACCAGCGTTCTGCAGTGCGGCGGTTTTGTGAGCATCATGGTGCTGTTGTTTGCCTATCTGTTGCTGGCGGACTCCGCATTTTCGCTCATCAGCAGCAACTGCGATATGGTCAACCGCTATCTTGTGTTTACCATGATCACCTCCGTGCTTTTGCAGATGATTATCAACATTCTGGGTGTCAACAACCTTATTCCGTTGACGGGCATTACTTTGCCGCTTGTCAGCCGCGGCGGATCAAGCGTGACCGTCACACTGATGATGGTTGCCATTGTTCTGTTTGCCGATGCCGATTACATGGGCAAAAAACAGCGCCTTGCCGACGCATGGAATGCGGCAGAAAATGAAGAGGAAGGGGTGCGTGTGCGTGAAGAAGACAGCGTCTGTGTCGGATAAAAGTGTTCATTATCCGGGTAAAAAGAAAAAAGACGAAAGCATTCACCGCTTCGCGGCTCTTCTGCGCAATCCCGGAAGGGCCGGCGGCATGACCAACCTGCTGATGGTCACCCGCATGAGCTTTGCCATGTTCCTTGTGGTGATTCTGCTGTTGGGTGTCACCCTTTGGTCAGCGGCAAGCAACAATATTTCCATTGTGGATCCCGAATATGACCGCATTACGGTGGCATATCTGGAAGATTACAACATCAAGGGCACCATTTTTGACCGCAACGGCGAAACGGTTGCAAAAACGGTTGTTGAAAACGGAAATAAATACAGAGAATACCGTTACATTGAAAGCATTGCGCATCTGATGGGCAGCACCTACGGCCAGCGGGCGGTGGAAAGCTATTTTTATACCGACCTCATCGGCTACCGCCGTGAAAACATCAATTCCGGCTACGGAGACAATGTGCATCTGACCGTTGATGTGGAAATGCAGAATGCAATTTATCAGCTTCTTGGTGATATTGACACGGGCGGCGTCATCGTCACCGATGCAAAAACGGGTGAAGTGCTGACCATGATCAGTCTGCCGACCTATGATTTCACCCTGCCTTCAGCAGATGCGAATGCACTGTATCAGAACGGTGAATTCGTCAACAACTGTATGGCAAGCCTGACCCCCGGTTCGGTCGGCAAACTCATCACCGCTTGCATTCTTGCCGAAAATAACTTCAATCCGTCCATTTATGACGGCGGCAAAGCGGAATTCGGCGAAAACATTGCCCCTGTCAGCAACTATGAGGGCAATGCGTATGCCGATCTGCAAATGCAGGGTGCCATCAAGGAGTCTTCGAATGTATGGTTCAGCACCGCCGCATGGCAGTTCTGTAACCTCGGTGGCTCGTTCTCCACGGGTGAATTCGTGCGCGGTATGGCAAAGCTCGGTTTCAACGAGGTCATCATCACCCAGTTGGGTGAAATCACCCAGAGTCATCAGATTTCCACCTCCGATCCCAACGAGCTTGTGCAGTCCTCTTTCGGGCAGGGCAAAATGCTCGTTAGTCCCCTTTACATGAACATTCTTACCTCCGCCATCGTCACGGACGGCACCATGCACACACCGTGGTTTGTCAGCAAAACCGAAAACCGCCGCGGCAAGCTCATTTCGCAAACCGTCCCGCAGGAGCTGCCCTATGTAGTCAGCCCCAATGCGTGCACGTTGGTCAGGGAAGGTATGCTTCGGGCAGGCCGCGATGAATACGGGTTCATTTACAACGGCCTTGAAGGCGAAGTTTATGCCAAAACAGGCACAGCGGAAATCACAGGCACCCGTAACAACAAGTTTATCACCTGTTCGTTCCCCGCAAGCGACCCGCAATACACCTTCACCGTGTTCGACATCGACGGACCGGGCATGAGCTATGATCTCAAGCCCACCGCCCAGGCGATCATCAATGTTATTACCGAATACATGACCCCCGCAATAAGTGAAGATTAACCAAAAAGCCGTCCTCACATGAGGGCGGTTTTTTGAATGCAGAATGTTTCCGACATTTTTCATTTGTCTTGACAATTGTTAAAAAAAATAATATAATATAAATTCACATTGTATGCTTTTTTCGGAGATGAAAATTATGATTTTTGACGATAATAAATACGAGGCCGAGTTTTTGTCGGATCTGTGTTCGCAGTACCGCAATACCCTGCACATCAAAACACAGGACTTTGACCGTTATCATATCAAAAAGGGTCTGCGTAATGATGACGGCACGGGTGTTATGGCAGGTATCACGCAGGTCTGCAGCGTTGACGGCTACTACATTGAAGACGGTGAACGTGTCCCGCGAGACGGAAGACTGACCTATCGCGGTGTCAATATTTATGACCTTGTGGGTGCTTGCGTTGCCGAAGACCGTTTCGGCTTTGAAGAGCTCACCTTCCTGTTGCTGTTCGGCTTTTTGCCCACAGGCGCACAGCTCAATCAGTTCCGCAGTGTGCTCTCGCATTACCGCGAACTGCCCGCCGCTTTCACCGAAGACGTTATTATGAAAGCACCCTCGCCGTCGGTTATGAACCGTATGCAGAGTGCGGTTGCCGCCTTGTATGCCTACGACCCGAATCCCGATGACCTTTCTCCCGAAAACGTGCTTCGTCAGAGCATTCAGATCATCGGCAGACTGCCGTCTCTGATGACCTATTCCTATCAGGTCAAACGCCGCAATTACCTCAACAAGAGTATGTATATCCATCCGCTTAAGCCCGAACAGTCCACGGCACAGAGCATTCTCAACTCCATCCGATCCAACCGCAAGTTCACGGATGAAGAAGCCAAATTGCTCGACCTTTGCATGATGCTGCATGCCGAACACGGCGGCGGTAACTGCTCCACCTTTGCCGTACGCACCCTCACCAGCGCAGGAACAGACACCTATTCCGCCATTGCCGCGGGTATCGGCGCGCTCAAAGGCCCCAAGCACGGCGGCGCCAATATGAAGGTTGCCGAAATGGTGGATGCCATTCGCAAAGAGGTTTCCGACATCACGGACGAAGGGCAGGTTGCAGATGCACTGCGCAAGGTTGTGCGCAAGGAAATCGGCGACGGCACAGGACTTATTTACGGCATGGGGCATGCGGTTTACACACTGTCGGACCCCCGTGCGGTGCTTCTTAAGGAAAATGCCCGTTCGCTTGCCGAAAAAACAGGCTACGGCGACGAATGGCAACTGCTTGACTGCATTGAACGCCTGACTCCCGAAATTTTCCTCGAAGAAAAGGGCAACGACAAAAAGATGTGCGCCAATGTGGACCTCTATTCGGGGCTTATCTACCGCATGCTGGCACTCCCCGAAGATCTTTACACCCCCATTTTTGCCTGTGCACGTGCCGCAGGCTGGTGCGCACACCGCATGGAAGAAATTCTCACAGGCGGCAGAATCATGCGCCCTGCATACAAGAGCCTTTCGCAAAAACAGAAATATATTGTCATTGACGAACGATAAATTCCGTGCGTCTGACGAAGGGAAGCGAATCCGATTATGAAAAAAATCCAACTCAAAGGCACTGCAAAGAATCTCCCCGTGGTTGCTCCCATGCTTGCCATGCTTGTCGGCATGCTTGTGTTGCTGCCGCTTCGCATTTCGCAGTTGTTCAATAACACCGACATGACAACGGGCTTTTTCCTTGAACGTGGAGCTTCGGTGTATGTGTTTTACATTGTTGCGGTGCTGACGGTGCTTGTTGTTGTCGCACTTTGCTTTGTGTGCGGGCAAATGCCTTCGCATGAAGTCGCACAGGTCAGAAGACCCGGCCTCGGTGCGGCTTCGGTTGCCCTTGCCGCCGCATTCGGTGCACAATCCATCAACGAGTTGTCCGCTATGGTGCAGCAAAGCAAGCTGGCAGGTCTTTCGGTTTATGAATTCTGTGTCGGCAACGGCACGGTGCGTAATTTCTTTGAAGCGGTGCTCGGCTGTGTCACCATGGTTGCGCTCACATTGCTTGCCATTGCAAGTGTTACCGGCAAAACCAAATGGCTGCGTTTTCCCGCCGTTCTGTTCCTTGCCGCACCGCTGTGGGGAACCCTGCGCGTGATTTTCTATTTCACCCACACCACAAGTTATCTTGTGCTTGCCGAACTGTTCTGTGAACTGTATGCCACCATTTTCCTGATGCTGTTCCTGTTCTCCATCGCCCGTTTCTTCACCGAAACCGGCTCCGAAGGCGGCACATGGGTCGTGTTTGCAACAGGTTTGCTGAGTGCGCTGTTCTGCATGCTTGCAAGCGGTCCGAGGCTTATTTCCTCCATCGCAGGCAACGGCACGGTGGAAGGCTTCGGTGTGAACCTTATTTTTGCCATGGGAACGCTGTTCTCTGTTTTTGCCGTAACTTCCGTGCTCAAACACGGCGTTGCCGCAAAAGAAGATGCCAAAGAATCCGAACCTGCATTGGTCGATGAAAATACGGAAATCCCCGTAGAGCCTTTTTCTGCTGAATAAGAGAAAATTATGGAACTGTTTTTTGAAAATGTATGGATCGCCGCCCGTCAGGTGCTGATTCTGTATGTCATGGTTGCCGTCGGCTTCGTGTGCGACCGCACCAAACTCTTTACCGAAAAAACCGCAAGACTGACCAATAATCTGCTGTTTTATGTCATCACAACGGCGGTCATCGTCAAGTCCTTTGCCACCACACCTTTTACCCCCGAAACAGCAAAGCAGCTTCTCATCGCTTCGCTGTGTGCAGTGGGCACACACGTTGTGGGTATTCTGCTGACATTGCCCTTGTACCGCAAAGGCAGACCGCACGATGTCATCTACAAATACGCCTGCATCTACGGCAACTTCGGCTACATGGCACTGCCGCTGGCACAAGCCCTGCTCGGTGACGAGGGTGTGCTGTATTGCTCCATGGGTGTGCTTGTATTTCAGGTGCTGTGCTTCACACACGGTATCAGCCTGATGAACAAAACAGGCGAAAAAACCAAATTCAGCATCAAAAAAATCCTCCTCAACCCCGGTATCATCGGTGTTGTGCTCGGCTTGCCGTTCTTTTTGACAGGCATTCAGCTGCCCGATTTTCTGCTTGAACCCGTGGCAGGGATCGCAAGCATGAACACGCCGCTTGCCATGATCCTGCTCGGTACTTATATGTCCGCCTGCGGTCTGAAGGGACTGTTTTCGGACAAACGGCAGTATTTTGTCTTTTTCATCAAAAACATTGCCGTACCGTTTATCATGCTTGCCGTCCTCAAGGGTACGGGTGCTGTAACGGGCACACTGCTCATTTCCACCCTCATTCAGGCAAGTGCTCCCTCTGCCAACAACACGGTCATGTTTGCCGCCATGTACGGCCATGACACGGGTGTTGCCACCCGCACGGTCACTTTCTCCACCTTTGCCAGCGTGCTGACGATGCCCTGCATCATCGCACTTGCACAGCTGTGAGCGCCGTCGGCAGGCAGGACCTGCAAAAATATCTGCAAGATACTGTCTGGGGCGTTTGCCCGTTTGAAACGGTCAGGGATTATCTTTTGCCCGTGCGCTCGCGTGAACGACTTCCCGCAAACGCAAAAAGCATTCTTGTGTTTGCGTTTCCGTATCTGCTCGAAGAAGAAATCTACACCGATGCACGGCTTTCCCGTTTTGCCGTGCCTGCGGATTATCATATCCTCTGCGGCGAGGTTTTGCAGCAATGTTGTGAACAACTCGCGCAGGGCTTTCCTGACCACACATTCGTGCATTTTGCAGATGCCTCACCCATTCCCGAGGTGTCGGCGGCGGTTGCCGCAGGCCTTGGTGCAGTCGGCAAAAACGGTCTGCTTCTGACCGAAAAATACGGCTCCTGGGTCTTTCTCGGTGAAATCGTGACCGACCTCGATGTGCAGTGTGAAGTGTCTGCGCACCGCGTATGTATCGGTTGCAACAAGTGCATGCAGGCTTGTCCCACGGGCGCATTGTCGGCAGACGGCTTTCGGCTTGAAAAATGCCTGTCGCACATTTCGCAGAAAAAGAAACTGACCGAAGAGGAAATAAAAATACTCAAAAAGAACAATACTCTGTGGGGATGCGACCGCTGTCAGACAGCCTGTCCCTACAATGCCAACGCACAAACCACATTCATGGAACGCTTCCGTGCAACGGCACAAACCATGCTCACCCGTGACGACCCCGAACGGGTCTATATGTGGCGCGGGGACGCGATATTCCGTAATCTTGAATTGTTGGAAGACGACAATAAATGAATGCAAATGAAAAATGGAAAATGCAAAATTATCGGAATGGCGTTGCCATCATAGAAGATATAATTTTTTGGTTTTGCTGTTTTAAATTTTAATTTGTAATAATTTTACATGTAATGTTTTATAAAATAATTTGCAAGTGTCTAAAGTTGAACTGTTTTCATTTTTCATGCAAATTTACTCATACTCTATAATCGGAGCGAAGCGACCCTTTAGTTTTGCATTTTGCATTTTCAATTTTGCATTTAATAAACCCGGAGGTTTTATGGCAACTTCTTCCCAAAAAACAGAAGTCATCCCTTCAGCTTTGCACACACTCATCCGTGCAGGGCGGTGTCCGCATGCGCTTCTGTTGGCAGGGGGGAATGACCGTGACCGCAAAAAGACCGCTGAAACCGTTGCAATGGCACTGCTTTGCGAAAACCGTGAATCTGCCCCCTGCGGCAAATGCCGTGCGTGTGCCAAGGTCAAAGCAGGCTCCCATCCCGATTTAAGCAGTTTTGCGGGCACGGAAAAAGCCCACACCGTCGGCATCAACATTATCCGCGAAGGGATTTTGTCTTCTCTTTATATCGCCCCCAATGAAGCACAACGAAAGGTCTATATTCTGCACGATGCAGACGGCATGACCCGCGAAGCGCAGAACGCATTCCTCAAAACGCTTGAAGAACCGCCGCCGTTTGTCAGCTTTGTGCTTGCAGCAAGCGGCACGCAAAAACTGCTCACCACCGTGCTTTCGCGTTGCACCACCTTCAACCTCGGCGAAAAGGAAGAAAAGGAAGGTGCCGAGCGCGATATTGCCGCCGCCCTTGCCGCCGCCCTCGCTGCGGGCGGTGAATTCGAACTCATTCAGGCGGCAGCCCCCTTGCAGAAAAACCGCCGCCTTGTGCGCAAAACCGCCGTGTTCCTGCAAGGTATTCTGCGTGATGCCGCTGTGGCGGATGTTCATGCGCCCGCCTTGTCGGGCTGTGACCGCGAGGCGATGCTGCTGGGCAAAAAACTGACCATGCGGCAGATTACCGATTGCATGCAAGTGCTTCGGGATATCATCGGCTATGCCGACAAAAATGCGAATGAAAATCTTCTGCTTAGCGTGCTGACAGCACACCTTGCAGATGTTATCAAAAAATAAAGTCAACCGAAAGGAAGATGTTTTATGGCCGTTGTTATCGGCGTACGTTTTAAAGATGTAGGCAGGGTCTATTATTTTGATCCGCTTGATTTCAAACTCCAGAAAGGGCAGAAGGTCATCGTGGAAACCGTCCGCGGTGTGGAATGCGGCACGGTCGCACAGGAAAACAAGGAAGTTTCCGACGAAGAGCTTGTAAAGCCTCTCAAGCCTATCATCCGTCCCGCCACCGAGAAGGACGAAAAGCAGCTTATTATCAATGCCGAAAAAGAGAAAAAGGCATTTGAAATCTGCGAACAAAAGATTGCAGCACGCAATCTCGATATGCACCTTGTGGGTGCGGAATACACCTTCGACTGCGCAAAATTGCTGTTCTTCTACACAGCCCCCAACCGTGTGGACTTCCGCGAGTTGGTCAAGGATCTTGCATCCGTGTTCCGCGTGCGCATCGAACTGCGTCAGATCGGTGTGCGTGATGAAGCCAAAATGCTCGGCGGGCTCGGTATCTGCGGCAGACCGTTCTGTTGTAAGGAATTCTTGTCGGACTTCCAGCCTGTTTCCATCCGCATGGCAAAGGAGCAGGGGCTTTCTCTGAATCCCGTTAAACTCAGCGGCACCTGCGGCAGACTCATGTGCTGCCTGAAATATGAGCAGGCTTCTTATGAACACCTGCTGAAAATTACCCCCAAGGTCGGTGCATTGGTGGAAACAAGCGAAGGCAAGGGCACGGTTGTGGACAACAACCTGCTGACGGGTATTCTCAAAGTGCGTTTGGACCGCCGTCCTGATGCCGCACCGCTGGTCGTGCACCGCAAGGACTGCAAATTGCTTCGTGACGGGCAAATAAAACTCGACAAATCCGAACTCGAAGCCCTTAAAGGTATTGAGTGATATTTCGCATAAAATTTATTAAAGTTTTGTTTTTCCCTATTGATATTTGCATTTCTTGTGCTACAATGATAATACAATATGAAAAAGGAGGCACTCTCATGGCATACGTAATTAACTCTGATTGCATCGCTTGCGGCGCTTGTGCAGGTGAATGCCCGGTCGAAGCTATCACCGAAGGCGATGGCATCTATGTCATTGATGCTGATGCTTGCATCGAATGCGGCGCTTGCGCAGATGCTTGCCCCGTTGGCGCTCCGGTAGCTGAATAAGCAATCGAAACAAAACGAAAAGACCTCTCACATCTTGTGGGGGGTCTTGCGTTTTTTATGCAAAATAAAAGGAGTGCATTGCGGATACAGAAGATGTAAATTACGGTTTGTCGGGCAAAGCCCGATAAACCGCAATTTATATCTTTTCTTTTCAATATCTTTGTTGTATAATGAAGAAAAACAAAAAGGGGTGCTGTTTATGCTTACGAAAAGACAATCTTCTGCCTTGGCAGACATCGGCTCTGCGATCAAACGGATTTTTAAACTGATTTTCAAGGGTGAGTTCAAGGCTGTTTTTGCGCTTGTTGCCGTGCTCGGTCAGTTGTTCGGTGCAGTCATTTTTGAAACACCTGTCACGCCGCACAAGGACTCCATCGATATGAACAAATTTGAACTCGTGTGGGAAGATGATTTCAACAACGGTTTTGACACCACGCGTTGGCAAGGGCATTATGTGTACGGTGCCAACGACACACAGAAGCGCGATGTGGCATACTGGAACCGCGATCAGGTCAGTTTTACCGATGACGGTTGCCTTGCCATCACGGTCGAATACAAGGAAGACGGCCCCGCGGGTGCAAACTACTACTCCTACGGAATGGAAACCAACCCCAACAAGCAATACGATGCAGGCTATGAAGGTTATGAACAGCTTTACGGTTATTTTGAAATGCGTTGTATCCTGCCCAAGGGTAAGGGGCTGAATCCTGCATTCTGGCTTTTGACCGACGGCATGTGGGACGATGACACCGACGGCGGTATCACGGGCGCGGAGATCGATATTTTTGAAACCAAAACCGACTTTGAGGGTACGTATCTCAACAGTATTTACCACACCGTGCATGTAGATTCCTATGAAGAAGCCCACAAGCAGGAAATTCAGGGCTGGTACTATGCAGACGACCCCTACAACAAGTTCAACACCTACGGTGTGGAATGGAACGAAAACGAATATATTTTCTATGTCAACGGCATTGAAACCGCAAGAACCTCGTTTGAGGGTGTCTGCCGGGTGCCGCTGTATCTCATCATTTCCGTCGGCGTGGATGAAAAGGTTGCCGACAGTGAGCACCTGCCCGCCACTATGCTCGTAGATTATGTAAGATGTTATCAGTATAAATAAGGTGATTATATGAAAAACAAACTTTTCCGCATTTTTAATTCCAACGGTTATCTGTTTGCTGTTCTTGTGCTTTCCACACTTGCACCCGTGTTCAGCTATGCCGCAAGAGCAACCTGGGTTTTTGTGAACATCACGGTCAATTTTGCACATTTCACAACGGTGCTTCTTTGTGCGATGATTGCCAATGCCGTTGCGGCGGCGGTGTTGACAGCATTGCGCATTTACGGCAAAGCAGATTTTACAAACAAGGTATATAAGGTCTTTTTTGTCTTGGCTTCGCTGTTTACACTCGTCTTCACCATTGCCGCCATCTCCTTTTTCGGCGGTATGTGCCACGGTGAAAACAAAGAAGTTTACACACTGTATCTGCAAAATAGTCTGCCCTTGGCTTCGGTGTTCATTGCAGTCCCCGTTTTGGCTCTCTTTGTGCCCAAAATGCCGAAAAAGGCAAAAACGGCGGTTTGTGCAATCGTTCTTGTAGTCACCGCAGTGGTACTTATTGATAATATTTTCCCACTCAATCCCTACAAAATCACATCCGAGCCCATTGTTTTTGATAACGGTGGTGGGTACAGCGTGGTTTTTTCCACCAATGACCAAGGCACGGCTTACATTGAATATACCTACAACGGCGAAGATTATAAGGTTTATGATGCCACGGGCGGTAAAATTCACACGGATAAGCGCATTCACAGCATGCAGGTGCCCTACGAACACCTCAAGAACAACACCTATCGCGTGGGGACGGTGCGTGTCATTGAATCTTACAGTTATGGCAGTCGTCTGGGTAAAGAACAGATTTCCGCCGACTATACGCTTTCTGTCAACGAGGGTGAAACGCAGGAATATCTTGTGCTTTCCGATTGGCACACATGGGTGGAAAGAGCCTATGCCGCAACGGAACACCTCGGTTCGTATGATGCAGTCATTCTGCTCGGCGATGCCACCCCCGGTGTGGACTTTGAAGAACAGGTCATTTCCAACATCGTGCAGTTTGCAGGGGAATTGACCCAAGGCAGCATGCCCGTGCTGTATGTGCGCGGCAACCACGAAACCCGCGGCAACTATGCAAGCGAACTTTCGGGTGCACTGGGGCTTGATGAATTTTATTTCACCGCCGATATGGGGGACTACAGTTTTGTTGTTCTCGACAGCGGGGAAGATAAGGACGATTCCCACCCCGAATACGGATCTACGACCGACTACAATACCTACCGCGCAGATATGATCAAATGGCTTGGCGGCGTGGAATTTGAAAATGAAAAAATCATTGCCTTGTGTCATTCGTGGCACATCAGCGATGTTGAACCCGAATTGTCCAAGGCGGGCTGGGATGAACTCGACCGCATCGGTGCAAGAATGCTGCTTTCGGGCCACATTCATCAGTGCCGCATGATAGGTAGCACTGAAAGTGAACAGGCATTTTTGTCCAACTACCCCGATATGCTCGCTTATGCTGACGGCGGCAATCGTGATGACCTCTTCATCGGCTCCAAAATGACCCTTTCTCCCGACGGAATCCATCTTCTTGCCATCGACCAGAACGGAGAAGAAAAGTTCAATAGAAATTTCACATGGGTTGCGGAATAATTAAGGTATTTTTTAACTTTGTATATAAAATAACGGATAAAGTTGGAAATTTTCGACAAAAAAGGTCTTCCATTTTTGTGCAACGTGTGTTATACTATGTGCGCTTGATTGGTCTGCCGTAAAAAAACGTGCGGACTGACATAAAAAGAGTAAAAAAATATTTTTAAGGAGCAACCAAAATGAAAAAACTCATCGCAATCCTTCTTGCAGCCCTCATGGTCGCTTGCTTTGCAGCTTGCGGCGCAACCGAAGATCCCACCGAACCCGCTTCCGACGAAATCGTGACCGACCTTGTTACCGACAGCAATGTAACCGACGGCAACGCAACAACAGATGATGTGACTGAAGAAATCACCGAAGAAGCAACCGAAGAAATCCCTGCAGACGACAGCGCCGCTGTTGCAGCTCTTTCCGCAGTCTGGAACGAAGTCGTTGCTGACGAAGCTCTTATTGCTGCTTTCGGCGCAACCTCTTCCGAAGAAATCGCAGGCTACTTCATGGCTCCCGCTGCTTTCGACATGAGCGACCTCGAATCCGTTTCCGCTACCTTCCAGATCTCTGCCGACAACGCTGCTAACGTAGAAGAAATCGCTTACGTTATGCACATGATGAATGCAAACAACCTTACCGCTGCTGCTTATGTTCTTGCAGAAGGCACCGATTCTGTTGATTTTGCAAACAGCCTTAAGGACGACATCGCTGCTGCACAGTGGATCTGCGGTGCTCCCGAACAGGTTGTTATTGCTGAAGTGGAAGGCGCTGTCATCGCTGCTTTCGGCGGTGCTGATGTTATCACCGCATTCAACACGGTTCTTGCTGCAAACGGCACTGTTCTTGTTAACGACATGATCGGCTGAGTTTAATCTCTCGCCAACCGGCTAACACTTAAATCAAAATATCTGCACACACGGAGGATGTAAATTATGCTTTTTTCAAGTATCCCATTTTTGTATTACTTCCTGCCGTGTGTGCTTCTTTTATATGCTCTTGCACCTAAAAAGTTAAAAAACTTCGTGCTGATGCTCACTTCACTTGTTTTTTACGGCTGGGGTGAGCCGAAGTATGTGCTTCTGATGGCGGCAACCATCGGCATCGGCTATGTGTCGGGGCTTATTATTGAAAAATTTGTTGACACAAAACCGAAACTTGCAAAAACGGCACTGCTTATCACCGTTCTCATCGACCTCGGATTCTTGGGATATTTCAAATATGCCAACTTCTTTGTTGAAAACTTTGTCGCTCTGACAGGGTTCGACATCAAACTTCTCAACATTGCACTGCCCATCGGCATTTCGTTCTATACGTTTCAGATTCTTTCTTACAGTGTGGACGTGTACCGCAAAGATGTCCCCGCACAGAAGAATCCCATCAACCTCGCAGCCTACATCACGATGTTCCCGCAGCTCATTGCAGGACCGATTGTTCGTTACGCTGACATTGCAGAGCAATTGGTCAACCGCACGCACAGCTTTGAAAAGACTGCCCTCGGCATCCGCCGATTCATTGTCGGTCTTTCCAAAAAGGTGCTTCTTGCCAATATTTTAGGTGAAGTCTGTGACGCTTTCAAGGCAAGCGATGACAAATCTGTTTTGTTTTTCTGGCTGTATGCAGTGTGCTATATGCTGCATGTTTATTTTGACTTTTCCGGTTATTCGGACATGGCGATCGGTCTTGGGTCTATGTTCGGATTCCGTTTTATGGAGAACTTCAACTATCCTTATATTTCCGCTTCCGTCACCGAATTCTGGCGACGTTGGCACATTTCCCTCGGAACATGGTTCCGCGATTATGTTTATATCCCCCTTGGCGGCAACCGTTGCAGCAAGGCACGGCACTGCTTCAACATTTTTGTTGTGTGGATGCTCACGGGCTTCTGGCACGGTGCTGACTGGCCGTTTATCGTGTGGGGTATCTATTTCGCAATTCTGCTGATGATCGAAAAATTCTTCCTGCTCAAGCATCTCAAGAAACTGAAAGTGCTCAATCACATCTATGTTTTGCTGTTTGTGCTGTTCAGCTTTGTCATTTTCAATGCCGCAGACATGGATGAAGCGGTGCAGTATTTGGGCGGGTTGTTCGGCATCGGCGGCTATTCGTTTGTCAGTGACTCGTTCTTCTGGTATTTGCGTGAATTTGCGGTGGTGATCGTTGTCGGACTTGTCGGCGCAACTCCGTTTGTCAAGAATGCTTGCCTGAAACTACATGAAAAAGAAAAGACCGCAAAGGTGCTCAATGTGCTTGAACCGATTGTTCTCGTTGCCCTGCTTGCCCTTGTGACGGCTTATCTTGTGGACGGGTCGTATAATCCGTTCCTGTATTTCAGATTTTAAGGGGTGATTTTATGAAAACTTCTCTGAAAAATAAAATCATCTGCATCCTGCTTGCCGTTGTTCTGTTCGGTTTATCGGGTTTTGCCATTTTGCGCCCCAAGGGTGAATATTCCGCGTCGGAACGCAGACTGCTTGCGCAGTTGCCTCCGGTTTCCGTTAAAACCCTTTTGTCGGGCACCTTCATGAGCGAATTTGAGGAATACACCCTCGACCAATTCCCCTTGCGTGAAAATTGGCGCACGCTCAAGGCGCTTGCCAATAAATATTTTTACAACAAAAGTGAAAACAACGGCATTTATGAACTGAACGGCTATTTTGCCGACGGGCAGTATCCCTTGGATGAAGAAAGTATGGCGTATGCCGTGAAGGTGTTCAATTCCGTGTATGACCGCTATTTTGCCGAAGGGGAATACAATGTTTATTTTTCGCTGATTCCCGACAAGAATTATTTCATGCAGGAAGCAGCCGACCAGTTGTGCATCGATTATGACCGCTATAAAGAGATCGTAAAAACCGAACTTTCCCGTTTTGACTACATCGAAATTTTTGATACTTTGCAGCTCGATTCTTACTACAAGACCGACACCCATTGGCGGCAGGAAAAAATTCAGCCCACTGCCACCAGAATCCTTTCTGCCATGAATGCGGAAAATGCCGTGTTGCAGTCCTATGAAATCAAAGAACTTGACGTGCCGTTTTACGGGGTTTATTACGGGCAGGCGGCACTTCCCGTTGCTTCGGAAACCATTTTCTATGCCGATGCAGACCGTTTTGCAAATGTAAAAGTTTATGACCACGAAAACCGCAAGGAGATCGCCGTTTATGACTTCGCCAAAGCCGACGGCAAGGACCCGTATGAGTTCTTTTTGTCGGGGCCTTTGTCGCTTGTGACCATCGAAAACCCGAACGCAAAAACTGAGCGTGAGCTGTTTTTGTTCCGTGATTCATTCGGCAGTTCCATTGCACCGTATTTTATTGACCAATACGCAAAAGTCACCCTCATAGACATCCGCTATCTCGCAAGCTCTATGGTCGGCAACTTTGTGAAGTTCACAGAGGGATCGGATGTGCTGTTTTTGTATTCAACTATGATTCTCAATGCAAGCAATGCGCTAAAGTAAGTAAATTTCTTGAAAAGATATTTGACATTGCCATTTTTATGTAGTAATATATAAAAAGGAATGATTTCGAAAGGATGAAATGTTTATGAAAAAAATGATTTCTTTTTTCCTTGCTATGGCGCTGGCTTTCGGAATGTTTGCCATGCCTGCCGGTGCAGAAGCAAAGCATGTCCGTGAAAAAAGCCCGATCATCATGATCTCCGGCTCCAGCGTTGACATCTGTGATGCCGAGGGAAATATTATCCCCACCGGTATTGAAGTGCTGACTGATGGTGACGATGATGAAGACGGTGGAATTTCCACCGATGCCATTGTTGAAAGTGCGTTCAACATTCTCAAGCCCTTCCTGCTGGAAGGTCTGCCCTTTGACAAGTGGGACAATTACGGGCAGGCTCTTTATGATGAGCTTGCTCCCATCTGGGATCAGACGCAGATCGATGGTGACGGTAATGCCAAGTACGGCACGGGCGTTTCCGCTGAGGAAATTGCTTATTGGGATAACAGAGCTGCTACTGTGGACACAGGCAAGGACGGCGTATTCAATATCAATGACTACAAGTTCCGTTACGACTGGCGTCTTTCTCCCTATGACCATGCAGACAGACTGCATGAATTTATCAAAACCGTTCTAAAGACCACTAAGTGCGATCAGGTCTGCCTTGTTTCCAGATGCATCGGCGGTGCTGTTATCACCGCTTATCTTGAAAGATACGGCAGCGAGGGTCTTGTCAAAAAGGTTGTTTATGATGCAACCCTTTCTAACGGCGCATCCGTCATCAGTGATGTGTTCAGCGGCAAGATCGATTTCAACGACAAATATATTCAGGCTTATCTGCTTGAAAGCGAATATTTCGGCCTGCAGGGGCTTGGCATTGACCTTGCAGGTGTGGACACGATGCTGCTCACCCTTGCCGAAAAGGCAGTGGACTACATGACCCAGTCCGGCCTTATGCAGGGTGCATTGTGGACAGTTGAAATGCTCTATGAAAGACTTGCAGAAGCATTCCTGCCTTCCCTTCTGCTTGCAACCGGTATCGGTACATGGACAAGCTATTGGTGCAGTGTCTATGAAGAAGATTTTGATGCAGCACTCAACTTCATGTTCGGTGAAGAAGGCAGCGAGCGCCGTGTTGAATATGCAGGCCTGATTGAAAAAATCAAGTATGTAAGAGAACACAACACAAAGCAGTTCCCCGATCTCTACAACACTTTTGCAGATGAATACGGTGTTGAAATTGCCGCTTTTGTTGCATACGGCCTTGTCAATCCGCCCATCGGCGAAAATCAGGACGAAACGGGCGATGTTCTTGTCGGTGTGCAGGATGCCTCCTTCGGCGCAACCGCCTCCGGGCTGTTTGACACCCTGCCGCAGGAATACATTGACGAGCGCATTGCAGCAGGCTACGGCGACTTCATCTCTCCCGACGGTAAAATTGACGCTTCCACCTGCCTGTTCCCCGAAACCACATGGTTTGTCAAGAACGAGCATCACGACTCGGCAACTCTTCTGTACAGATTCGCAGAATATTTCACCCAGTATACCAATGTGACCGTTGACAACAACGGTAAGGGCTATTCCCGTTTCCTTGTGCGCGACATGGAAACCAACAACATTGTCAACATGACCGAAGAAAACTGTCAGGACGGCCCGTGGATCACGGCTGTTGTGCAGAAGCCCACTGTGAAGTCCATCTTCAAGGCATTTGTGGACTTCATCAAGCTGCTGTTTGATTTCATCAAAAATCTGTTCAACGGCGAAGAAGCCGCCGCATAAAACAATAAAAAATTATCCGGGTGCTGTACAGCATCCGGATTTTTGTTGTAAATTACGATTTATTCTACGAAAAAAGGACTGCACGCGCTGTGCAATCCTTCTCTTTTGATTCTTAGCCGCCGATGATGTTTTCAACCATGCTGCGGATGGTTTCGATGATACCCATAATCAGGTCGATGATACCCTGAAATGCTGCGGTAAGGCCGCTGAAGATGTTTTCGGAACCGGTTGCACTGGTGCCGCTGTTTTCATTGTTGGTAAGACCGCCCAAAATGTCGTTAAGCATTGTTGTACCCTCCTTGTTATATTTTTACTTTTTTTTATTATACACTTTAAAAAAAAAGAATGCAAGGCATTTCAAACAAAACCTTGCATTCTTTCATTTTTGGCTTTTATTGTTCCATGCAGGGGTAGTAATCGTTGAACAGGAAAATGTAGGTGTAAAGAATATCTGTATTCAGATCGAATGTGCCGTTGATGAGTGTGGAGTCAATTTCCACATCTTGCAACATATTGAAATTGACGGTGTAAAGGCAGGCAATGGGCTCAAGGGTTTTGCTGTCGAAGTACCAGTCTGCCGAACCTGCGGAGGAGGCACTCGGACAATCGATGTACATAGCCGAGCCGTCTGAACTTGTTTTCTGGGGATACTGATTGCACAGAGTCGGCAACGCAAGGCCGTAAAAACGCTCCATCACCAGCGGTTCTGCGGCTGTGCCGGCAAGGGTTTTGCCGTTTGAAGTAAAGGTGTAAACATTGTTGTTGCCGTTCATTTCGCCCGTTGCGGTTGCCGTTTCATTGTGGATCTGCACACTGATCTTGACGGCATCCGTAACGGCTTGCGTGTTTTTGTAGTCAGAAATATCATACGTGGTCGTTACTTCTTCCCCTTCAACGGTTTTCACAATATCAAAGGTCTGCGGGAGGGAATTCAGCACGTTGACCTTTTGATTGAGGCTGACATCAAGGCTTTTGATGTCAGCGGGAGTCAGGTTGCTTACATAAGGCTTGCCCATGGCGGGGAACAGGTTTGCGGTAACAGAACGGTTTTCGGCCGGGGCGCTGTAGACGCGTTTTTCGTAATCAAGCGATTCCCTGAGCAGCGCTTCAAGCCCGATGACCAACTTGATGCTGGCGCTGAAATCGGAGGTGGCATTTTTGGTGTCGGTATAGCGCAGAATTGTAACGGCGCGGTCGTCATTTTCTTCCGTTTTCAGCCGGTTTACATTGTTGTTAAACCAATTCAGAATCTGCTCTTGCGTGGCGGTTTTTTTGTCGTTACAATCGGTGCAGGTGCTTGTGAAGTTGCCGTTGGCAGATTTTGTCCATGCTCCGTAATTGTGTCCGCCTTTGGTGATTTCCTGTTCTTTCAGACCGCAAACGCAGGCACGTTCGATCAGTCCATCCTGCGTGCAGGTTGCGGGTCGGTTTACGGTTTCCACCAATTCGCATTTGCCTGATTCTATGGTTTTGCAGATTTTGCACTCTCTGGAATGGGTTGTGCCCAGGCGTATATAGTCATTCCAGTCGTGTCCGGCGGCGGGAATCACATCGAGCAGGTTGGATGTGCCGCATTTTTCACACTGTTCGGCAACAATTGTCGCTTCCGTGCAGGACCCTGCCACAGAAGTATCTTTCATGGTGTGGGTATGTTGTAATGTTGTGATGTTTTCAAGTCCTACCGACGCGCGAAGAACAAGTCTGGCATCACCTGCATCCACCTTTTTGTCAAAATTTACATCAGCAAGGATGGCTTGCGCCTTGTCGAGCTTTTCAAGGTCTACGCTGGCGCGCAGAATCACACGTGCATCACCTGCGGTGAGGGTGGTTGAACCGTCAATATCGCCCATCAACAGGTCATATTCCGCCGCGTAAACGGGAATGAACAATGCCGACATAAGCGAAAAAATCAAAAGGAAAGAGAGCAATGCCTTCTTCATATAAAAACCTCGTTTGTTAACAGTTTTTATCCGCAAAGGGATTTTTATTTATTGTAACACACTTGATTGTTCTTGTCAATTGTGAACAAATTGAAAATATAATGAAAAAATTGTTAATAAAAAGGGTGGCAGAAAAAGCTGTCACCCTACTGCGGTTGTTTGCAATGTAATGATTGGAAGTTCGGGGCGGTTGTTGAAACGCACGGGGAACAGGCTGTTGCCCACACCGCGGCTGACGTACATCACGGTGTTGTTGCTTGTGAAAACGCCCGCGTCATATTCGGGCAGCAATCCTTGCCCCGGAGCATACAGACCGCCAACAACGGGAAAACGTATCTGCCCGCCGTGCGCATGCCCTGTCAGCACAAGGTCTGCGTGTGCTTTGCAGTATTCGTCGAACAACTCGGGGCGATGCGAGAGAACAACGGTGAAACGATCCTTTGTGTATGACTTCATCAGCTCCATGCGGCTTTTTTGATCCAGTGTTTCGGTATTCGGGTCTGCAAGCCCCAACAGTGCGATTTCTTCATTGTTAACGGATAAGATCACCGCTTCATTGTTCAGCACCGTCACACCCATTTCTTTGAGCCGTTTTTCAAATTGCGGGTATTCGGCATACAGTGCAGCTTCGTGGTTGCCTGTCACATAATAAACGGGTGCGATTTGCAGGGCTTTTTCCATAAAATATGCGGCTTTGTCCATGTCGGGAACACGGCAGTCGATAAGGTCGCCCGTCACGGCAATGATGGCGGGTTTTGCTGCCTCTGCTTTTGCCAGAAGCGAGGCAAAATTGTCATTTAAATCATCATTGTGCAGGTCAGATACCTGCGCAATACGAAAGCCGCCGAAGGCAGACGGCAAACGGTTGCTTTCGACGGTGTAAAAAGTTTCTTTTACTGCATTGTCAGCCCACAGCGTCCATGCGCTCACACAAACAGCGGCGAGCAGAAAAACACAAACAGCCATGCGCATAAAAATGTTCTTTCGCTTCATGTGCATCAATATTTATCGGGGGAATAGGGGGATTCGTTTTTCTTCTTTTTATCCGTGCGCGGAACATATTGCAAGGACCCTGCATAGGGAATGTCTGCATTTTTTTTCTTGGGTCTTTGCACGGTATTGTGCGGTGTGCTGACCGGGTAAGCGGGATTGACAAAATCCGCGTACGTAAACGGCTGATACGGTTGCTGCGACTGCTTGGGTTCTTCCTTTTTTACAGGCTCTGCGGGCTCTTGTTTTTTTGTTTCGCTGACCACCGCCAACGGATCCAAAAGCCATGCAGGCGGGGTGTTGCGCAGGTCTTCCTGCTTTGCTTTTTCGGGATCAACCGCTTTTACGCGTACGGCAACCAAGGTGTCCTCTTTTGCACGGATTCGTTCTTTGGCACGTGCGGTGGGGCGGTATGCCCGTGCACGGAGATGGCGATGGGTGATCACATATCGTGCCAGCAGAATGCCCGCAGCAACAGCAAGAATAAAAAACGGAATGCTCCAGTACAGAAATTCCGATGTGTCAACATACACCGAAATTTTGTAGGTCTCGGTTATGTCGGCTGCCATTTCGGCAGCGGGACCGATGGTTTTGAGTGCAAAAAAGCCATACAGAAAATAAATGGCCGCAAACAAAAAGTCTGCACACACAAAGGAAAGCAGGAAGCAGACCACGCCGAATCTGCGGCGCGGCTCCTGCAAGGATTCAATAAAATCGGAAAAACGCTGACGAATCGTCATATTTATCAATACTCCGTAATGCCTTCAAATACCTGGCGTGCCGACCCCGCAAGGGTAACGCCGGTATCGTCATAGCGAATAGTATAGTCGCCGCCGGGCTGTTTGACAACAATGTCGGTGCCCTTTTGGCAATAGCCGAGTTCACAGGCAGCAACCACTGCTGCGCAGGCGCCCGTGCCGCAGGCAAGGGTTTCGCCGTTGCCGCGTTCATGCACACGCATTTTCAGCGTGAAGGGGTTGACCACGCGCACAAACTCGGTGTTGATACGCTTCGGGAAAATGCTTGCTCTTTCAAACTGTCTGCCGATGGAGGGCACGTCCACGCCGTCCACTCTCGGGCAGAAAATAACGCAATGCGGGTTGCCCATGTCAACAAGGGTGATTTTGTATTCTTCGCCGCCCATGGTGACGGGATAATCGATTGCGGTTTCGGTGGGCAGGGTGCAGGGGATGTCTTCCATACGGAAAGAGGGCTTACCGAGGTTGACGGATGCGGAGCTGATCTTGCCGTCGGAAATGTGCATTTGCACAGTCTTGATGCCTGTGATGGTTTCAATGGTGCAACTGTCTTTGGCCACGATGCCGCTGTCATACAGGTATTTGGCAACGCAGAACAGCGCATTGCCGCCGAGTCTGCCGTTGGAGCCGTCGGTGTTGAACAGGCGCATGCCCACATCGGCAACATCAGAAGGCTCGATGATGACAAGGCCGTCGCCGCCGACACCTCTGTGGCGGTCACAAAGTTGAATGGCAAGCGATTCCGGACAGGTGACGGAAGAATCGTAGTCATCAATATATATGTAGTCATTGCCTGCACATTCCATTTTTGTGAAACGAAGTGTGCTTCTTGACTTACGAAGATGACAAATGTCAATCAGTTCCGTGTTCTGTTCGTTGTAACGGCTTGCAATGATGTCTGCAAGGGCATTTGCCGTATCAATTGAGGTGATGCAGGTGATGGAAAGCTGAACAGCTCTGCGGTGCAGACGGATATAATCGTTGATGGTGGAGTCGTAAATGGCACCCGTGTAGATGATATAGTCGAGCTTTTCTTCTTCAAGCAGTTTGAACACTTCGTCACTGTCTGCAATGACGGGAACGCGCACAACATCCGTGCCGAGACTTTCGATCGCATCGGCGGTGTCGGGGGTGGCATAGATAGTCATGCCCAAATCCGAGAACTTTTTGGCAAGGCCGACCACTTCGTAGTTGTCATGCTCGCTGACGGAAATGAACACACCTGCGGGATGCTCGGTGGACAGGGTTCTCATCTTGAAGCCTGCACTCGTCAGTCCCTTGAACAGGGCTTCGGAGAGGTTTTTGCCGATGCCGAGAACTTCACCCGTGGACTTCATTTCGGGGCCGAGGATGGAGTTGACATCGTTGAGCTTTTCAAACGAGAAAACGGGCACCTTAACGGTGTAGTAGGGCGGTACACTGTACAGACCCGTGCCGTAACCGAGAGAGGCAAGCGGCTGACCCGTCATGACCTTGGATGCGATGTCGACCATGGGAACACCCGTGACCTTGCTGATGTAAGGAATGGTACGCGATGCTCTGGGGTTGACTTCGATCACATACAGGTCATTATGATAGATAAGGTACTGAATGTTGACAAGACCCTTGGTGCCGAGTTCGAGCGCGAGCTTGGTCGAGCAGTCAATAATTCTGCGTTTCATCACGTCGGTAAGATTGAACGGGGGATACACGGCAATGGAGTCACCGCTGTGCACACCTGCACGTTCGATGTGTTCCATGATGCCGGGAATCAGAACGTCTTTACCGTCGGAGATAACGTCAACTTCAAGTTCCTGCCCGGGCAGATATTTGTCAACCAAAACGGGATTTTCGATCTTGCCCGACAGAATGATGTTCATGTATTTGATAACATCGTTGTCGCAATGGGCAATGGTCATGTTCTGACCGCCGATAACGTAACTCGGACGCAACAGAACGGGATAACCGAGGTCGTTTGCGGCTTCGAGGGCTTCGTCCATGGTCATGATACCACGGCCGGAGGGTCGAAGAATGTTGAATTTTTCAAGCAGTGCATCAAACTGATCGCGGTCTTCGGCGGTGTCAATGCTCTTTGCAGACGTGCCGAGAATGCGGATGCCCTTGTCGTCAAGGAATTTGGTCAGCTTGATAGCGGTCTGACCGCCGAAGGCAACAACAACACCGACAGGTTTTTCCACTTCGATGATGTTCATGATGTCTTCGGGGCACAGAGGTTCAAAGTACAGACGGTCTGCGGTGTCGTAGTCGGTGGAAACGGTTTCGGGGTTGTTGTTGACGATAACCACATCGTAGCCCATTTCCTTGAGTGTCCATACGCAGTGCACGGAGGAGTAGTCGAATTCAATACCCTGACCGATACGGATGGGACCCGAACCGAGAACCATGATCTTCGGCTTGATGTCGTCAATGAAGGCTCTGGCTTCGCAGTCCTCGTCCATGGTGGAGTAGAAATAAGGTGTTTCTGCGGCAAATTCTGCGGCGCAGGTGTCCACCATTTTGTAAACAGCATTGCGGTGGAACGGAATGGCCACACCTGCGATGCGTTCAAGGGCAACATCGGGATAACCGTACTTCTTGCCCTGCATATATCTTTCTTCGTCAAGACCGTTTGCGGCAATGTCAAGCTCGTAATCGGCAAGATTCTTGATGGCATTCAAAAACAGACGGTCAATGCGGGTGATTTCAAAAATTTCGTCAAGCGTGACACCGGCTTTGATGGCTTCAAAGATGGTGAAAATACGCATATCGTCCATAGCAGCAAGTCTTTCTTTCAAAGACAGGTCGCTCTTGGGCTTTGCGTTGAGGGTGTCAAGGCTGATTTCCGCACCGCGGATGGCTTTCATGAGTGCCATTTCGATGCTCGGCGCAATGCTCATAACTTCGCCCGTGGCCTTCATCTGCGTGCCGAGCTTGCGGCTTGCGGACCCGAACTTGTCAAACGGCCACTTGGGGAACTTCATAACAATATAGTCAACACTGGGTTCGAAGCAGGCGCAGGTCTTGCCCGTGATGTCGTTCATGACTTCGTCAAGGGTCAGGCCGAGAGCGAGCTTGGTGGTGACTTTTGCAATCGGGTAACCCGTTGCCTTGGATGCAAGTGCAGAGGAACGGGAAACACGGGGATTGACTTCGATAACGGCATATTCCATGCTGTTGGGATTCAGAGCAAACTGGCAATTGCAGCCGCCCACAATGCCCAGCGCCTGCACGATTTCCATGGATGCGTTGTGAAGCATGGTGTATTCCTGCGGTGTCAGCGACAATGCGGGGGCAACAACGATGGAGTCACCCGTGTGCACGCCGACGGGGTCCACATTTTCCATCGAGCAGATTGCAATGGCGTTGCCCAGAGCGTCGCGCATGGTTTCAAATTCAATTTCTTTCCAGCCGAAAATGTATTTTTCGATCAGAACCTGGGTGATGGGGGACATGTCAAGACCCGTACGGGCAATGACCTTGAGTTCTTCCGCATCGTTGGCAACACCGCCGCCCGATCCACCGAGGGTGAATGCGGGACGAACGATAACGGGATAGCCGATTCTGTCGGCAACGGCAAGGCAGTCTTCCACGGTGTTTGCAATGTCGGACGGGATGGTCGGCTGGTTGCAGGCATCCATGGTGTCCTTGAACATCTGTCTGTCTTCCGCACGGTCGATGGCGGCGGCATCGGTGCCCAGCAGACGGACATTGTTTCTTTCAAGGAATCCGTCCTTGGAAAGCTGCATGGCAAGGGTCAACCCCGTCTGACCGCCCAAACCTGCAAGAAGCGAGTCGGGTTTTTCTTTGCGGATAATGCGTTTGACGGATTCCACCGTCAGCGGTTCCAGATAAATTTCGTCGGCAAGTGCCTGGTCGGTCATGATGGTAGCGGGGTTGGAGTTGACAAGAACAACGTCAAGACCGAAACTTTTGAGCACGCGGCAAGCCTGTGCGCCTGCATAGTCGAATTCGGCGGCCTGCCCGATTACGATCGGGCCCGAGCCGATCACAAGAACTTTTTTAATGTTTTTATCCAGCGGCATCTTCTCAACCCTCCATCATAGTCATAAATTTATTGAACAGGAAGCCCGTATCCTGATGGCTCGTCACTTTATCGGGATTGAAAGCAACGGTCATGGCGTTGAATACGGTGTATTCCATACCTTCGTTGGTGTTGTCGTTGCGGTTGACGAAAATCGGCATCCCCTTACCGCGCAGACTGTCTGCGTCAACTGCAAGTCTGTGGTGCTGTGTGGTGATGTATGTGCGGGTGCCCTTGAGGTCGGAAACAGGCTGGTTTGCACCGTGGTGGCCGCTTTTGAGGGAAACGAGTTTGCCGCCGAGTGCAACTGCCGCGGCAAGATGGCCAAGCCCCACCGCAAACACGGGAACTTTACCGAGCAGCCCTGCAAGCAGACGAAGCAGATCTTTGTTTTCGGTCGGATCGCCGGGACCGTCGGAAATGAACACGCCGTCAGGCTTGTCCGCAAGAACTTCTGCGGCGGTGATGCCCTGCGGCACGACCTTGACGGAGCAACCGAGCTTCACGAGTTCGTCGATCACATATTTCTGTGTGCCGAGGTCAACAAAAGTGACCTTGCGCGTTTCGTTTTCGGCTTTCACGGTGTAAGTTTCTTTGCAACCTGCACCCACGGGAAGACCCTTGAAGCCTTCAATGAGAGCCAGTGCCTTGTCTGCGGAATCGGAGATGGCGGCAACCTGTGCGCCTTCGTCGCGGATGATGGCGGTCAGGGCACGGGTGTCGATATCGCAAAGGCCGACAATGCCTTTTTTCTGCATCCATTCATCGAGTGTTCCCTCACTGCGGAAGTTGGAGGGTGTTTCGCAAACGCTGCGCACGATGAATGCGGCGGGATTGACACCGCTTTGTTCGTCTCCACTCTGCACACCGTAGCAACCCATGACGGGGAATGTGCCCACGATCATCTGCCCGGCGGCGGCAGGATTGGTAAGCAGTTCCATGTAGCCGACAACGCCTGTAGAAAAGATCAGCTCGCCGACCGTGTCGCCGTCTGCGCCGAAGCGTTTGCCTTCAAAAATGCGTCCGTTTTGCAGGACAAGATATGCCTTGTTCATTTCACAGTACCCTCCGTTCGATTGATTGTGTATTTTTATACACACCCATATATCTAAATAATTATTATAAACCAATGTTATAGCTATGTCAAGTTTTTTGCAATACAAAAGTGCGGTATGATGAATGCAAAATGCAAAATGCAGAATGCAAAATATCGGGTCGCTTCGGGTAAGGTCAGCACATCGGTAAGCCAATAGTGTCAGCACATCGGTAAGCCGGAGGTAAGTGCATTATGTATAGAGTCAAGGTGGAGATTGAAAGAATTTCGGTAGGAACACAGACGGAAATTGTTTCAATACGACCTTGACGCCGGCAGCCAGATATAATGGGAAAAAGGCGTAAGCACAACAGGGCTTACCGCCCATAATTGTAAATCAATTAGATTTTAACTCATCAAGAGGGTAAAAACAACAGGAATTCAT
>JAFQCH010000027.1 GCA_017416485.1 Clostridia bacterium | reverse complement strand
TCAACGTGACCGATGGTGCCGATGTTTACGTGGGGTTTGGTTCTTTCAAATTTTGCTTTTGCCATAATTCGTTGTCCTCCTTAAAGATGTGAACAAATACTTGTCTTTGATATTCTATCAAAAAGAAAGCGAAAATGCAAGTACTATTTTATAAGCAAATCAGGTTTTTCTGATTATTTTGCTTTTCTGCCGCTTGCAATCGCATCGGAAATGCTCTTGGGAACCTGTGCATAGTGGCTGGGCTGCATAACATAGTTGCCGCGGCCCTGCGTTTTGGAGCGAAGGTCTGTTGCATAACCGAACATATTGGACAGCGGAACGAAGCCGTTGACCTGGGTTGCACCGTTACGGTTTTCGAGTTCTTTGATTTCGCCTCTGCGGGAGTTAAGATCGCCGATAACGTCACCGAGGTAATTATCGGGAACGGTAATGGCAAGGCTCATGATGGGTTCCATAAGAACGGGAGCCGCTTTTTCCATTGCATCCTTGAATGCCATGGAGCCGCAGATTTTGAATGCGAGTTCAGAAGAGTCGACTTCGTGGAACGAACCGTCCACGATGGTGCACTTAACGTCCACAACGCCGTATCCGGCAAGAACACCGGACTTGCAAGCACCGAGAATACCCTGTTCGATGGCAGGAATATATTCTTTCGGGATTGCACCGCCGAATGTTTCGTCAATGACTTCAATACCCTTTTCGGGATTGGGTTCGATGTTCATCTTGACATGTGCGAACTGACCGTGACCGCCGCTTTGACGTGCATAACGGGTATCCGTGTAAGCAGCCTTGGAGATGGTTTCTCTGTAAGCAACCTGCGGTGCACCGACATTGGCTTCCACCTTGAATTCACGCAACATTCTGTCTACGATGATTTCAAGATGAAGTTC
This sequence comes from Clostridia bacterium, assembly GCA_017416485.1. Classification (GTDB taxonomy): domain Bacteria; phylum Bacillota; class Clostridia; order Oscillospirales; family Acutalibacteraceae; genus RUG806. The sequence goes on along the minus strand of JAFQCH010000027.1, from coordinate 35,219 downwards.
GCCCATACCTGCGATGATGGTCTGACCGGTTTCCTCATCCGTATAGTAACGGAATGTGGGGTCTTCTTCGGAAAGCTTCATCAGTGCAATACCCATCTTTTCCTGACCTGCTTTGGTCTTGGGTTCAATGGCAATGCGGATAACGGGTTCCGGGAATTCCATGGATTCGAGGATGATCTGGTCTTTTTCGGAGCAGAGCGTATCACCCGTGGTGGTGTTTTTAACACCGACAACAGCAGCGATATCACCTGCGTAAACCATATCGATGTCCTGTCTGTGGTTGGAGTGCATCAACATGATTCTGCCCATACGCTCATGCTTCTGCTTTGTGGAGTTGTAAACGGTTTTGCCGCTTTCGGCAGTGCCGGAATACACTCTGAAGAAGCAGAGTTTACCGACGAAGGGGTCGGTAGCGATTTTGAATGCAAGCGCTGCAAACGGTTCATCATCAGATGCCTTGCGGGAGATGGTTTCGCCCGTGTCGGGATCTGTGCCGTCAACAGAAGCAATATCCGTGGGTGCGGGAAGGTAATCAACGATTGCGTCAAGAACCTTCTGCACGCCCTTGTTACGGTAAGAAGTGCCGCAAACAACGGGAATAAATGCGCCTGCGATGGTTGCCTTACGGATGCACTTCTTCAGCACATCGGTCGGCAGGTCACCGTTTTCGAGGTAATACTCGAGAGCTTCTTCATCCATTTCAGCAGCGGCTTCAACAAGCTGCAGACGGTAGGTCTGTGCTTCATCAAGCATATCTGCGGGAATGTCGACAATGGAAGTATTCAGTCCCTTGTCGTCATTATACATGGTTGCATTCATTTCTACGAGGTCAATGATGCCGCAGAAGTCCGCTTCTGCGCCGATGGGAAGCTGAAGCGGAACGGGATTGCAGTGCAATCTGTCCGACATCATATCCACAACATTGTAGAAATCAGCGCCCATGATGTCCATTTTGTTAACATAGACGAGTCTGGGAACATGGTATTTGTCAGCCTGGCGCCAAACGGTTTCAGACTGCGGTTCAACACCACCCTTTGCACAAAGAACGGTTACTGCACCATCGAGAACACGCAGAGAGCGTTCGACTTCAACAGTAAAGTCAACGTGGCCGGGGGTATCGATGATATTGATTCGATGATCTTTCCAGAAACAGGTAGTAGCAGCAGAAGTGATCGTGATACCACGTTCCTGCTCCTGCTCCATCCAGTCCATGGTGGCTGAGCCGTCGTGCGTTTCACCCATCTTATGGTTGACACCTGTGTAGAACAGGATGCGTTCGGATGTGGTGGTTTTGCCGGCGTCGATGTGCGCCATAATACCGATGTTTCTTGTACGCTCAAGCGATACTTGCCTTGGCATAATTTCCTCCGGGATAATAGTGAATTCGTGTGATTACCAACGGAAATGGGAGAAAGCCTTGTTGGCTTCTGCCATCTTGTGGGTATCTTCGCGCTTTTTGTATGCAGAACCGGTCTGGTTGACTGCATCCATGATTTCGCCTGCAAGACGTTCTTTCATGGTTCTTTCGGAACGAGCGCGAGCATAAAGAGTGATCCATCTCAGGCCGAGAGTCTGTCTTCTTTCGGGACGGACATCCATGGGAACCTGATAGGTGGAACCGCCGACACGACGAGCCTTGACTTCGAGCAAGGGCATTACGTTTTCCATAGCGGCTTCAAAAACTTCAAGGGGTTCTTTACCTGTTTTTTCTCTGATGATTTCGAATGCGTCGTAAACGATCTTCTGTGCGACGCCCTTCTTACCATCGTACATAACGCTGTTGATAAGACGCGTTACGAGTTTTGAGTTGTAAAGCGGGTCCGGCAATACGTCACGCTTTGCGATGTTGCCTCTTCTTGGCACTTTACTTCCCTCCTTCATAGTAATGATATCATAGGTACTCGAGTGACATTTTCCCCGTTGCGCCAATGTGAGGACTATATATAGAACTCACCATTGGTGATGTAACACAATCAAGAAAAGTTGTCGGTTTTGCAAAAGACTTATTTCTTAGCCTTTGCTTTCTTGGCACCGTACTTGGAACGGGCCTGCATACGACCGTTAACGCCCTGCGCATCGAGCGTACCGCGGATGATGTGATAACGCACACCGGGAAGGTCCTTAACACGGCCGCCTCTGATGAGAACAACAGAGTGTTCCTGCAGGTTGTGGCCGACGCCGGGGATGTAAGCGGATACTTCAATGCCGTTGGTCAGACGGACTCTGGCCAGCTTTCTGAGAGCAGAGTTGGGCTTCTTGGGGGTGTCAGTTTTAACAACTGTGCACACGCCTCTCTTCTGGGGAGAATTGTGATCGGTCATAACGTTCTTTTTGGAGTTAAGACCCTTACCCAGAGCAGGAGCCTTGGACTTTTTCTCAAGAGACTGTCTTCCGTGACGGACGAGCTGATTGAATGTCGGCAAGCGATTGCACCTCCTTATTATAATTGTATATATACAGCACGGGGAAAAGAAGCCTTTTCCCCGTGCGATATAACCATATGCGGTGTTTTCTATCGCACGGTGTATAATTCTACCATGATTATACCCGTTTTGTCAACACCTTTTACAAAAATTCTTAAGAATTTTCGTCCAAATTACCAAAAGTTACGCCGGGGGCAATCTGTTCAACAACAGAAACCTCACTGTAACACTTCATGCCGGTTCCGCTGGGCAACAATTTACCGATCAGAACATTTTCTTTCAGGCCAAGCAGCGGGTCGATCTTGCCGCGGATAGCGGCATCGGTCAGCACGCGGTTGGTTTCCTGGAAGGATGCAGCCGACAGGAAGGAGTCGGTTGCAAGGGCAGCCTTGGTGATACCAAGCAAGACCGGTTTGTAGGTTGCTTCAATGGCAACATAACCTTCTTTTTCAGCCTGTGCGCGAACAGCAGCATTGGCGGCTTCAAAATCAAGTCTGTCAACAGAAGCACCGGGAAGCAGTTCCGTCATACCGGGTTCGTCAACCTTGACCTTACGCATCATCTGTCTGACAATGACTTCGATGTGCTTATCGTTAACATTAACACCCTGTGTACGGTAAACGCTCTGCACTTCGTTGATGAGGTAGTTGTAAACAGCTTCAACGCCGAGCACATCCAAAACATCATGCGGGTTGCAGGAACCTTCTGTCAGCGCGGTACCCTTTTCCACATAATCGCCTTCCTTAACGGTTTTGCGATAGCCGTAAGGAATGGTGTATTCATCTGCACCTTCAGGACCTGTGATACTGATGAAAGAACCCTTCTTGTTTTCACCGAAGGAAACTGTGCCGGGGATCTTGCTGAGGATGGCGAGGGTTTTGGGCTTGCGGGCTTCGAAAAGTTCTTCAACACGAGGAAGACCCTGTGTAATATCGGCTGTGGTGGTAACACCGCCGGTATGGAACGTTCTCATGGTCAGCTGCGTACCGGGTTCACCGATGGACTGTGCGGCGATGATACCGACAGCTTCACCGTTTGCAACCGTACCGCCGGTGGCAAGGTTGGAACCGTAGCAACGGCGGCAGACACCGTGCTTTGCCTTACAGGTAAGCAAAGAGCGGATGACAACTTTGGTGTAGCCTGCAGCAACAATGCGCTTTGCATCTTTTTCTTTCATCATGGTGTCTGCATCCATGATGATTTCACCGTTTTCATCAACCAGCGGGTTGAGGAGGTAACGGCCGGTGAGTCTTTCAACAAGATCTTCAATGATGTTGTTTTCGCCATCACCGTAGATGTTGCTGACTTCAAGACCTTCATTGGTATGGCAATCATCTTCACGGATGATAACATCCTGCGAAACGTCAACCAGACGGCGGGTCAGATAACCCGAGTCAGCGGTACGAAGAGCCGTATCGGCAAGACCTTTACGGGCACCACGGGAAGAAATGAAGTATTCAAGAACATTCAGACCTTCACGGTAGTTTGCCTTGATGGGAACTTCGATGGTTTCACCCGAGGTGTTTGCAATCAGACCACGCATGCCGCACATCTGATTCAACTGCGAGGTCGAACCACGGGCACCGGAGTGGATCATCATGTGAATGGGGTTATTCAACTGAAGGTTATTCTTAATAGCAACCGAAACCTTTTCCGTGCATTCGGTCCAGACCTTGATAACTTCATTGGATCTGTCCTTATCGCTCAACAGACCGTGACGGTACTGCGAAGTGATCTTATCGATCTTGTTTTCGGCATCGGCAAGATATTCTTTCTTGGTTTCGGGAATCACGGCATCGAATACGGATACGGTGATACCGCTGCGTGTGGAATATTTATAACCCTGATTCTTCAGGTCATCAAGCACTCTTGCGGCAACGGAGGTGCCGTGCACATTGATACATTTTTCAATGATATTACCGAGTTCTTTCTTCTTGACCAGTTCGCTGACTTCGGGTTTGAGCATGCTGACGGGATCAGCAGTGTCTCTGACAACAAAGCCGAGGTCCTGCGGAATGGGACGGTTGAAAATAACGCGGCCGAGAGTGGTTTCAACAAGACCTGTGTATTCCACACCGTCAATTTCTTTGGTCATGCGGATCTTGATGGGAGCATGAAGACCAAGATAGCCTTCATCGTAAGCCATAACGGCTTCATCTTCATTGCGATAAACATTGCCTGCACCGGGTTCGGTTTCACGAACGAGAGTCAGATAGTAAGAGCCGAGAACCATGTCCTGCGAAGGAACAGCAACGGGCTTACCGTCGGACGGTTTGAGCAGGTTGTTTGCAGCAAGCATCAGGAAACGTGCTTCAGCCTGTGCTTCGGCAGACAGCGGCACGTGAACAGCCATCTGGTCGCCGTCAAAGTCGGCGTTGAAAGCGGTACATACAAGGGGGTGCAGTTTAATTGCACGGCCTTCTACAAGAACCGGCTCAAATGCCTGAATGCCAAGACGGTGCAGCGTGGGCGCACGGTTCAGAAGAACGGGATGGTCTTTGATGACGATTTCAAGTGCGTCCCAGACTTCTGCACTTGCACGGTCAACCATTTTTCTTGCGTTCTTGATGTTCTTGGAAATATCTTTTTCAACAAGGCGCTTCATAACGAAGGGCTTGAAGAGTTCGAGTGCCATTTCCTTGGGCAGACCGCACTGATAAATCTTAAGTTCGGGACCGACAACGATAACCGAACGGCCGGAGTAGTCAACACGCTTACCGAGAAGGTTCTGACGGAAACGACCCTGCTTACCTTTGAGCATTTCGGAAAGGGCTTTCAATGCACGGTTGCTGGGGCCGGTGACGGGCTTGCCGCGGCGGCCGTTGTCGATCAGAGCATCAACAGCTTCCTGCAACATTCTCTTTTCATTGTTAATAATGATTTCGGGAGAGCCGTCTTCCTGCAACTTCTTCAGACGGTTGTTGCGGTTGATAACACGGCGATACAGATCGTTGAGGTCGCTTGTTGCGAATCTGCCGCCTTCAAGCTGAACCATGGGACGAATATCGGGCGGAATAACGGGAAGAACATTGAGGATCATCCATTCGGGCTTGTTGCCGGAATTCTTGAATGCTTCAACAACTTCAAGTCGTTTAAGGACTTTTGCTTTCTTCTGGCCGACAGCAACACGAAGTTCATCGCGAAGCTGTTCATACAGTGCATCGATATCCAGCTCTGCAAGCAGATCCTGAATGGCTTCGGCACCCATTTTGGCAACAAAAGAATCTTTATCGTACTTTTCTACGGCATCTTCATATTCTCTGCTGTTGATGATGCTGTATTTTTCAAGCGGTGTGTCGCCGCTGTCGACAACAATGTACTTGGAGTAATACAGAACCTTTTCGAGTTCACGGGGAGAAATTTCAAGCAAGAGACCGATTCTGGACGGAACGCCTTTAAAATACCAGATGTGGGAAACGGGGCAAGCAAGTTCAATGTGACCCATTCTTTCACGGCGAACCTTTGCCTTTGTGATCTTAACACCGCAGCGTTCGCAGGTGATGCCTTTGTAACGGATTCTCTTATACTTACCGCAGTGGCATTCCCAGTCCTTTGTGGGCCCGAAGATCTTTTCGCAGAAAAGACCGTCGCGTTCGGGCTTCAAGGTTCTGTAGTTAATGGTCTCGGGCTTGGTTACTTCACCGCAGGACCATTGGCGGATTTTATCGGGAGAAGCGAGCCGGATCTGAATGGATTCAAAATTCAACTCGTTATAATTCTCTTCCGTATATTTTTTTACAGTAACAGGGCTTTCGCTCATTTACCAGCAGCTCCTTATCTATTTAATGTGTAAGAATGACTACAGATTTATTCATCAAATCCCATATCGTCGAAAGTATCAACATAGGAATCGGCATCAAAACTGTCATCGTCGTCGAAATCAGCATCGAACAGATCAATATCTGCGCCTGCATCTTCAGGCATTTCTTCGACAGTCATTACACTTTCCATGTTTTTATCTTCCACATATTCTTCTTCAAGAACAGCAGGTACATCACCGTATTCATCGTAGCACTGCTGAAGATCGATTTCGCAACCGTCTTCATCAAGAACGCTGATATCCAGTGCGAGGGACTGCAGTTCTTTAACAAGAACCTTGAAGCTTTCGGGAATACCGGGCTTGGGTACATTGAGACCCTTGACGATTGCTTCGTAGGTCTTCACACGGCCGACAACGTCGTCGGACTTGACGGTCAGGATTTCCTGCAATGTGTAGCAAGCGCCGTATGCTTCCAATGCCCAGACTTCCATTTCACCGAAACGCTGGCCGCCGAACTGGGCTTTACCGCCGAGAGGCTGCTGGGTGACAAGGGAGTAGGGACCTGTGGAACGGGCATGGATCTTATCATCAACAAGGTGCAACAACTTGAGGAAGTACATAACACCGACCGTTACGGGGTTATCAAACTTCTGACCTGTGCGGCCGTCATAAAGATCGATCTTGCCGTTTTCATTCAGGCCGGCTTCTTTCAGAAGATCCACAATATCCTGTTCGTGTGCACCGTCAAATACGGGGGTCATAACTTTCCAGCCGAGTTCTCTTGCAGCTCTGCCGAGATGTACTTCAAGAACCTGACCGATGTTCATTCGGGACGGAACACCAAGGGGATTCAGAACGATATCCAGCGGGGTACCGTCGGGAAGGAACGGCATGTCAACCTGCGGCAGAATGCGAGAAACAACCCCCTTATTACCGTGGCGTCCTGCCATCTTATCGCCGACAGAGATTTTTCTCTTTTGGGCAATGTAAACACGGACTTCTTTATTGACACCGGGGCTCAGTTCGTCACTGTTGGCTCTGGTGAACACTTCAACATCAACAACGATACCGTATTCGCCGTGCGGTACACGCAGGGAGGTATCTCTGACTTCTCTTGCCTTTTCACCGAAGATGGCACGAAGAAGTCTTTCTTCTGCGGTCAGTTCGGTTTCGCCCTTGGGGGTTACCTTACCGACAAGAATATCGCCGGAATGAACCTCTGCACCGACACAGATGATACCGTTTTCGTCAAGATCCTTCAGAGCATCTTCACCGACGTTGGGAATATCGCGGGTGATTTCTTCCGGCCCGAGTTTGGTATCTCTGGCTTCGGTTGCATATTCTTCAATATGGATAGAAGTAAATACGTCGTCGCGGACGATTTTTTCGTTCACAAGAACGGCGTCTTCGTAGTTGTAACCTTCCCAGGTCATGAAACCGATGAGAACGTTTTTGCCGAGGGAGATTTCGCCTTCGTCCGTTGCAGGACCGTCTGCAATGACATCGCCCTTTTCAACACGCATGCCGGCATTAACGACAGGGCGCTGGTTGATGCAGGTACCCTGGTTGGAACGCATGAACTTCATCAGGGAATATTCTTCGATCTTGCCGTCGTCCGTTGTGATTTCAACACGGTCGGCACTGACCTTTGTGCAGATACCTGCATTGTTTGCAATAACGGCAACACCCGAGTCAACAGCGGCTTTGTATTCCATACCGGTACCGACGATGGGTGCCTGGGGTTTAAGAAGCGGAACGGCCTGACGCTGCATGTTCGAACCCATCAATGCACGGTTGGCGTCGTCGTTTTCAAGGAAGGGAATCATTGCGGTAGCAACGGAAACGACCATACGCGGAGAAACATCCATGTAGTCGGCTACAGTGCTTTCAACTTCCTGGAAGTCGCCTCTGTAACGGATCATGACCTTGCTCTTGACAAAACGGCCGTTTTCATCAAGCGGTTCGTTTGCCTGGGCTACACGGAATTCGTCTTCCACGTCAGCGGTCATGTATTCGATTTCGTCAAGAACAATACCTGTTTCTTTATCAACACGGCGGAAGGGTGCTTCCACAAAGCCGTATTTGTTGATTCTTGCAAAGGTTGCAAGGTAAGAGATCAGACCGATGTTGGGACCTTCGGGCGTTTCGATGGGGCACATACGGCCGTAGTGCGAGTAATGAACGTCACGGACTTCGAAACCTGCGCGTTCACGGGAGAGACCGCCGGGGCCGAGTGCGGAAAGACGACGCTTGTGGGTCAGTTCTGCAAGGGGGTTTGTCTGATCCATGAACTGGGACAACTGGGAGGAACCGAAGAATTCCTTGATTGCCGCCAAAACGGGACGGATATTGATAAGGGCCTGCGGAGTGATCTTTTCACTGTCCTGTGCGTGCAGGCTCATTTTTTCGTTTACGATTCTCTGCATACGGGAGAAACCGATGCGGATCTGGTTCTGCAGCAGTTCGCCGACGGAACGGATGCGGCGGTTGCCGAGATGGTCGATATCGTCAAGATTACCGACTTCGTGGCCAAGGCAATCCAGATAGTTGACCGTTGCAAAAATATCATCAACAGTGATGTGCTTCGGGATCAGCAGATCACAGTCGCGTGCAAGGGCTTCGCTGAGGGATTCTTTATCTTCGCCGCATTCATCCATGATGTTGCAAAGAGCAGAGAAACTTACTTTTTCGTTGATACCGAGTTCTTCGAGTTCTTCTTCGGTGAACATGGGCAGGTAATCAAACGGATCAACCATGCCGTTGGAGATGACCTTGACGATCTGGCCTGCGGCATCGACCGTGATTTCCTTAACACCGGCCTGTTCGATTTCGTAAGCAAGAGCCTTGTCAACACGGGTGCCGGCTTGGGCAATGAATTCGCCTGTCAGCGGATTGATTGCATCTTCGGCAAGAACCTGGTTGCGAAGTCTTTCGGAAATTGCAAGCTTTTTGTTGTATTTATATCTACCGACACGGGAGAGGTCATAGCGGCGTTCATCAAAGAACAGGCCTTCAATATGAGCCTTTGCGGTATCAATGATGGGCGGTTCGCCCGGACGAAGTTTTTTATAAACTTCAAGCAGAGCTTCGGAAGTGTTCTGCGTTGTATCTTTTTCGAACGTTGCAAGAATGCGTTCATCATGTCCGAAGAACTCAAGAATATCGGCATTCGAGCTCAGGCCCAGCGCACGCAGGAATGTTGTGATGAGCTGCTTTCTGCTCTTGTCGATACGAACGTAGAAAATATCGTTCTGATCGGACTCGTATTCAAGCCATGCACCGCGGTTCGGAATGACCTGTGCGGTAAAGAGCTTTTTACCCGTCTTATCACGGCTCATATCAAAATAAACGCCGGGGGAACGAACGAGCTGAGAAATGATAACACGTTCTGCGCCGTTGATGATAAACGTTCCGCTGGGGGTCATTTTGGGGAAATCACCCATGTAGATCTCGTTGATCTTGATTTCGCCTGTTTCTTTGTTCAGCAAGCGGGCGGTGATTTTCAGGGGAGCGGCATAAGTCGCTTTGCGTTCTTTACACTCCTTGATGGTGTACTTAGGCTGTTCGTCCATTCTGTAATCAATGAAGTCAAGCACAAGATTGCCTGTGTAGTCGGTGATTTCACCGATATCACTGAAGACTTCACGAAGACCTACATCCAAAAACCACTGGTATGACGTTTTCTGCACTTCGATCAGGTTAGGCATTTCCATAACCTCATTGATGTGCGAAAAACTCATTCTGGTTTTCCTTCCCAATTTTACGGGCTTCACATCTGCCATGTACATTACTCTCCGATCTTTTTTTATCTGCGGATAAACGCAAAAAAAAGAAAACTCCCGATTTTCATTCTGATGCGTTCGCTATAATAAATTATAATAAAAGACAAATATTTTTATTTATATGTCCTCACTATAATGCAGTATAGCATTATACACATCTTGCATGCAAAAGTCAAGAGTTTTTTTTCAATCTTTAAAAATTTATGGAAAAATCACGGACGGCACATGGTGCCGTCCGCAACAGAATTCATTTTTTGTGTGGATTAACCTGCAACAACGGTAAGGTTTGCGCCGCCTTCAACAACATCGGAAATGATGTTTGTATAAGTGACACCGCTTGCATCATCCCCTTTGCAGTATTCACCCACGGCAATGCCGAAAAACGGCTCGCCTGCCGGTGCATCTTCACGCACGGTGAATGTGGCTGTAAACAACAGGCATTCATCGAGATTCAATGTTTCAAGCGTCAGACCGGTGTACTTGATAAAAGCATTGCCGCCTGCATCCGTACCGCCGGTCAGTTCACTCAAAAGATCGGTCACCGTGGCAGTTTTTGAACCTGCAAAAGTGACATATTCGGCATCATAGGAAAGATAAAAATCCATGGAACAGAACAGTTCCGCGTTGTCAATATACACATCCACCTGCACCGTATCTCCGGGCTTTGCGCTTTCTGCGGAAAGCACGGGACGGATGGTGACAGCTTCGCCTGAACCGCAACCCGAAAAGGCAACAGCAAACAGCAAAACAAAGGTCAGAATGACCGCAAAAGATTTTTTCATCATGTTTTCCTCCGCTTCTTATTCAAGAAAATCTTTCAGGCGCTTGCTGCGCTGGGGATGCCTGAGTTTGCGAAGCGCCTTGGTTTCGATCTGACGGATACGTTCACGGGTAACGTCAAATTCGCGGCCGACTTCTTCGAGCGTGCGGGGATGGCCGTCTTCCAGGCCGTAACGCAGGGTCAGCACCCTTGCTTCACGGGGGGTAAGGGTTTCAAGCACGGCAGCAAGGGCTTCCTTGAGCATTTCGCGGGAAGCGGCTTCGGCGGGTGCAAGCGCATCTTCATCGGGAATGAAGTCACCCAGATGGCTGTCATCTTCTTCACCGATGGGGGTTTCAAGCGAAACAGGCTCCTGCGAAACACGCAGAATTTCGCGCACACGTTCAACAGACATGTTGAGTTCTGCCGCAATTTCATCTTCCGTAGGTTCTTTGCCGTTTTTGTGCAGCAGCATGCTGTTGGTCTTTTTGACACGGTTGATGGTTTCAACCATATGCACGGGAATACGGATGGTTCTTGCCTGGTCGGCAATGGCACGGGTGATGGCCTGTTTGATCCACCATGTTGCATAAGTAGAGAACTTGAAGCCCTTGGTGTAGTCAAACTTGTCAACCGCTTTAATAAGACCCAGGTTGCCTTCCTGAATCAGATCCAACAATTGCAAACCTCTGCCGAGGTGTCTTTTTGCAATGCTGACAACAAGGCGCAAGTTTGCCTGAATAAGTTTGTTTTTAGCATCCTTATCCCCTTCGGAAACCCGGATGGCAAGTGCGGTTTCTTCTTCGCTGGTCAGCAGAGAGATTCTGCCGATATCACGCAGATATACTTTAACGGGGTCATCAAGCACGCCGTTCTTGTCCATTTCGCCGCTGTCGGCATCATAAACACGCGCAACCTCGGAATCGAAGTTGAGTGCTTCCGCGGCAAGATCAGACATTTCATCAATGAGCTCAATATTGTTCTGCTCAATGAGTTCATAAATCTTGTCAAGTTCTTCAATATCGATATCATTCTCCAGCAAGAGCATATCGATGTCTTTTGTGGACAGTTTTCCTGTTGCCTTACCTCTTTCAATCAACGCGGCAAGGCTGTTGGGTTTTTCAGTGTGTTCCATATCTTTTTTCCTTTCAACTATCCGTTTTTTTGCAATCGGCAATACGCGCAAGAAAATCCGCATCCGTTAACGGACCGCTTTCACTGCGTTCTGCCTTTTTCTTTTCCTGTGCAAGAATTGTAAGGTAATCTCCGAATGATTTTTCCGTTGTGCCCACCTGTGAAGACAGCGCAAGCAGCATGGATATGTAGGCAACGGTTTCTTCATTTTCCGTTGCGGAGAATGAAGACGGCATCAGACTGAGATTCTGTTCAATTTTTTCGGAAACAGCCGCAAAGATCCGCTTGTTGAACGGTGTCATAAAAACATCTTCGTTCAGACGGGATGCAAATTTGCGAAGATAAGCGGGATTTGCAAGCAGTGCCGCAAGCAAATGCTCCTCTGCCTTGACAGCACGAGGATAACGCCGTTTGTCGGGATTCGGAGACGGGGTATCCTCCCCTCTCAGATGCTTGACAGCCTGTCCGAAAACTTCTTTCTCTTCCTTTTTGCGTGCATTTCTGTACAGCTTGGCGACCTGCGCTTCAATGGCTGCCTTGGAAACCTGCAACTCCCCTGCCAATTGCGTGATATAAACATCACGCTTGACGGCATTGGGAATTGCCGCAAGCACACCGACTGCCTCGTTCAGATAACCGACTTTGCCGTCTGCCGTTTCCGTATCAAATCGCGCCTTCGCGCTTTGCAGAGCAAATTCGGTTTCATTGACCGCGCCTTCCAGAATTTCACGCATGCGTTCTTTGCCGTATTTTTTGATAATTTCATCAGGGTCCTTGCCGCCCACCATGCGTACAACACGCAGTTTCACATCCGTATCCGCAAGGATTTTGCGGGCTCGCCGGGTTGCTTTGATGCCCGCTTCGTCTGAGTCGAAGCAGATAAGAAGTTCCGTGCAGTAACGGCTGAGCAATTTGGCTTGTTCAGGCGTGAAGGCTGTGCCTAAACCGGCAACCGCTTGTGTGAATCCTGCCTGATGAAGACTGATCACATCCATGTAACCTTCACAAAGAATCAGACGGTCATTGTTGCCGTTTTTTGCAACATTGAGTGCATAAAGAGCCTGACTTTTTTTGTATACGACTGTATCGGAAGTGTTCAGGTATTTGGGCTTTGAATCGTCAAGCACGCGCCCGCCGAAGGCAATGACATTGCCCCGCAGATCAATGATCGGAAAGATCAGGCGATTTCTGAAAGCATCAATACATGAACCCTTTGCTGTTTTTCTTGCCAGATCATAGAGAATTAACTCCTGATCCGAAAAACCTTTGCTGCGCATGTGTTTGAGCAGTGCATCCCACGAAGCGGGAGCATAGCCGAGCCCGAAGCGCACAACCGTTTCTTTGGTCAGAGCACGCTTCTGAATGTATTCTCTTGCCTGCTGTGCATGCGGTTGGGAAAGCTGGGCATGGAAAAACCGTGCCGCTTCCCTGTTTGCTTCGTAGCAACGGCGTCTTTGCCGCGTGAGTTCATCGTCCACCGGGTCATTCGGAAAATCCGTACCCGTGCGCTCGCACAGAAAACGGACAGCCTCCGTATAATCCAGATTTTCGATATTGCGGATAAAGGTGATGGCATCGCCGCCGGCACCGCAACCGAAGCAATAATAAGATTGCGTATCTTTATAAATCACAAAAGAAGGGGTCTTTTCGTTGTGAAACGGACACAAGCAGACCGGCGTGCGGCCTCTGCCGCGCACTTCCGCATACCGCGCAATCAGATCTTCAATGTCAATCTTGGAACGCAGATCGTTCAGAAATGTGTCACTGAACCGCACAATATCCCCTCCTTACACTAATATACGCTTTTTGTAACAAAAATCCTTTAAAAAAATTAAATTTTTATCGGGGCAAATATTTCCTCCCGCTTTTTTGCAAAAAATTTACCGAAACTGCGCTCGGTCAGCTCTTTTTCGAATGCCTCGACCGATTCGGCGGGCATACGAAATACGACCGTTACATTGTCCGTAAACTGTGTGTCTTCGGTAACGGCTTCAAAATCGGCAAGCAATGCGGGCACTCTGCCGTAAAAGGAATAATCGCAGGTCATTTCCATGATGGCACACGGGGTCATGCGGACAATACCGGCAGCCTCCACACCAAGCGATGCGGAATGCGAATAAGCCCGCACGAGTCCGCCGCCTCCGAGCAAGATTCCGCCGAAATACCGCGTGACAACCAATGCACAATCCGTCACACCCGATTTGAGCAAAACATCCAGCACGGGCATACCTGCCGTGCCCTGCGGCTCTCCGTCGTCGGAATAACGCTTCATTTGCCCTTCGCGCAGAACATAGGCATACACATTGTGGGTGGCATCGCTGTATTGGCTTCGCACATCCGCAACAAACTGCACAGCCTGTTCGTTGGTTTCAACAGGCGCAACTGTAGTTATAAAACGCGAATGCTTGACCACATATTCCGTTTTTGCCGCTTTTTCAAGTGTGAGATAGGATTTCAAAAAAAGCGCCTCCTGACATTTTGCGGGAAATAGAAAAAAGCGGCACCGCGAGAGTACCGTTTTTTTTCGTTAAAAATTGTTTTGCGAGATTTAGTTATTTTCGAGATTGTAACGCTTTTTGAATCTGTCAACACGTCCGCCGGTGTCAACAAGCTTCTGCTTACCGGTAAAATAGGGATGGCACTTCGAGCAGATATCTACACGAAGGTTCTGCTTGGTGGATGATGTTTCAAAAACAGCACCGCAAGCGCATCTGACTTCTGTTGCACTGTAGTTGGGATGGATGCCCTGCTTCATTTAGGTTCACCTCTTCGTTAATACTTATGCGGGAAAGTATCCGAACTTTTGTCGGGGCGGCTTTCCCTAATCAACATAGCAAACGGCATTATAGCACAAAGAATTTGAAAATGCAAGAGATTTTTGATATTTTTTTCACTTTTTTTCGTCTTTTATATCCACGTTAACAGTCTGCCCGAGATGGATGGAAAACAGCACCGCTTCTTTGACGGGAACACCGAGAATTTCGGTCGCCGCACGGGCATACATGCGGATCTGTTCGGCATAACGATCGCACAGAATATCCAAAGATTTTACACGGTCTGTTTTGTAATCCACAATGACCGCCTGTCCGTCTTCCACAAAAACCATATCAATTTTACCGATAACGACCGTATTTTCATCCTGTACGAAATCGGGAAGATTCTGCACAAACTCGTTTGCCCCGACAGCAATGGTAAACTGCATTTCACGATGCAACTGTTGTGCATTTCTTGCACGAACCGCGGTTTCAGATTGCAAGAATGCCGCGGTTTTCTCAAAGTCGATCGCAGACACTTCCCGTTCGCTCAACAAGCCTGCCGCACATATCCGTTCCGCTTGTACCTGCGGGGCATCGGCATTCAAATCCAATGAACAGTATTGCAGGAATTTATGCACCGCCGTTCCGCGTTCCGCAGGGGTCAGTCCACCGCCGCACAGAAAGGCGGGCTTGGAAGAAGCAAAAAAGTCGGTATTGAATTTTTCCGCATACAGATCAGATGCGGTTCGTTTGACGGGGACACCGTCAAGCACCGCAAAGGGGTACACATAATCTGCCCGTCTGCGAATTTCAGCCAGCAATTCTTCCTGCGGCAAGGCGATTTCCTGTGTCTGTTGTGCATCCTGCACAGGATTTTCTTCATCTGTAAAACAGATTTTCAAAGCGGAAAGACCGTCTTCATGTGCAACGGTAAAACCGCGTAAAGCCGATGCATCGGGATGAGTCAGTAAGGTCGGCAATAACCAGTCCGCAAAGCTGTTTGCTTTGCAAAGACGGTATTCCGACGGTTGCAGGGTATCGGTTAAGAAACAGGCTTCCTGTGCCAGTTTTTCACCGACTTTATTCAAAGAAGTCAGGATCAGCAAATGCTCTGCCGCACGGGTCATGGCAACATACAAAAGCCGCATTTCTTCGGCATTGGCACCGCTGTCAAGCACCTGCCGCACGGCACGCGAACCGACCGTATCAAAGCGGCGAAGCGTTTCACGATCCTGCCTGCGGATACCGATGCCCGCATTGTGGGAAATGAGCAGGGGCTTGCGGCTGTCCATGCGGTTAAATTCTTTTTCCGTGTTGGCAAGAATGACAAACGGAAATTCAAGTCCCTTGGACTTATGAATGCTCATAATGCGCACAAAACCGCAATCCGATGCGGCCCCCGCCGCACCGTCGAGCTTTTGTCCGTTTTCGATCAGCCCGTCAATATAGCGCAAAAAACCGAACAAGCCCGTTCCGATGTTTTTGTCGAAATCGGCGGCATATTCAAGCAGCACCAGCAGATTGCGAAAACGCACTTCCCCGCCGTCGCTTGCAAACACAACGCTTGTGAAGCCCGTGCGGTCATACAATTCCCGCAAAAGACCTGCCGTGTTGCCTGCAACGGCAATGGTGCGCAAGATATCACACGCTGCAAGGAAATCTGCCGCTTTTTTGTTTCCGCGGTCGGCGGCAATCTGCAAACAGGCATACAACGGCTGTTTCATGCCGCACAGACGGATATTTGTGATTTCATCCGATGTAAAACCGTACAGCGGCGAATAGAGCACGGCAAGGGTGTCCACATCGCGGTAAGGGTCATCCAGCATACGCAGGAATGACAATGCCGTGCGGATTTCCGCCGTTTCAAAAAAGCCGCCGCTTTTTTCGTAAGACACGGGAATGCCTTTTGCCTGCAATTCAGCCGCAAAAATATCCGCCGCTTTTTTGACGGTGCGAAGCAGAATGCAGAAATCGCCAAAGGCTGCGGGACGGCTGCCCGTTTTTGTTCGCACAGGCGTTTTATTGCGAATAAATTCAAGAATACGGTCTGCCGCATACCTTGCCTGTGCACGCAGGGCTTCGTCTTTGCTTTGTCCGTGCGTTTCAAGCAGATGCCATTCGCTTTCGGCACCTTCAATAGGTTTGTAATCAGCCGAAAAAACAAGTTCTTCGTCTTTGGTATAGTCCATCTCCCCCGCTTGTTTTGTCATAATGCGGGAGAATACAAAATTCACAAGGTCCACAACCCCTTTACGACTGCGGAAGTTGTTGCCGAGAATAATTTTGGAACCTTGCGCACCGCCGTCATAAGGAACAAAGGTTTCCGCTTTGTGCAAAAACAATTCGGGCATGGCAAGGCGGAATTTATAGATGCTCTGTTTCACATCACCGACGGTGAACAGATTGGTTTCATCCTTTGACAAAGCACGGAACAGCATGTCCTGTGCTTCGTTGGTGTCCTGGTATTCATCGACCAGAATTTCTTTGAATTCATTGCAGAGTTCTTCTGCAAGCGGGGTGCGTGTGACAATGCCGTTTTCGTTGCGCACAAGCAGCCCCAATGCAAAGGATGTGATGTCGGAAAAATCATAGGTGTTGAGTTCTCGTTTTTCCTCGAGCAGACGAGCCGAAAACAGACGCACAGCCTGCACAAGAGATCGCACCACGGGACGAAGCACCTGCAGGTCTTCTTCGTGCTCTTCGCTGTCGGCAGGCAGAAGGGCCGCAAGGATTGCAAATTCCTTTTTGCAGTAATCGCGTCTTGCTTTTACGGCATCCTTGCAGACAGGGTCAGACGGTTTGCGCAGAATCGGAAATGTTGCAAAATTCATGCGGGACATTGCGGCAACAGCGGCATTCCAGCCTTCGTTTGCCGCCTGCAATGCAAGTTCAAAACCGTATTTTTCGGTTTTTAAGAATTCTTCATATTTTTCGGTCAGGTCATCCGCACCGAAGATATCGCAAAGCGAACGGTCATACAGAGAAATGCAATACAGCAAGCCTGTTTTCAGACGGTCAAGCAGAATCTTGCCCCATATACTGTCCTGCGGATGAGAAGAAGTATAAAAATCAAGCACACCGTTCAGCCACTGCTCGGCAAAGGGATAGGCAGAGCAATAGTGGTGCATCTGCAGAATACATTCCGCCAGCTGATCATCACTTTGTCCCTGCTCAAACATGGCACAAAGCTGCACAAAGTCGTCATCCTTTTCGGTGTGCAATTGTTCCAACACCTGCGCAATTACTTTGCGTTGCAACAGTTTTCCCTCGCCGTCATCCATCAGACGGAAATCGGGTGCAATATCCGCTTCATGAAAATGCTCACGCACAAGGCGGATGCAGAACGAGTCGATGGTGCAGATACGGGCATTGTCCATGCGGGCACGCAATTTTGCAAAGAACGGATCGCCGGGATGATCTTTTGCCGCTTGCGCAATTTTATTGCAGATTCGCAAGCGCATTTCCGCCGCGGCGGCATTGGTGAAGGTAACAACCAACAATTCTTCGGGCTTGCAGGGATTTTCACGGTCAAGGAGTTTTCGTGCCACACGTTCGGTCAGCACGGCGGTTTTACCCGACCCTGCGGCGGCACTGATGAGCAGGCTGCAACCATCCGCTTCAATGGCATTTTGCTGTTCCGGTGTCCATTTCATTGTGCATCCCCCTCTCCCGCAGAATCAAGACTTCGCACCGCATCCGTGCTTTCGTGACAGCACACATCGGCATAGTCACAATATCGGCAGATGTCCTTATAATTGGTGCTTTCAACCGGCAAGGCATACACCGAACCGTTGCGTAAGTCGCTGTGCATTTCGCACAAAATGCTTTCTATTTTTTCGTGAATGCGCACAAACTCATCCAGCGAAGCAATGCTGCCTTTGAGCTCGCCTTTTTTGTCGATTTCGGCATTGATATAAACCCCGGCGCCCGTGCTGTCCATGCCTAAAATAACATTTTTTTCGGCAAGCACAAGTCCGTTCATTCTGCCGTTTTTGATTTTCTGTTTTTCAATTTCATCCAGTGTTGCATTGCGGGGCAGGGTCAGTGAACCTGTTTTTGCAGGCACATACAGAATTCCCGCGGGCACGATATCACCATCGCCGTATCGGTCCTTCGCATTGTCCCACAGGCACATCAGATACAAAAGCATTTGCATATTAAGCCCTGCATTAACATCGGAAAGCTTGAAATTTTTGCCGCCCGTTTTGTAGTCCACCACGCGCACATAACTTTTGCCTTCGTCTTCCATAACATCCACACGGTCGATCATGCCCGTTACCTGCACAATACCGCCGTCGGGCGTTTTGACAACAAAGGGAGCCACAATGCCGTCTTCGCGCACGGACAGTTCCACATCTTTTGTCACAAACAGGCTTGTCCCGAATTCCGCACGCAGCCGCTGTGCGATTTCAAAGGCGGTCTGCTCGGCACGGTCAAGCTGCCATTGCAAACGAAGCGGCATGTTCGCTTTGCCGCCCATACACCTTTCGATATAATCTTCACACAAAGCATGAATCTGTTCACGCAGTTGCGAATCAGTCAACCGGAGTAATGCGCCGTCACGGTTTGCATCGAGCAGTTTTTCAAGCACTTCGTGAATCAGCAAACCACGATTGGACGGGTCGAGTTTTGCCGCAAAAGGCGGCTCCAGTTTCAGACCGTAACGGCAGAAATAAGCAAAGGAGCATTTATGGTAAGTTTCTATTTTGGTAGGAGATAAATGCAATTTTTCACCGAACAATTTCTTTGCAGTTTGCGAATCTTCAAATGCAAATTTTCGTCCCGCTGCGGCGCGTTCCACCGCCAGCAAACGGTCAGAATAGCCCTCTTTTTCTTTTACGAAAGCCGTAAGCGAAGCCGACAGCGGGGTGTTTTCCGTAAACTGTTCGGCCGCTGCCTCAAAGGCGGTCTGCGGGCTTGCAATTTTATCGAGCACCGTCAGCACACTCGTATTGACACGGCGGCACTGCGGATATATTTTTTCAAGGGTTTGCACAAGGTCTGACTTGTGCTGTGTTTTGGCATGCAGGTCGGCTTCGCTGAAACTGACATACAGCCGTTCACTTGCCGCAGTGAGCACACTGTAAGCAAGAAGCCGTTCTTCAGCGCAGGCATGTTCGGGTGATTCTCCTAACAGCAGATCGATTTCGCGCAGTTGGGCCTTTTCGGACTGCGTGAAAATGCCCGCATCGGACTGCACAGCGGGAAAAACACCGTCATTCACACCGACCACGAACACCGCTTTTGCATCCTGCAGACGCATTCGCACGGCATCCCCGACTGCAACTTCATCAATACCGTCGGGAATATCTCCGAGTTCGGCGGAAGATATCATAATCTGCAACAACTGTGCAAAGCGCTGCGCACCGGGGGTGTGCGGTCCGATGGCTTCCTGCAAAGCATCGAGCAATTCCATCAGCACATCCCATATTCTGCCCATTTCAATCGCAGCCGCACTGTCGCCGTTTTTATCAAGTTTTTGAGCGAATGCACGAAGCCGTTCATCCGCTTTCACACGCAGAAGATATTTATAAACCGCTTCGCAGGCCGTTCTGCCGTCGGCACCGTCGAGCTCTTTACGCAACTGCAGAATCGGCAGAATTGCCCTTTTGCGCAAGGATTCAAGTGCCGACAGCTTTTCGCGGTCAGCATCTTCCATTTCTTTTCCGAATCCGCGAGGATGCCCCGTGAATTCTTTTTTCCAGCCTTCACCGTCAATCTGCCACAAACGGGCATAGGCTTCCAGTTGCGCCACTTCCTGCACATGCAGGTCGGCGAGCCCCGTTTTCAGGGCTTTCATCAGCGTTTCGGTCCGCATGCGGCTGCCTGCCGCTTCGCAGGCGGCGGTTGCAAGGCGCACAAGCGGAAATTCACCCAAGGGACGGCGCATATCTTCAAAACACGGCACACCGTGACGGCGGAAAGCCGCGGCAATGGATTTGCTGTAAGAGCCTGCCTGCCGTTCAATGACGGCAATATCCCTTGCGCGGTAGCCTTCTTCACGCAAAAGGCGTGCCGCTTCCGATGCGCAGAAATCGCATTCGGCATATTTGTCGGATGCGGTTACAAGGGTCACGGCATCTGTTTTTTCGTTGTATTCATCCGCATAAGGATTGAAAAGTGCTTCGCGAAGATAAGACAAGGCGGACTGCTGTGCATCTTTATCTTCTATATATATTTCCTTTATATTTGTATTGCTTTTCTGTGCGGCGGTGTGCAATCTGCGGCGGGCACGCTCAGCATGCGAAAAAGCACCGTCTTCGGCGGCATTTTTTTCGGTGCACAAAAACACCGTAACACACGGGCATTGACGAAGCACCTGCTCCATGCAACAAAACTGCTGTTCGGTAAAACCGCGGAAGCCGTCAACAAAAACAACGGCATCTTCCAGCAGAGTCTGTTCTTTGAGCAGTTCGGTCAGCATGTTGATGTTGTCGCTTTTGTCGGAAAATCGATTACCGACCAAGGCATCGTAAGCTTCAAAAATGAGGGCAAGCTCCGTGGTTTTACGGCGAAGGGATTCCCCGCCGATGCGTTCGGCGGCTTGTTCAAGATCAGACGGCTGCAGCCCGTATTGCCGAAGTTCATCCCTTGCTGCAAGCAGATTGGTCATCAGTTTTTCCCTGCCGGCATGTGCACTGTATAAGCGGTTATCCCCTGCAGCATTTTCAACCGCAAGGCTCATAAGCACTGCTCTTCCTGCCGCATCAATCTGGGGTTTAACAGCCTTTCCCGCCTCCTGCAAAAGGGTGGTTGCAAAGCGGGAAAATCCGCAGATGAGCATGGAACTGACCGCCTTTGCTCCGAACCGCAACAAAATATCGCGATCTCTTGCAAAAGCGGATTGTTCGGGAACCAACAAAATAATACGTTTTTGCATCTGTTGCAATACAACAGACAGTTCTTTATCGAGTGCCTCTTTGCGTTGCACTTCATTGCGTGACAAGACCAATTGCAGCACTTCAATCACCCGCCCAATGAAAAATATGCTTTCATTGTACAGGAAAAACAATAAAAAGAAAAGACTTTATTTGCAGGAAATGTCGTTTTCCTGCTCTTTTTCGCCGTCAAGTCCTATAAATCGGACAAAATCATACATAGAAAAGGCTTTTTGCAGCCGTTCTGTTTCCGTTTTCTGCAATCCCTCACAGCAGACAAAGACATTGGTGCAGTTTTCTTCTCCGAAAAAACGGATACGCTGCACGGCATAGCCGATGGCGGCTTCGTTCTGTATATCGTCCTCTTTGAGATGCACATACAGACTGTAAGAACCCTCCTCGGGACGAATCAGTCTTTGCAGAAAAATCATGAGCAGCAGCACCGCTCCCGTTGCCGCAAAGATGATAACCACTGCGTTCATCAGATTGGTAAACATAAAAAAATCACCCCATACCATTGTATGAAGTGATTGAAAAAAGTGCGACCGGAACTGTAAGCCGGGTTCTGTCTTTAAAGGCAATCATCTGTCTTCGCCTGCCGTTGCCGACAGGCTTTAGCCACCCGTTGAAGTATGGGCCGAGCAAGCCACTTCGGTCGGTGTTGCATCGGGTAGGGTTTACAGGTCCGTCTTGTTACCAAAACGCACGGTGAGCTCTTACCTCGCCTTTCCACCCTTACCGGAAAAACCGGCGGTATATCTCTGTTGCACTATCCCGGAGGTCACCCTCGGCGGCCGTTAGCCGTTACCCTGCTCTGTGATGCCCGGACTTTCCTCATGTGTCTTAAAAAGGACGGTGATAAGTCATCCGAAAACACACGCGACTGCCCATTCCGCTCGCAGAAACAATAATACCCGAAACAGGGCAATTTGTCAAGACACATCTTCCGGCAGCAGCAACAGCGTAAAACCGAGAGGCATCACTCTTTATCCTGATTCCCAATGGTGGACCGACACACGTAAACAGCACCGCTTTCGATCAGATTTTTCAGCAAGGAAACAAAAGTTTGCGGCTGCAGGGGTTTTTTGTCAAGCAACCAACGTTTCACAGCGCAGATAACAAAATCCGCAAACAGATTGATATAGAAATCAGGGATATCACTGCTGTTCATGATGCTTGTAACCTTTTCGCAAAGATGCGGCAGCAGTCGCTCTCTGCAATGCTCCACAAAAGAGTTCTGACCGTCTAATTTAAAAATCTTTTTATAAAAACTTCTGTTATCAAAAAAGTAAACACATATCCGTTCAAGGGTTTCCCAGCCTGAGCCGTCTTCAACAAGTGCATCCGCTGAGGCAAATTCAGTGTCAAAAATCCAGTTGACCAGTTCATATTTGTCCTTAAAGTGGTAATAAAAGCTTTTGCGGTTCATGTCACACTTTTCACAGATCATGCGTACGCTGATTTTTGAGAACTGTATTTCATTCATCAGTTCTCTGAATGCAGCAGCAAGTGCTTTTTTGGTAATATTGGAATCTGCCATTGCCTTTTCCTCCTGATTCTTTACAAAGCTTTTACAATAAAAAAAGACAAAACATATCTGTTTTTTTCACAGATAAGTCTCGTCTTTTCAGATGAAGCCAGGATTTATTCCATGTTGTTGACATCATCGCACGAACCGTGCTGACTACTCCCCTATATGATTATAATATCATTTATAAATACTTTTATCAATATTTATCTGCTATTTTATTTTGGACATTTTTCAACAAGTGTCCAAAAAAAAGACATCTCTGACGGAACGCGACAAAATATGACACAACGTGTTTTTTGTCTAATGCACTTTTTTTCTGCGGCTGTTACAATGAGAACAAGATTTCAACAGAAAGGGAGTCACTGATGATTCATTCATTTGAAACACTTTCGCATTCCGTACAAAGAAAAGTGGCGGCAGGTCTGGTTGATAACATCCTGAACAAAAATGCACAAGAAAGAGAAGACCTATTTTTAAGAGTTCTCGATATGGCAAAAGTTTTCTGGGGAGATCGGCTGACAGAAGAACAATATGCCGTTGTCGCAGCTGAAATTTGCAAACCTGACAGCCGTTGGATGAATATCATCAACCATGCGCTGAACGAATTGCATCCGAATGTAATAAAAACCACATTCCTGAATCTCGGTTATGAGGCTTTTTTCAGAGGCTCAAGAGAGATCAAAAAGAACCGCCGCATATACAACTGCAATATCCCTTGGCTGATTCTGTTCGACCCGACATCTGCCTGCAATATGCACTGTGCAGGCTGCTGGGCAGGCACATACGGCGACCGTCATCAGTTATCCTTTGAGGATATGGACAAAATCGTCACCGAGGGAAAACAATTAGGCATCTACTTATACATGATGACAGGCGGTGAACCGCTTGTGCGTAAAAAAGACATTCTCAGACTTGCAGAAAAGCATTCTGATGTGCAATTTGCCGTTTACACCAACGCAACGCTCATTGATGATATGTTCTGCGAAGAGGTGACCCGGGTCGGGAACATTGCATTTTTCCTCTCTGTTGAAGGAGACGAGCATGCAAATGACAGCCGCCGCGGTGACGGTCACTATCAGACGGTCATGCAGGCAATGAAATTGCTAAAAAAGCACGGCATCCTTTTCGGCATCTCGGTTTGTTATACATCACAGAACATCAAAGCCGTAACAAGCGATGAATTCCTGACAGATCTTTCGCAAAAAGGTGCAAAATTCGGTTTTTATTTTCATTATATGCCCATCGGTACCGATGCCGTTGTGCAACTGCTGCCGACACCCGAGCAGCGCAGTTATATCATTGATCGCTTTGCGCATATCAGATCCCCGAAGAGCAACATTGCTTTCTTCCCCATTGATTTCCAGAATGACGGCAAATACGTCGGCGGTTGCATTGCCGGCGGCAGAAACTATTTTCACATAAACGCGGCGGGCGATGCAGAACCATGCGTATTCATCCACTACTCCAATGCAAATATCCACTCCTCCTCTCTCCTTGACATTCTGCAAAGCCCGCTGTTTATGGCTTATCATCGGAATCAACCTTTCAATGAGAACCATCTTTTACCCTGCCCGATGCTTGAAAATCCCGAAGCACTGAAAGAAATGGTCACGCAAACAAAAGCAAAGAATACAGATTTTGCTTCGCCGGAGTCCGTTGAACACCTCTGCGAAAAGTGTCATGTTTATGCAGATCAATGGTTCCCCACCGCCGAGAGATTGTGGAACGAACAAAAAACAAAATATGATTGATTACAAAACAGGAGAAAACAAATGAAGAAGATCAAAAATCACGCATTAGAGCACATCGTCATTTTTTTTGAGATCATTGTCGGCATTCTGCTGTTGATAAACCCGATTGCATTCACAACGGGCATCATTACCGCCGCAGGTGTCATCCTGTGTATTCTCGGTCTTTCATCCCTTGTGCATTATTTCCGCACACCTATTGATACTGCGGTAAAGGAACAAGTTCTTTTTAAGGGTGCTCTTCTGCTGCTTGTCGGTGTGTTCTGCACGGTGAAAGCAGATTGGTTTGTTTCCGTTTTTCCCGTTCTGACTATTCTGTACGGTGCTTGCATTTTGCTTTCATCCTTGCAGAAATTGCAAACAACCGTCAACATGATCCGTCTGAAAAAGAAAAGATGGTATCTTCCTGCCATCAGCACCCTACATGCAATCATCTGTGCCGTTGTTATTTTCAACGATCCGTTTGAGACAACGGAAATCCTTTGGCGCTTTACGGGTATTACATTAATAATTGAAGCCCTCCTTGATTTCGCAGGATCTCTTCTCAACAACAAAGAGAAAAAAGTCCCCCCGGTTGTGCAATAATTATCAGTTCATCTTCGTTGTAAAAAAAGACTGAAAAACAACACCGACTGCCTTCATCAGGAAAGCAGTCGGTGTTCTGCATCTGTATCTTCGGTTCTGCGGTTATTTTCGTTTTACCAAAACAGGATATTTTTGTGGCGGGCGTTGCACAAAGGCATCGAATTCTTCAAATGTGTAAGCAGACAAAAAGCCATCTGCATCCCGTTCAAAGGTGAGTCGGCAGTGATCAAGCGAATGAAGTTCGGGCCTATAGTGATACCCTTCCAATATGCGCATCAAGCCGTTTTCATAAGATAATTCTTCAACATCAATCTGATTGCAGGAGTCTGTTCTCAGAGCAGGTGTTAGAGAAGCATATTCATAACGCAGTAGCTTTGCGTTTTCATACAAACATTCGGTTATTACGGTCAATTCCCTGTACTTGCTTTCGTATGACAGGGTCAGAACTTTGTCCCCCTGATACAGAAAAACCTCGGTCAGATAGAGTACACGTTCATCACCGAAACTTGCGTATTTACAAGCGCAAAGCATTTTATCCTCGGCATCAAACAGATAGCGATAGTCAAAACGGTCATCTTTGGGTGTGCGTTTGAGCAGACGGCCTCTGCTTGCACCGCCTACATGCAAATCGGCAACACTCGGAGAATAATATCCTCTGTGCAAGGTTTCTCCGCCCTTTGCATATTCGACACGCACTGCTTTTTCTTCCAGGCCTTGCGTCAGTTCCGCATATAAATCAGCATATTGCCTGTACAGTGCAACGTATTTTTGGTTAAGAATTTCAAACGGCTCACAGCGGTGCAGATTTTGTTCTGTATGTAAAAAATTATGCAGATCTTTAAACGGCCCTTTGCCGTCCAGCAGTTCTTTCATCTCTGCAAGATGTTTCATAAAATCGGAAGCCATTTTACGTCTCCTTTCAAAGGATTTTAAGATCTATCAGGATACGGGGCACAACAAAAACAGGATAAGGGCGGTTCTGTTTTTGGTCTGCTCTCAATCCGTCCCTGCCCTGCGCCGAATGAGGTAATAGCATCCACTGCAGGGATATTCGGTGCAGAAAAAGGAGTACAGTTTTAATAACCGCCGAAGATGAAAGCGGTGGATGCTGAAATCATCCTCGGCGGAATGCAGAAACTCGGAGTAGGGCGGAACAAAAATCGGTTAATTTGTGCCGTCGGACAGCTGTTTTTCATCAGGACACAGAACCGTCCACTGTCCTACCTTCTGAATACCTTATTGAAGATACTTTGCAATCGCTTTTCGCTTTGTACGAACTTCTTTCGAAGAAAAATCAAATACAGACTCTGTCAATGAAAAATAAATCCCATTGCCTACTTGTTCAACTGCAACATCAGGCAATCTCATGATTTTTTCAAAACCATATTTTTCACAGTGCGCTTCTCCAAAATAATTTCCCCAGTAAATTGTTTGAATTCGTTCAGGTACAAAATATTGCTCTATAGCGTTATTCAATAAAATATTTTTATTACCGACATCATCAATTGATGCATAAAAAGGGTTCAATGCTTTTATCAAATCTTTTACGCAATTAATAAAGGATTCATATTTTTCTTTGTCCTTCAACCGATCATATGCTGAATGTATTGTGAGCGTGTTCCAAGGAAAAAATGCTTTGGCACCAACGATTCTATTGTTTTTTAAATATGTTAACCCCCAAAGAACTCTCCAATAATCGGTTCCATATTTATCATTTGCAACATCGATTTCAAGAACATCTTTTGCACTGTAAGCAAAAGAAAACAATTCTTCCGCTTGACCGTTGATCTTTTCGTATTTATTGTTTGTTAACTTTCCTGCAAAGATCAACTCTGAAGGAAACATGTTATGTTTTTTTAAAATTGCCAATACTTTTTCAGCAGTTTCTCTTTTATAATCAGTATCATAATAAAAAACAGTTGCTCCGATCATTGGCTTATTATTCTTTTTAAACATTATTTATACTCCTCAATACAACCAAGACACCATCACACCTAACTCTTTCAAAGCATTAATTATTTCATCTGGGGGCTTTGACCTAAATACAAATGTAACATTTTCGATTTGTTGTCCATTGAGACCAATCAGGGGACGGTTCTATGATTGGCTGCATTTGTTGTATTTTAGAGCCAATCACAAAACCGTCCGAAGTGATTGGCATACCTGTTTCATGTCTTGCGTTTTGAATAACCGCCGAAGATGAACGCGGTGGATGCTGAAATCACCCTCGGCGGAGTGTGCAAAGTGGATTTAGGGACTGCGATAATTTAAAATTAATTAAATTACAACAAGACCATAATTGCAAATGAAATATCACTCAATCAAAGAAGCGTCCCACTTGGTCCTCATTTTTATGCCTTCCGATTGATCCCGATCGGCCGATTGGCTTTTCCAGTTTCTATATGTGGAGGAAACAAACTAACACCGGTTTCTTTCATGAATGCGATAGCACTTTTTTTCGGGTCAATGAAAAATGCAATATTTTCATGGGTTATCGACGCAAATAACAATTTGTCCTCTTTGATAAAACCGATATTTTCAAACATATCATCGGCTAAACAAAAAACATTTGCAATGTTATCTATTATCGTTTTTACCTCTTCACAACATCTGAGCAATATAAAAACTTCACCGTCTCGCTTACCTATAAAATCAATGGGCCATTCGTCCAAATCCTCTATAATCTTTATGATGTAAGGTGTCAGCAAAGTTGTTCCCTTATCAAAGCAAACCGAATTATCAACCAATTTCTCTCGGATTGTTGTGAAATAAAAATATGTTGAATGATCAAGCAGATAATGAATCACTTTCTTTTCATTTTCAACAAGCTTTTCATAATTATCAATAAGCAATTTTTTATACATAAAAATATGTCCTCCTTCACCAATTCCCGTTCTACCCTATCTAATTAGTTTCCATGGCATCGATTCGCAGTATGACATCCAGATTTTTTTCATAATGTACACAATACAAGGTTTCCGAGTTCAGATCGTCCGGGAGAATATCATCTCTTTTTCTGTAAAATTCAAAAGTCTTTTCATTTCCGAATTCATCAGTAAAGATATAATGCGCAACATCCCTGCCCGACACTCTGGAAGTCACAGATATTTCATCAAAATACCCTATAAATTGCTCTGCTCGTGGTATTGCTGCAGCAATACCATAAAATCCCGTCACAAAAACAGCAATCAACACAACAACAATGCCTGTTGCAAATGTTATTTTGCTTTCTTTTTTTATAAAAAATGACACTATAAGAAAAATATATCCTAAAGAACAAAGAAGCAACCCATCCGGTATGATTCTGTATTTCAAGCCACTTACATTATAATTATTTTGTGTTATTGTTGGCAAGTGTTTATAGAGTACAACTATACTTATAACTGATATCAAACAAGCCATAACAGTAATGATTACTTTAATTTTTCTGTTCATTTAAACATCTCCTTCAATTCGTCCACAAACCATGGACCAATCAGGGGACGGTTCTATGATTGGCTGCATTTGTTGTATTTTAGAGCCAATCACAAAACCGTCCCCCCTGATTGGTTCCTATCGCGTGATTAGCCCAAAGCAACGGATTTGCCGTTCACAAACAAAGTGTATGTTTCATTAAAATTGGGAACATATGCATAATACGCAATAAAAAAAGTGGGCGCATCCGAAGCAGACGGCGTTCTTTCTGTAAAAACGGTATTGTTGGAATCAGTCAATGACTGTATGTATGATTTTTTAGCCAAAACCTTAATGTAATAATCGGTTGAATTATTATACTGATAAACCCGCACAGAGAAATCTTCAAAAACTCGATCGGCAACGGTTTTGAGATAAATCCCAAGCGGCACTGCCCACCCGTTTTCTACTTTCGGTACGATCAGAAGCGAGTCAGTTCCGTTTTGGTTTTTCACGACAAATGTACTTTCATTGCCCTCAATTAAGAACGATTCCCCGCTTTTGCCGGGTTGACAATAATCATATGCTGCCTCTGCCGTTTCAAAAGTGACAAACAAATTTTCAAACGGAACAAAGTTCAATGCCGTACATGTCAACACGAAAATAATACACAAAACTATTTTCATCTTTTTCATTTTTGCGGGCGTGATCTTTTTACGAACAATTTGCCAGCAGATTACTATTGCTATTCCGCTAATAATCATACGAACGAACCCAAACATAATAACTCCTCCGATTTAAAATAGAACACCAATCAGGGGACGGTTCTATGATTGGCTGCATTTGTTGTATTTTAGAGCCAATCACAAAACCGTCCGAAGTGATTGGCATACCTGTTTCAAGTCTTGCGTTTTGAATGACCGCCGAAGATGAACGCGGTGGATGCTGAAATCATCCTCGGCGGTGTGTGCAAAGTGGATTTAGGGACTGTCAGAGAATTACAATTGATCGATTTGTGACAATATTACAATAAACAGACGAATTATCACTCAATCATAGAACCGTCCCCTGATTGGTTCGGTTAATCTTTTGGGAAACGGTAAAACGGTGCTTTGCTTGTTATTTTTGTAATCGGACACGGGCAATACTGCTTGAGTGCTTTTTTTGCCGATCTTCCGTATTGAAAATACGGATCCACTTCTTCTATCAACCTTTGTTCATTCCGATCGCTAGTTACAAATTCAAACTCAATTGAGGGATGACGAAATCGGTTACCGATGCGTAACGCTTTGATTTCATCCCATTTGTATTTCCATAATATTTTTTGTTTTTTTCGGCAAGTTATCGTTTCTGTGGTAATTTCAATTTGAGGTTTGTGCCAGTTGCAACAAATTATAGCGGTGAGTAATATTGTGCTCATTA
This sequence comes from Clostridia bacterium, assembly GCA_017416485.1. Taxonomy (GTDB): domain Bacteria; phylum Bacillota; class Clostridia; order Oscillospirales; family Acutalibacteraceae; genus RUG806. Next base: position 5,047 of record JAFQCH010000027.1, on the reverse strand, counting down.
AAAAAATCAGCAACAACGGTTCCGATGGCTTAAGACCTAACAGAAAAAACAAAAACACAATCAGGGTGACAACCAGGCCAATATATGTCTCAAATACATCTAATTCATCTCGACAAAATTTCATTTGCCCCTTCCTCCAATTATAGTTCTGATAGCATATTTGCAAAGATATTTGTTTCGTTTTTCAATCGGCAAGGCCTGAAATTCGCTTGCATTGCCGCAATGTGCATATTTCAGCACAATCCTCTTTGCTTCTTCGTCCGTCACCCGAGCTGTCGGGCGGTCGTTCGTATCCGTTTATTTAAAGGCTTTTCATTTTCATTATACACGCACCGACATTTTTATTCAATTGACAATTCACACAAATTGAATTATTTATTTTTCACATCATTTATTTTAATTCCTTTTTATTTTACAAATAAAACAATTGCCATTCTATGCAAAAGCGATCTGCCTCTTGTAAAAATGCAGACGATGGAATATAATAAAAGCAACCAAGGGGGTATGGAAATGAAAAAACAAAGCTTCAATGAAAACTGGATTTTCCGTTATGGCGGCGAAAAGGAATGCACGGCTGTTACCCTGCCGCACGATGCGCAGATTCTGCAGCAAAGGGATCCTGCTTATTCCGACGGCGGACACGGGTATTTCCCGGGCGGAAAATATGAATACAGAAAAACCTTTTTTGCGCCTGCGAGCATGCAGGAGCAGACAGCCCTGCTTGAATTTGAAGGAATTTACAAAAACGCAGCTGTTTATCTCAACGGTGAACAGATTGCTTTTCATGCCTACGGCTACACAGGCTTTACGGTTGCGCTGAATGCACTTCGTTACGGAGAGGAAAATGAAATTCTTGTTGTTGCCGACAATTCAAGGCTGCCGAATTCACGCTGGTATACAGGCGGCGGTATTTACCGTCCTGTTTGGCTGTGGACGGCTGCAAAGCAGCACATCCGCTTCGAGGGAGTGCGTGTGACAACGCTGTCGATCTCCCCTGCCGTTATCCGCGTGGAAACCGACTGCACGGACGGCGAGGTGGCTGTTGCAATTCTGGACGGAGAAAAAACCGTTGCAACAGGCGCGGGCACGGATTGCACAATCGAAATTCCCGATGCCAAGCTGTGGGACGATGAATGCCCGAGCCTTTACACCTGCCGTGTCACCCTGTCCGTTGACGGAACGGAAAAGGACACTGCGCAAGAGGTGTTCGGCATCCGCAAAATCGAATGGAACAAAAACGGCTTTTTCATCAACGGCAAGCAAAAGCAGCTGCGCGGCGGCTGCATTCACCATGACAACGGAATTTTGGGTGCTGCAACCTATGCAAAAAGCGAGGAGCGCAGAGTGCGCATTATGAAGCAGGTCGGCTTCAATGCCATCCGAAGTGCACACAACCCTGCTTCCAAGGCATTGCTTGCAGCCTGCGACAGACTCGGCATGCTCGTCATGGATGAAACCTATGACATGTGGTATTCGAGCAAGACCTACCACGATTACGGCAGGGATTTTGAAGCCTGCTGGCGTGATGATGTGACCGCCATGGTCAATCGTGATTATAACCATCCGTCGGTCATTATGTATTCCATCGGCAATGAGGTTGCCGAACCCGGCAGCGAAAAGGGTCGCAAGGTCGGCAAGGAGCAGATTGAGCTGATTCACAGGCTCGACAGCACGCGTCCCGTTACCTGCGGCATCAACCTGGCAATTCTTGCCATGGCGGCCATCGGCGGCGGCTTCTATAACGGCGGCGATGGCGGTGTGACGGATGTGAAGCTCAACAAGGGCGACGGCAAGGTCAAAAACGGCAGCCTGATTTTTAACACCGCTGCAAACATTGTAGGGCCTGTTATGAACGGACTCGGAAACCTCTCGATTATTGAAAAGCAGGCCGCTCCGTTTTTCAGGGAGCTTGACCTCGTCGGCTACAACTATGCCTCGGGCCGATATGCCATTGATGCAAAAAAATATCCCGACCGCATTGTGTTCGGCTCGGAAACATTCCCGCAGGATATTTACAAAAACTGGGAAACTGTAAAAAAATATCCCACGGTTATCGGTGATTTCATGTGGACGGCATGGGATTATCTCGGCGAAGCAGGCATCGGCGCATGGAGTTATGACGGCGGTGTGCCGTTCAACCGTCCGTATCCGTGGCTGATCGGTGGCGGCGGTGTCATCAACATTCTCGGCATCCCCGACGGCTCATGCAGATACGCTTCGACCGTCTGGGGCAAAACAGACAAGCCCGTGATTGCCGTGCAGCCTGTCAACTATCCCGGCATCAGACCGTCTAAATCCATCTGGAGAGGCACCAATGCGTTTGAGAGCTGGAGCTGGAAAAGCTGCAACGGCAACAAGGCCGTTGTGGAGGTTTACAGCACAGCCGACAGCGTTGAGCTGAAAATTAACGGCTGCAGCGCAGGCAAAAAGAAGCTCAAGGAATGCAAGGCCATTTTTGAAACCCGTTATTATGACGGGGACATCGTCGCCTACGCATACGATGCCGACAACCGTCTGCTTGCAACGGGCATGATGTGCTCGGCAAAGGGCAAGGTAAGCCTTGTGCTCACGCCCGAAGAAACGCAGATTGCGGTCGGCGATATTGTGTATATCCCCGTAAGCCTGCAGGGTGAAAACGGCGTTGTGGAATGCAATGACGACAGAAGCCTGACCGCAACGGTGCAAAACGGCACCCTGCTTGCATTCGGCAGCGCAAATCCCTGCACCCCCGAGCAATACCACACGGGCAGCTTCACCACCTATTACGGCAGAGCCCTTGCCATTGTGCGTGCCGAGGCAGCAGGCACAATCACACTGACCGTTTCCGACGGCACACAGACCGCACAAGCAGAAATCACCGCAACAGAATAAATACTATCAAAAAACCGACTGCAATCCAAACGGAACGCAGCCGGTCATTTTTTATTTACACTTTTTATAAGACACCTTACAGCGTGATTTCACCACTGAACAGCTTTTTGATGACTTCAAAGAACCAACCGCAGGACTTACCTTGCACTTGGCATATTTCTTTGATTTTATCAAAAATTCCATTTTACACTTACATTCCCTCAATCAGTCTCTGCCCTGCGCCGAGGGCGGTGGGTGCATCCACTGCAAGGATATTCGGCGCGAAAAAGGAATGCAGGGAAAGAACAGCTGAAAAACTTGATGATTTAAGCTACGGTTGCATTTTTAATAACCGCCGAAGATGAACGCGGTGGTCGCAGGAATCATCCTCGACGGTGTGCAGAAACTCGGAGTAGGGCGGAATAAAAAAACGGTTAATTTGTGCCGTCGGACAGCTGTTTTTCGTCAGGATATAGAACCGTCCCCTGTCCTGCTTCGCTCAATCATAAAACCGTCCCCTGATTGGTTCCCTGATTGGTCATTATAGACCCGTACCCTGATTGGTCCCTGATTGGTGATTAGTCCCTTGGTAAATTTCAAATTGCCGCAAATTGTGTCCGACATATCTTTTGAGAAGTACTTCTTTAAGCACTTTCCACTGAAAGGATGGCATGTTTGTCTCGCAATGCGGAGTAAATTCGATTTTCGGTGGTGCGACATTTTGAAAATTTCCGATATAAGTAAGGTCTTTTGGAATCCCTCTTTTTGCTGTATTAAGCAAAATCAGTTTGTACTCGGGAAGATAACCGAATTCATCACACACATATTCAACTTTCGACTTTTCGAGTATTTGTTCCTTAATAGACTTTTGTGCATCAAGAGGAAGAAATCGATCTTCATATTTTGTAAAAGAGATTTGCACATAATCCAAAGAATTAAAATCGTTTGCATCAAGCGGCAGAATATCACATTCCATAATTTTAACCCTAACAATGGGAACGGTATGCCCCGGATGCACAACTGTTTCTCCTATCTTGTGAAAAAACAGATATTTTGCTGACAAACCATATTTTTCTGCTGTTTCATGTTGTATGTGCCACGCATAAACATCACCGTTTTTCCATTGGCAATGATATAGATTCAATTGTTTGCACTTTTTTTCGGCAGGTTGTTGCGAGTTTAACTTTGTGTAAACCCTTTCGAGTTCTTTTTTTCTGTCCTGCACATAATCAGGATGTTTTTGTTGCCATCTTTCAAGATCACCGCCATTTTCCAAAAGGAATAAAGTCTTTTCTTTAACAGCCTGTTGCAATCTACCCCATTCCCATTGTGTATCTGCCAATGCAGCCCAGAAGTTTATTTCCTCATATGGATGCTCCTTTAACTCTTTCGCATATTGTTGCAGTAAGACTGCAGTAATGTCATCAACAGAATATCCTTTGCGCAAAGAATCGGAGAAGATTGTCTTCACATCGCTTGATAAATCATTCTGAAATAGTTTTACTCCCCAAATACCCATTTAAACTCCTTTCCATTAAAAACCAAGCCAACATAAAACTTCATTTGAAATTTCATTTTCAGCAAAAGATAAAACTCCAGTTGCGGCCTTTTTATATATGTTTAATTTAGAAGACCAATCAGGGGACGGTTCTATGATTGGCTGCTTTTGTTATATTTTATCGTCAATCACAAAACCGTCCGATGTGATTGGCACTTTACTTTTTTTAATAACCGCTGAAGATGAACGCGGTGGATGCAGAAATCACCCTCGGCGGTGTATGCAAAGTGGCTTAAGGGACTTTCAGAGAATTACAGTTGATCGATTTGTGATAATATTACAGCAAACAGACGAATTATCACTCAATCATAGAACCGTCCCCTGATTGGTTTTCTGATCTACCTTTCTTCCGGCTCGAAATACCTCCCGAACAATAACAACCGGAAAGAAAATGTTGATTGCAATTTTAAGCAGGCGAACAGCATAATCTGTAAGTTTCATCTTCCAAACCACACCATTTTCAGATTCGATTTGCGTGCGACCAAACGGATAACGGGCGGTATACTCCGTACCGTCTGCAGCAGTATAATGATTTCGCATGGCATGAATCTCATCATACATTGCATTGCCGTAATCAGTCCACTTAACCAAAATATTACCTTGCAGATCCATTTTGTAGACCGTACCTGCCGCAGCAAG
>JAFQCH010000002.1 GCA_017416485.1 Clostridia bacterium | reverse complement strand
TGTTCCATTTTATCGGTTTCCTTCCATGGCATAATGTCCACCTCTTTCGTATCCATTATACCTGATGGCTTACCGATGTGCTGAACCTGGGCTTACCGATGTGCTGAGCCTCCCGACTTACCGATGTGCTGAACCCGTACCAAATGATCGGGTCGCTTCGCTCCGATTATAGAGTACAGGTCAGTTTGATTTTATCATTTATACAAATATTTTCGAGAATTTTCCGGTATCCGCGCAAAATTAAAATTTTTCTTCATAATGGCAACGCCATTCCTTTTATTTCTTTATAGGAAACTGCGTTCCTATAAAGAAATAAATTATATGTCCCTCCGTCGCCCGCTGCACGTGCTCGGAGATGGACTATTCGAAAACGGTCGCCGCGTTACGGCGAAGCCGTTTTCTTGTGCATTTTACATTCCTGCATTTTGCATTTTTTGTGCCGTCGGCGCAAAAAAAAATCTCCCCGAAAAACGGAGAGATCAAAAACAAAAATCAAAAACAGAACAATCAACGTCTTTAACAGCCGTTGCAACACAAACAACAAAAGCAAGGCATGAAAACGATTTTTTGTTGCTCATTGCCGATTTTGCCGTCATCCGGTGTGCACCCGCTTTCTGTTTTTTGTTCGGCTTATTATACAACAAATGCTTTCGCTTGTCAATGAAAAATGCAAGAAAATTTACAGCAAATTCAACAATGGGAAAGAAGAAAATTTGTGCAATGTAATGATTTTTGCAAAAAGAAAAATTGACCTCCGCGGCATTTGTGTTGCGTAAAAAAGTTGCACTTTCCGAGCCGGACGGCCATTTTTCTGCCGTTGCAAAAAATTCCTTGCAATAATATAAAAGAAAAGGTATTATATATGTGTGTAACCTAAAACCGGGGATGAAAGGAGGTTTTTTCTTTGTGGCTGTGTAAATACTGCGGCATGCAGAATGAAGATTGGGAAAACGAGTGTTTTGTATGCGGCAAACCGCAAAAAGAACCCGATCCCGTTGTGGTGAAAGAAGAAAAGAAAACCCCACCGGCCGTGCGTGAAGCGGGCGAATCCGCGCCTGCACAACCCGCACTTTCGGCTTTTGCGGCGGCTTTTGAAAAGGCTGTGCCCGTAAATGAAGAATATGAACCGATCGCGCAGGAAGCGGAAGCCGACTATGCGGATTTTGAGGAAATTGCGTCCGATTATGCGGCGTTTGTGGATGCCGCACCTGATTATTCGGAATATACGGAAGCGGTTTCGGTGTCACAGCCGCAGGAGGAACCCGACGCATCCTTGTATGACGATTCTTACATCGAAGCGGAAGCGGACATGAAGATTTTTAACAGCAACCGTGAAAACATCTTCCCGGCGGCGGAACCGGCACCGCCCGTGCAGCACAGCCCCTTTGTTGTTGCGGATGCTGCCGTTGCGCCCGTTTATTCGGCACCGCCCGAAACCCCGAAAACAACATTTTCTGCCGAACCGAAAAAAACAACAGATTTTGATTTGCAACAATTTCTTTCGCAGATCAAGCAGGGGGAATCGGATAATATCACCGAAGAAATTCGCAAAAAACAGGAAGATCGCAAAAATCAGCATCCTGCCGCAACGCCGCAAAATCCTCCTTGCGTGCAAATCGATGTGCCGCCGCGTGCGCTGAAAAAACAGAAAAAAGCCGAACAGCGCCGCGAATCGGTTGCCATGTTCAGCAAAGTAACCGTAAAAATTTCCCGCATCATCCTTGCTGTTTTTCTGTTGATCGCCGCGGCATTCCTTGCCGTGTGTGTCTTGCGCGGTCACGGCGAAAATATTCCTTATGTGATCGATGAAATTTTTTATGCGTTTGAATTGCAATTGCGTGGTTTTCTGGAATCTATGCAATTTTAACGGAAAGGAGTCCGTTTTATGCTTGAAACGTTCAGTCTGCTTTTTGAAGCGGGCATTCTGGTTATCGGTGCACTCAGCGTGTTGCTTGGTGCTGTTGCATCCTGCCTTGCATTCACCCGCAGGTATGCGGCAGAAATTTCCCCGCTTGTAAGGCTTGCAAAGGTTTGTGCCTGCCTGTTTCTGGTGTCGCCGATTTTGCTTTGTCTGTTTGCAGACCCGTTGCAGCTTGACAGCCACATGAGAAGTGCACAAACCCTGTATTCGCTGTTTTCTGCGGCATGGCTGTTTGTGTTTGTTGTCGGCAGTGTTGCCTATCTTGTGAACCTGCCCGGGCGCAATAAGGAAGGAAAAGAAAAAGAAGCACCCAAAACCCTCTATCTTTCCGCGCTGTTCTTTTTGGTGGTTTCGGTTGCATTGGGTTGGTTGTTTTCATAAGCAGAGGAGGTTATTCTTATGCACAAACAAGGACAAAAGCCCGCCAAAAAGCACACGGGCAAAATTGTTGCCGCATGCGTTTTCGGCATTCTCGTTTTGCTTGTTGCCTGTGTTACGGCAGATATTCTGCCGCCATACACTTCGATAGCAAAAGGTTTTGTTGAAATCGGCATCGATTATATTTCCCTTGACCGCGCCGACGAAAAACAGTCCGAAGCCAACATGCAGGCGGCTTTGGAAAATGCAACGGACAATGTGCAGCACCCCTTTGTGCTTGCCACCGATGAGGAATTTTTTATGGTCCGCGAGAGTGTCAAAGCAGGGGCAAACGGAAATGCTTATATCAATACATATTATGATTACGCAAAGCACTATGCCGATCTGTTGTTGTCGGATGATCCCGCAGCCGCGCCGCTTGCGTATGAACTTGACGAAGAAGATGCCATTCTTGAAATCTCCCGCGAAACGTTGGAGCGTGTTATCACGCTCGGTCTTGTGTGGCAGGTGACAAATGACGAAAAATATGCCCTGCGTGCATGGGAAGAACTCGAAAATGTATGCAATTTTTCTGACTGGTGCCCGACTCATTTTCTCGATGTTGCCGAAATGAGCCTTGCGGTTGCTGTCGGCTACGACTGGTTTTATGATTATCTGGACGACACACAGAAGCAGACTCTGACCGATGCCTTCCTCGAAAAAGGACTTGCACCCGCCCGCAGCATGAATCATTTTGCCAACTGGTGGGTCTGGAGCAAAACCAACTGGAACTCCGTCTGCTACGGCGGAATCGGCATTGCCTGTATGGTATTTTATGAATATTGCGAAGCCGATGCTGTGAAGCACCTGACCATGGCTTACAACAATATGCCCATCAATTTCTGTAATTTTACCCCCGACGGAGCCTATGCCGAAGGCTCCGGTTACTGGAAATACGGCACACGGTATCTGACTTATTTTATCAAGACGAGCAAACAGTTTTTAGGCTCCGATTTCGGTCTGTCGCAATATCCCGGTGTGGAAGAAGTCGGTGCCTTCCCTGTGTATATCTCTACCCCGACGGGTGTATTCAACTACGGTGACAACAAGCCCGATGCCCTTTTCAGCCCCGTGCTTTATTACTATGCAAGTGAATTCGGCAACCCGCTGACGGGCTCATATCAGAACCGTTTTGCCGATCACCTGCAACAGAAATTTGACCTGAACAACACAGCGCCCGAAGACCTGCGCGGCTATTTGCATTCCTTGCGTGAGCCCGCAAGGGAAGCGGCATTGAGTGCCTTATGGTTCTGCGTAAATGAAGAAGCCGATTTTTCGGCACTTCCCAAGAGTGTGCATTTTGAATCCAACGCAGGGGAAGAACTTTTCATCATGCGCTCGGCTTATCTGGACAAAAACGCAACATGCGCCGCCATCAAGGGCGGTTATAACTACACCAACCACGGTGACCTTGATATCGGCACATTTGTGTTTGATGCACTCGGTGTGCGCTGGGCAGAAGAAAACGGCCCCGGCAACTACGATGCGCCCGGTTATTTCGTGCCCACTTACGGCGGCGGCAGATGGAAGGTCTATGAAAAGCGCGCCGAAGGGCAGAACACCCTTGTTATCAACCCCACCGAGGGCGAAGACCAGTTTGCCTTTGCCCGTTGCCCGATCAGGGAAACGACCGTTGTGTCCAAAGGTGATCCCGGTGCCACCACAAAAGAAAGCGGCACGGCGGTCATCGACATGACCGAAGCCTACCCGGAAAGCGGTGTTGAAAGCGTGGTGCGCACCTTCAGTTTGCATGACGATTACAGCATTCTGACCGTCACTGACGAAGTGGTCTGCAAGAAACCGAGTGATATTTATTGGTTCATGCACACCAAAGCGGACATTGAAATCGCACCCGACGGCAAGAGCGCAATGCTCACCATCGGCGACAAACAGTGCAAAGCAGAACTTGCCGCCGACGGCACATTCAGTGTGATGGAAGCCAAAAGCCTTGTGTATCCCGATTATGAATACAATAAGGACCTGACCGTGCGCAAACTCGCCGTCTTGGTGGAGGATGCACAAACGGCAACGATTGTTGTTACGCTCATACCGATAGAATAAATGCAAAATGCAAGAAAGCAAAATGCAAAATTAAAGGAATGGCGTTGCCATTATAGAAGATATAATTTTTGGTTTTGCTGTTTTAAATTTTAGTTTGCACTGATTCTGCACACACAATGTCATATAAAATAATTTGCAAGTGCTTAAGATTGCACCATTTTATTTTTTATGTAAATTTCTTTATACTCTATAATCGGAGCGAAGCGACCCGATAATTTTGCATTTTGCATTTCTGTCTGTCCGTGGACAGACAGATAAACCGTAATTTCCCCGCAAAGGAGTAACCCTATGGACTATCTCACCCCGGCGCAGATTGCTGAAAAATGGGGCGTTTCGCGCCGCAGTGTGCGCCAGTACCTTGCCGCAGACCGCATTGCAGGGGTTTTGCGTGTCAATAACCGCATTCTCATCCCCGCCGATGCCGAAAAACCTGCCGATCTGCGATTTGCTGCCAATAAGAGCAAAGCGGCGCAGACCCCGGCTTTCAATCCCTTTGTATTTACGGTCGGCTGTTATAACCCCGGTGAAGCCGAATCCTTTTTGAACAGCATTGAGGATGAAGAAAAGCGCACCATCGGGTTTGCCGAGCTTGCTTATTACCGCGGCGAAGCAGACCGTACCCGCGAGCTGACCGCAACCCTGATGCTGGCAAAAAATGTGCAGACACAGATCGGTGTTCTGTTAATGGGGGTCGTTTCCTCCATGCTCACCGATGATGCCGAGCGTATTCTCAATAATTACCGCGTGCTTACCCGCGTTTCCTCTGTTGCAGCAAAAGAGCCCAAATATGCCAAAACAGGGCAGTTGTTCAGCCTTTACTGCAACATCATGGTGCACAACACCGAAGCCATTGTGTTACCCGATTTCGGTGTGGAGGCTTTTGCTGTGGAAGAAGCCCTCAAGCCGATGGCAATTTATGCCTTTTCCCGATATCTTGTTCTGACGGGAGATGTTCAACGCGGCATCGGTCTTGCTGAAGGTGCATTGATTATGATGAAACCCCTGCGCCCGGTTTCAGCAATTTATCTTGCGCTGACGATTGCGGCAGGCTATATCTCAACCGGCAACTGGGAAAGGGCGGAATATTATTTCCGCTATGCGTGGTCGCTTGCCGAACCGGATGGCATTATTGCACCGTTTGCGGAATTCCGCGGACTGCTTTCGGGTTTGGTTGAAAAATGTCTGCGTGCGGAAAATCCAGCCGAATATAAAAGTGTGATGGATCTTTCTGCCGTGTATCTGCGCAACTGGATTTTTGTGCATAATGCACTGACGGGCAATACCGTTTCCGATAAGCTTACACCGACCGAGTTCAATGTTGCCATGCTTGCCGCAAGGGATGCTTCCAACAACGATATCGCAGAAATGCTGAATATCTCTGTCCATTCTGTGCGAAGTCACCTGCGCAACATCTTCAATAAGCTCGATGTTGATTCCCGTAAACAGCTGAACAAATATGTAATGTAATAAATAAAAGAATATAAAAAAGTAATTAGCAAAGTGCATTATGCCATAATTGGCGCAATGCACTTTTTGTCTTTTTGCAGAGTATTCGGCATCACAAATGACGATTATGTGAACAATTCAAATTTTCGGAACATAAACTCTTGTTTACAGGTTGCAGACCTTTCAAACCTTTGAAAAATGAAAAACCCACGTATTTTTTTATTGCAACAATCAAGTTTTTTTGGTTGTTCGTCTTTTGCCCAAAAACCGGCACACAGAAAAGAAGCGGTAATGTTCTTATTGAAAACCGCTGAACAAACCTGCGGAATGCAATTTTCGTAAAAATAATAATCAAAAAATTATCAACATCATAACATGCCAATAGTGGCATATCGCTTATCGTCCAAAATAAACAAGCTACGGGCGGTACATTGCGGTGTAAATAATGTTATCATTGAACAAAATAAACATACGCATAGATGGCAAATTTATGCAATATGAAAAAGGGATGGAAAAGATATGAAAGTTGAAAAAAGCCTGATGGTAGAAGCAAAAGATCAGAACTGTTACGAATATCTGATCGAATGCACCGTCGGTTACGGCGAATACAAGGCAGTGCAGCACATGGACAAAATCACAATGCGCAGTGAATTTCTGCACGATGTGGATTGTTTTGCCGCTTACATGAAAAACGAACTCGGTCTCAAGCGTGGCGATGTTTATACCGTTTTTATGCCCACCACTGTGCAGAGTATCGTTTCTTTTTATGCGCTGAACAAAATCGGCGTCATTGTCAATTTTGTGCATCCGCAGTTGCCTCCCGAAGTGCTCAAGGAAGCCATTGAGGAATGTAACTCCAAGGGTGTTATGATTCTCGACCTGCTTTCACGCAACTATGTTGATGTTATCAATGAATCGGGTTTGCCGTGCATCGTCTGCTCGTCCTCGGACTATGCTTCTCCCATTAAGGAAACCGCCTGCAAAGCAGGTGAAAAATTGCTCAAAGCAATCTTCCCGAAAATCAGCAAGCGGACTTCTTACCGCGAAGTCATTTCCAAATATCCGCCCGAGCCCGGCCTTTCGGGCAATGCAGACGATATAGCCGTTTATTTGCACGGCGGCGGCACCACGGGCAAGAGCAAGGTCATCAAACTGACTTCCCGTGCCATCAACGAGCTTGCTTGCCGCGTTTCCAAGCTCGATAAAATCGAAGATCCCGGTGAAGAAGCCGAAGTTATCGTGCTCCCGTTGTTCCATTGCTTCGGCCTTTGTGTCGGCATCCACATGGCAATGTGCAATGCCGGCCGTATCATTCCCATGATGCAGTTCGATGCCAATATTTTTACCAAACTCATGCGTAAAAACCGCGTTATCGCCGTTGTCGGTATTCCCGTCATGTTCAAAAAACTTATGAAGCACAAGAACTTTGACGGCCCGTGGCTCAAGAATATCCGCATGATGTTCTGCGGCGGTGACGACTGTTCCGATCAGTTCCTCGATGATTTCAACGCCGTGCTCGAAAAGAACGGCGCCCCCGGGAGACTGCGTCAGGGTTACGGCCTTACCGAAGTCGGCTCTGTGTGTACAGTCAATTCCAATACCAAATACAAGCGCGGTTCCATCGGCTGGCCGCTGGAAGGTTTGCGCGTTGAAATCTGGGACGACAACAACAAGAAAGTGCCCGACGGCGAAGTCGGTGAAATTGTTATTTCCGGCCCCACCATCATGTCGGGTTACTACAGACCCGGTGCCGCCGAAAACGAAGGCCTTTACATTGACGAAGAAGGCACCAAATGGGTCAAATCCGGCGACCTCGGCTACCGCGACAGCGACAATTATTTCTACTTCGCAGGCAGAAAAAAGAGAGTTGTTATCATCTCGGGCTACAATGTATATCCTATTGATATTGAAAAGTTCATTCAGGATAACTTTGCCGAAATCAAGGGTTGCTGCCTTGTTAAGGGCTACAGCCCCGAAGGCAAAATTTTGCTTCGCCTGTTCCTCTCCGTCAAGGACGGCACAAATAAGGAAGAACTCGAAAAGAAAATCGTAAAATCCGTCGGCGAACATTTCTCCGAGTTTTCCGTGCCCAGAGAATTCCGTTACCTTGACACCATGCCCGAAACCCCTCTTATGAAAATCGACTTCATGCTGCTCACGCAGAACAAGCCCGAAGATGCCGTTTACGGTGCATAAAATTCATTATCTTTTTCATATATTCTTCTTGCGCAAGAGTCGCCCGCAAAGGCGGCTCTTGTGCTTTTTTGCCATAAACGGCAATACTTTGTTCACATTTATGACAAATGTTTTTATACAAAAGCAGCGTAATGCCTATAAAAATTACGCTTATAATTCTAAAAAAGAATTTAATTGTTGCAAAGCATTGTCATTCCTGTTAACTTTAAATAATTCTTAAAATATCTCTTGCATTCACTGTAAGTTTGTGGTAGTATACACTTGCAAATTTATCTTTGGACAAATTTGTAAATTTGAAAAAGAAAAGAGGTGCGCACAATGGATAAGTTCCCCTTTGAAGCTCTTATGGCTTTCCTGCAGGAGTTCTTCAACAAAATGCTTGACACTCTTGAAAAAGCACTTGGTTATCTTGGCATGGGTGAATAATAATTTTCACTTCAGTAACCAAACGCGGCATTGTGTCGCAAAACAATTATTATTTTACTAACAAGGAGGTGCCCACAAATGTTTGACGCTCTGAGAGATGCAATGGATAAGGTTGTTGAAATCATCAAAGAACTCATCGCTAACCTGACTTTCCTCATCGAAGGTTTCACTTCCAAGAAGCCCATCGAAGACGAAGATTTCACTTGGGAAGCATAAGTTTTTGCTTTAAAAATCCTTTATTCATCTTAATATAAGGAGGTGCCACAATGGACGTTATAATCAGAAACATCATCGACATTCTGAAGGATGCTATCGCTAAGATCACAGCTTGGATTGAAGAATTCAAGGCTCTTACCGGTGCCGGAAACTCTGCTACCAGCTCTGAAGTATAAGTTTCATTCTTTTTTTTATTCATTCTTTTTTTAAATTGTAAACAAGGAGGTGCCCACAAATGGCAAACATCGACTTCAACGGTCTGCTTGATCTCTTCATGGAAATCTTTGCATACATTCAAAGAGTTCTCACCGCTCTTGAATCCAAGTTCGGTTTCGAAACCTGGTTCGAAGAAGAACAGAAGAACAACTCTGCTACCAGCTCCGAAGGCTAATTGTCTTTTGAATTTTTAGCGTTTGATCAAACAAATGGCCGCCCTCGTCAGAGGACGGCTTTTTTCTGTTCAATAATATAGGCGCCCGGTTTCAAAAGTTGAAATTTTTCATTTTTTGAAACCGGGTGCAGTTTATTTTGTTACATAATGTTTCTTTTTTTGTTTATCAGCTCTTTTGCCAGCCTGCACAGCGGCAAAAGATACAAATAAAATGCCGTCAGCATGCAAAAGTTCGGCGCGCCGACCGATGCAAGCGGAACTGCGCCCGCAATTGACCACGGAACAAGCGGGGAAATCACCACCGCTGTGTCTTCCAGGTGCAGCGCCATCTTCTCATTGTCCGGCTCGGTGGGCACGCTCAACTGATGCGTCAGCATGATGGCAAGGGTCTGGTTGCTGGCAATGATAACGGTGAGAATGCTTGTCAGACAAACGGCTGTGTAGGGGGTGGTTTTTTTTGCAAGATGCGCAATTTTTTCCTGCAAGGCATCCAGCAGATGTGTTCCGTCAAACATGCCCGAAAATGAAGCGGAAATGCACACAATCAGCACGGCATTCACCATGGACTTCATGCCGCCGCCCGAAAGCAGTGCCGCAAGGTCGCCGTCGGCAGGTGAAAAGCCGAGAATAGCCGCCTTTAAAAGGGCAATAATTTCCATTTTTTGCACCGTCAGCGCAACCACGGTGCTCACTGCAATGCTCACCGTCATGGCAATTTTTACCTTGACCTTGCACAGCGACAAAATCACAATTGCTACCGCCGGCAACAACATGGCGGGGTGCAGGTTGAAATGCGCGGCAAAAATTTCGCGCACGTCCGTCTGATTGCTTTGCGGCTGCATAAGCAGTCCGATGGCAAAATACACCGCCGCCGTCAGCAAAAAAGGAATCACAGCGGTTTTTACCATGTTTTTGATGTTGGTGTACAGGTTTGTTTTGGTCAGCGTGCTCACAAGCAGGGCACTTGTGGACATAGGGGAGCAGCGGTCGCCGAACAGCGCGCCCGAAAGCACAGCCCCGCCCGAAAACAGAATGGGAATTCCCATGCTGTTTGCCATGGTCACGCAGATCACGCCCATCGTCGCCGCCGTGCCGAAGGAAGTGCCCGTCAAAAAAGAAATCAGGCAACACAGCAAAAAGGTGAGCAACACCATAATCTGCGGCGAGCAGACAGCGGTTGCATAATAAACGATGTAGGGAATCGTCCCGCAGGCACGCCACAAAGCGGTGATGACACCGATGAGCAGAAAGGTGATGAGTATGTTTTTTACCGTTTTCATGCCCGTCAGTGCAAATGACCACATGGCACGCACGGTGTGTTTTTTGTATAGTCCGTAGCCGAAGAACAGGCAAAAGCCGACCAGCAGTGCCGCCAGCACGGGGATGTCCAGCGCTACACAGATGAAAAGTGCCGCCGCAAACGCGGCAAGCACTACGATTTCAATCATAACGAAAAACTCCTGTTGGTTTTGTAAATTACGGTTTATCGAGCAAGGCTCGAAATGCAAAATGGAAAATGCAAAATGCAAAATTATCGGAATGGCGTTGCCATTATAGAAGATATAATTTTTTATTTTGTGCGAATAACGACAATTTTGCAATAATTCTTATGCAAATAAATTAAAAATGTGGCTTTGTATTAAAATCAAATTCATTCATGCTCTATAATCGGAGCGAAGCGACCCTTTAATTTTGCATTTTGCATTCTTGCATTTTGCATTTCTGTCTGTCCGAAGACAGACAGATAAACCGCAATTTAAGACTCCTTTTTCATCAATCGGTCCGCTTCCTGCTGTGCCATTTCCGCTTCCACATCAAAACCGCGGCTTTGCAAAATTTGTGCAATTTCCATGTATTCCTGTACGGCTTTTTCGATTTCACCAAGGTCTTCATAAAGACAGGCTTTGCAGTATTTTTCGTCGCAGAAATAGGTTCCGATCTGACCAGCCTTATCATAATACCGCATGGCTTCGTCGAACTTTTTCAACTTGGCACAAATATCCCCGCCTAAAATATAAAGAATCCAATCCTCGGGAAACTGAGTAACAGCTTCGGCAAAGCAATCATACGCAGCCGCATACTGTTTGCTGTGAATCAGCGTTTCCATATACAGCTGCCATGCACGGGGATCGTTTTTATTGTTTTCCAAATGCTCTTTCTGCATTGCAATGATCTTTTCTTCCTGTCCGATGGAAAAATACAGCGTGATGCGGCACGAGCAGGCACGGTAATAAGAATGCAGATCCTCCCCCGGGCCGTTTTCAACAATGCGGTCAAACCATTCCATAGCTTTTTCTTTGCAGTGTTTGAGCATGAAATAATAAAGCATGGCAACATTCCACTGATCGGCAACGGACAGCTCTTTTTCACGCATCATCTTTTTGTAGGCATCCAAAGCCTGCAGAAAATCGGCAGGATCTCTTGTTTTTTCATACACGGCGGCAAGACGCTGTGCATAATTATCATACGCAACGGTATTCTTTCTGTAAAAATCATCCACCGTCACGCCGTACAATTTTGCAAGCAAGGGTAGTGTCAACACATCGGGCAGGGTTGTACCGCATTCCCAACGCGACACCGTTTGCGGATTGACAGACAGTGTTTCCGCAACCTGCTCCTGTGTCATATTTTTGGCCATACGCAATCTCTTTAAATTTTCACACAACAGTTTTTGCATCCACAAAACCTCTTTTCATAATATCGAAAGCCTTCCATGCTTTGAATATAGCACGGAAGGCTTTCATTTTTAAGGTCTTATTTTATGTATAAAGTCTCGGTTTCTGTTTACTTCTTGAAAAGAGAATTGAAACAGTTTGCGGTGGAGTTGACGGTTTCGTTTACACTTGCCATGAAACGGGTGAAGAAGTTTTCAAGTTCAGACGGAGTTGTATCTTCAATCACACCTGCAAACACAAGTTCTGCACGCAGATTTTCAACCGCCTCGTTCCATTCAGCCGTGACAACAACTGTTTTGCCCAGCTGCTTGTTGACTTCCTTGACCGCATCTTCAATGGCAGCGGTCTGTGCAATGCCGACGGTGGACTTGTCGGCCTCCTCCCATGCAGCAAGATACAGATAAGCCATATCGGTGAGTCTGCCCTCATTGAACTGCGGATAAACATCGGGACGGGAATAAACATCCTTGATGTTTTCGTCACACATGATGTCAAATGCAAGCTTGAGAGCCACATCGTTCAAAGGCAGCTTTTCGTGTGCCTGATTCTTGATATACCAGGTTCTGCAGGGCAGCAGACCCGTTGTTGCATCGGCATTTCTGTCAGGAGAAATGTGGTTGTGGGTCGGGTCGGAACAGTATGTGCCTGCGGCGACATAATCGTCTGCAAAGGCTTCACCGGGAGCAGCAAAGGTTGCACCCATGGAAGCGGAAGCAGCATGCACGATGCCGTCCCCGTTGGTGGTGTCATATTCTGCGCAAAGCGGGAACATGGTGCCGCCGTAGCAGACGATGTCGAACACTTTACAGCCTGTTGCCTGCAATTTAGCAAGATTGTCTGCAAAGTTTGCGCGAGCCTTGTCATAGGCATCTACTTTTTCGAGAATTTCGGGATATTCGCCGCTTTCAAGCCATTTTGCTCTGCCTTCTTCATAATATTCGGCAGGACACAGTGCCCACAGAATGGTGGTGGGAACGATGGCGGTTTCCACAAGACTTTCGGCAAGGCCGCCGAGTGCGGATTTGAGAACATCGGTCGGCAGAATACGAAGCACCACATTCAGCAGATAAGACAGCCAGCCGTCACCAAGCAGAGAGACAAGGAACTTGTTGTAGAGCATATCGTCATCATTGAGAATGCTCAGGTCGCCGACAATCAGGTCACCGATGATGGTGGAGCCGTTGAGTGCGGGAATAACAAAGACCATGCGTTCGATGATTTCATAATCCTCGGGATATTTGTCGAGATAGTTGACAGCAATCGTACCGCCGAGGCTGATGGGGCAGATACGAACGGAGTCGGCACCCGTCTGCGGCAGAACGACCTCGTGAATGTAGCGGTTGAGTTTGTCGGTTTCAGCCTGTACATCGCCGATGGAGTCATAGCCAAAATAGTAGATGTTTTCTTCACCGATGATATCGGCAAGCCCCTGCAGAGGCAGGAAATTGTAGTAATACTCCTTGAGCTCGTCGGTCATTTCGCTCATGGGATATTCATAGCAGGGCACCTCAACGGGGGTGAGATAATTGCCCTTGTTGTCTTTATGAATCGCATAAAGGGCTTCATAAGTTCCCTTTTTCATGGCTTCCGTCAATCCCATATCGCGGCGGAACAGAATGGACATGAGCATTTCGGGCAGTGCTTCTTTAACAAGAGCCATGACGTCTATTTCAAGCGGCCAGCCGTTGATGTAACCGCCCTTGCCGTCTTCCTTCCATGTGCCGTCCTCGTTGAGCACATAGGTGTCGTTCTGGCTCATGCCGTGCACAATGACAACGGGGGTGTCGGTGTTGTAGGCAGGTTTGTAACTTGCGGCAGAAGTCGGAATGCAGAATGCCGACAAAACCATAGCCGCACACAGAACAATGCTTACGATTCTTTTGAGTTTCATAGTTTCCCTCTCCTTTTTTGCACTTTATTGCAATGCACTATTGAATTATAGCACAACTGACGCACCGAATACAAGTGCTCAGAGGTTAAGATTTGTAAACAATTCGTAAAACATGAAAAAAACCGGGATCCGTAATGAATCCCGGAAAACTTTAAACGGTATCTTGTAGAACTTTTTTTGCGCGCATGACAAGAAACGTTTCTTATTTCAGATTTTCAAACCAATCAGCAGGATCATCCAAACCGACAGAAGCACGCAGAATGGATCGGGCATCCGAAGAATTAACCACACCGTCACCGTTGACATCAGCGGCTTTCAACTGCGCATCATTCAGATTATCCAAACCGACAGAATTACGCAAAGCGGTTCTGGCATCGTTTGCAAGAATTTCACCATCGCCATGCAGATCGCCAAGAACAACAATAGTGTATTCTGTACCGTCCGGCAGAATCAATACAGCACCTGTGCCGGGAATTTCGTCATTTTCAAGAATATCACCGTCAGCACCGATGATAATGGTTCCCTCACTTGCCTGTTCAAGATATTCTTCAACCGTTGTTCCCAATACAGCCACAATATCACCGTCTTCATCCACAACCACCTGCTCTTCTTTGTCCGCAAATTCGGCAACAAGTTTGTCTATGCTTTCTGTTTTTGCATTACCGCAAACGGTGCAGGTGTATGTTTTCACACCAAAGGTTGTATAGGTCGGTTCTGTGGTGACAACACCGTTATTCCATGCATGTTCACCCGTGGCCGGAATGACCGTACCAACCAGCACAACTGTGTTACATTCGAGGCAGTATGTGTCACCCGTATAGCCGTCAGTTCCGCAGGTTTCTGCAAGCTCATTGCGGATTTCGGTTGCGCCGTCATGGTTGGCAGCATCAATAGCAAGTTCTTCTGTTTTTGTCTGACCGCAGACAGAACAGATATATTTCTTTTCACCAACAGTGTGGCAAGTCGGTTCGATTGTAACAATACCGTCGTTCCATGTGTGCGGAATTATTGCAATGGGTTCACCATCGGCAATTTTTTCGCCGCAGACAAGGCAATAAGTATCACCCGAGTAACCGGCAACCGAACAAGTTGCCGCACTTGCATTTCGAATTTCAGTTTCGCCAACATGTTTACAACGAATGGCAACATCCAACTGCGCCGTAAGATTGCGAATCATACCATACGCAGGGTATAAAAATCCGTCCGCGGCAAAACCTTCAAAATCAAAAATAGCGGTAGCATCAATTTGTGCATTTGCGGTAATATCCTCAACCGCAAAATGAATGCTTGCCAGATGGAAGCGGTCGCTGTCAATCAAATTGTTTCCGTTCAAGGCATTAAAATGTTCTGTACTGTACAACCCTGTACCGAAATAACCGCTTAACTTCAACTGCATTCCTGTATCATTGCTTTCAAAAGTAATGTTGTTAAATTCAAGCTGATTGTTTTCATTCATTTTATTGAGTGCTTTTGCATCTGCACCCGCATCAAAAGAAGCATAGGTAAGAATGGTGGGATCATACTCAATATTGAAATTGAAAGAGGTCAATCCAACGCTATTTTCTAAATAAAGATCAACCGTAACAAAGCCGTCATCATCTAATTCGCCGTTGGATTCTAAAACCACAATCGGCTCAATCTTTTCCGTGGCGGAATAATTAAAATGAACATCGGTTTGATTTATCCAATCAGAAGCCGTATCACCTGTGGAAATCCATACAGCATTCCAATCGGCTTCACTGCCGGTATAATACACATCGGTCAGCATCATGCAGCCTGAAAAAGCATACATTGAACTCATTTTTAAACCTTTCGGAATGACAATGCTTTCAAGTGAACGGCAACCGTTGAATGCCGACATATTGATATATTCCAAGGATTCGGGCAACACAACCTCTTTGAGTTGCGTACAAATTGAAAAGGACAGTTCACCAACGGAGGTTACGCCTTCTTCAATAATCACCTTTTTTATGTTTTCCGGAAACGGTACATAACCTGTTCCGTCTTTACTTCCATAAAAATTGAACATGTCTCCCGAACCGGTAATAACAAGCGTTCCCATGCTGTCCGCAGTCCATGTAAGATTGTCATCCCAAGCATCCATATTGCCACGAAGATTTTCACCGCAGGAACCGCTTGCTACGATGGAGAGTTTGGCAACGGATTGCGTTGTGGCTTCTCCGCAAAGCAGGCACTGTGTTTTCTCTTCGCCGTTTGTCGTTTCGGTAGGTTCAATCGTACAGGCCGTTTTCCATGCATGTGCGCATTCATCAGCGGAATAATTGAAATGCTTAGCGGCATTATCAAATGAAAGCCCTGCGACATCACAATTTATTGCATCAAATTCTTCTTCACTGCCGCAATAATAAACATCGGTCAGGGATACACAATCATCAAATGTATAGTAGATATTTGTGATACTCTCGGGAAGAACCAACGAAATCAAATATAAGTTGTTTAATTCCGAAATTACAGTAACACCGTCGGGAACAACAAAAACAGGATCCTTTTTACCCAACGGATACCAAAGCAGTTCCGTGCACTCTTTGTTATACAAAACACCGTCCACGGATGTAACTGCCGGATTATTTTCATCTGCCTCAATTGCAGACAATGACGTGCATCCGTAGAAATCAAATGAAGTAAAACCAAGATCTGTTATATTTTCTGCAATATAAAGAGTTTCCAAGGAACGACAATAACAAAAAGCATTATAGCCAAATTCCGTTACCGTTTTCGGGATATTAACGGAAAGCAGAGAACGGCAACCGTAAAACGCCGCCCCCTCAATTACGGTCACACTTTCCGGAATGGTAACATTTAACAAAGCAACACAATCCACGAATGCACCGGAACCGATTATTGTTACACTGTCGGGAATCACAAAGGTGTCGCACGCTTTGCCTGCCGGATATCGGAGAATCTCCGTTTTTTCTTTGTTGTACAAAACCCCGTCCACTGAACTGTAAAACGCATTATTTTCATCCACATCAATCCGTTTCAGAGAAATGCAATCATCAAATGCATCCTCAATACCTTCCGCTGCATTTTCCGGAATGTCGATACCCGGCAATGCGCTACATTCCTCGAAGGCAGCGTAGCCGATGTTTACCATGCTGTCCGGAATTGTTGCCGCTGTGAGAGAAATACAGCCGGAAAAAGAATAGTTGCCGATGCTCGTCACCCCCTCCGGAATAACAACCGAAGTCAGTGAAGAACAGTTATAGAATGTATAATTCTTAATTTCCGTAACAGTTTCCGGAATTATCAAGTCTGTTACCAAACTGCCGTTCAGATACAGATTACCGGCATGATACAAAGGATTGCCTTCAACAGTCCAGAAGTCAATATTGCACCAAGCTTCAAGGTCTTCAATATATACAGCCTCCAGCGCCGTGCAATATTCAAATACATATTGTCCTGTTTCTGTGACACTTGCCGGAATACTGACTGACAGTAAAGAATCACAATTAGAAAATGCAGATGAACCAATTTTTGTCACTCCCTCCGGAATAACAACCGAAGTCAGTGAAGAACAGTTATAGAATGTATAATTCTTAATTTCCGTAACCGTTTCCGGAATAATCAATTCGGTTACCAAGCTACCGTTCAGATACAGATTACCGGCATAATACAAAGGATTGCAGTCTAAGCCGGTCCAGAAGTCAATATTGCACCATGCTTCAAGGTCTTCAATATACACGGCCTCCAATGCGATGCAATGCTCAAATGCAAATCTGTCTATTTTTGTAACACTTGACGGAATGTTGATTGACTTTAAGGAATCACAATTATAAAATGTATTCTCTTCGATTTTTGTTACTCCCTCCGGAACGGCAATCGAAGTCAACGAAGTGCAATCGTAGAAAGCATATTCGTTGATGGTTGCCATCTGACTGTTTTCACCAAATGTAACCGAGGTCAGCGAAGTGCAACCGGAGAAGGTTGCCCATCCAACACTTGTAACACTATCCGGAATGCTGACTTCCTTCAGTGAAGTGCAATCGTAGAAAGCATAGTCACCGATGCTTGTTATTTCGGCCTCTAAAACTACCGTTGCAATGCTGTCGCAATAGTCATACCAAGGTGGATAGTAATCCGCTGAAAGCTCATAAGCATACATATCCCCCGTACCGGAGATGGTGAGTGTGCCTTCCGCATCCAATATCCATATCAAATTATCACCGCATTTACCCCAATCAGCAATGGCACCGTCATCGCTCGTATTGTCACGATGCAATATGTATGAAGCAGTGCTACTAGTTCCAAATTCTTCATCTGATTCAAATGTATATTCGGCAGCAATATGCAGATCAATGTCCAGAAGATCAAACAGATCTGTTCGTTCAAGAGTCAGAAATACGGTACATAAATGGAATTTGTCTGAATCTACTATGCATTCACCTTTATCAATATCCGAGTTTTCAAAAAATTCCCATGCAGCCCAAAGATAATCGGAGAAAAAACCGCTAAAGAGAACTTCACCATCATTCGATACATTTGATAAGGAAAAAATTTCATTTTTGTCAACATCGCAATAGTTTTGTATTGCCAAAACATCTCTGCCTTGCATTACATCGTCATCGGATCCGACACCAAACAAAACCTCATTATATTCCAAGCGTAAATCCCATGCTTTCAAGCCTACGCAATCCGTCAAATACACATCAACTGCTATTGCGCCATTTTCATTTACTGTCCAGTCTGATTCCAACAGAATTGCACCATCTTCAATAGATGCTTCAACTGTAGGAGTAAAAATGCTACCAAAATCAATATTCGGCAGTTCGAATCCGACAAAGCCGGAAAGCGGTGCGGCGGTGAGGAATATGAGCGTTGCGAGGATGACCGCAAGGCTTTTTTTGAATGTTTTCTTCATTTTTCTACCTCCAAAAAGTAAAAAATGTAACATATTGTTACATTTTCAAATATAACAAAATGTTACACTTTTGTCAAGACTATTTGATGAAAGCGGGGCGAGAAAATGAAGATGATCGGTCTGCGGGCAATCCGCAAAGAAAAAGGCTACAGTCAGTTGAAAGTTGCCATGGATCTTTCCATCAGCCGAGAAGCCCTCTCCTACTACGAAAACGGCCTGCGCAGCCCCGACATTGCAATGTTATTGAAATTCTCTGATTACTTTGATGTTTCCATTGATTACCTCATAAAAGGGGAAGAATTTCACCCCGCAAAATAAAAATCTCCGTAAACGGCATAAACCGAAAAACGGAGATTTTTATTTTATTCTTTTACAATTTTAATCGTTTTGATCTCCCACGGGCGGAAGGTGAGGCACTTGCCGTCAGCGGGGGATTTTTCATTGCCGAGCAGGTCGGTTTCGGATGTCACCTTGCCGACGGTCGGGATGTAATCGGCGGTGGCGGGGTGGTCTGCAAAGTTACAGAATCGCGCGAGCAGGTGGCCGTTTTCGGGGTACAGGGCTGTCAGCACAACGCTGTTTTCGGGGTCATTGAAATCAGCAATTGCAAGCTCCGTGCGCTCGCCGTTGCCTTTGGCAAGGATAGTAACAACAGGCGGATAATTGTAAAGCATAGATTGCTTGTGAATGTCGGTTTCGGTCGTATCTGCTTTGAACGGAAGAAGGGCAAATTCATCCTCAAAAATACCGTCCAACATTTTTGTGCCGCACAAATAGTGATTGGCATACAACAGCGGAATATGCAGCTTGTTTCCGCTGACGGCACTGCCCATGCAGCCCTTGTTGAACACAGCCATTCCCTGCTTTGCATCACGCAGAGCCACCCAATAGGTGCCTGACATATAGGTTGTGGAATTGAAAGATTCTTCGGCAGAAACGGGGGTGTCAACAAGAATCAGGTCATCGGGATACCAATAGGCTTCGGGCTTGCGAAGCTGACCGTCCCATTCGGCAAAGCCAAAAGGCACATCGCGGAACATTCTGCGGTCGTTTTGCAGATTCAAGTCTGCCACAAAGCAGAGCTTGTCTTCATGGTGGTGACCGTTCACGGTCAGAGAAGCGGGTCTGCCTTGGGTGATGCCGTCCTGCCCGACCTTGTTGCCGTGGATTTCAAATGTTGTTTTGCAATCAACACGGGCACTGTTGCCGCAAAAACGCATTTCAAAACGGAATTTGACAGCACCGATGTTGCCTTCCTGCACGCAGACGGCACTATGTGCCGTGGTTTCGACCGTCCATGTGCCGATACTGCGGCAATCTTCACCGTCCACCCACGCGGTCAGCAAAGCACCGTTTTCATTGCCGAACAGCATGGCATCGGTTTTTCTGTCCCAAAGACCGACAATGCCGTTTTCATTCAGACGAACCTTGTAAACAGGGGTCAGCAGTTCGCCGTCTTTTTCATTATATTTAAACTCGGATGTGGTTTCATTTTCAGTTTCTTGCAGAGCAACGCTCTTTGCCGTCAGCGGGGGCAAAGTGATGTGCACAAGGGTATCATTTTTGCCGTCACAAGGAATCTGCACCCATGTATCTGCCGCAAAGGAATGCGGATTGACCGCCAACACAGAAACATTATCTTTGTGCGCAAAGTGTTTTGCGAGATCGGCAAGCGATTTTGCAATAACGGAATCGGAATACTGCAAGGTAGACGGAATGAAGCGTCTTGACAAATCGAGCAAACCGCAGATGGTGACATCGTGATGCTGTGCGGCAAGGATGTATTTCCATGCTTCTTCACTGTCATTCTGATGCGATTCACCGCCGAGCAGAACGGAAAAGGCATTGAGTTTTTCGCCCTGCAGGGCATTGACCTCACCCTGTCGGCAGCCGTTGAAAATCTCGTTGCCGCAATAGCCCCACGGCATCTGCGTGTGGAAGTCATTGTCGGTCATTTCGAGGATTTCCGTCGCTTCGCCGTAAAGCGCAGGCAGGTCTTCCAGAAGAACATATTCGCAGTCTTCTTTATTCTGCGTATAACGGCTGATTTCTTCAATATCCTGCGTCAGGTCGTCATAACGCGAGCACAGCAAGGGGGTGTGTTTTTGGAATCTGCCCTGAAAATCTTCAATTTCATAGCCTGCATTGCGCGGCCAACGGGACAAAATCCAGTTGTCAAGCGTGGTGCAGTTGAATCCCCTTCCCTGCTTGTTGTAGGTCGGAACGGATGGCATTTCGGTGCCGTCTTTTCCGATCCAATTGCCCCACGGCACATCGAATGTTTTTGTGTAACCGTAGCCCATGACATGGGAACGCAGAATCGCCGCGGTATAACCGACGCCGGCAATCAACTGGGGAATCTGCCCGTGCAAGGCAAATTCGGAAATGCAGTAAACGGACGGTTCCACACCGAAATAATCCTTATTCGCACGCACACTGTAAGTCAGTTGGCGCACATTGGATTCCTCGGAAATAAACATCGACAGCGGCTGGCCGTAGGTGGTGGCACCAAGACCGCATCTGTCGGGATATTTTTTGAGCAATTCACCGATCATATCCACAACCTCGGGGTCGCATCGGCTGAATTCATCAAACGCAAACGATTCGTAATCGAGCCCGATTTTCAGTTTCGGAAATTCCTGCAACCATTGATCAAGTTTTTTAAGACGGGGTTTGACTTCGTCCTTCCACAGCACATAGCCGCCATGGTCATAAGTCAGAATATAAAGCGGTTGTTGATTCACTTCTCTCTCTCCTTTTTCAAAAAAGGGATGCAAAAAAAACAAGTTTTTCACATCCCGTTCATATTACATCAGCAAGATCCGTTTCGTAATCCTTATCGATCAGAACGTAATCTGCATTATATTCTTTTGCCAACTGCAAAATCCGTGCATTGTCCAGCAAAACACTGTCCATTGTGCAATCCGAATCATCCAAGCGGTTTTCGATGACATTGGCATATTTTTTAATATCGTCAAAATGATTACGGATATAATTTTCGCTCATCACAAGACAAATAAAGCGGATTTCCTTGCGGTATTCGTCCGTAAAATCATTCTGCCAATCAAAAGGAATATAACAGCCCTCAACAATCAGATTCTGATTGTTTTCGATGGCGGTTTTGATTATTTCCCGCACAATCGGCCACAAGTAAGCCGTCAATTCCTCATCGCAACTCAATGGGGTGAGATGCGTATTTCCGCTTCGGATCAGCCCCATTTTGAGGTGGTCCTCGGACAGATACGGATATTTATATTTTTCAAGCAATTTCTGTGCAAGCGCCGTCTTGCCTACATGCGAAGCACCGGTAATCAGAATAATCATTTCTTTTTTGTCAGCAGAACAACCGTCTCGACTGTTGTTTCACTGTCCCAACAGATATGTGTCACATTCTCATCCCCGTCATAAAAGACGGGGAATTTGAAATTGATACACTTTAACAGTCTGCCGTTGGGTTGCTCTTCTTTGAATATCTCAACACTCTCAATGAAGGTATTGAGAAACTTCTTTTTCTCAGCATCAGTAAACTCTTTGTACATTGTACCATAATAATGCAGAAAAAGATAGACATTTTCACCTGATATTTTTTCTTCTTTTATATTTGCTATACGGGATTGTAATTCTGTTATTTGTTCTTCTATAACCTCTATTTCATCATAGAAGTCATAAAGTCTGTTTTGCATATCCTGATACTTTTTATCATAATGCCTGTCTGTAACATCAAGGGTATCTATCTGAGATGCGAGCTTTCTCTTTGACATAACAAGCTGATTTAACTGTTTCTTGAATACGGCAAGCTCTTCTTCAAGTCCTTCTGTGCTTACTCTTGTGTTTATCTTTTCACACAAGGCTTTTTCAAACTTAGGATTAGAAACAAGTCTTTCAATAACTTCTTCAACTGCACCATTAACAACAGTCTGATTCCATTGTCTGTGATAATCGCACTTATGTCCGTCAACTCTCATTCGGTGCTTACAGGCATAATAAAAATGGTCTTTGTAGATTGTACCGTCAGGCCTTTTCTTACGGTTAATATTACCGTACATTGCCGCACCACAAACAGGGCAGCGAAGCAATCCTGATAATAAATGCTCATGGTCAAGATTATAAATCTTTTCCCGTTTAACGCCTAACTTTTTACGCTTCTGTTGAGCTAACTCCCAATCTTCAACAGATACAATGGCTTCGTGAATACCGTCATATATAGGATACTGTTCTTGCTTAACTATATGATACTCATTTCGGGTGCCGTTAATCTTTTCAGTCTTTCGTCTGCCGAAAGCAATCTTTCCGCAATACACAGGATTCTGTATAACCAGCTTTATAAAATGTGCGGAAAAGGTATCTAATGTGCCGTTCTGCCTTGGCTTTTTAGCAATACCGTGTTGGTTGAGATATTTAGCAATACCGTTTGCTCCCATATTTGTATTTATATATTTATCAAATATAATGCGTATAGTTTCAGCCTCATCCTCGGCTATCTTCAGTTCACCTTTTTCAAGATAATATCCGTAAGGTGCAAAACCACCGTTCCATTTGCCTTCTCTTGCTTTTTGTTTTCTGCCTTCCATTGTCTGAACAAGAATGTTTTCTCGCTCAATTTCGGCAACGGCAGATAAAACAGAAATCATCAGCTTACCGCTGTCCTTTGAACTGTCTATACCATCCTCAACACAAATAAGATTAGCACCGTAGTCTTGCATAATCTGTAAGGACGAGAGCACATCAGCAGCATTTCTGCCGAAGCGGGACAGTTTAAAAACAAGCACATAATCTATATTATCTTTACCGCTTGCAATATCAGATAACATTCGCTGAAATTCAAGTCTTCCGCCAATATTTTTACCTGATTTACCTTCGTCACTGTATTCACCTGCAATATGCATTTCCTGATATTCGGCATATTTACGGAGCTTTTCTCTCTGTGCATCAAGGCTGAAGCCTTCAACCTGCATTGATGTTGAAACACGGGTATAGATATAGCAATTTAATCGTTTCATATATTTTCAACTCCTTGTAATTTTTCATTTTGATTATATTTTTCTTTCGCATATTCGACAAATGTGTGAGGCAGGACAACCCTGCCTCACAGTGCTTTTAAGCTGTTTTCTTGTTTCTGATTTCTGTATCATTTTTTGGTATCTTATCACCGTATTTCTCAATCATATCTGCAAGGAAATCTATCATTTGGTCAAATGCGATTTTCTGTTCTTTGGTAAAAGTTGAAACATCAGGGATTTTGAAAGCACATTCGCCTTTAATGTCACTTATAGTTTTTACAAACTCCTCCTTTATGCTGTTATATAAATCTATAATTCTGTTAATCAATACTCATCACCTCGCATCCCTGTTTCGCTGTCGCTGAAGGTATCTGTAATAGTGCTCACAAGCTTTCATAACAAAGTTTTCAAGATCACTTTCTTTTACCTTCGGAGCAACCTTTTGTAAGCGTTCAACGGAGAATTTTACTGTAGGTCTTTGATTTGCCTTTTCTTCCGCCAAGATTTCACCTATATCCTCAGGAGTAAGACCTTCTTCTCTGCTGATTGCACGAAGCCTTTGTGCCTGAGATAAATTCGGAGTAGCATCACAAACTGAGATTTCTTCAACCAAATCAGCCTGTTCCACCTCATTGAGATATGAAAGCTCTACCGCAGGTGTAAATGCAATTCGCTTTTCATCAACAAGGTCAAGCAATTCGGGAATGAGATAAGTCAGACGGATATATCTCTGTACCTGCCTGCCACTTTCAGTGTCAGAAACGAGATCTGCACTTTCTAACTTCCCGACAACTTGACGGGAAGTTAAGTCTGTTCTTTCGCCTTGCCTCTTAATTGCTTCAAGCTTCAATTTGTAAGCAAACGCCTTTTCCGACGGGAGAATATGCCCACGGTGAAGATTACTGTCCACAAGCATAATAGCCGCTTCATCACGGTTTATGGCATAAATAAAAGCAGGTACTGTTTCCAGCCCTGCTTTCTGTGATGCTCTCATCCTTCGATGACCTGAGATTACCTCGTATTCGTCTTTTGTGTTTTCAAGCGGTCTTACAACAACAGGGGAAATGATACCTTGTTGCTGTATGCTTTCAATGAGAAAGTTCATCTCCTCATTGTCAAGCACCTTGTAGGGATTTCCTTCAAAGGGATGAATTTTTGATACCGGGATGTTTACCGGTGATTTGATGTTTTGATTAAACATAGTTTACCTCCATAAAAATTAATAATTTCTTTTATACTTTTTCTGTTCAGCTCTGATAATCTGTAAGTGTTTTCTGACAGAATACATAGGTGTACCTGCATACTTGTGATAATACTCATAGGACGACATCTCTTCTTCGTAATATTCATTACTGTCAGCCTTTTTCTCTTCCTGCATTTTCTTGCAAAGCTCTTCAGGATTCATAACATCTACCTCCCTTCATAATGTTTTTCTTTGACCTGAGCTCTTTCGGGGAAGTACCACTCACGGATAAGTGCCTTCTCCGCTTCAAGGCTTTCCTCAAGCCCCGGTCTGTCTTTGATGATTCTTTTTGCAATGTTAATCTTTTCACGCAGTGAGCCGATTTCAGACGTAAGAAAATCCCGACGGGCAATAAGGTCAACCTTCGCCGTCGGGTCTTTGCATCTTCTGATTTGGTTGTAAATTTTGTTGCGCTGGGTTTTAAGCTCCTCCATACGAATCTCTGTCCTTGAAATGAATTCATCAACCTCGGCAAAATCATAAAGCTTTTCATTAATGGCAAGCTCAATTTGCTTATGCATAAACTCAATCCTCGGTGCAGAGTATTTCATCTTCGGTGAGAAAGGATGCGGATTGCAGTTATTCTTTTCAGAAATCGCTCCCACAAAGAGAAGAGCAAGAAAGAAAAGTGAAATAACAGGAGCACCGAGTACAGCTCCGCCTACAATCATCTTTGAAAAATCAAAAACAGTTCTGTTAAAAGTTTCAGGGTGTCGGTAATGCTCTGCTGATTCTTTAAACTCATAACCTCTGTAATTGAAAACAAAGATTTGATTTTTAAGATAGTTATTCGCACGGGTATAGTTATAAAAATTTTCATCTACTTCATAAAGACTCTGATGGTTAATCCTATCCCAAAGACTTTCATAAGAGTATTCATCACCAAGGTTTGAAAGCTTAACTCCGTGCTTATCGGTACGGTAACCAATCTTACCGTCATCAAACCAATAACCCTTCTGACTCATAATTCTGAAAAACTGTTTTGTACTTCTGCTTCTCGGAATAGCGTAATCAATATCTTCACGCATATAATCATATTTTGTTTTGATACCTTTCTGCTTTGCTTTGTAAACATTGTAGGGTATGCGTTTGCCTTTCGGATTTTCAATAACAGATAAACCGTGCTCAAGACAGACTGCATCACTTGTCTTTCTGAACAATCGGTACATCGCTCTGTCTTCATTCATCTTTCTTCCGTCAGTCATTGAAACAGAATTAATGACGATGTGACAGTGAACACAGTTAGCATTGAGGTGAGTGGCAACAACCATTTCATAATCTTTCGCCCACATCTTACTTGCAACTTCCATTGCAACCTGCTGTGCTTCTTCGGGTGTAACCTCTCCCGGCTTGAAGGAAATATATGCGTGGTAAGCAACAATGCCTCCCGTCTTTCCATACATTTCTTTTGTATCAATCATCTGCTGTGCAGCAATGTCAGGGTCACAGTTAATACCGTCAACAAGAAGTCTCTGTTCACTTTCAAGATTTGTTTTATCCTTATCGGTGGCATAGTGAAGCGAAGAAACAAGGTCAGAATATTTTGATAAGTCAGTTTTACTTTTATTAGCAGCATAAGACACAACCTGATGAATGTTATTTTTTATCGGCCATATTCTTGTAACTGCCATTAAACAAATCTCCCTTTACCCGGTTTAAAATATTTTGCGATATCCGATTCAAGTGAACGGATATCTGATAAAACTTCTCTGCATTCAGCACGGTCAATAAATCCGATTGAGTTAGCTTTAGCAGTAAGCTGATTAAGATTAGTACCGACTCTCCGAAGCTCAATAATAAATTGTTTGTAATCAACAGGCGGAGCTTCAACAAGCCTTGTACCTAAAATCATTGCTCTGATAATTTTGCTTCGGTCAGTTTTCATTACCTTACAAAATTTGTTTAATACTTCATTTTCTTCTTCATTAAGGTAGACATGAAAATCAATTTCTCTTTTTCGTTTTGACATTAGATTTCTCCTTTCTTTGATTTTTGTGTTGGGGGTGTTGGTAAAAACGCTCTGTTTTTACGGATTTGCGGATACAAATCCAATGCTTGCTAAACTTCGGACCAAAATCCAAAAAGTAATAGTAAGCATTGGTTTGTCCTCGTTTAATTACCTGCCGCATAAGAAAAGGCGAGCTGTTCAGGCTCGCTTTCTTCAGTGACTATTATCTTACCGGGACCAAATGGTAACTCTTCATCAGTTTCTTCTTCGGGTGGTAAGCTCTTGTTAAAGGTTTCCTTTGAAATGCAGATAAGCCTCTTGGGTGTACCGAACACTCTGACATTTCTTGTGCATTCTCCCTTTGAACAGATACTGACACCTTCATTCTTCAGAGCTTTGATTAATGCCTTCTGTGTCAAAGGAAAATGCTCACCGACATCATAACAGGATTTTATGACTGCCGCATAAGCCGCATCAGATTCGAAATAAAAGTTTTCATCGTCATAATATCCGACAAGGTTTCTCGGCATATCAATCGGTCTTATCATACGCTCAACAAGATTTACTTTACCCACATCAATCAGACTGCGAAGCTTACGAATAAATATTTCTGTGGGCTGTTCAGTTTCTGTGAGTGCCTGCTGTGACACAGCGAGCCTTAATAAAATTTCATCAAGCTCATCTAACATTGCTGTTTTTGTTTCTGCAGTGATACCTTCATAGTGCAAAAGAGTTTCACAGTAAAGCTCAAAACCGATTCTTAAATTTGCAAGGTCGTCACATAATCTCGGTCTGATATGAAAATTCATTTCATCAGCTTTGGATTTGTAAAACTTTCTGTTAGACAGAAAACCACTTTTGAGTTTTTCTAAAAGTTCTTTCACTCCGTTTTCTTTGTCAAGAAATTTTGCCTTCAGCATTTCAGTTGCAAGAAAAGTAAAGTGTGATAAGGTTCCTTCTTCAGCTTCCTTCTGATACTTTGTAAGGTCATTAAGGTTAATGTCGCCGGGCTTGAGCTCAAGAGACAGAAATCTTGCAACACCGCTTTCACCAACATTGGGAAGATACTCTGCAGTCATTATCACATTACACTGCGGTCTTTTGGCTGCTCTTTGTCTTCCGCTTTTATCAAGAGCACCTCTTGCTTCTCTGTTACATATACCACGGATAAGAGCCTGTGTGGTTGCATCCTGTGCTGACTGTTCTCTGCCTGAGCCGGGATGATAGTCGTCAATGATAACTGCACAGTCCTTAAGAGTGAAGCAATAGTTCAGAATACTTTTTGGTGTGTCACGGAAATTCATAGGGATATTATCTTCATTGAACCTGCCGAAAAGGGAATTGATTAAAAGTGACAGTGTTGTTTTCATTGAACCTGTTTTACCGTAAAGCATAATTACAGTTTTCGTTTCCTTACCCGCCTTCGCCATAAAGGTACCGAGTATGCTGACTAATGTGTAAGCGAGCATAGGAAACATAATCTCTTTCGGTGCAACAGAGTAAGGTAAGACTTTCATCAGGTTCATTGTCTCAGTTACATCAGCATCAGTTTTAAATGAATAACCCTTTGTCTTTTCCGACAACTCAACCTCTGCGTTGCTGTTACCGGGCATACAGAACTGCCAACCTGTTGTAGTTTTCCACCAGCCTGTTGTACCGTAAATGGTTTTTGTCTCTGCATATTTTGCCGTTGACTGAATTGCCTGACGAAGATTGTCACGGTTGCCGTAGCCTGATTCGATAACACAGTTGATTCCCCAATACTCCTGCGCCCAATCAAGCTGAGTAAAGTTTTTCAGGGGTACTGTGATTTTTCTAAGGTCGTTTCCTTTATCATCCGTACCGACAATAGAAAGGAATCTTTCGTTCTCGGCTCCGTTGGTGCAGGTAATATCTTCGGTTATCCTTGCAAGGAAATTGCTGAGCTTAATGTTTACCGGCTTACCGTTTATCGTCTTTTCAATATACAGTGAGTTGTTATATGCAAAGAACGGGTCTGAATAGTATAAATAGTTTTCCAAATTTTCACCTCATTAATGGATTTATTTTCCGAACATCCGTACAGACATTGCAAGCACCCAATTAACATAAAGGCTTTAGTGTTCGGTCTGTATCCGTACAATGTGCGACACTGTTCGCTACAAATACGAACGATACAAGGCAATAGCATAGGGCTTCATATCGGTTTGTTCGTTTGTTCGGGTTTAAGATTTTTGTTGTATAATGTTTGTTGTTTGTGTGGATGTTTTAAAACGCAACAACATAAAAGTATATTGCCATAGGCATTCCACCGTTTTTAAGCCTTTATTTTGGCGGCTTCAGGACATCATAAACATCCACCCGAGACCTTTTTGCAGACATATATTCTGCGTTTCTCTGTCTCTGTTTCTTCTTTGCACAGTCGGGACAGAATTTTTGATTTCTGCCCGTTCTCTCTGTTTTACTGCCACACAATGCACATACAATCGTTTCGGCAGGTGTCTGACCTGTGACGCTTTTCATAAGGGCTTTATCACTCGGCAACACACAGTCAAGAAAATATCTGCAGATAATATGGCTCGGTGTTATGAGCTGCGGACAAGTGTGAGTGTCACCGTCATCAAGCAGAAGACAGTTGCCCTGATAACAGTTACTGCATCGGCTTTTAATCATTGTCTTGATTTCTGCAAACTGCTTAAGGGTAAGGTTGAGTTTTTGCATGAAGGGTTCCTCCTTTCTTAAAAATTTTAGTTGTACTGCGAAAAAATGTGACGCAGTATTCATATACCCAAATTCATAGTTTCGGCATAAAAAAGCACCTGCTACTTTTGAAGTAACAGGTGTATTTAAACAGATTGAAATTTGTGATGTGCTTGTGATATAATGATGTAAGCAAATTAGTTTTTACGGAGATGATTGTATGAGAAAAGAAATTGATATAAACACTTGGGATAGAAAAGAACATTTTGAGTTTTATTCAAACATTGCAACTCCGCATTACTGCGTAGCATTTAATATTGATGTAACCAATCTGCTTGCATTTACAAGAAAAAACAAAATATCTTTCTATTATTCACTCATATATTTATGTACACAGTCAATAAATGAAACAGATGAATTTCTTCTTGAAACTGAAGATAATAAGGTATTTAAAATTGACCGCCGTGTACCTTGCTTCACCGATCTAAAGAAGGGTGCAACAAGCTTTCATATGGTATCACTTCCCTGCGACGGAGATATTATTGAATTTGCAACAAATGCACGCAAGGAAAGTGAAAACAATCCGTTATCGGTACATTCCCTCTGCGGCTTAAGAGAATCGCAGATTGTTTTTTCGTGCATCCCTTGGGCGGATATTACAATGTGTTCAAACGAGCGTGATTATACCGACCCGAAGCTTAAGGATGATACTGCACCTATTCTTGTTTGGGGTAAATATACTGAGCAGAACGGCAAGTACATTATCAATATGACTCTTGACGTAAACCACCGATTCATTGACGGTTATTTTGTCGGTCAGTTTGTTCAGAAACTTGAAGAAAAAATTGCAGAATTCAATTGAGTCTAACCGTTTTCCAATTTGTTAAGTTCAACATTTTCCAAACTGCTCTCCTCGTGAGGGCAGTTTTTGTATGCTCTTCAAAAAATGTGACGCAGTATTCATATACCAAAATATTGAAATTTATGTACCGTTGTAGTATACTTGTGATAATCATTTCAGGAGGTGAAGCTATGACCGGCGTAAGATATAAAATACCCATACTGTCCGCAAAGGCGATTCTTGCTTATGCCAAGCCTGTTGGCGAGGATATATACTCCTTCAATCTCAACAGAGTGGAAACCGCAAGTGCCTTATTAAATCACGGCGATACCTATCAGGATGATAATGCCGTTTTCTATCAGCTGATGTCAATGCTTCACAGAGACGGTTATTCACCTAAAGATGACGAGCTGATAATTGATGATTTGTACGATGCAATTATCTATCTTGATTTCGCAGGTATATTTGACCGAAGTGCAGAGTATCCTAAAAACGCATTAAGACAGAAAAAGGCTGAGTCAATGTTCCGCCCTGAAGGTATTACTCTTGACCTTGGAATCGGTCAGCATAAATATCTTGCCTTTGAGCGTTCTGCCTCTATGAGCAGAAATGCAAAGCTCTCCTTTGTCCGTGATGACCTCTATGTTGAAATTACACGCAGAATAACACTTAACTTAAAAATTGATGTTTGCGAGCTTTCAAAGCTTTACGCATATAACGGTCTTTTATTTTCGTCAGGTATCAGGGTTGAGCCTGATGATAAGTATTTTCTTGAAAATGTTGCTATTGTACCCAACCCGAAGCATATTACAAAAGATGTTTCTTATGTAACGGTTAAGGATGTTACGGGTGAAGGCAGTATAAGAAAATATGAAAGAACAGAATGCACAGGTGATATTGAAACCACATGTTTTGACGGTATGGGACTGATTTCACCTGAGTTTGCCCGTGAGCTTGACAGTAAAATAGGCAGTAAAAAAGAACATTCCTCTTTTCAGATTCGTATGCCATATATCAAGGGAATGGTACATAAAACCGATTTCAAAACCTTGTTCAAAGAAGCAGGCATTGATGCAATAACCGATATATGGGGAAGGAAGCACAATGCGGACAGCCTTTGTATGATACTTACAGAAAGTCAGTTCAAGGGCTACAAATGGCTTAAGCAATATAATATTTCTTGGCAGACATATGTGCAGCTCTGCCGTGCTTATGAGCACACCATATACATCACCAATGTCAGCAAGACAGAAGCTGAGGACACAACCGAGCTTAACTATCAGTTTCTTAATACCGTTAAAATGCTTTCATCGGAATTCAGACCCGATGATTTACCTTTGGGTTGGGAACATTCTCCCTCTGAAGATGAAAGAATGTGGCTGACAAAACCAACCGAACAGAGATATTATGACCTTCGCAGTGATACTGATGCCCGTATAAGGTACTTTACCGATAAGGCTGATGAATGGACATTTGGCAGAAAGAGCCGAAGCTATCATCTTGCAGAACTGTTGAAAAGAAATCCAAAGTTTATCAATGAGCCGTATTTTGTCCGTCAGCTTGACGATGCGGCAGAGAGCCTGCTTAAAGATTACTCAATAGGCAGATTACTTGTTGACGGTGACAACCGTTTCTTTGCGGCTGATATTATGGAGCTATTCTATGAGCTTATCAAAGATAACGGTGGAAGACCTGATATCTACTCGGACATAAAGAATGAATTCCTTGATACAAATGAGTTTTATGCTCCCGGTGCTGTATATTCTCAGCAGGATATATACGCTCTTCTTCGTAATCCCCATATTGCAAGAAACGAAGAAGCTCTTGTTAAGCCGTTAAAGAATATCGGCACTTACAGAGAAAAGTACCTTTCAGGTCTTACGGATGTAATTATGGTAAACTCTGTATCACTCCTTGCCGAAAGACTTGGCGGTGCAGATTTTGACGGTGATATGATTAAAACAGTTGCCGAGCCGAAGCTTACATCTTGTATTGCAAATAACTACAGTGAGGGTGATTATTCACTCGGCGGTAATCTGCCTTTATTAAGCATACCGTCCGCAGAGCCAATCATTGCAGATGCAAACGATTGGTACAAACGCTTTGAAACAATACGAAACACATTCTCATCCCGTGTCGGTCAGATTTCAAATGCAGCTCTTGACAGAAGTATAATAGCCTATGACGAAAACACCGATGATGAAAAGAAGGAGCAATACCGAAAGGAAACGGAAGTTCTTGAAATATTAACCGGTCTTGAGATAGACTCAGCCAAAAGTGGTATCAAGCCTGATCTGACAGAATATCTTGAAACCAACAAAGCAGAAAGATCATCCTTCCTTAAATACAAGGCTATTATTGAAAAAGCAGAGGGCAAGCGCCGTTGGTACGACCCTACCTTTGATGAACGCTTTAAGAAATTCTTTGAAGGTAAGAATTGGGATGAAGTCAGCTCTAACCTTGAAAAACTCCCGTATTTTGCAAGAGAAATGAAAAAGCATACACCAAGGGCGAAAATTCATCAGGCTGATGCGAGTCAGCTCTTCACCTTTGCAAGCAAGCCCGGCTGGGAGAAAAAGCTTGACCCGAAGATTCTTGATTATGTAGGCAGAGTAATCTCTGATTATGAAGAGTGCCTTAAAAGAATACGGGCAAGACGAAAAGCCGCAAGCAAGATAAAAGCAAAGCACAATGATATTAACCGTATTCTGTATATGCAGAACAAGGAAAATGATTATGAAGCCGATGAGCTTGCCGCAGTATTCATCAACCTGCCCGAAGAAAGAGTAAACGAAATATACTTTGCAGTAAGAAATGAGAATTGGCACTTTATGAAAGAGAATGAAAGATATGCCTTTCTCATAAAGCATCTGCCCGAAGAAGAATACAGAGAGTATTACGATATCTTTGCTGATTTCCGTTTCGGCGGGTACAAACTGTTACCCGATATTATTACCGAAACACGGAACTACAATATATCTGCAAATGCTTCGGCTATGCAGTATCCCAACGATTCCGAGGAGCTGACATTGATGGTAAAAGCCTATCTCAGAAATCCTGTAGGCAATTACCGTGAAACTGTTTCAAGAGAAGCTGCAAGGATAATAGAAACTCATGTTATTTCCTTCAATGCTTCGGTAAAGTATATTGTAGCTCTCGGTAAGCGTGATTTCCTTTACGATGCTTATTACAGACACATAACAAGATTTGCAAGGAAGGGAGAAATGAACTATGACTAATGAATGGCTTGAATTCAAGGCATATACAGACACTCCTGTTTTCCTTGCGGAAAACAAGCAGTCAACTGCTTTCATAGGTAGATTTACAGTAAGAATGATTAAGCAGAACAAGGGCTTCAACCGTATATTTACCATTCTTGCAAGAGGTTATCTTTTTCATAATGCTGACGGTACACTTCGTACTGATGACCCTTACGCAAGAACAGAAGAAGTACGGCGTTTTTTATGTGCCTGGTGCAGTCTGCCTTATGAAACAGTATCAAACAAAGTGTTAGCTTTTCACACATCATTCCCTGAGCTTCACAGTAAGTTTCCGAATATCGTTGATGAAAACGGTGCAGGATGGTATTATAGATACTTGCATTCTCTTTCCGATTACATCAAAAAGAACAAAGAGAATGTAACAAAGAAGCTTCACTGTTTTGCCGAAAAGAAGACCTTAAAAGTTATTGAAGTCACTTGGGCTAATAAGCTGATACAGTACCAGTATTCGATATACAATAACAGGTCTTCTGCTGACTTTCCGTTGCTTTTTGATACAGCTATTGCAGATGCTCTTGTGCTCGGTCCGCTTCGTACTGAGGCGGTTGAGCTTTCAGATGAGGCTCTTCAAAAAATCAAGACTTACGGTGTAAATGGAAAAACAGAACGGCTTATGATTACTCTTGCCGAATACTATATCGCAAACAAAGAACCTGACTCTGATTGGGTTATTATGCCGAGGACGAACATCTCTGCTTATCTCGGTTCAGCAACATACATGGAAAGCTATGAAAATAAGATACCTGAAGGTTTTATGGAGAAAAAGCCTGAAATGGGCGGTGTGTCAGCGGTGAGGATTAATCTATAACGGAAAAAGCTCCCTGAATCGGTTTTGAGCCGAAATGGGGAGCTTTGATGTTTTATTTATATGTATAAACTGAAATTCCTTTCCTTTTATGTTCGCTTGTCTTGTGCATACGCTCAACGATTATCTTCTTATCCTTAGGAATATCGCCGCCGGAAAGATAACTGTCAAGCTCGGCATATGTTACGCCCATTTCCGTTTCATCGGTCTGTCCGTCAAAAAGTGCTGCGGATGGAGCTTTTTCTATAACGCATTTCGGAGCATCGAGATAGCGCAAAAATTCATATATCTCTGTAACGGTGAGATCTGCAATGGGATTAAAATCGTGAGCACCGTCGCCCCACTTGGTAAAGTAACCTACATAAGCTTCGCTTTTATTGCCTGTACCGGCAACCAGTCGGTTTTCCGCGGCAGCAACCGCATATAAGGTAAGCATACGAAGTCTCGGTGCTATATTGGAAAGTGCTGCCGCATTTAAAGTAGTAACGCCGTCAAGGGCTTTTAGTTCTGCTTCTTTTACGGGTGTCAGATCAACGGTACGGGTTTCAATATTATATCTTGCAGCAACCTCTTTGGCATCGGCTGAATCTTCATCGTAATTTCTCCTTGAAGTACACGGCAGGATAATACCCACCGTGTTTTCACAAGCTGCTTTGCAGAGAATACCGACCAAAGCGGAATCCTTACCGCCACTATTGCCGTAAACTATTCCTTTTAAGCCGCTCTCACAGAGAACAGATTTTATAAAAGCAACTCTGTTTTCAAATTCAATCTTATAATTTCTCATTAAAAAGCCTCCTTTGTTACGGTACAGTTCACCAATCGGTTAATTGTGCATATTGTTAATGTGATTGTTTCTT
>JAFQCH010000012.1 GCA_017416485.1 Clostridia bacterium | reverse complement strand
GTAGAAAAGGCAGCTGGCGACAAAATTACTGTTACTGCCGATACAACCGTAATAGCAACGTGGGAGAATATTAATGTTTCACCTTCTAACCCTGACAATCCTCAGACTGGCGATAACAGCAATCTTGGATTGTGGGTGTTCCTCTTAGTGTTGAGTTGCTGTTCAATGATTGCTTTGATCGTTATTGATAAAAAGAGAAAAATCGCAAAATAACCAATCGCTTTGCCCCGTTGGGAGCGCAGTAATTTCTGCATTTCCAACGGGGCTTTTTTCGTTATATCAGGTCTTTTATAGCTTCTTTTAATTTCATAAGCGCCTTTTCGCATTTTTTGTGTGCGGTGTTGGCGGAACTGTATTCGTGGTCGGTGGCAATATCGGTATACATCATCGGCTTAATGGGTTTCTTCTTGGGATCTCCGTACTCGTCGAGGTCATCGTAATCCATATAGAAGGTGCCGTGACAATCAAAGCAGAAGCCGAGCCGCTGGGCGAGCATCATTCGCTCCGTGTATTCGAGCTTGTCATAGGCATCCCACAGAAGGGCGTACAGTTCGCCCTTCATATACAGAGTGTAAGTGTCGGAGGTGGTATCGGGGTGCGCTTCTTCGGTGTTTTCCGCTTCATCATCCTCCGCATACTGCTGATAAAGGTCAACACGATTTTCATTGAGCAAGCCGCCGAGCAGAATTTCTTTCGTGTCATCGGTGCTTTCGCCTAATTCTGCGGCAACTGTTTCAATCGCAGTATCGGCATAACTGCGGTCATAATTATCCCACATCGCCATTGCCTTACGAAGCTTGGCATATTCCGCAAGACTTTGTACCGTAAAGCCTGTCCGCATAGAACGGATATAATCGAAAATTTCCCGTTCCACATAATACTCTTTGAACGAAACAAAGGATGCGCCGCCATCGGGCGTGTATTTTGAGAGTGCTTTCAGCAGTCCCGCAATATACGCCTGCTTCAGATCGGCAAAATGCTCTTGCATAAAGAACTGCCGCATATAGCTTTGCACATTCTTGTTGAGCGTTTTTTCATAATAATGAAGGAACCAAGCAAGGTAACGCTCGTCTTGCTCTTTGAGATAGGTTACGATATATTCCTGCAAATCCCACTTCGGTGGTGCCGGAACAATGCGGTACATATTCAGTTCCTTTTCGTCTATATGCTTTTCTTTCACGGCACTCACCTCCAATCTGTGTTATTTGCCGTTTAATCGTCTGTCTGCTTCGGCATAGAGTTCTTCACGTATCATATCCGCTTCATACTGCCCGTTAGCGTAATCGGGATCAGCCTTTGCTCGTTGCATACGTTCTTTGGCAACGGCAAGTGCGGCGTTTGTGAGAATATCATCGTGCTTACCACGCTTGCGTTCCATACGAAGTGCCGAGCAACGGTTTTTGTAAAGTCGGATAATGGGGTTAGCATCGGCATATTCTTTGCGGTTGATCCTTGCAGCGTATTTTCGGCAAGTAATGGCTTTGCCCTTTAACTTAAACGGCGCATATCCCGTACAATATTTCTGTCGTGCCGCAG
The DNA here is from genome assembly GCA_017416485.1 of Clostridia bacterium. Taxonomy (GTDB): domain Bacteria; phylum Bacillota; class Clostridia; order Oscillospirales; family Acutalibacteraceae; genus RUG806. The sequence continues at coordinate 10,772 of JAFQCH010000012.1, read as the reverse complement.
AGGTCATAAGGAAATACTTTTTGCAGATGCTGCACTGTCTTGGATAATGACCGTGATGCAGACCTTCAAAAAAGTCGGTAATCACAAAACTGTAATAGCTGTCAAAATACAATCGGCGGGCAAGAGTTTCTGCTTTGCTTCGGGTAGATTTTAATATAGGTACATATTCCGTTGTTACGGGGAATGGCACAGAGCCGAATATTTCCAATGCTATCGGGAGAAGATGTTCCTCGTCAAAACGGTCAGCTTCATCCACGCGGCTTGCAAAGGTTTTAAGTTGTTCAAAAGATTTCATAAGGTCGTTCCTCAGACCGTCATAGAAAGCAAGTGTCCTTTTTACTTCTTTGAGTAGTGCGGCAACCTCATTGAAAAACACCTCGTCATATTCCTTTGGCAGTATGTTATACATTCTCTGTCCCAAGTCCATTGACATCAATTTGGAACGGCGCTGATAATACTCAACGATTTTATTGCCGTTTTCTTCGGTAAAAAGTGCCGCTATTCTGTTACGCTCAGCATCTACATCAAGCATAGCAAAAGGCTTTAACCAAGGGAGAGCATTAAAAATATTCAGTATGTCCGCACCGGCTCTTAAAAAACTCGGCACATACAAATATCCTCTTTCCAAAGAACGCTCTAAAAGCCAATTATCACTTGTAAACACAATGATCCGTGCGGCGGTATCGTTTATATAATATTGTGTCAGCAGGTGCGCCGCAAAAGTTCCCGCAGGATAACTTTTGCCGCCGATATGCACTCTGCCGTCACGGTAATCGGCGCTGAAAAAGCTGATTTTATCCATATTCCGCTATACCTCCATACTAAGTCTATCAAAAGAAGTGTCCCATAAAACTCCCTTTAGCTTATCGGGATGAAAAAGTTTTTTAAATATTTTTCTGAGTATTTTTGTTTTCGTTAAGTACACTTTTGATTATTATATCATAAAAACGCCGTAATTACAAGGTATTCACGGTGTTACGCTTTTTGATTTATATGTGTTATCCTACTTTTCCAAGAACTCGTTTTCGTGTGTATTAAAATAAGTGAGGGAGCGAAAACCTCACAAATACTCAGGGCATTGCCGTCGGGAAACCGGCGGCTTTTTTATTGCCCGAAAACGAAAGGAGGAAAAGTCTATGATGAAGATCACACCAAAGCAAGCGGAGAGGGTTCACCGTCTTGTCAAAGAGCTTTGCGCCAACTGCGACGAGGACGGCAACTGCATCCTGCTTGACGATGGCGAAGCACACCGCTGTGTGCAGCTTATCTCTCTGTACGGCATCTACTGCAATTATTTCAAAGATGCGGTACTGCCCAGCGACAGAGAACTGTACGAGCAAATCAAGAAAATCAACAAATCCAAGTAAGAAAAGGAGAAATGTAAAATGAAGAAGTTTAATGAAATGTATGTTATCGGTATTGATCACGGGTATGGAAATATGAAAACGGCGAACTGCTGTTTTAAGACCGGACTTCTTGCCTACGATGCCGAGCCGCTGTTCACGGGAGATATGCTCGTTTATGACGGCAAATATTATCTGATCGGAGAAGGACACAAGGAGTTCATTCCCGACAAAATCCGTGACGAGGATTATTATGTCTTAACCCTCGTTGCTATCGCCAAGGAGCTTCAGCGTGAAAAGCTCACCGAAGCAAAGGTTATTATCACCGCAGGATTGCCGCTGACTTGGACAAGTGGACAGAAAAAGGATTTTGCTGCTTATCTCAGTAAAAACAAGGGAGTCAGCTTCACCTATCAGAAAGTTGATTATCATATCACGATAGAGGGTGTACGCATCTATCCGCAGGGGTACGCCGCTATTGCTGATTTTGCTACCACTATGAACGGAGTCAATATGGTTGCGGATATTGGCAACGGCACGATGAACGTTCTGTATATGATAAACGGCAGACCGCAGGCAGGAAAAATGTATACCGAAAAGTTTGGCACTTATCAGTGTACCCTTGCGGTGCGGGAGATGTTTATGCAGAAAACCCAGCGTGAAATCAACGATGCTATTATCGAGGAAGTGCTTATCACGGGTGCGGCAAATATTACTCCCGCCGATCAGAAAATCATCCGAACCATTGCAACGGAATATGTAAAAGATATTTTCCGCAGACTCCGTGAACACGGGTATGACGAGGGTACAATGATGCTGTATATCACCGGAGGTGGCGGCTGTCTTGTAAAGAACTTCTACAAGTTCAATGCTGACCGTGTAAAATTCGTGGATGATATTTCTGCTGCTGCAAAGGGTTATGAGTATATGGCGGAAATTCAGCTTAAATCGGGTGCGGCGGTATGAGTGATTACCGTATCAACGTAAGATTTCACGCCGATGTACCCGCCGAAAAGAAAGCCGCTGAATATCTGCAAACCTTAAACAAATCCCGTAATAAGTTTATCGTGGATGCCGTCATCACCTATATGAATAAGGAAAGCACTGATATCGAAGCTCTGCTCGAAAGCATACGGCAGATATTTCGGGAGGAAGTGCAGACGGTGGCGGTAGTGTCAGCGCCGCCTACCGCAGTAGCGGTCACTGCGGAACTGACCGAAGAACAGAAAGCGGAAAACGCAAAAAATGTCCTTGCGGATTTAGAAATGTTCGGCTGAGCCAAGATAGCCGTTTTTGGCTCAAAAGAGCATTTTTACCGCATCTGCTGTGTCAAAGTGGCTCAATGCACCAAATTGAAGAAACCTAAGAGAAAGGTATAAAAGTGAGCTTCGCTCCCTCACGGTGCAAGTCACGGAGAATGGAAGATATACGCTAAAAGCGTGTGTCTTACACCGTAACAAGCAGGGAACTTGTACGGCAAGTTCCAAACAAACAGTAAGTGTTTCCGCCTACTGTTCGCCTTTAGGGGACACCCCTAATACCCCGATTACAGAAAGAAGGTATGTATATGAATAGAAATCCAAAAGAAAAGCCGTGTCGGTTGTATCTTCGGGTATCTCCTCAGGAGAAAAAGAAGATCACCGAACTCGCTGAGAGTTGCGGCATCCCCGTCGCTGAATATCTCCGCAAACGGGCATTGGGATATGCTGTGAAAGCAGTTGTTCCCGATGCCTTTTATGTTTTCAACGAGAAACTGAGCGAACTGCTCAACCGTGAGTTATCTCCCGAAACCGAAGCGGCGGCACTAAAACTCTTTGACGATATTTATGCCGAAATCATAGATACGCCAAAGCAAACCGCACGACAGATACGCAAGGAGGTGGCACAATGGCAAGCACAGGCTTCTGGCCCGTCAAGTCCCGATTAAAGGAAGTAATCGACTATGCGGAGAACCCCGATAAAACCACCGATAAAAAGTTCTTGGATGAGGACTTGTGGGCGGCGCTTCGTTACGTGGAGAACGACCAAAAGACCGACCAAACAATGTATGTGTCGGGAATTAACTGTCCGAAGCAACGAGCTTATCAATGTATGATGGCAACCAAACGGCGGTACGGAAAGCTCGGCGGCAACGTTGCCTATCACGGGTATCAGAGTTTTGTAGCAGATGAAGTCACTCCCGCCGAAGCGCATCGTATCGGTGTAGAAACGGCAAAGCGTATGTGGGGAGCAAATTATGAGGTGGTTGTTACTACCCATCTCAACACGGATAACATTCACAATCATTTCGTGATAAATTCCGTTTCTTTTAAGACGGGCAGAAAGTTTGAAAACCATATCCGTGACCACGTGGAGCTTCGGCAGATCTCCGATGCGGTCTGCAAGGAACACGGCAAGTCCGTAATACCCTTTACGCATTTTTACGGAAATAAGAAAGCGTACTGGGTGCAGAAATCCGGCAAACTCACTCACCGAGATATACTACGCCGTGACGTGGATGAAGCAATCGCAAACAGTGGCAGTTTCAAAGAAATTGAGTATTGTATGAAAAATCTCGGCTATCGCTTTGAACGTGACTTTTATTACGATCATCCCTCCGTGATTGCAGATGGATGGAAACGGGCAATCCGTATCAGTAGCTTGGGCAAGGATTATTCCAAAGAGCGCATCCGTCAGCGGTGCCGTGAAAATCAAGTCGGACAGATTATGACCACCATTTATAATGCTTCGTATAAGCGTAAACCCCTGCTAATAATCGAATACGAATGGCGGAGGTTGGAACGTATGGACACAGTTCAAGTATTATTTGCCCTATTTATTGAACTGCTGAAAATATGCACGGGTAACAATATCGAGGAAAAGCATAATCGCCCACTTTCTCCGATGATGCGGGCTGAGGTACAGAAATTAGATAAATATATCGAGGAATACAAGCTCCTTTGCGACAACCACATTGAGTCGCCAAAGGAGCTTTTGTCATTTCAAGAAAACTTATCTGCAAAAATCACCGCATTAGAGCAGGAACGGTATGCGGTTCGCTTAAAAATCCGCCGTGCCAGAACGCCCGAAGAAGATGCCGCTTTGAAAGAGCAGGCAAAAGAAATCACCAAACAAATCACACCCCTGCGAAAGCAGAGAGATATTGCAAAACGTATCGAGGAGCATATTCCGAAGATACACGAGCTTCTTGAGCAGGAGCGCAATATCGAAATGAAACGAAATAATTTGATTAAAAAGAAAGAACGAGGTTATGAACGATGAAAAATACCAAGAAAAATATCTCTATTGAGAAATTACACCCCTTTAAGGATCACCCCTACAAGGTTCAGGACAACGAGGAAATGGAAACCCTTGCCGAGAGCATTAAGGTACACGGCGTTGTATCTCCCATTATAGTCCGCCCCTTGGAGAACACCACAGATGAATATGAGATCATATCCGGTCACAGACGGGTTATGGCAAGCAGAAAGGCAGGGATTACAGAAGTCCCTGCCTTAGTTGTTTCCCTTGACCGTGATGCGGCGGCAATCGTGCTTGTGGACAGCAACCTGCACCGAGAGCATATTTTGCCGTCTGAAAAAGCCTTTGCTTACAAGATGAAAGCAGAAGCATTGGCTCACAAAGGATACCGCACAGACTTAACCTCGGTGCAAGTTGCACCGAGGTTGGCAACGGAACAAATTGCAGAGGATGCAGGAACAAGTAAAGATACCATTAAACGCTATATCCGTCTTACCAACCTTATCCCCGAAATTCTGCAATATGTGGATGACGGACGCATTTCCTTCACTCCCGCCGTTGAGCTTTCCTATCTCAATGAGCAGGAACAGTACGACCTTTTGGAACAGATGGAACTGAACGATTGCACCCCGTCACTCTCGCAGGCTTGCCGCTTTAAGAAGATGAGCCAAGAACAAGGTCTTACTCCCGAAGTGATTGCCGCCGTGATGAGTGAGGAAAAAGCCAATCAGCGGGAGATGTTCAAAGTCCCGATGGAGCGCATACGTCAATATGTCCCTAACGCCAATGCAAAGCAGGCTGAGGATTTTGTTTTGAAGGCTTGTGAGCATTACCGTAAATTCTTAATCCGTCAGCGCAACCGTGATGAAAGGTAAGGTGAAGTATATGAAAAAAGTCAATATAGAACCCATTATGTTTTCGAGAAAAGGTGCAGGGCGCATTGATGAAAGCAGCCCCATTGACCTCTTGGAATATGTTACGCCAAGATCGGCGATGGCAATCGACAATACTCCCGTTTGCTATATCCCGAAGCAAATCACTGTGTCCGAAGAAATAAGCGGTACTATCTACGACGTTACCGGCGTTTTTACGGGCGAGGTTGATAAATCACTATTTCAGCAATTAAAAGAATTGATCCTATACGAGCAGTTAGTGTAACTGCCGTAGGTTTGTAGAATCACCGCCGAGCATTGTATAATTGGCTTGCCCAATAAACAATGCTCGGCTTTCGTGAGAAAGGAGTTTATTATGGCAATGAAAGCCGAGAATATGAATCAAGATAAAATTACAGCCTTATACTGTCGTCTGTCCGTAGAAGATATTAAGGACGACAAAGACAAAAAGAGAAAGGGCAAAGAGGACGAATCAAACAGTATCAGCAACCAAAAGCAAATTCTTTCTGACTATGCTAAAAAGCACGGTTATACCAACACAATGTTTTTCGTGGATGACGGTATTTCGGGTACGAGCTTTGACCGTAGCGATTTTAACCGTATGCACCGAATGGTAGAGGAAGGCAAAATCGGCACAATTATCGTAAAAGACCTATCCCGTTTCGGTCGAGAGCATATTGAGGGCGACCGCCTTGCAGAAATCGTATATCCTACGCTTGGCGTAACCTTTATATCCATTCACGAAAATATCAACACCTCTACGGGCGAAGGTATGGAAATGCTGCCATTCTACAATATATTCAACGAATGGTATGCGGCGCAGACCTCTAAGAAAATCCGTGCGGTATGGCAATCTAAGTCCGATAACGGTGAACGTGTATCTGCAACGGTAGCCTTCGGTTACAAGAAAGCCGATGACGATTCCAAGCAATGGATTATTGATGAGCCTGCCGCAAAGGTGGTGCGATATATCTTTCAGCTTTGTCTTGAAGGGTTGGGTGTTACCAAAATCGCCCGCCGTTTAGAAACAGAAAAGATTTTAACGCCAACCGCCTATTACAACAGTATTGGCAGAAAAACACGGAACAAGGTCATTGATCCCTACCGTTGGTCAAGCAACAGCGTTGACCACATTCTTGAAAATATGCAGTACACCGGATGTACCGTAAATTTCAAGTCAAGTACCGTCAGCTTTAAGGTTCACAAAACCGTATACAATTCTGAAGAAGATTGGGTAATCATACCCAACACGCAGGAAGCCATTATTGATATGGATACTTGGGAGCGTGTGCAGGAGATAAAAAAGCACCGCCGCAGGAATACTGCGACGGGCAGAACAAGTATCTTTTCGGGTTTGGCGTATTGTGGAGATTGCGGTTCGAGGTTGTATTTCTGTGCCGCCAAGAGCGTAAAGGAGCATCAGGAGTTTTACCGCTGTTCACAGTATAAAGAAAATAGAGGTAGCTGTTCCATCCATTATATCCGTAACGTGGTACTTGAAAGAATGGTATTGAAACTCATACGGGAAGCGGCGGAATATATCACGGAATACGAGCCGATTTTTCTTTATTTGTATGGTAAACAGCACCAACTTAACAAAGCCAACAATTTCAAAGCCGCAAAGCAGGAACTTGAAAAGAACAAAAAGCGCATTGCGGCGTTAGATAAGTTGATTCAAGTGGCTTTTGAGAAGAACGTGCTTGGAACACTGAGGGATGATCTGTTTGAGCGAATGACCGCCAATTACGAGCAGGAGCAAAGAGAGCTTATACAAGCGGTTGCTGAATTGGAACAGCGGCTTTCCAATGCCGAGCAGGATAACATCGACCTACGGGCATTTCTTTCTATCATCCGCAAATGCACCGACTTAAAGGAACTGACACCCGAACTCGTCAATCGGCTCATAACAAAGATTGAAGTCTTTGACAGCACCAAAGACGAGAAAGGCAAAAAGCACGTTCCAATCAAGGTACACTTCATCGGCGTGGGTATTCTTGAAATTCCCGATGCACAGACAATTATTGATGCAAAAGAAGAAATCTGCAAGAATCCGCCAAGTGCGGCTTAAAAGAGAAATACGGCGTAGCCTTAATCGGCTACACCGTATTCTACATACCCCGACTGTCCTTAGCCACCTCTGGCTAAAGAACAAGGAGTTTTTTCTGGAGCTAGTGACCTGACTCGAACAGGCGACCTTCTCATTACGAGTGAGATGCACTACCGACTGTGCTACACTAGCGAGCTTTTGTATTATATCCCGATTTTTTGGGGTTGTCAACTGTTTTTATCCCTGTCTAATCACCCTCAGCCAAAAGCATCGGCTGCAGCTGTTTTCCATTCAGTGCGGCTTCCAAAGCCTCCGGAATTTTCGTAAAGTCCGCTACCATACTGGTAGGTTTCCCTACGGCATCATCCTGCCGGTAGGGGACAAAATAATAGTTCTTCCGCCCCAGCAGCTTGCCGATATTTTCTGCCGCGCCGGCTAAGGCGTCGTTGGTGGAAACGGCTACGATCACGGGGCGTCCGTTACGCAAATGGCTTTTGGCTGCCATGGTCACGGAGGTGTCGGCAATACTGTGTGCCAGCTTTGCCAAGGTGTTTCCGGTGCATGGGGCGATGATCAAGGCATCCAGCAATTTTTTAGGACCGATAGGCTCCACTTGCGCGATGGTGTGCAGGGGTTCTTTACCGCAAATTTCGGTGACAGCCCGGATGTGCTCCTGAGCGGTGCCGAACCGGCTGTCGGTACTGTAAGACACACCGGAGAAGATAGGAAGAAGGGTATAAGATTCTCGAAGCTGTTTCATAATGGGAAATACTTGGGCATAGGTGCAAAATGAGCCGCATAGGGCAAAGCCGATGTTCATGAGACTGCCTCCTTTGCAGATAGAATTCGGATGATACTGTCGGCGATCAGCGCGCCGGAGGTTTCCGGTACGGTTTTTCCGGGAAGTCCGTTGGCTGGGATCACTTGAGACCCGGCAATACCCCGGACGGACGCCAGCTCGATTTTGATACAGTCGGGGCGGCAGTGGAACATCTGGGCGTCACTGAGAATGGGGGCGGGGACGGTATTATAAAGAACACGGAAGCGGCGCAAGATCGGTTCCAGGCTCTTCGGGTCGGCAGAACGAAAGCCCAAAGCCTGGAGCATAGCCCGGTCTGACGGTTTCCGGGCGGCAACGGTGACATCTGCCCCCAGGGATTTCAGCAGATCGGCAAGACATTTTCCAATGCGTCCCCAGCCTAAAATCAGGATAGGGCATCCTTGAAAGGCAACGGGTAAACGGCTGGCGGCAATACGCAGAGCGCAGTCGGCGGTAATGGCGGCGTTTCGCGCCAAATACTCGGCATCCTGCAGCAGATCGATCTTGGGATAGCTTTTTAAGGTTGCGTGGTCCAAATTACCGCCGATGACGCAGACCTGCTCCGGAAGCTTTGCCAGAATATGTTCCAGAATCCCGCCGCCGCGGATTCTGCCATCCGCTTCGAAGCTGGGAACCGGGAGCAAAAGGTGTGTAACATCCGGTGCGGGTGCGCTTACGATAGAGATATTCTGTCGGCGCAAAGCATCGGCGGCAAATGTCATGGCGGAGGTGCTGCCGGCGGAATAGAAAATGGTATCGTTCATATTCATCACCCTTTCGTACCAAATTATGTCCAGCGCCTTGCATTTGTGCGTGTTCTTTGGTATACTCAGAAAAAACAGGGTCGCAAGCGGTTTGAATTTGGAACAGGAGGGATTGTATGCAAAGACTTGGATTTATCCATGATATGATGGATGTCAAAGTGCTGATTCTCTATGTGGCAGCCCGATCCAGCTATCCCATGTCCAGCCAGGAGATCTATGAGCTGTGTTATCAGGATGACTGTCTGAGTTATTTTGATGTTTGCACGGCGATTCCGGAAATGGTCGCGTCCGGTCACCTGCGTCAGGTGGAGGACGATAAGTATGAGATTACAGAAAAGGGCCGGCAGGATGGGGAGCTGACTGCGGACTCCATTGCCTTTACGGTGAAGCAGCGGGCAGAGAATGCCGTTGCCCGGTTTAACCGCCAGATTCGCCGGCAGAGCTTTGTGAAGACCCAGATCATCCCCAGAGAGGGCGGGGATCATTCTGTGATCATGTCCCTGGATGATGAGATGGGCAATCTGATGACATTGGAGCTGCTGGCCCCCAACCAGCGCCAGGCGGTGCGCCTGTGCAAGCTGTTTGAGCAGAAGGCGGAGCTGGTTTACAACATGACCATGACAGTTCTGCTGGAGGACGAAGAAGCTGAGGAAAATTGACGGCTTTTTCTTGCCAAAACGCCAAAATTGTGGTATACTATAAGTACACCGAAAGATCGGTGAAACGAAAGGAGCTGCCGCGTATGAAGTTTCAGTTTAGTGAGAAAAAAGTCAAGCTGCCCGGAAATGTCCACGCCTATGCCGAGAAAAAGGTTATGAAGCTGGCGCGCTACTTTGAGGAGGATGCGGAAGCCCTAATTGTCTTTTCTGTAGAGAAAAACCGGAATAAGGTGGAGCTCACCGTTCACGGTGCCAACACCTGGTTCCGGGCAAGTGAGAGCACATCCGATATGTTTGCGTCCATCGATGCCTCTGTGGCTACCATCGAGGGGCAGATCCGCAAGAACAAAACCCGGCTTGCCCGTCGCCTGCGTCAGGACGCTTTTGTCCGTAGTGTAGAGGAGACTTCCTTCATTCCGGAGGAAGCAGAGGAGGACTTGAGCATTGTCCGGGTCAAGCAGTTCAGCTTCCGGGACATGACCCGTGAGGAGGCGGTCCTGCAAATGAATTTGCTGGAGCATAGCTTCTTTGCCTTCCGGGATGCAGACAATGGCGGTGCCTTTGCTGTGGTTTACCGCAGAAATGACGGTGGCTACGGCCTGATCGAAGACGCTGATTGATCATAAGGATTTTCTGTTTGGAGTCCCCGCCGGGGACTCCAATTTTTTGCGGAAAATGGCTTGGAGAGCACCGGGATCCAACGGTATTTTACAGGATATTTATGGAAAAAAGTTTTTTCAAAAAATTTTGTGAAAAATGAAAAAAAGTTCTTGACAAATATCGTGAAAAATGCTAGACTAATCAAGCTCACCGCTCAGCGGCGAGCGGTCTGCACCTTGTAAATTGAATAATGTGAGACGAACAAAGAACACCTTGGACAATTATGAAATGGATTGTTTAAGCGAATTCGTGTACGAATTGAGAAAAACAGCCAACGAAAATTCTTGAGTAAATTTGCTAGACAAATTATTCGGAAAATGATTTTAAGTCAGAGATGACTTGAGAT
>JAFQCH010000035.1 GCA_017416485.1 Clostridia bacterium | reverse complement strand
GAGCATACGAAGCAGACTTATCAGACGAATAAGATTTGGTCTCAAGCGGAAATAGACGCATTGTGCGCCGATTACAAGGTCGTTTGTAATTGGAGCGCGGACGGTGCCTACGACTATTTGGAGCAAAAGCTGACTGATATTACGGCTGATGCGAAAAGTAACGGCGGTAAGCTGTTTATCTATTCGATGGATGATGAAATGACGTTTGGCGTTATGCGGTTGCTTGAAGGTAATTCGCTGTCCGACGCTACGAAGAACGATCTTGCCAATATGGACGTTTATATCTCCGCAATCGGAGGTATGCAGGAATTATACGACGTGATAAGCGGAGCATCCTCGCAATCCGCTATTGCCACCACATATTTTGATGATATGATGTCCGTCTATTTCTCTCCGAAGATGATGATGAACGTCGTTGGATATATGGTGGATTATCTTGACGGCAACTGGACTTATGAAGTCGGCAGCGGCAAGTATGAGCCCGTATGGATCGTAGATAAGAACAACGTGAGCCAATACGAAGGATTTACGGGACACGCTAAGTAAGAGGATAAAAGCGTAAAAACTGATGTTAGGAGATTGTTGCATGAGTAATCTGTTACATATGCAAGGTATATATAAGTCTTTCGGCGGAGTCAATGCTCTGACAGATGCACATCTTGATGTTGAACGTGGAGAAATTCACGCCCTACTCGGCGAAAACGGCGCGGGAAAATCAACCTTGATGAATATCTTAACGGGAGTTATTCATGCCGACAAAGGCAAAATTGAATTTGACGAAAAAAGCTACGTTCTTCCGTCTATACGGCAAATGCAGGCGGCAGGGATTGCCTTCGTTCATCAGGAGCTCAGTGTAATCAATGATCTTCTGGTATATGAAAACGTTTTTCTCAACCGTGAAATAAAGAATTGCTTTGGCGTGTTAAAAAAGACGCAAATGATTGAGGAAACCAAAGAACTGTTTTCAAGTCTCGGTATTGATATCGATCCTGTTGAATTGGTATCCTCACTGAAGCCGGGAGAAAAACAGCTTTTGGAGATTTGCCGAGCACTTCACCAAAATGCCAAGCTGTTAATATTGGACGAGCCGACCACGACCTTGAATAATGAGGAAATCAAACGACTGTTTGAAATTTTGAAAAAGAAAAGAAACGAAGGAATATCTTTTATTTTCATTTCTCATAAAATGCCCGAAATCTTTGAAATTGCAGATCGATATACCGTATTCAGAAACGGAGAGTTCGTTTCATGCGGTAATATTCGTGATACCGATGCGAGATCCATTACATCGGATATGATAGGTCGCGAGTATGCAGATGAGGACGTTTATCAGCCTCGCCCACTGGGAGACGTTGTTGTAAAAATAAGCAAGCTTACGGGAAACGGATTTCAAAACGTGGATTTGTCGATTCGTAGGGGCGAGATCGTTGCGCTGACCGGACTTGCAGGCAGCGGAGCAAGTGAAGTGTTGCAAACAATGTTCGGAGCAATTCCGATTCATAGTGGTACGGTCGAGATTCACGGAAAAGCGGTAAGCGGCAGCATTAAGCGCTTTATGAAAAACAAAGTTGCTATGCTCCCCTCAGACCGAAAGGAAAACTCTGTGATTGCCGATATGACGATTCTTGAGAACTGTCAGATCGCCGAGCATACCCTCTCTTTCCCAAAAAACATTATCAATACCAAGCGCGAAAGAAATAAGTTTGATATATTAAAGAAAATGCTTCGTATAAAATCCGATTCACCCGAAGCATCCATAACCTCGTTAAGCGGAGGCAATCAGCAAAAGGTATTCCTTGCAAGATGGCTTAACACGGAGGCTGATATTTTGATTTTCGACAATCCGACGCAAGGTGTTGACGTTGGAGCAAAAGCGGAAATATATCAGTTGATTCTCGGATTTGCCAAGGAAGGAAAAACCGTTATACTAAATTCCTTGGAGATACCGGAAATACAAAAGGTTTCGGATCGCTGCGTGGTGTTTTACGACGGAGGCATAGCGAAAATCTTTTCTCATAATGAAATCAACGAGCGTGACGTGATGATGTATTCGACCGGCGCTGCTACGAAAGAAACCTGCGAGGTGTGATATGAATAATACAAAGAAATTAACGTTCAATTCAGTATTGAAAAAAGCAACGACCTGCTGTGGCAAATATAGCTACGCATTCGTGTTTGGATTGATTCTGATCGTTTATGCTATAACCATCAATGCGAACGGAAACCAATTCAATCCCGGTCATATTTCCGCAATTTTATCCAGTCAAAACTCGGTTGTTGTCGGTACGATGGCAATCGGTATGGCGTTGGTGATTATCACAGGTCAAATCGATTTGTCCCTCGGCTCCTCTTTGGTTCTGTGCTCCGGTATCACGATTATGACCTACAATGCAACGGATGGAAACGTATTTTTGATGTTCCTTGCCGCATTGGGATCCGGTCTTGTGTGTGGACTGATCAACGGTGTGCTTGTCGGATATGCAAAAATGCCGTCTTTCATCGTAACGCTCGGCACGATGCTGATCTATCGTTCGCTGACGTTATCGGCAGTGCGTGAAAT
>JAFQCH010000011.1 GCA_017416485.1 Clostridia bacterium | reverse complement strand
CGGAAATTGTTTCAATACGACCTTGACGCCGGCAGCCAGATATAATGGGAAAAAGGCGTAAGCACAACAGGGCTTACCGCCCATAATTGTAAATCAATTAGATTTTAACTCATCAAGAGGGTAAAAACAACAGGAATTCATGTCAAGAGTGCCAAGCAGAAAATCAGCTAAAAACACATAGTATTGATCACAACCGTCGATTGGCTTCAAACCGACATGCCAACCTCTGAGAGCATAACCTATGGTGATGCGAATACCGTTAAAAATGATTTCGCCGCCACCTTGCACTTTTCTGACAAGAAAGCCCATAGGATATTCCAATTCATCAAAATCACAATCATATTTTCTTGGAGAAACTTCATAGAGTTCATCAGGCATCATCATTCCGATGGCTTCGTTAGGCCTTTCTGTGTTGTATTCCTCTACCCAAGCATCCAGGACTATTTGATTAGCGGCAATACCGCCGGGGACTTTACGTTCAATTTCCCAAGCAATGTCTCTGTGCATTCGTTCCAAAGACCCGTTTTGGTCGGGACGCCCTTTCAGAGATCTGTCCGGTAAAATGCCGAGCGTAATCCACCATGCAGAAAGACAGGTTAAGTTAAGAAGACCGTTAGGAGCTGAAAAAGGAGTGCCGTTATCACTGTGAATACATTTAGGAAGCCCGTATGTCCTGAACAATTCAGTCATTACAGCTTTTACGGCATCAGAAGATTTTGATGCCATCAGCTTTGCACACAAAATCTTGCGACTGTATTTGTCACGGACAGTAAAAGGTTCGCAGATTTCGCCGTTTGATTTCCACCAGCCTTTGAAATCAATGCACCAGACATCATTGGGAGCATTTGCTTGTATTTGCTGTTGCAAACGGGGGCAATCGGATGACGCAGGCGGTTTGATTTTTCTGGGTTTAACCAACCCGGCTTTATCCAGAATTCTTTTTACCGACGAGAGAGACGGCACATTCTTTTCCGGATACTTGCGAGCATAAATTTCACGAATCTTCTTTGGTCCCCAAGCCAGATGTGCATTTTTGATACAGATAAGATCTGCTGCAGTATCTCCGTCAATTTCATTTGCATGCACATGTGTTGCACGGGATTGCTCCACAAGACCAATTTTACCTTGTTCGTAAAATCGATTCTTCCATTTATGACCGGTTTTTTCAGATATTCCGAAATCGTCACAAATGTGCTTGAATGGTTTTTCCGCTTTCAGCATTTCTTTGATAAACATTTCTTTTTGTTCCATTTTATCGGTTTCCTTCCATGGCATAATGTCCACCTCTTTCGTATCCATTATACCTGATGGCTTACCGATGTGCTGAACCTGGGCTTACCGATGTGCTGAGCCTCCCGACTTACCGATGTGCTGAACCCGTACCGCGTTGCCATTGTAGAAGCTAAGAATTTAAATTTGTGCGCATAATGGCAATTTTGAAATAATTTTTGCACAAATAAATTAAAAAATGAGGCTTTGTATTAAAATCAAATTTATTTATGCTCTATAATCGGAGCGAACAGCGACCCGATAATTTTGCATTCTGCATTGTGCATTTTGCATTTTTTATATTTATTCTCACATCAACCTGTTCTCCGCATATAGTGTCCTTGGGGACACAATCCGCGGCGGTGCACGGCGGTGCGGTTTTTGTCCGTCCCCGATTGGCCGCTGACATATGGCCGCCGCTGAAAACACTCTGCCGGACCAACAAGCCCTCTTCGGCAGGGTGCAGACCTTTTTTTTGACAGTCAAAAAAAAATCATAAAACCAAAAGGGAAGTGAACGCATGGCTCAGCCGCTTGCCGAAAGAATCCGACCGCAATCTATTGACGAGGTTGTGGGACAAAAACACCTGATCGCAGAGAATGCACCGCTGTGCAATATCATCCGATCGGGTCATCTGCCGAATATGATTTTCTACGGGCCTTCGGGCACGGGCAAAACCACGGTCGCTCGTATTCTTGCGGCGGCAACCAAGCGCAAACTGCACATTCTCAACGGCACCAACGCATCCATTGCCGATGTGCGTGCCGTCATCGGGGAAGTCAACACCCTTGCCGCACCCAACGGTGTGCTTTTGTATCTCGACGAAATTCAGTATTTCAACAAAAAGCAACAGCAATCCCTGCTCGAATACATCGAAAACGGAACTGTTACCCTCATTGCCGCCACCACCGAAAATCCGTATTTTTATATCTATCCCGCTATTCTCAGCCGCAGTACCGTGTTTGAGTTCAAGTTTGTCACACCCGAGGACATTCTGCCCGCATTGGAACGTGCTTTTGCCGTGATGGCGGAAGATTTCAAAGAGGAATTTGAAATCGAAGACGGGGTGCTCATGCACATTGCCCGCGGTTGCGGCGGTGATGTGCGAAAAGGGGTCAATTCGGTTGAGCTGACCGTTTTGTCGAGCAATATCCCCGATGTCGGGCAGAAACGCAAAATTCTGCTTGAAACCGCCAAAGCCGTCACGCAGAAAACCGCCCTTCGTTACGACCACGAGGGGGACGAGCATTACGACTTGCTGTCTGCTTTTCAGAAATCCATGCGCGGCTCCGATCCGAATGCAACACTGCATTATCTTGCCCGCATTTTAGAAGCGGGGGACATGCCCTCGGCTTGCAGAAGACTTATGGTCTGTGCGGCGGAGGATGTCGGACTTGCCTATCCGATGATCATTCCCATTGTCAAAGCCGCCGTGGACATGGCTTTTCAGGTCGGCATGCCCGAAGCACGTATTCCGCTTGCCGATGCCGCCGTGCTGGTAGCAACAAGCCCGAAATCGAATTCCGCATACCTCGGCTACGACGCCGCACTGTCTGATTTGCAGGCAGGCAAAGCAGGTCCCGTACCGCGCACCTTGCAGAACAAGCATTTTGACGGCGAAGATGCCGCCGTGAAAGGGCAGTTTTACAATTATCCGCATGCTTACCCGAATCATTGGTGCAAGCAACAATACCTGCCCGATAACCTCAAAAGTGCCACCTACTATCAGTTCGGCGAAAACCGCACCGAGCAGGCAGCAAAGGAATATTGGGATAAAATAAAAAAATAAATATGCGAGAAAGAAAGCAAGGTCTGTTCTGTTGCGGATCTTGTTTTTCTTGTTAAAGTAGAAAAAGTGGAAAAAATATGGGTAGTTTTTACTTCTATAGAGGTAATAACTCTTGACTTTTAAGAAGTTTTTCGATATTATGAGAATGAAAGAGGTGGTTAAAGTGATTATCAGGCCTGATTATATCAATGCAATCGCACCCTTTGAGGATTTACCGCTTGTGAAAATTCTTGCCGGTGTGCGCCGTTCCGGAAAATCCACACTTTTTGAAATGATTGTGCAGAATCTGAAAGAAAAGGGTATTGCACAGGACAATATTATTGAACGAAGATACAACAGTCCCGAATATGAAGATTTTTCGGCAAAAGATATGTATGCAGATTTGCAGGTGGCGATACGTGACAAAGGCAGATGTTATCTGTTTTTGGATGAATTGCAGGAAATCAACGGCTGGGAAAAGGTTGTCAATTCCTTGCTTGAGGGTGCGGATGTTGATATCTATGTCACCGGCTCCAACTCCAAATTGATGTCAGGTGAAATTGCAACGTATTTGACGGGGCGGTATGTTCTGATTCCCGTTTACACACTTTCATTCCGCGAATATCTTACATTCAAAAACAAAGATCTTACTTCTGCAAGGGAAGTTTTTGATGAATATGTGCAGTACGGAGGTTTTCCCATTGTCGGTATCAGCAATTTCGATACAAGGTCTGCTTATCAGGTCGTGGACGGCATTTATGCTTCGGTTATCACAAGAGATATTTCCAAGCGGCACAAAATAAGAAACAAAGAACTGTTTGACCGTGTTGTTCGTTACATTGTTGAAAATGTCGGCAAAACATTTTCCGCGGCAGCCATTGTAAAATTCCTCAAAAGCGAAAACAGAAGTCTTTCGGTTGAAACCATTTACAACTATCTCAAATGGCTCAGCGAGGCATTTATTATCTATCCGTGCAAACGGTATGATCTGCAGGGGAAGTCTGTGCTCAAAACGCAGGAAAAATATTATCTTTCTGATATCTCCATTAAATACAGTCAGATGGGTTTTGATAGGAAAATGCTGTCTGCCGTGTTTGAAAATATTGTTTTTCTTGAAATGAAACGCAGAGGATATGATGTTTATATCGGCAAAAACGATGCCAAAGAAATTGATTTTGTCGGGGTGCGCAGGGAAGAAAAAATTTATGTGCAGGTCTGTGTTGAACTGCCGACTTCATCCACACGCGAAACCGATAATCTGATGGAAATCAAAGACCATTATCATAAATATGTCGTTTGCAGGGATCCGCTTGCGATCGGGAATGAAAACGGAATCGCCATTATGCATATCGCCGATTTCCTTCTGCAGGAAAACTGGTAAAACCGACCAAAATAAAAACCGTACCGGATTATTCCGATACGGTTTCGTTTTTGTTCGAAAATCAGTCGATTTCGACCTGAATTTTCATGTTGCGGCGAACTGCGGTGGAGCGCATAACGGTGCGGATTGCCTTTGCAATGCAACCCTGCTTGCCGATGACTCTGCCCATGTCGTCTTCTGCAACGTGAAGATGGAACACGACAACGCCTTCTTCGTTGATTTCGTCTTCGGTCACAACAACCGATTCGGGAGCTTCAACGAGGCCCTGTGCGATGGTGGTGAGCAATTCTTTCATGCTTTGTTATCCTTCCGAGTTGGGATTAGTCGATAACGCCGTTCTTCTTGAGCAGGCCCTTGACGGTGTCGGTGGGCTGTGCGCCGTTGGCGATCCACTGCTTTGCCTTGTCAGCGTCGATCTTAACGGTTGCGGGTTCGGTCATGGGGTTGTAGTAGCCGATTTCTTCGATGAATCTGCCGTCACGGGGATAACGGGAATCTGCAACAACAACACGATAGAAGGGAGCTTTCTTTGCGCCCATGCGACGAAGTCTGATTTTTACTGCCATTTTATGGTACCTCCAAAAATAATATAAACAAATTTTATTTATTCAAATGCTTTTGCATTCAAACCTTGATTAAAAACCGCCCATCGGGGGCATACCGGGCATTCCGCCGCCGGGCATCCCACCGGGTATTCCGCCGGGGAACATACGCTTCATTTTTTTCTTTGCGCCCTTGCCGTTCATCTGTTTGAACAACTTCTGCATCTGCTTGTATTGCGACAGAAGACGGTTCACATCTTCCACCTGCATGCCGCAACCTGCTGCGATTCTGCGTTTGCGGGAAGCGTTGATGATGTCGGGCTTTCTGCGTTCCTGGGGAGTCATGGAACGGATGATGGCAAGCGTTTTGTCGATGCCGCTTTCGTCCACATCCTGATCTTTGAGTTTTTTGCCGACCCCGGGGATCATGGACAGCAGATCTTTCATCGAACCCATTTTGCGAAGCTCAAGCATCTGATCCATCAGATCGTTGAGGTCGAATTTATTCTGCATGAGCTTCTTTTCAAGTTCTTCTGCTTTCTTTTCGTCGAGTGCGGTTTCTGCCTTTTCGATAAGGGACAGCACGTCGCCCATGCCGAGGATTCGGCTTGCCATACGGTCGGGGTGGAAAACATCAAGGTCGTCGAGCTTTTCGCCCACACCTGCAAACTTGATGGGCTTGCCTGTGACAGCTCTTGCAGAAAGTGCCGCACCGCCGCGGGTGTCACCGTCGAGCTTGGTCAGCACAAGACCGTCAATGCCGAGTGCTTCGTTGAAGGTGGAAGCAACGTTGACGGCATCCTGACCGAGCATGGAGTCGATAACGAGCAGGATTTCGTGGGGCTTGACTTCTGCTTTGATGTTTTTCAGTTCCGTCATCAGCGTTTCGTCAATGTGCAGACGACCTGCCGTGTCGAGGAATACATAGTCATAACCATGGTCTTTTGCGAGCTTCACGGCTTCCTTTGCAATGGTCACGGGGTTTTCCTTGCCCATCTCGAAAACCGGAACACCGACCTGCTCGCCGACGACCTGCAACTGCTTGATAGCAGCGGGTCTGTAGATGTCACAGGCGACAAGCAGAGGACGGTGGCCCTGCTTTTTGAGGAACTTTGCGATCTTTGCGCAGTGGGTGGTTTTACCCGAGCCTTGCAGACCGCAGAGCATGACGATTGTGGGGGGATGGGATGCACTTGCAAGTCTTGCCTGCGTGCCGCCCATGAGCGCGGTGAGTTCTTCGTTGACGATCTTAATGACCATCTGTGCGGGTGTCAGACTTTCCATAACACGCGCACCGATCGCCTTTTCGGTTACCTTTGCGGTAAAGTCCTTGGCGACCTTGTAGCTGACGTCGGCTTCAAGCAGTGCCAGACGCACTTCACGCATCGCGTCCTTGACGTCGGATTCTGTCAGCGCACCTTTGCTTTTGAGTTTTTTAAACGCGGACTCGAGTTTGTCGGAAAGACCTTCAAAAGCCATATGGTTCTCCGTTTCTGCCGCTGCATGTATTGCAAAACGAGGAACAGCCACAACGGCTTGGCGGTTCTCTGCAACGCCGTCTTACTCGGACAGGGACATTGCTATGGACTGAATGCGGACGGTCAGATCGTTGATTTCACGCGAAAGTCCGCAGGAAAGATTCTCTTTGTTGATGGCATCGGCACATTCGATGATTTCCGTGAGTCCTGCCTGCATGCTCTGAAAACGGCTGACAAGCCCCAAACGCTCTTCCATTTCCGTCAACTGCACTTCGGCGCGCTTGATGGCATCGCGCACACCCTGGCGGGTGATGCCGACATTCTGTGCGATTTCGGCAAGGGAGAGATCATCGTTGTAATAATAATCCACAAATTCGCGCTGCTTGGGGGTCAGCATATCGCCGTAGAAGTCAAGCAGCAGGATGAGGTCAAGATTTTTGGCCACAATAAACGCTCCTTCGGTGTAAAGATGTGAAACTTTACAGGGGGCATTATAGTATAAAAAAAGCGCCTTGTCAAGAGGAAATTTGACAAAGCGGAAAAATTCACAAATGTAAAGGGAATAACTTTACAACATGCCGTTTTCAAGGTATGTTACTTGGTTTTTGCAAAGTATTTTTCAACCAGCGCATCGGTGTCCTTGAGGTTCAGGCGCTTGGAGCAGATGTAGGTTTTCAGGCTCTTGCCGTCTGCTGTTTTTACATCAGGGCTGAATTTGCCGTAGCCTGTGATCAAAACGGTGTCGTCGGGCAACACCACATTGCCGCAATAGCCCGTGTCGGAACCTGCATAATAGGAAGGCTTTTTTTGATTGTCAAGGTAAATATGCGCCAGTTTGATGCGGTATTCACCCTCGGTTCCGTTTTTGAGGTCCTCGTATGTGCCGACCCATGCAACAAGTCCTTCGCTGATCCAGCCGCGGCTGCGGTCAATTTTCTTTGCGTGCAGTTGCGCTTTTTTGCCGCGTTCAATGGAACGGAAGGTGATCACAAGTCTGCCGTCGGCGGTGTATTCCGCTTTGTGCCGTTCACCGTTGAGTGCGGCGGGTGCTGTGCGGGGCATTGTCCAGGTTTTGCCCTCGTCCGCAGAAAAAGACACCATGGTGTTGATGTTTTTGGCGTTGCTTCTTGTGATCAGGCAGAGTTCATTACCCTGTCCCTTGTCGGAACGGATAACTTCGATTTCACAAAGACAGGCTTCTGCTTCAATTTTACGGTAGTCGGCAAGGTATTTTTCGGGTGTGCTCCACTGCATATTGCCGTTTTCGTCAAAGGAAAGAATAGATTTGTAGTTGTAAAATTCGCTGTCGTGGAAAAATCCCATCCATTTATCGACAAATTCGCCGTTTTCTTTCAGCCTCGTCAGGCTTGCCATGGCAACAATGGGAATCACGGAGAACTCGTCTTCAAAACTGAAAAACCGTTGAAATTCAGACCATGTCTGCCCTTCGTCTGTTGAAATCGAGCATTCAAATCCGCCGGGCGTTTCCATGTCCGGCCATTTGGAGTTTGCGGAAATGAGAATCAGCTTGTCGGGTGTGCCGTCGGAAAATTGCAGGCGGTACACGGTGGGGGTTTCAAGGGAATTTTCCCAGCTTGCGGGGGTGTCTGCAAGGGTTTCGGTCCAACTTTTGCCGCTGTCGGTGCTTAATTTGTTGAGGATTGCACCCTTGCCGTGACCTTTGGGGTACACAGTGAGAATATCTCCGTTTTTCAGCAAAATGCTGTCGGGATGTGCCATGTAGTCGTAAGTGGCATCCACAACAGGCAGGTCATAGAGATATTCAAATTCCGTGCCGATGAGTTCGTCGGGCAGTTCGCTTAAATCAAGTTCGGGGATGGTGTAGTTCTCGCCCGTGAATTCGGAGGGACCGAATTTGAGAAAGCCAAGGGTAATAACCAAGGCAACCGCAACAAGCACGGCAATGATGATGGCATATTTCATTTTTTTTCACACCTGCAATTCTTTTTTGATGTTTACATAATAGCACAGAAACGAAAACAAAAGCAAGGAAATAAATTGTTTGCGGAGGGTGTTATATTGACATTATCGAGAAAGGCTCACCGGTTGAAACGGAAATTGCACAGACAGGTGTTGTGATTTATGAAAAGTAAAGAAATTATTTGCAAAATGATCTGCCTGCATTGAAAGAAAAATTGAATAAAATTGTAAAAAAAGGAAAGAGCTGATTTGGCTAAACCGAATCAGCTCATTTTTTTGTTACATAATGATATCTCCGTTGCTGTCGAGGAATTTTACAGTGATAATTTCTTCAGTTCCCTCGTCATTGTAGAGGTTTTTATATTCGTATTTGTAAATAAACGGAATGTTATCCACCTGAACTGTTATTTCGTCCGATGTGCCGTCATTGAAAACGATGGAAACACAATCGGGATTGTTGACGAGATACACAATTCCGTGGCTGTAGTGGTCGTATGCAATGTCATTTTCACAGACGAATAATTGGGGGGCATGACGGAATTTATATTTGTTTTCTCCGACTTCGGTGAATCGCATCGGCTGATAGCGGTTTTCTCCTTGGTTGTCCACCGCCGTAAACCAGAACATGTGCTCATTTTCGCCGATTTCACAACTGCCGCAGAGTGACAGGGATGAATCGTCTGCGATCGGGATGTGGCATTCCTTTTCGGCTTTTTTCAGAATTTCCTCTGTTGTACGAAGTGTGTCGAAATGACCGTACAAAAACACGGCCGCAAGGCACAAAACAAGTGCAGTCAGCATAATAAGCAAGGCTTTGCTGCTGTATTTCATGCCGGAATCGGTTTTTGAAGATTCTTTTGACGGAGCGTGTGCCATTGTGATACCTCCCTGCAAAAATTATTTCAGAGTGACGATTGTCACACCGTTTTCACCTTCGCCGTACAGTCCCGGGCGGTGGGTTTTTACAAATTTATTATTTTTGAGGTGGTGCTGCACCGCTTCGCGAAGCACACCCGTGCCTTTGCCGTGAATGACGGTGAATTCCTGCAGACCCGACAACAGCATACTGTCAATGAACGCATCGAGGGTGAACAGGGCTTCTTCCTTGTTCATGCCGCGCAGGTCCACACGGTTTTCGGCACTGGCGGTAAGGCGGGATTCACTTCTTGCCACGGTGGGTGCAGAAACGGTCTTTTTCTTTTCTTTTTTCTTGTCGAGCAGACGAAGACGGTTGATCTGCACTCGCATTTTGACGGAACCGGCCAGCACTTCGACATTGCCTTTACGGTCGGCGGGGGACATCACATCCGCTTCTCTGCCGATGTCGGCAATCAGCACACGGTCACCGGTAACAAGCGGACGGGGCAGGACATAGTCTTCGTCCTCATAAAGGGAAGTGACCACGGGATTGACCGCACTATCGAGGTTGGAAAGGTCTTTTTTCATTGCCGAGCGAGCCTTGGCGGCAAGGTCTGCGGCATCCTTTGTCGTCTTCATGTCCTTGCGGAAGCGCTCGACTTCCATAAGCAGTGCATTGGCTTCGCGGCGGGCATTTTCGGTGATTCGCAAGGCTTCCGTTTGTGCTTTTTCATATTCGCGTTTTCGCAGGTCTTCGGCTTCGGCAAGTTTTTTCTGTGCTTCTGCGAGTGCCTTTTCGGCTTCGGCGCGTTTGACGGAGACCTCGTCGCGTTCTTCTTCCATTTTCAGGCGGCTTTCTTCGAGCGAATCCACCACATCTTCAAATTTCAGATCATCGGCTTCCACCAATTCCTTTGCACGAAGAATCACATCCATATCCATGCCCAGTCGTTCAGTGATGGCAAACGCATTACTGCGACCTGGGACTCCGATCAGCAGTCTGTAGGTCGGGCGAAGCGACTGCACATCGAATTCGCAACTGCCGTTTTCCACTCTTGCTGTTTGCAAGGCATAGGCTTTGAGTTCGGCATAGTGCGTGGTGGCGGCAATTTTACTGCCGTTGAGGTGCAGTCTTTCAAGGATTGCCATGGCGAGGGCGGCACCCTCAACGGGGTCGGTGCCCGCGCCGAGTTCGTCAATCAGGACAAGGCTGTCGGTGTCGCTCTCTTTGATGATGTTGATAATATTGATCATGTGCGAGGAGAACGTGGACAGCGATTGCTCAATGCTCTGTTCGTCTCCGATATCCGCAAACACCTTGCGGTAGATGCAGATTTTTGTTTCATCCGCACACGGTACCATCAGACCGCAGGCAGCCATCAAAGTCAATAATCCCAGTGTTTTGATGGAAACGGTCTTGCCGCCCGTGTTCGGGCCTGTGATCATCAGAGTGTCAAATCGGTCGCCGAGGGAAATGTCCACGGGTACGACCGTTTTTTTATTGAGCAGCGGGTGTCTTGCCTTGTTGAGAACGGTGATTCCGTCTTCGTTGAGGGCGGGTACGCTTGCGTTCATGTCATAGGCAAGCCTTGCTTTTGCAAAAATGAGGTTGAGTTCCACAAGACACTCGTAACTGTGCTTGACGGTGTCTGCCACTTCGCCCGCCTGTGCAGATAATTCGGAAAGAATGCGGTCAATTTCTTCGCGTTCTTTTCCTTGCAGAACACGGATTTCATTATTGGCTTCCACGACTGCCATCGGTTCAATGAACACGGTGGAACCGCTGCCCGATGTGTCATGCACAAGACCCGGCACATTGCCGCGGAACTCGTTTTTGACGGGCACGACGAATCTGCCGTTGCGTTGGGTGATGATGGCATCTTGCAAATACTGCTTGTAGTGTGCGGAATGCACCATGCCGTCTAATTTGTCGCGGATATGCTGTGCCTGTTGGCGCATCTTGCGGCGGATATCCGCAAGTGCAGGGGAGGCGCGGTCGCTCATTTCTTCTTCGCTGACGATGGAAGTGACAATGGTTTCTTCCAGAAGCCTCTGGGGCATGAGCGCACCGAACAAGATGTCAAGACAACTGTCAGCACCCGGTTGACGGAACCGCCATTCCGACACGGAACGGATCACACGCAGGTCTTCTGCAATGTCGAGCAGTTCTTTCATGGTCAGTGCACCGCCCGCACTTGCGCGGAACAGTGCGTTGTTCACATTTTTCATACTGCCGAAGGACGGACCGCCGAATTTGGCAAGCAGTAAATAAGCCGCTTCGGTCTGATTCAGCAGCGCCTGTGCTTCAACAAGGGTTGTGCAGGGCAGAATGCGCTCTGCTTCCCATTTTGCGTCCTCGCAGGTGGTAAGCTCTGCCAGTCTGTGCAGAACCTTGTCCAGCTCAAGAACTTTATAGTGTCTGTTTTCACTTGCTTTCATGGTAAATGACGCGAAAAATTTCGCCTTTCGTTAATTACTTAACTTCCGTACCGCCGACACTGCGGATGGAAAGAACATAGCAAGCACCTTCACCGAATACGGATTCAAGGGTTGCAATGTATGTATCGAGCAAATCTTCGGGTACGAAAGCCTGGATGGTTCCCGCAAAACCGCCGCCGTGAACGCGCCATGCGCCTCTGCCGTTGAGGACACTGTCGCTCAGAGCGAGTGCGAGGGATACGGGCTGACCTGCATCCTTGATTTTAACAAAAACATTCTGGTTATACATGTAAGAGGAGTTGCCGCTTTCAATGACGAGCTTCTTGAAGCTTTCGAAATCGCCTGCTTTGAGGGCTTCGGCTTCTTTTTCAACTCTGCGGTTGTCGTTATAGAAATGTATGGCGCGAAGGCAAGCGCGTTCACCGCATTTTTCGCGCACAAGAGCCATGTTTGCCATCACTTCCGCTTCATCGGTTTCACGCAGGCAGGACTTGCCGAACACAGCGGCAACGGATTCCATTTCCTTGCGGATGGCGGCGTATTCGTCCGTCAGGTCAGCGTGGCTTGCACGGGTGTCCGTAATAACAAGCGCATGGCCGCAGGATGTAAAGTCGAATGTAACGGGGGTGATGACGGGTTTTTCGGTGTCGGCAAAGTCGATCTGCACGAAGCCACCGACAGAGCAAGCCATCTGATCCATCAGTCCGCAGGGTTTGCCGAAGAATACGTTTTCGGCATACTGTGCGATCTTTGCGATTTCGACAGCGGAGATAGCACCGTCGTTGTAAAGATAATTGAAAATGGTGCCCACAAGCACTTCAAAAGCTGCGGATGAGGACAAACCCGAACCTGCAATGACTCTGTTGGTGGTCACGCAGTCAAAACCGCCGACTTTGTAGCCGAGCTGTACGAAACGGGCGGCAACACCGCGGATGAGTGCGGCGGAATGGTCCTTTTCTTCCGCAACGGGAGTCAAAACGGCAAGATCAACCACATCTTCCTTGGGGTATTCCACGCTTTTCAGGCGGACAATATTTTCGTCATTTGCCGCAACGCAGGCAATGGCATCCAGGTTGATGCCTGCGGCAAGAACACAGCCCTTGTTGTGGTCGGTATGGTTGCCGCAGACTTCGGTTCTGCCGGGGGCAGAGAAGAAACGGATATCGTTCTTTTCGCCGTAAACAGAAGCAAAACTGTCGGTCAGCGAAGCATATCTTGTGCGCTGAAGACACAGATCCTTTTCGCCGTAAAGGGCGGTCAGTGCGGCATCAAAACCGCCGTCGGCAATGGTCTTTTTCATTTCACAAAGCGTTTTCATCATAAACATCCTTTCGGTCGGGAAATTATATTAAAAGTAAAAAATTATGCTTGATTTTCGTGGTCTGTCGGTTTGAATCCGGCAGGCGGGACTTTCTTTTTGGTGATAAACTCCTGCAGGTGCACGCTGAGTGCAATAATGGCATGGAATCCCAACAGGGAAATGCCGGAAAGCGTCAGCAACACAATGATGGGCGCAAGGAACGACGGGGACAATGGGTCGGTCACACTGCGGCCGATAAAGCTGTACATCAGCATGCGCGGTGCAATGCCCGCAAGTGAAATCAGAAAATATTTTTTAACAGGGAATTCTAATGACCCGTAGATCTGGCTGACGGAATTCGGCGGCACACCGGGGAACAAGCGGAATAAAAACAGCAAAACGGAGTTGCTTAAGCCGTTTTTTTCTAAAATAACATCAAAAATGGGGTATTTGCGCAACAGTTTCAGTGTGTAGCCTTCGCCCATTTCTTTGCCGGTATAGAAACGGATCCCCATTCCCAGTGCCATACCGCCCATATTGATCAAAAAAGCAATCCAAGACGGGAAAACTACTCCGCTGATCACAAGAATAACACTCAACGGATAAAACGGCAGAATACACCGAACGAGGAACAGCAGAAACAGCACAATCACAATCATCCATTTGTCTTCCAGCGTGGTGATCTGATATTCAAAATCATCAAGATACGTCAGCCATTGTGCATATTTTGCCTGCACAGGCTCAAGGTGCATCAGAAAAGAGATAATAAGCAACACAGCCGCTACAACGAGCAGCGTAATGCCGTATGCTTTTGTGATTTGTCTTGCCCGTTGTTCAAGGCTGTACTTTTTCTTCAAAAAATCACCAACTTATATTATATATTATTTTCACAAGCAGGTCAATCATTTTTAAAAATCTTTCCATTCAGCAAAAAACACTTTCTATTGCAGGAAAAATATGGTATAATAATATGTTAGAAAAGGAGGAAGACGAATGAAAGCAGTAATTCTCGACGGTTTTTGTGAAAACCCGGGTGATCTTTCCTGGGATGCCGCAAAGGAACTTTGCGATTTTACTATTTATGACCGCACCGCACCCGAAGATGTGCTGTCCCGTGCCGCAGGTGCCGAAATCGTTGTGGTCAATAAGGTGGCACTGACACGTGAAATCATTGAACAGTTGCCTGATCTTCGCTTTGTTGCCATTCTTGCAACGGGGTATAATATTATTGATACCGAATGTTGTGCCGAACGCGGCATTCCCGTTGCCAATATTCCCGCTTATTCAACAGACAGTGTGGCGCAGTATGTTTTCAGCTTTATTCTTGCGCACGCTTCGCGTGTTGCCGAACACTCTGCCGCCGTGCATGACGGTGCATGGACTGCATGCCCCGATTTTACCTTCCGTGTGGCACCGATCTGCGAAATCGCAGGCAAGACCCTCGGCATTGTCGGCTACGGTAAGATCGGTCAGAAAGTTGCCGCCATCGGCAGGGCTTTCGGTATGAATATTCTTGCAAATACGGCGCATCCCGAAAAATATGCGGGTGAGGATGTCAGCTTTGTTGACCTTGACACCCTTGCAGGTGAAAGTGATTTTATTTCCTTACATTGCCCGCTGACAAAGGATACAAACTGCCTTGTGAATGCAGAATTTTTGGGCAAAATGAAAGAAAACGCATTTCTGGCCAATACTTCCAGAGGACCCGTTGTGGATGAACAGGCACTGGCAGATGCACTTAATAATGGCAGCATTGCAGGTGCCGGGGTTGATGTGCTTTCCACCGAGCCGCCTAAGGCGGAAAACCCTTTGCTGTCGGCCAAAAACTGCTTTATCACACCGCACATTGCGTGGGCTCCGCTGGAAACAAGACAGCGCCTGATGGATATTTTTGTTGAAAATATCCGTGCATTCATAAACGGCAGTCCGATAAATGTTGTAAATATGTAAAAGAATATATTTGCATTTTCTGAATTTTTATCCGATTTTGACAAACTTTTGTCAAACACCGTCTTTTTCAATAAAAACACTTGCAAAAATTTTTGCAGAATGTATAATAGATTACGGTTAAATTTTTAAATTAAACAATTGGAGGAATTTTAAAATGGCAGTTAAAGTAGCAATCAATGGTTTCGGCAGAATCGGCCGTCTTGCATTCCGTCAGATGTTTGGTGCAGAAGGTTACGAAGTTGTCGCTATCAACGACCTTACCAAGCCCTCTATGCTTGCACACCTTCTGAAGTATGACACCGCACAGGGTCGTTACGACGGTCACTGCGTCTGTGCAGACGACGAAGCCGGCACCATCACTGTAGACGGCAAGACCATCAAAATCTACGCAATGGCAAACGCAGCTGAACTTCCCTGGGGCGAAATCGGTGTTGACGTTGTTCTTGAATGCACAGGTTTCTACTGCTCCAAAGATAAGAGCATGGCTCACATCAACGCAGGCGCAAAGAAGGTTGTTATCTCTGCTCCCGCAGGCAATGACCTCAAGACCATCGTTTTCTCCGTAAACGAAAACACTCTTACTGCTGATGATCAGATCATCTCCGCAGCTTCCTGCACCACCAACTGTCTTGCTCCCATGGCAAAGGCTCTCAACGATTACGCAGAAATCCAGAGTGGTATCATGACCACCGTTCATGCTTACACCGGCGATCAGATGATTCTCGACGGCCCCCACAGAAAGGGTGACCTTCGCCGTGCTCGTGCTGGCGCACAGAACATCGTTCCCAACTCCACCGGCGCTGCAAAGGCTATCGGCCTTGTAATTCCCGAACTCAACGGCAAACTCATCGGTTCCGCACAGCGTGTTCCCACCTGCACCGGTTCCACCACCATTCTTGTTGCTGTTGTGAAGGGCAAGGATATCACCAAGGAAGGCATCAACGCTGCTATGAAGGCTGCTGCTTCCGAATCCTTCGGCTACAACGAAGATCAGATCGTTTCTTCCGACGTTATCGGCATCCGCTTCGGCTCTCTGTTCGATGCTACCCAGACCATGGTCGCTAAGATCGATGACGATACCTATCAGGTACAGGTTGTTTCCTGGTACGACAACGAAAATTCCTACACCAGCCAGATGGTCCGCACCATCAAGTACTTCGCAGAACTGTAAGTATTTGACCGCAAAAGCGAATAATAAGCCGCTGTCCGAAAGGACGGCGGTTTTTTTGAATTGGTGTAAAGTATAATCAGACAGATAAATTATGTTTTAGCGTTCTTTGGGTTGTTCGATCGTAGGGAACGCATACCATGCGTTCCGCTGTAAATTTGACGATGAGAACACATGAAAAACAACAGAAAGTCGCTTCAAACCGTCAATTTGCTCGGAACGGATGCTATCCGTTCCCTACGGATGACATATCCGACTTTGGCTATAAACCATAATTTACCACACAAAAAAAGGATTGCATTTTGTTTGCAATCCTTTTTATCATCTGTTCTTTTTTTTACACACTGATTGAAAATTCTTTGATGCCGTCGATGTCGTGCATCATGGTCAGCACCGATTCAAGCGACATCTGTTTTGCAATTTTGATGGTCATGGCAACATAAACGGATTTGTCGGATTTTTGTTTGGTTTCAATGGAAATGACTTTGATGTGGTTTGTAACCAGAAAATCTTTCACTTTTGCAAGCACTTCATGGTCAACCGCCGTGAAAGTGATGATGTTGTTTTCCATGGTTTCCGAAACGGGCAGGAATTTGTGAAGAATAATCTGCACAAGCAGCAACAGCAGCGTGGCAATGATGCCCAAAGTGTACATGCCCGCACCGATGCAGATGCTGATGCCTGCGCAAGCCCAGATCCCCGCTGCGGTGGTTAAGCCTTTGATGGTGCCGCCGCGCACGAAGATAACCCCTGCACCGAGGAAACCGACACCCGTCATAATGTTGGAAGCCACGCGGGAGATGTCTGCCTGTATTTTGTAATCGGCATACATCTGTACCACATCGGTAAAA
The DNA here is from genome assembly GCA_017416485.1 of Clostridia bacterium. GTDB lineage: Bacteria > Bacillota > Clostridia > Oscillospirales > Acutalibacteraceae > RUG806. Next base: position 35,596 of record JAFQCH010000011.1, on the reverse strand, counting down.
CCATATTTGGAAACGATCATCACCAGAGCCGAGCCGAGAGCAAGGATAATGTGGGTGCGAAGGCCTGCTTCTTTCTGGCGAAGGCTTCTTTCGTAGCCGATCACGGCGCCGCAAAGCCCTGCAACCACAAGACGAAGCACCAGTTCCCACCATTCACCGGTGTGCATATGGAATGAATCTACAATTTGCGTGATATCCATTTATTTTCCTCCGCAAACATATTTATATTTTATCTTATCATATTTTATTCATCTTGTCAAATCGGTTGACAATAAAAAAATTTTCTATACAATATAATTATAATTATTTTTCCGGAGATAGTATGGACAAATATCTGTTGTTTTATTATGCCTGTATCGGTATGGGCTTTCTGCTTGGCACCGTTTATCTGTTCTGTGTGCGCAAAAAATACGGAATCTCTGTCAAGGAAACCCTGCAGATGTCGTTTTTCGGGCTTTGTGCTTCGCTTGTCGGTGCGATGCTGATGGCGCATCTGTATAATGCGATTATCCTTGTTGTAAGTGACGGACAAATGTATGCGGCCAGTCGGTTCCGTCTGTTCGGTGTTTTGTTGTTTTCTCCTCTGATCGTGAAAGGTGCTTACGCACTTGCAAAAATCAATTCCGATCTGCAGCTGGATCTGTATGCCGCCGGCACGGTTCTTGCGCTCGGAATGGCAAAAATCGGCTGCTTCGGCTATGGCTGTTGCTACGGAATCGCATCCGAAAACGGCATCCTGAACCGCCTGACGGGCACGACCGTTGTGCCGGTGCAGCTCATCGAAGCGGCATTCTGCGTTGTTCTTGCGGCTGTGCTGATGTTCCTTGTTCACCGCAAAAAATGCGTCGGGCTTATTTTTCCCATTGCGCAGATTGCCTATTCCGTCCCGCGGTTTTTTCTTGAATTTCTGCGACATTACGATTATGCAGTGGAAGGGGATATCTTTCTGCACTTGTCTGTATGGCAGTGGTTTGCGGTTCTGACTACCCTTATCGGTATTCTCTGGCTGGCGGTTGCAAGAAGAAAACGCGCCTGACAGTACATTACATTATAATATATATACTTATAGCCTCTCCGTTTTTTATTTGGAGAGGCTATTGTTTTATTCAATGACCGTCAGCAGAATCCCGCGCGAGAGTTTTTCTTCTTTGCAATTGAACATTTCTTTCATAACAGTGGCTTTGTCTTCTGCCATTTTAAAGCTGACGCCATAATTGAAATGCGGCAATACCGCGCTAATATAAATGTATTTGGGTTTTTTTTCGGGATTCAGTTCGTAATATGCTTCCAACCTTTCCGGCTCAAAGCTTAATTGCCATGCGGAATACGTGCCGAACGGACGGTCGACATACAGATACAACCAAGTCATTTCTGCAAGGAGCAGAATAGGTTCATCATCGTTGCTATATGTTTTTATTTTGTCGAGATCGCTCATGCTCAATTCAAAAGTGCCGTAATACTTGTTGTTAATATACAGATTTTCATACGGGCCTGTTTCAATTTGCTTAAACTCTGTTTTGTCGAATGGTATTGAAGAAATAAGACGTACGGTGTTATATGTTAACTGTATGCAGCATCCCAGACAAAGAAGAATACAGCCTGTTTTTTGCAGCACAGGGCGGATTTTTTCTTTTTCATCTTTTAATTCGCAGAATAGATCTTTCACAAAGAAAACACCCGCAATGTTGCCGATTGCAAATACCCAACCGATTGCCCACAGCAGCAGATTGGATGCCAAAAACTGTGCAAGGGCGGCGATTGCGCATGGCAACCAAAAGCAGTAAAATCTTTTCTTGTTCTTGTTTGCTGTCAGAATATAACTAACGGCAGAGAGTAAAAGGAGTGGAAGAGAATAAAAGTAAATGCTTCCTTCGTTGTTTGCCGATGCAGTTGTTATGCCTGCGATATAAAAAATCCCCAATGCAAGGCTCAGGCAAATATAAATAATTTTGTGTGAGATCACTTTGCGCTTCTTGTCAAGTGCCAATGCAACAAAAAGCACAATCGGCAAAAAGAAAAGACCAAAACTGATGGTATTGAACGCAGAGGCTGCATTTTTTAGTTTTTTCCAAAATTCAATCAAGGGGGAGTTGAAATAATTGTGCTCGGAATCTGTGAGCAGGTGTTTAAAATTCTGTACAAATCCTGATAACGTGCCACCGGTTGCAAAAAAGAAAATAAGACAGCAGACAGCGATTAAGCAAATGCCGGCAAGGAATAAAAGAAATGCCTTTTTATTGAAAAAGATATCGTTTTCGGCTGTTTTTTGCGGAAGTTTTCGCAGTTTTTTGTTTTGTTTTTTGCGTTCTTTGTTGGAAAGAATAATGTTCTGTTTATGAAAACGGCTGTTTTTGTAAGCAAAAAACAGGCACAGTGTAATATACAAAAGAAAAACACCGCAGAAGATCGGATTGCATACACAGGCACAGGCATAACAAGCGCCTGTAAGAATGAAAAAAATGTTTTTTGGTTTTCTGCAAATGGTCAACAGTAGCAGACAGGTTGTCAATAAGAACAATGCGAACAGGGAATTGTAATTCAGCGACATAATGCCCATCGGACTTTGCGAATAAAAAAGCAGGGCTGCAAGCATTGCCCACCAGCCGTGTTTGCGGAAAAATGTATAAAGGCCGATGGCTGAACCAAAGTGAACGCAGAGATATAAGCATCGCAAAAACAGAACGATACCGTTTGTTGAACCCCTGATTGCAAGCCATAGTTTTACGGGAAGATACAAAAACAGTGCCGAAAATTGAGACAAATGCCATTCGTCTGTCACCAGGCTGTCTCCGTTTATGAGGCGCAAGGCAATGGTTGGATAAAATGATTCATCGACAATATTTGGTGCGTTTTGCAATCTAAATATTAAAAATACCGTACACACGCACAAGGACAGAATGAAAAACATGTCGCAAAAACGCATCTTTTTGGTGTTCATGTATGCTTCTCCCATAAAAACAATCTGTTTATACTATACTATAAGTTTATATTTCTGTCAATAAAGTTATTATTTGCATTACATTATAACATATATGGTTTTGAAAGAATCGTTGTTTTACCTTGCAGATGGTACCCAAATAAATTTCGGGCAACAAATCTGAATAAATGTATTTATCTGCTGCCGGTAAAATTATTCCGCAATGCCGTGTTTTTTCGTTGCTTGTGGTTATATTCAGTTACCTGCACACCATGTTGTGCTTGCTTCTTTTTGTGTTTTTGTCAATTGTGGATTTGCACAAAACAAGTATATATATTTGTGCAATCTTTTTGCTGAAAACAACTTGAAAACTTGACGATGATGGTGTATAATGTCTATCGTATGATAGTATCTAAAGGTGTAATTATGTCCAATATCCGACATTTTGCACCTGCAGATCATCTTCAATTTCAAGTCAGAAAAGGAGAAATGACTATGAAACGAGTTCTCAGAAACACTCTTTGCGTGTTCCTGGCAATCATCATGGCTTTCAGCAGCTTCCAGATGAGTGCCGGTAATATTGCAGAGAAACTCGGCCTGCGCATCAGTGCGGAAGCAGCAGCTGCTGTTGATTCCGATGAACTGAAAAACGTATGGTTGAATGGTAAACATCTGGTAAGTGGTAACCAGACTGTAAATGAATTCTTGGCAAGTCTTACCGCCACATCTAATAAGCTTGAAGTTGCTGAACTTTCCGGGCTTTCCGGTCGTGACATGTGGACGGCATATTACATTCTCAATTATATTGCCGAGGATTACTATTTTTTGAATGGAACTAACAAAACGGGTTCTTCTTCGTTCACTACGGATTCAGCTGCCGAAAATCTTGTCAACGTTCTTGGTGCAGATTATCGGACGGCTATTTTGAATCTTGTCTCTCCGGCAGGTACGGATGCTGTTGAGTATCTCGGCAGAAAAAAGGTTACAATCCAACGTACAGGGCAGGCTCCGGGCCAAGCAAATACAATAGATATGTCGACAACTTATGCAACGAATGCGGCTGATGCGGATGCATATAACAATGTTCAAACTTTCTCTAAAGAAATTAGATTGAACACAACTGTTGCGAATTTCATCAGTTCGTATGAAGATTATAAGGACTTGAACACATATCCTATTTGGACATCTGTGACGGCAACATTGGTGAATGCGCAGAAGTCCTCCGATTCTGGGGTATCATATACCGAGACGCAAGCTAGCAAAGCTTCTAGCTGCGAAAGTCCTGGTGATTTGCCGGCATTGGGTACTTACACGCGCACAATGGAACGTTGGCACGAACTGCAGCATTTTGAAATTGGTGCCAATCGCCCGAGTACTACAGTTACTGATACGGATGGAACACAACTTGGCATTAATGAGGCCATTCTGTCATACGGTGACTTTGTTACCGGTGGTGCTTTCAATACGCATTGGAGCGCATGGGCTGCAAGTGATGACGACAGCTACATTTATGATATGGACGCCACAGATCGCGATAATTTGATTGCAGCTTATGAAACGAAGCACAATAATTATAAGACTGTTGTCGGCGCTGGTGTTCCTGTCAATGTCCTCGGAACGATCTTTACTGCTTACAATTCCACCATTGGTGGCGATGGTAAGGACCCCGCAGGCAACACAACCGCTTATGCATCTTACAATGCTTTCTATGACAAGTTGGTTGCTGTTGCAAACGTTTCGCAGTACAAGGACATGGCAGACTGGTTCATGGGTACTCTTGCAGTAGACGGTCTGTATGTTTATAATTATGACACTGACTACATCAACAGCTTTGCTACTGATTCCAATGCCACAGTGAAAGCTGAATATGATGCCATTGAAAAAATCTACAACATCAGCACAGGTTATCTTGCTGCTTTCAATGAGCTTACAGAGACTGAAAAGAAGAACCTGATCAGTGTTCTGGAAGCAAGTTTCGGAATTAATTATAATTCCCAAGTTGCTGACCGTATGGCACAGTTGCAGCTTTATAAGGATTATTATGAACTGTATGCTGCATACGAATATGTTAATTTCCGTATGAAAAACGGTACTTCTTCCGTTTATACGAAAGAAGATTACAAAAACGGTGACGGCACAACCATCGGCTTGCAGCAGTATTCAAGCTACGAGCATAAAGAGAATGCTGTCTCGGATGAAATTCTTGCCGATGCTCCCGCAGACATGCGTGCAAAACTTGCCGTCATTAAGAATTACGAAGATTCTGCGGCATTTGCAGCATTGTTCGGCGATGGTTTCGATTTTGCCACGCTTGATAACTTTGTAAAAGCACTCGATCATGAACGTTCTTACCGTGGTATCGATTACAATTATAAGAATTCTGCGGCATTTGCCTGGTTCGAAGCAAACAAGAATGAAACCTGGCTTACCAAGGACCTCATTGTTCTTCTTTCCACTTACGGAACTGCTGCTTCCTATGCCAAAGATTGGAAAGAAAGCAAAACGGCTGCCGCCAACGGTACTTCAGGGTATGAAGCTCTGACTCCGACTGAAATTGATCAGATTTTCGGCGCAACCTACGAACAGGATCCCGTTGATGCAACCGTAAAAGAAATTGACGATGCTATCTATCAGGTTATCTTTAACCAGCTGTTGCACTTGCTGGGTGTTGCCGGCTATGACGTAACGGTTGGCGGCGTGACGGTTACTCTCGGTGCTGATGTTGCCAACATGAACGGTGATGTTAAAGCCGACAAGATTCGCTCTGTTAACGCAAGAACTGCAAGGCTCCTTAATGAATTGCTGGATGACATTGATCACGCTCTGTATTATTGGTATACGGGTGCGGATGTCTATGTCCGCAGCAGCAACAATTATGTTTCCTTTGCTTCTTCCGGCTACACGGCATATCCTGTCAGTTCGCAGGCAAATCTGCTGACTGATACCCGCAAAAACAACCTGATAACCATGTATTCGCTGCTTGATGATTGCAAGGCGGCTTATGATGCCTATGGTAAAGACCTGGTTGCTACATTGAAGGGCAAACTGGACTTTGACGACGGTAACGGTGACAACATCGGCGGCGATGGCTATTATACCATCCGTCATGCCCAGGCATATTCTGATATTGCCCGTGAAGGCTCTAATTTCAGCTCCACGCTCCCGGCGGAAGAAGACGACTATGTTCTGTCTGTTCACCGCGTTGAGCACATGCTGGAAAAACTCGATGATTTCCTTACTTCTTCTGACTTTATCAATCTTATTGCTCCCGATTCCGGCGCTGCAAACCTGACTGCATGGTTGCAGAATCTGATCGGCGATCTGGTATTCTCCGATGAAATGATCAACACCATTGTTGGTCTTCTGTTCCCGATGCTGACAGACCTTCTGGAAGGCCTGTTGAAAGAGGAGCTCAAAACAATTCCGTTGGATATTAAAGACGGCGCTCTTGAATTGCAAACCACGATTCATCTTTACCTTGACGGCGAAACGAAGAACGACAGGTATACTCCTGTTTCTTTGCCGGATGCTTTTAAACAGATTGGTCTTCCGCTGTATCCCTTGCATCTGGCTGAGACGCTGACATCAAAAAATGAAACAAAGTATTCTACACTCATCAAACTTTTGAATCAGTGCGGCAGATATTGGAACAGTTCTGTGATCGATTTGAATGGCGACGGTTCCGTTTCCTCCAAAGAACTCGGTTATCTTGGTGTTGAATGGGGTCTGGATGACATCACCAATCCCGAACAGCGCTTTAATGCTTTCCTTTCTGTTATCGGTGATATTTTCAGCGGTATTATTCCGCTGTTGCAATGCCTTTTCTGCAATTTAACATACACCAAGACAGTTAATAATCTCGCATATGCGCATGCGCCAGAAGTTTACCTCAAATATAGTGTTACATTGTCTACCGATCAGCCATTGGCTCTCTTCCTTGAAGAAGGTACCCTTTCGATCAAGGGTTTGGACCTTTATAACAACCTTTGGCTGTCTCTGTTTGAAACCCTGTTCTTCAACGACTATATCTCTTCCCCCTATTATGTATCCGATTTTAATGTAACGACGGAAAAACCGTTCTCTTCCTCCTTCGGTAACTCCGCTAATGGCACCGATTCCTATCAGTTTGCTAAATGTCTGTTCATGCCCGTGTATGCAACAATCGTTAAGGTTTCGCAGGCTCCGTTGAATACGGTTCTTAACCTGCTTCCCAACATCATGTTTATTCTGGCATCCGACTGGATTCAGCCGCACATCACCCGTCTGAAACTCTATTTGAGTGTTTATGATGTGGACGGTGCTATTGATACAAGCAATTCCGGTGCATTGGGTGACTTTGCTTCTATTTTCCAGGGCATCATCTGGGGCTTTATCGAATTCAATGATATCGAAATCGACCTCGGCGGGATGCTTAACCTCGAAGAATTGATCGGCGCTCCATTGAATGATCTTGATGGCATACTCAGGGCTTTCCTTGATCCGGAAATTGCAAGCCTTCTTCCCGAAATTAATGAACTTGAAATTGCAACGCTGGGTACTTTTGGAGAACATTACAGCCCTGCAAGAACATTTAATCCTCTCGGCGGCGATCCCGGCATGTATTATGCTGTTGATGCCGATATCGCAGACGTATTCTATTATCTGATTCAGTTTGTACTTAACTTTGCCTCCGCAAACGGCGGCGCAAACCTGGAAAACCTTCTTGGGCTGGATCTTGGTTCCATCAAGGTTGATATGATCGGCCTTGACCTTAAGAAGTTGCTCACCACCCTGAATCCTGCTCAGGTTATTGCTGCATTGGTAGAACTTTTCTGCCCGAATACCACCAATAAGACCAACTCCAACGATCGAGATCTGGCCGGCATCGGTGAGTATAAGGACGGCACTTCTCCCTATGCTCTGACCAATTGGGACTGGTTCTATCCCACCGAAAATTCTATCTTCTTCAAGACAGTACAGGATATTTCTGCTGCTGAATTTGTTTACCTTGACAATGAAAACAACTGGACTCTTGACAAGGCTGAATTCTTCTACAACAATGCAATCGGTCTCGTGGATGCCATCCTCGGCCTTGTGCTTACCGATGAAGATTCTCAGGCTTACAAAGATTTCCATGTTGTCGGCGGCGGTTCCTCTGCAAACTACCTGCGCAATATGATTGAACAGTTGTTCTCTTCTGACGGCGCATGGAATGTTGTGGAATTGATGGCTTATACCCTTGGTTCGGTCTTGGGCTCCCTGCCTGCACCTGTTCTTAATATTTTCAAAGACAACTTCGGTATCAATGTTAACAGATGGTTCGAAACCTACGGTTATATGTTCTACGGTGAATACTTCGAAGAAGACGGTTACTACCAGCCCTTCGATGTGGCAAACGGACTTACCGAAGGCACCACCCATCTGACCAAAGTTGCACATGACATCGTCCCGCAGTACGAATGTATCTTCTGCGTAGATAATGATGTTTTCAAAGAAAATGCCGATGGCACCGAAACTCTTGTGAAGGCCGGTATTCGTGACGAAAACGGCGAACTCCGTGGCAACAATTATCCGCTTTCCGGCAATCTGCTTGAATACTATGATGTCGATTTTGACTATCAGGCAGACACTTCCAATTACAAGAATTTCAGATGCCATAACTGCGGCAATCAGCTTATCATCAGCTACGGCACCGATGAACTCACAAATGAGATCACCATCCCCGCAAACTCTGTCGGTGAAAAAGACTATACGATGACAGTAACTGATGCAGAAGGCAATCCTATGCTGAATGCTGACGGCACGGAAGTTACCAAAGTAATCGGCCGTACCTACTACACTTATGACGGTACCTGGACAACAATTGACAATGGTAACGAAGTCAAGTTCTACATTCCTGATAACAAATTCTATCAGGGTGCTAACGGCGACTATTATCTTCCTGATTCGCAGTGGGAAGACCAGTTCAAACGCGTTAAGATCATCCGTAAGGCTTTGCCTGCAGCACAGGCCGAAGCTGAAGAAATCGAACGTGCATACAACAGATTTGAATATGAGGTATGGTTTGATTGGAATGGCGACGGCAACTTTGATCCTGATGCCATTATCAACACTTACGACCGCGAGATTTTCGTTGCGTACACCATGTACATGATGGAAGACCTTGCTCCTCTGTTTAACCTCCTTCTTTTGGGCGAAGATGCTGTTCTGTTTGACGGCGCATTCACACTGGTCGGCTTCAATGCCTACGACTCGGTGCTGCTTCCTCTTTGGGAACTGCTTGAAATCTGTTCTGACGAAATGACCGAACTGACAGGCCAAACAGCAGCACTCAGTGCAGATGGTTACCTGGAATATATCCGTTCCAATTCCAATGCGTCCGACCCGACATATGACGAAGAAACAGGCTATTCCAATGCTGGTGCAGTTGCCGGTATTACCTATCTGACTGAGCAGCTCTTCACATGGATCGACTGGGTTCTTACCAATGATGAAGGCGGTAAGAACATGGTTCAGAAGATCTTTGACCTTCTGCCCAACCTCTTCTATGGTCTGCAGTCTAACCTGCTTTCCAATGCAATCTTCAACCTCATCCACTTTGCAATTGTGCTTGTGGATATCATCCGTCCCATTTTCGACCTGGATCTGAATGCCCTGCTGCGGAATCTCCTGTTTGATCTGCTGGTTGAATATAATGATGACCTCAATGAAAATCTGACCGATCCCGATTGCGGTTGTGAAGTAATTGCAGTACCCACATTGGAAGATGCTCCCGATCAGGAAACTGAACCTGAAGCTTATGATAAATGGCTTGCAGAAGATTATGAACAGTATGTTGCTGCTCTTGAAGTCTACGAAGCCTACAAGGCTCAGCATTCTTACGGTGGAGCGCACTACAAGGCTAACAAAGATAAAAACCCGACCACTCCTGCAGCTGTAGCAATTCTTGACGTTGAAAACCTGACCCTTCAGGCTATTCTGCAGATTGTGCAGAATCTGTTCGGCTTCAAGTTCTCGCCCATCCACTATGCCCTGGAAGGTATCGCTCTGACTGCTGAACGCGATGCTGACAAGGACGGCGAAATGGAATACTATGGTATTGAATCGTATGTTTCCCTTTCCAACTATTCCTGGACGGATATTGACAACAATGGCAAGAAAGATGATGCTGTTACAGACGCTACCGGCACAGTATTGAGATCTACTGATTCCATGCCCGTTGCAACCAGACTGAACTACTACGGTCCCGACTCTGTAACCCTGCTTGTTTCGATCCTGCTTGACCTTCTGCACATCGATGCTAACCGCACTGCACTTGACAGACTTCTGTTCAGTGACGGTTCACTTGGTGACGGCTTCACTTCCGAAGGTCTGTTCTCGGCACTCGACACACTGTTCACTGAAGTTGAATTTGACTACAGCAGAGAACCCAACTGGGACTATCTTGCAGAAGACTTTGTTGCTGACTGGAACGGTGACGGAGAAGATGAAAAGTGGGAAGGCACCGCAGCCCAGATGCAGTGGCTGTATGCTGATACAACGGATCTTTCCATGTATCATTCCATCTACTATCTCTCCTATGTAACCGACTGGACCTACGAAACGGCTGACGGCATCTATGACAGCTTTGATGCTATCCTCAACATGGTTGCAGGTCTGATCGAAATCGACGGCAAAACCTATGAAAATCTTCCGGATCTTCTGAACGGGCTGCTGAATGATATGCTGTTCACCGATGAAATGGCTGGCACCATTGTTGACCTGCTCGGCACAGTTCTTAACCTGCTTCCTCCCGTTGTATTCCAGCTGGTTGACACAATTTTTGATACCAACATTGCTGATGACATTGTGTCCGATACAAAATCTCCGGACGATCAGCTTGGCGATGATATTCTTGAAACCCGCGAAAAAGACGAAAACGGCAATCCTGTATACGGTTGGTACAAGTATTTTGACCACATCGTAACCGCCATTGACGATGCAGGTGTCAGAACATACGAATTTGTTGTAGGTTCTGAATATGCAACCGAAGAAACCGTTATTGAAAAACAGCCTGTTGTGGATGACGCAACCGGCGAAGCCGTTCTTGACGGTGAAGACAACCCCGTTATGAAGGATGTTGAAGTTAAGGTTGTAACTTATGACTTCGGCATTGACGATTTTGATGATCCTGCTGAAAAACAGGAAGCATTCTTCCAGTTCATTACTGATCTGTTGCAGCCCGCAGCATATCTGCTCGGTTGGATCTTTATTGGTGCTGACTATCGCTTCTTCTTCACCATGGGCGAAGGCATCAAGTATCAGCAGATTCAGGGCGACGGCGGTAAGACCTATTACGACATCGTATTCGATAAAGGCGGCGACCTTGACGGTGACGGTGATGACCCGAACGACTTCGGCGATGATTCCATCATCCTCAACGGCGGTATGGGCTACCAGTATGGTCTTGTGCCGATCTTCGAAGCATTCGGTCTGGAATGCTTGCCGGCACAAAACTTCTATACCTTTGATGAACAAGGCAATGTTGCCGATATCAAGGTGCATGATTTCCTTGCACACTTTGTTGACATTCTGCAGCAGCTGATCAATGCAATTCTCTATCCGACTGTTGATGACATGTTCTACATGGCAGAAGGTGATACCACCGTCAACACCATTGACTGGCTGATCGATAAACTGCCCAACCTGATTTACTTCATCAACTGCAACGGTCTGTCTGTTGCTGTTAACAACATTCTTGCAAACTTTGCAAACTTCCTTAACATTCTCAATTCCGTTTTGGAAGAATCAATCGATATCAATGCTTTGATTGCAAGCGTTGGTCTTGATATGAACAACATCAACCTTGGCTCTATCTTCAAGATTCTTGAAAGCGTTCTTGGTATTCATGTCAATGATTCCATGCTCCACTTCCTTGAAACTCTGTATATCGGTGAAATTAAGCCTTATCAGTCCGCAAACCAGCGTCCTGCATACAGAATGGCTTGCACCGATAAGGAAGACCAGGCTGACGTTATCACCATCCTTATCAGCCTTCTTCTTGATGTCCTTATGGATCAGGGCTCTTATGCGCAGGATACCTATAAAGTACAGGTTTCCCACGATGACGGCACTTATGATGAAGAAAACGGAATCATGATTCCGCCTGCAGATGGTTGGGAAGATGTAACCACTACCGAAACCTACAGCGGCGCCGAATGGAAACTGTCGCAGAACGACGGTATCTATACCCTTACCAAACCGCAGTATAACGAAGACGGTTCTGTTAAGAAGGACGACGCAGGCAATGTTATCAACGATACTCTTGTCATTGATTCTGCTGACTACCTGAATCTCAATCTCACTGATGAAGTTGTGACCTATCATGTCATTTCTTATGACAATGCAGGTGTAACCGAAAAAGTCAGCTTCGATGCCTCCGAATGGAAATATGAAGTGGCAGACGGCGTTTACACACTGACCAAGACCACAACCGATGCTGACGGCAACGAAACCACCGAAACCGTTACCTATAAAGCAACTGATTATGAAGATCTTGATTACGAAAGTGTGGAAGTAACATATTACCACTTCACTTCCGTTAACACCAAGATCGGTGTCTTTAACCAGGACAAAGACGGTACAACTGTTACGGAAGATGCACCGTGGCCGACCGGCGACTGGTATCGCTATGTTTATGAATCCACCGAAATTATCAACTACAACAACCTCAGCGCGATTGACCGCCTGATTGGTGTTGAAGAAGGCAAGCCCGGCCTTGTTGAAAACATCATCGCTCTGCTTGATACCAAGTTCACAGACTATAAGAATGTTGACTGGTATTACTTCGACAAGAATGTTGAACTTCTTCCCGGTAATGTCACCAATGAAGGCGACATCATCTACACAGATGATAAGAACGGTGACAAAGTTGGCGTTCGTGACATCAACTACCTGACCTATGGCAACGACTGGACCTATGAAACAGCCGCTTACCTTGCCTATGGTATTGAAGAACTTGTTTCCACTATCCTTTCCATGACCGGTGCAGAAGAAACAGACATTGCTGCTCTTCTCGGCGGCATGCTCGATATCTATAACGGCGCAACGCTTGAATCCATCCGTTCTCTTGTTGCAGACCTTATGGAATCTCTTGACGAAGTTATTTTCAACCTCGTTGATGCTCTTCTCGGTGTATCTATCTCCGAATGGAACGACTACCGTTTTGCTTCTCTTGAAGATGTTGCAATCGTAACAGAAAAGATCGGTGAAGACGGAAATCCCGTTCTTGATAAAAACGGTAATCCTGTAACCGAAATCACAGGTTATTATCCCGCATTCACCTATACCTATAATACCTATATCGAAAACGGCTACGTCCTCGATGAAAACGGCAATACCTACATGAATGACAACGGTACACCCGATGACATGAGCGACGACTATCCGATCTTCCAGTTCAAGGCAACCAAACACGTTGTTGAAATCACTGAAGAAGAACTGTTTGCACGTGATGATGCAGGTAACTTCACACGTCTTGTCTGGGACGACGCTGCAAAACTGTACTATTTCACCGTTGATTATCATCATGATGATGTAACGGATGAAATTGAAGGTACTGTTACCAACGGCGAAGTAGAAACCAATGCCAAGTTCTACTTGGTACGTCCCGATGACGAAACCACAACCAATATCGCAGAAGACAGAGATGACTTCGTAAACGGCTTGTCCAAGCTTGTCGGCTCTATCTCCAGAGTTATCGGCTGGCTCCTGTTCGGTCAGGAATACGAATTCTTCGTAGGCCAAGACAACTACTACTACGATGAATACACCACCACCGATGGCGGCGCTACATGGTCTGCAACCGGCAATACCCTTGCAGGTGACACCGTTGTAACCGCAACCATCGACGGCACAACCAAAACCGATATGGCATACCGTCTGTACGGTAAGGAATACACTGATGGCAACACCAAGTATGTTGTCAACGCTGATGTTCTTCTGCGAATCAACGGCGGTCTCGGCTACAGCACCGGTCTTGTTCTTCTTCTTGAAGCACTCGGCTGTGAAAACCTGCACTCCGTTGAATACTACACCGATAAGGAAACCGGTGACATCAATGTTAAGCAGGCTATTACGGATCTTCTGAATTCCGTATTTGTCAGACTTGACGAAATTCTTGCAGATCCCATCAACGTTGCTCTTGACGAAGTGCTCCCGAACCTTATTTACTTCATCAACTCCAACGGTCTTGGCACTGCTATCAACAACATTGCTGGCTTTGCTCTCAACATCCTCGATGCAATTGCTGAATCCGGCATCCTTGAAGAACCCATTGATGTCAGCAGCCTCATCCTCGGCTTGTTCGAAGATATTCTTGTTGACAAGAACTATAAGTTCGATATCGCTCAGCTTAAGCTCAAAGACATCTTTGCACTTGCTGAAGCCATCACCGGCATGAAGATCAACGAAGTTGTCGGCTCCAAGCTTGACTACTTCTATCTTGGCCATATTGAACAGTACATTTCCGCCGGCGGCGAATACAACGAAAACGGCGAATTTGAAAACTATCTTGCATACAAGATGGTGCTTGACACCCAGGATGGCAAGCCGCTGTATGATGCAGAAGGCAACCTGCTTCCGAGTGAAGACCGCGCTGCTCTGATCACCATCATCATCAGCTTCCTGCTTGATGTTATGGAATATCAGGTCGACGGCCAGTATGTCAATGCAAACGCACTTGACAGCCTGCTCAATCTTGAGCCCGGCGCACTTGCCGGCATTGTTAAGATCGTCAAGGGCGAATATGTAAATGCCCAGAAGGCTCCGATCGACTGGTTCTATTTCGATAAGACTGTTGATCTTAACAACCTTCCCACAACTGACGAAGGCGCAACTGATATCGCTCTTACATACAGAGCTGACCATACCATCAATTACCTCAACTATCCCAACTGGTGGAATGAACGCTTCGTAGATACCCTCGACAGCAACCTGAACAACATTGTTGATGCTGTTCTTGCTATGACTGCTTCCGAAGGTGAAGAACCGCAGACTCTTGATGATCTGCTTGGCGGTCTTCTCAACGGTCTTCTGACTGCTGAAACCGCACAGTCCCTGTTTGATACCCTTTCGGGTCTTCTCGGCAACCTCGATAAGGCCATCACGGATCTGCTCGATGCACTTCTTGAAATCGACCTGTCCGTATGGGACGGTATCGCATTTGCCGACATGGTAACCGATGCTGAAGGTGTCACTGCATGGACCACCACCTATGATACCTACACCGACACTACCACTGATAAAGACGGCAACACCATCTTTGACGAAGCCACCAAGACCACCGTTGAACTCGCAGTCAAGAACACCGATGTTCAGATTGCAACTGACGAAAACGGCCTTGATTACTTCTTCTATACCGTACCGTTCTCCGTTCTCAACGAAGACGGTAAAATAGTCGAAAATACAACCGAATACAAGTACTACGTGGTTAACAATTACAGCACCCGTGATTTTGCAAATGCACTCAGTGTTGTTCTTTCTCCCGCATTCCCGCTGCTTGACTGGTTGCTGTTCGGCTCCTCCTTCGAATTCTTCCATCCCAGCGCAGATGATAACGGCACGCTGTCCCTCATCAATCTCAAGGGCGGTCACGGCTATAAGTTCGGTCTTGTGCCGATCTTCGAAGCACTCGGTGTTCCCGCAACCAGTCTGCCCGATGTAACGCGTGATGGCGTTCAGTACAAGAGTGAAGATCTCTTTGCTGATATCATTGCTGCTGTTCTTGACTATGTGCTGTGGCTGCTCAAGACTGACGCTGACGGCACCACCCCGATCGATAAGGTTCTCGGCGTTCTGCTCAACCTCATCTACTTCATCAACGCAAACGGTCTTGCCGCTTCTGTACAGAACCTTGTCGGCGGTTTGCTGAACATTCTTGATGCTGTCAACGGCACAGGTCTGATCGAAGACGACATCTCCCTTGAAGGTCTGCTCGGCAGCCTGCTCGAGGATACTCTTCCCGAAGGCTTCTCACTCTTCGATGACAAGGGCAACATCGTTCTTGATCTCATGGCAATCTTCACGCTGGTTGAAGGCTTTGTTGATCTTGAAATCACCGATGTATTCAAGAATGCCGACGGCACGCTTGCTCCCGAAAAACTTGACAACTTCTTTGTTGGTAAGATGAAGGCCTTCACCTCCTCCAACGGTGACCTTGCATTCAAGATGGTTTACGGCGCTGACTATGCACAGTCCAAGGGCGACTTCCTGACCATCATCATCAACATGCTCCTTGAAGTTGTTGCTTACACCGATCCTGCAAACGGTATCGACAACGCAGCTGCTCTTGACACAATGCTCGAGACAGAAGGCCTTGTAAGCGGCATCGTTAAACTGCTCACCACCACGTTGGATATTGAATATTCCGATATCAACTGGAACTACATGGGCGGTACTGTTGAAGAAACAGAAATCAACGGCGAAAAAGTTGTAAGCAACATCAGCCTTGCTTCTCTCAACCGTTATGTCACTTACCTGTCCTACAGCAACGACTGGAGCGAAGGTCTTGCCGAAACTCTCGGCTATGAACTGAACACCATCATCTCCGCTGTGATGAGCCTCATCAACGGCGAAGAAGATGTAAACCTTGTTGACATGCTTCTCGGCAAAGGCTTCACCCTTTATAAGGAAGAATACCTTGAATCCATCTCTGTCATGCTCACCGAACTGCTGTTCGAAGTAGAACCCATCTGGGTCAACCTTGTCGGCAGCCTCGTACAGGCAGAACTTGAAGCACAGAAGGTTGATAAGTACACCCTTCTCAAGTTCAACACCGAAAAGAACGATTGGGAAGAAACCGACGAATATGTCCTTGATCTCGGTCAGGATCTCGGCTTTGAACCCAACCAATCCTTCGTTGAAGGTGAAGGCGAAGAAGCTGTCACCTACAAGTATCGCAAGGATGCAAAACAGGTCACTGTTTCCAAGCTCGGTCAGTACACCGAATTCAAAGAAGATGATCCCGCAACCACCGATGTCAACGAAGCAAAGGTAAGCTTTGTCAATGCACTTTGCGAAATCCTTGCTCCGCTGAATCCGATTCTCTCCTGGCTGTTCTTCGGCGAAGACATTGCATTCTTCACCGATAACGCAACCGGTGAAAAGGATCTCATCAAGCTGCCCGGCGCAAACGGCTACAGCGAAGGCTTCGTACTTCTCTTCGAAGCACTCGGTTGCCACGTTCCGGGTAAGGACGGTCTGAACACTGCCGAAACCTATTACAATGCTGAAACCAAGAAGTATGACAGCATTGCAGCTCTCAGAGATATTCTGTTGGCAGTTGCTGACCGCATCGATGAACTGCTTGCAGATCCCATCAATGGAATCATTGATCTCATTCCCGAACTGCTGTACTTCATCAATGCAAACGGCTTGTCCGTTGTTATCAACAATGCTCTTGCATCTGTTCTTGCACTTCTTGAAGAAGTCAACAAGCTGGATCTCGGCTTCAGCCTCGATGTCAAGCAGATCGTCAATGACCTTGTCAACGATCTCCTTGGCGAAGATGTTGATACATTCAATATTGATGATGTCAACATCGGTGTTGTCATTTCCATCGTTGAAGGCTGGATTGGTCTTGACCTGCACACCTTCCTGAACGATGACGACCGCGATGGTTTCGCAGAAGTCACCGACAGAATGGATGGCATCGAAATCCTCTCCAAGTTCTACATCGGCGACATCGTCCGTTACGAATCCGGCTCCGGTAAGCCCGCATTCAAGATGGTCTTTGAAGCCAAGACCGATTACATCACAACCCGCACAGAAGACCGTGGCGACATGCTCACCATCCTTCTGTCTTACCTGCTCGAAGCAGCTACCTATAAGTACAACTACACCGATGAAAACGGCAAGACTGCAACCTTCTCCAATGCGGCAGTTCTTGACGAAATGCTCGGCACCGACGGCATGGTCTCCATGATCGTTGACCTGCTCATCAGCCTCGGCATCATTGACATCAGCTACCTTACTGTTGATTGGGCTTATGCCGGTGTCAAGGTTACCGACGATACCATCGATGCTATCAATGCAAACCTGAAACCCGGTGAAGAACCGTACGAAGTCGGCGAAATCAAGCTCAACGACCGCTTTATCAACTACCTGTCTTACAAGAATGACTGGAACAAGGATATTGCAACTACGCTGAACAATGAACTTCCCGCACTTGTTGACACCATCATCGGTATGGTTTCCGATTATGATTCTCTCGGCGAAATGCTTTCCGGCAGCTTCACGCTGTACACTGCAGAATATCTTGAAGCAATCATCGGCCTGATCGAACAGCTTTATGATCTTGTCAATGCACAGCTTATTGAACTGATCGACCTCATGCTCGATCTTGACCTGTCCAGACTCAACGGCATTCACTTCATTGATGAAGCTGACCTGTATGTTGACGGCAAGGCTGTTTACAACGGCACCGAAGTCACCGTTCAGGAAGGCACCAAGATGAATATGGATTGCTTCGACTACACCCTTGTTGAAGAATCCTATGAAATCCACAAGCTCAATGCAGAAACCAACGAGTTTGAAGCAACCGGCGAATTTGTTGTCGGTACTTACACGCAGGCTGCAAACGGTGCAGAATTTGTTGACGAAACCGACGAAACCGTCAAGTACGTTTACAAAGAAAACGTCAACACCACCTACACTGTCTACATTGTTGATGCAGACAATGCAGAAACACCTGATGTTAATGAAGCAAAGAATGACTTCATCACAGGTATTTCCTACATCCTCGGCGCTTTGAAGAGCCTGTTTGCATTCCTGTTCTTCGGCGACGACATCTCCTTCTTCAACAAGTTCGGTTATGTTGACGGCAAGCCCGTTGATACCATCCGTCTTGCAGGTGCAGACGGCTACAGCAAGGGTCTTGCACTTCTTCTTGAAGCACTCGGCTGTACCGACCCGAACGTTGAAGTAAAAACAGAAACAACCGGTATGATGAAGAAAGACATCTACCTCATGGAAGACGGTACCTACAATGTCGATTACTTCATCAATGACCTCGCAACTTCGTTGCTCAACAGAGTAGACGAAATCCTTGCAAATCCTGTTGAAGAAGTATTCAACCTTCTTCCCGAACTGCTGTACTTCATCAATGCAAACGGTCTGTCCGTTGCTGTTATCAACCTTCTCGGTGCTGTTTACGGTGTCCTTGAATATGTTGACAAGGCAGGCATTGTTGATATGTCCCTTGATATCAATGCTCTTGTCGGCGGCCTCATCGGCATCGAAGGCATCAACATTGAACAGCTTGACCTCACAGCAGTATTCCAGATTGTAGAACAGTTTGTTGACCTTGAAATCACCAACGTCCTCAATGCAAAGGACGAAGAAGGCCTTGATTACAACAAACTTGAACAGTTCTATGTCGGCAGAATCTACGCTTACGACTCCGCATCCTGCGATGCCGAAAAGGGCGAAACCGCATACAAGATGGCATACACCACAACGGAAGGCAAGGGCGACATGATCACCATCCTTGTCAGCTTCCTGCTTGAAGTTGCTATCTACAACGGCTATCAGGATGTTTACACCCTTGAATCCTTCGACGGCACGAACTGGGTAGCAGTTACCGAAGAAGTTGACGGCGTTGAAGAACCCGTCACCATCACCGGCTACTGGACCAAGGTTCTTGACAGCGAAACCGTATACATCAACGGCGCTTCCGCTGCAACCGCAACAGAAGGTGCTCTGAGATATGTATGGACCGAGGAAGTTCCTGTTAACAACGTTGCTGTTCTTGAAGATATGCTCAAGACCGACGGTATGGTACAGAAGATTGTCAACCTTCTGACCCAGAAGGGCGTGGTCATTGATTATCTGCCCATCAACTGGAACTACATGGGTGCTGAAATGGATGAGAACGGCAACATCGACCTCGACACAGTACCGAAGTTCGAAATGAACTATCTGTTGTACGAAAACGATTGGCAGTATGCAACTCCGGCAGCACTCATGGGCGGTTTGGATAAGATCATTTCCACCGTTCTGACTCTCACCGGCGCTGAATTCTCCAGCGTTTCCGAGCTCATTGCAAACTCCTTCACAATCTACAACGCATCTCTGCTTGAAACCATCGCTGAAGCTCTGCAGGGTCTGCTGTCCTCGCTTGATGCAATCCTTGTTGATCTCATCGACATGATCCTCGGCACCGACATCTCCAGATTCAACGGTCTTGGTTTCATCGATTATGCAAAGGTCTTCAAAAACGGCAATTATGAATTTGCAGGCGAAACCGTAAGCATAATTGATAATTACGATGACAGCGGTCTTTCCGCGTTCAACGTTTCGCTGGCTGTTTATGCCGTTAATGCTTATGATGAAGCAACCGGCACATGGGTCCGCACGGATGACACCATCCTTCATGACGAATACATCGAATACTTCGGCGATGATAAGAATGATAAGTACACCGAACTGTTTACCACGGTCGACAGAACTTACCTCATCATCGGCGAAGGCGAAGCTGCAAAGACTGACTTTGTCTATGGTTTGAGCTACATCCTCAAATCCATCGCTTCCGTATTTGCATGGTTGCTGTTTGATGACGAAATCGCATTCTTCCACAAGAACGGAACCGATTCCGACGGCGACGGTGTCACCGATGATATACTTTTCATCAACGGTGCAGACGGTTACAGCAAGGGTCTTGTCCTTCTTCTTGAAGCACTCGGCTGCAAGATGAAGCCCAAGAGTGAATATGCTGTCAAGGATGAAAACGGCGCAGTTGTTTCCTATGACTGTGAAGCATTCATTGATGATCTGGCTCTCGCACTGTTCAACAGAGTAGATGCAATCCTGGCAGATCCCATCAACCAGGTCATTGCACTTCTTCCGAACCTTATCTACTTCATCAATGCAGAAGGTCTGTCTGTTGCTCTCATCAACATGCTGCAGGCTGTTTACCACCTGCTTGACGACATCAACGATCTTGGCGTTGACCTCGATATCAACGAACTGATTGCCGGTCTGTTCACAGAAGAAGGCAAGGAAGCTCCCGATATCGATATCGAACACATCGACCTGCTTATGGTCTTCGAAGTCGTTGAATACTTCACCGGCCTCGAAATCACCGAAATCTTCGAAGTAACCGACGAAGACGGCAACGTAAGCAGCAAGATCGACAGATTCTACATCGGTGAAATCGTAAAGAACACCGAATCCGCTTATGACGGCGCTTCCTACTACATGCAGTTCGCCACAAAGACAACGGATGAAAACGGCAAGGTTTCTCAGTATGCAGAAGATGCAGCAGATATGCTGACCATCCTTCTCAGCTTCCTGCTTGAAATCGTCCTCTACAAGAACGGCGACGTCAATAACGCTGCAGCGCTTGACAATCTGCTTGGTCTGGAAGACTTCTCCATCGGCACAGTTGTTGAACTGCTCAGAGATGCAGGTCTCACAATCAGCGGTTACCTTAACTTCGAATGGAACTACATGAACGGTACCGAAACCACGGATGCTGACGGCAACCTCATCGGTATCACCCTTCCCACCACCGCATTCAAGAACTACCTGACCTACAACAACAACTGGGATGAAGACACTGCAGAATCTCTGATTC
Source organism: Clostridia bacterium (assembly GCA_017416485.1). Lineage (GTDB taxonomy): Bacteria > Bacillota > Clostridia > Oscillospirales > Acutalibacteraceae > RUG806. The sequence continues at coordinate 14,087 of JAFQCH010000011.1, read as the reverse complement.
TCGGTCTGCCCGAAATCCTTGCTGATGTGCTTCACATTATTGACAGCGACGTTACCATCGACGCTGCAAATGCAACCATTAACGATGTACTGAAGGCACTTGACGTTGAACTTACTCTTGACTTCTTCACCTACGACAACCTGATGATGATCAAGGAAGCTATTGCAGGTCTCCTCGGCAGCATTTCCGATTACATGGAAATCATCACCGCTGTCGACGATATCCTTCGTCTTGACCTTGGTGCATATGCAAACATGACCTTCACTGAATATGAAAACAGTGATCCCGCTAAGTTCGCTGACGGTCTGTGGACCATCATCGCTCCCATCGAAGGCATCCTCGACTGGTTGCTGTTCGGCGATTCCTACGCATTCTTCTTCCAGAATCAGGATATCGACGGCAACGGCACCATTGATGACCTCATCGAACTTGCAGGTGCAAACGGTTACGAAGAAGGCCTTGTTTACCTCCTTGAAATGCTCCTCGGTGAATATGTCTTTGACGAAAACGGCAACAACCGCCTTGCAGTTGTAAGAGAAAACGGTGTTGTCAACACTGAAAAGACCATGAAGGCAGTCATTACAACAGCTCTTGACTTTGTAAACGGCCTGCTTGATATGAAGCTTGCAGACGGTATCGACTTCATCTTCAACCTTATCACCGAACTTCTCTACTTCATCAATGCAAACGGCGTTTCCGTTGCACTTCTTAACACTCTTGCAGTGGCTTACAACCTTGTCGGTCTGCTGAATAAGAGCGGTCTGTTCGAGCTGGATCTCAACGCTCTGCTCACCGGTCTGCTCGGCTACCCGATCGACATCGAAAACACTGATCTCAGATACCTCATCGGCCTTGTTGAAAACTTCACCGGCTTTGCAATTGCTGACATCTTCAACTATGAAGAAGACGGTGTCATCAAGAACAAGCTTGATTCCTTCTACATGGGCGAAATCGTATCCTACACCACCGCTTCCGGCGAAACCGCATTCCGCATGCAGTTCGCTGACGGCGCAACCGAGTATGGTGCAGGTGTTGCCGAAGATAAGGCAGACTTCATCACCATCCTCGTCAGCTTCCTTCTTGAAACCATCCTTTATGAAGGTAGCCAGGAAATCTACACTGTCTACGAAAAGGACGGCGACAACTGGACCGCAACTGACAAGACAGCAGTCGGCTACTACAAACAGGCAGTCCACGGCAACGAAATCATTGTCGGTGATTACATGTTCAAGTACACCAAGACTGTAACTGTCAGCAACGCAGCTGTGCTTAACGATCTGATCGGCAGCGAAGACCTTGACCTTTCTAAGATCGTCGCTCTGCTCAATAAGTTCGGCATGAAGCTCGATGTCAGAGATTACATCCAGTTTGATTGGAACTACATGGGTGGCGAAGAAACCAGAGATGAAGACGGCAATCTTGTCAACATTTCTCTTCCCACCACCGCATTCAAGAACTACCTGACCTATAAGAACAACTGGTCTGAAGATGTTGCAGAAGGCCTTGACGCAGCTCTTATCGATATCGTCATTATGGTTCTCAATAATGAAAAGATCACCAAGACAACAACCGTCAACCAGCTCATTGCAACGCTCACCGAAAGCAACTTCTCGCTGTACACTGCCGAAAACCTCAACATGATCAAGAATGCCCTCATCAACCTGCTTGAAGGTCTGGATGATTACATGGGTCTGGTCACCAAGGTTGACGGTATCCTCGGTCTTGACCTGAGCAAGTACAATCTTGAAGAAATGCCCGACTACACCTTCACGGGTGCATCCGAAACTTCCTTCATCAACGGCCTTGTTGACATCCTTGCTCCTCTGGAAGGTCTGCTGAGCTTCCTGCTGTTCGGCGGCAGCTACGCATTCTTCCATGACAATGCAACCGGCGAAGAAGACCTGCTGAAACTGACAGGTGCAGAAGGCTACAAGTACGGTCTCGGCGTTCTTCTTGAAGTACTCGGCATTGCTGCTCCCAATGTAGATGGCATCGAAGACTTCAGAGGCAAGATGCGTGCAATCCTCACCGCACTGGCAGGATTCATCAACACCATCCTCAACAAGCCGCTTGCCAGCGATCCTCAGACCGGCACGGTCGGCGCTGTGGATTACATCCTCGGCCTGATCCCGAACCTCATCTACTTCATCAATGCAAACGGTCTTTCCGTTGCAGTGCTCAACCTGCTCGCAGCAGCATACAAACTTGTCAATGCTCTCAACGAAAGCGGACTTCTTACCCTCAACCTGAACGAACTGCTTGCAGACCTTCTGTTCAAGGATGAAAACAAGACTGCTCCCTATATCGACATTGAAAAGATCGACCTTGTCATGATCTTCGAAATCGTTGAATACTTCGTTGACTTCAAGATCATTGATGTTGTTACCAAGAACAAGCTTGATAAGTTCTACATCGGCCAGCTCACCAAGTATGATTCTGTTGCCGGTTGGGATGCTTACAGAATGTCCTTCGCAGATACTTACACCGATTACGGTGTCGGTGCTGTTGAAGACAGAGCAGACTTCATCACCATCCTGCTGAGCTTCGCACTCGAAGTTCTCATGTATGGCGATAACCCGAAGGTTCTTGACGAAATGATCGGCAGTGAAGATATCTCCATTGCCGGCATCGTGAATATGCTCACCACCCTCGGTGTACCGGGCTACCTCGGCTACAGCTGGAACTACATGGGCGGTACTGCAATCCTCGATGAAAACAGCAAGCTGATTGATATCGAGCTTCCCACCACCGCATTCAAGAACTACCTGACTTATGAAAACGATTGGAACGAAGACACGGCAGAAGCCCTCTTCGTTGGCTTGGCAGACATTCTTGTTGATGTATTTGCTCTTCTCGGCAAAGAAGGCATCACCAAAGAAACCACTGTCGAACAGCTTATCGTTTCTCTTACCGGCAGCGGTCTTGAAATCTTCACCGCAGCCAACCTGAACAGCATCAAGACCATGCTCACCGACCTGCTCGGCAGCCTCGATGCCTACATCGTTCAGCTCATCTCTTCTGTGGATGATCTGCTTGGTCTTGACATCGCCGCATACCAGACGATGCCTGACTTCGAATATACAGGCAACGATATCGACCTGTTTGTTGACGGCCTCGTAACCCTGCTTGCTCCTCTTTCGGGTCTGCTCGGCTGGCTGTTGTTCGGCGATAACTACGCATTCTTCCATCATAGCAATACCGATGAAAACAAGGACGGCGTTGCTGATAACCTCATTGAACTGCCCGGCGCAGAAGGCTACAAGTACGGTCTCGGCGTTCTCCTTGAAGCCATCACCGGCAAGACTGCACCGACCGTTGACGGTCTTGCAGACAACACTGCAAAACTTGATGCAGTTCTCTCCTATGTCGGCGCATTCGTGAAGGATGTTATGGCAATGAACCTTGAAGATGCAATTGACTTCATCTTCAACCTTATTGCAGAACTCCTGTACTTCATCAATGCAAACGGTCTGTCCGTTGCAGTTCTCAACCTGCTTGCAGGTGCATACTCGCTGGTAGACACCCTCAACAAGAAAGGCTATGTAGACCTTGATCTTAATGCACTGCTCGGCGACGTGCTGTTCACGGATGAAAACAAGACAGCTCCGGACTTCGCAATTGAAAAGATCGACCTTCTTATGGTCTTCGAAATTGTTGAATACTTCACCGGTCTTGAGTTCACAAATATTGTCGGCAACAAGAAACTCCAGAAGTTCTACATCGGCGACATCACAGCTTATGACTCCGTTGCAGGCTACACTGCATTCAGAATGGCTCTTGCAGAGGGCGAAACCACTTACGGTGCAGGTGTTGCAGAAGACAAGGCTGACCTGATCACCATCATCCTCAGCTTTGTAATTGAAGCACTGCTTTATGACGTCAATGCCGCAGCAATTGACAACATGATCAACAGCGACGACTTCTCTGTTGAAACCATCGTTGCATTGATTGCAAAACTCGGCATCCCCGTAGACTACAGATACTACAAGTGGAACTACATGGGCGGTAAGCAGGTCACCATGGACGGCTACATCTATTCGATTGAACTGCCGACCGAAGGCTTCAAGAACTACCTGACCTATGCAAACAACTGGACTGAAGAAGCTGCTGAAGGCCTTATGGCTGAACTGCCCGGCTTGCTCGTATCCTTGCTTGGCGGCGAAGACTTTGACGGAACCATCGCAAGCTTGCTTGGTGACTTCGAACTCTTCACAGCAGAAAACCTCAACAGCATCAGAACTGCTCTTGTTGACCTGCTCGGCAACCTGGATGACTACATGAAGCTCATCTCCAAGGTTGACGGTATCCTCAATGTTGACCTGAGCCTGTATGATGAAATTGAACCGTTCGTCTTCAACGAAAATGAAAGTGCTTCCGCACAGTTCGTAGACGGCCTCGTTGAACTTCTTGTTCCGATTTCCGGCCTGCTCGACTTCATTCTGTTCGGCGACGACTATGAATTCTTCTATTACAACAAGACATATTATGAAGGCAGACCTGAACTCAGAGATCTGATCACAATTGCCGGTGCAGAAGGCTACAAGTACGGCCTTGCCGTTCTTCTTGAAGCTCTCGGCGTTGATGCTCCCAACGTGGATGGTCTTGCCACCACTGCAGAAAAACTTGATGCGATCCTCTCCGCAGTGGCAAAATTTGTCGATGATGTACTCAATATGCAGCTTGCAGATGCAATTAACTTCGCTCTTGATCTTGTTGCAAACCTGCTGTACTTCATCAATGCAAACGGTATCTCCGTTGCAGTTATCAACCTTCTCGGTTGTGCATACAACGCAGTTGAAGATCTCAACGATAGCAAACTTCTTGAACTCAATCTGAACGAACTGCTTGCCGGTCTGCTGTTCACAGATGAAAATAAGAAAGCTCCCGAATTCGACATCGAAAAGATCGATCTTCTTATGATCATCAACGTTGTTGAATACTTCACCGGTCTTAAAATTACTGACTGGATGTCCGAATACAAGCTCAAGAACTTCTACATGGGCGAAATCAATTCTTACGACTCCGTAGCCGGCTACAAGGGCTTCAGAATGACCCTTGCAACTCCGGACGGCATCGCAGATTACAAGAAGACTCACGTAGAAGACCAGGCTGACCTTGTTACCATCATCCTCAGCTTCGCTCTTGAACTTCTGCTCTACCCGGGCAACGCTGCAGTCCTTGACGAAATGCTTGGTCTCGACGGCATCTCCATTGATGGCATCGTTAAGCTTGTCAAGAAGCTCGGCGTCAACATCAACTACCAGACTTACAGCTGGGACTACATGGTCGGCGATAAGATCGGCGATTATGCAGACGGCGAATCCATCTATGAAGATGATCTGCTGGTTGACATCAAGCTTCCCACCGAAGGCTTCAAGAACTACCTGACCTACGAAAACAACTGGGATGAAGACACTGCAGAAGCTCTTATGCAGAACCTGCCCACTCTTCTTGTTGACATTCTTGCTCTCACCGGCACAGAAGGCATCACTGCTGATTCCACTGTCAACGATCTCATCGTTCTGCTTGTAGGCGGCGGCCTTGATATCTTCACCGCAGACAACCTCAACAGCATCAAGACTGCTCTTGTTGATCTTCTTGCAAACCTTGAAGATTACATGGATCTTATCCTTGCTGTTGACGGCATCCTCGGTGTTGACCTCGGCGCTTATGCAACCATGGCTGAATTCAGCTACGAAGGCGACAACATCGATCTCTTCATCGATGGCCTCGTAACCCTGCTGACTCCCATCTCGGGCCTGCTTGGCTGGTTGCTGTTCGGCGACTCCTACGCATTCTTCCATTACAACGAAACCGATGCAGACGGTGACGGTGTTGCAGACGATCTGCTTGTACTGCCCGGCTCCGAAGGTTATAAGTACGGTCTCGGCGTTCTCCTCGAAGCTCTTACCGGCAAAACGGCTCCGTCCGTTGACGGTATGAGCAATGTGGAAGCACTCGATGCAGTTCTTACCTATGTCGGTCAGTTCATCAACGAGGTATTCAATATGAAGCTTGGCGAAGCCATCGACTTCGTACTCAACCTTGTAAACGAACTGCTGTACTTCATCAATGCAAACGGTCTCTCCGTAATGCTCCTTAACCTTCTTGCTTCCGCTTACTCCCTGGTTGAAAAGCTGAACAGCGAAGGCATCCTCGATCTCAACCTCAACGAACTGCTCGGCGGACTCCTGTTCACCGACGAAACCAAGGAAGCTCCTGACTTCCGCATCGAAAACACCAACCTGTTGGTTGTCTTCGAAATCGTTGAATACTTCACCGGCCTCGAATTTACCGAAGTTGTCGGTGCAGCCAAGATCGAAAACTTCTACATGGGTGTCATTGAAGCTTATGATTCCGTTGCCGGCTATAAGGCATTCAGAATGACCTTCGGTGCCGAAGACGAAAACGGTAACCTTCCCACCTATGCAGATAACCTCATTGAAGACAAGGCTGACCTTGTAACCATCCTGCTCAGCTTTGTACTTGAAGTTCTCTTCTATGCAGATGAAACAACCAACAACGCAGCTGTTCTCAACAGCATGCTTGGTCTGGAAGGCATCTCGCTGGTTGACATCGTTGCTCTTGTCAAGGCTCTTGGTATCAATACGCCGAATTACCTGTATTACAACTGGAACTACATGCACGGCGAAGTTGAAACCGAAGTTGTCAACGGCAAGGAAGTAATCAAGTCCATCAACATTTCCGATCGCGAATTCAAGAACTACCTGACCTATCAGAATAACTGGGATGAAGCCACCGCAGAAACCCTCATGGCTAAGCTTCCCAACCTGCTTGTTCAGATTCTCGGCATGACCGGCACTGAAGTTGCTGCAGACGCAACGCTCAACGACATCATTGCCACCTTCAGCGGCAGCGGCTTGTCCCTGTTCACTGCTGATAACCTCAACATGATCAAGAATGCTCTTATCAATCTTCTTGCAGGTCTTGATGATTACATGACCATCATTACCTCCGTTGACGGTATCCTCGGCCTTGACCTCGGCGCTTACACCGCAGAAAACATGCCCGATTATACCTTCTCCGGCTCCGATGCTGATGCATTCGTAGCAGGTCTGGTTGATATCCTCGAACCCATTTCCGGTCTGCTTGAATGGCTCCTGTTCGGCGGAAGCTACGCATTCTTCCACGACAGCGCAACCGGCGAAGAAGATCTCCTTGTTCTTCCCGGCTCCGAAGGCTACAAGTACGGTCTCGGCGTTCTTCTTGAAGCACTCGGCATTGTCGCTCCCGATGTTGACGACATGGCCACCTTCGAAGAAAAGATGACCGCAATCCTCGGCGCAGTTGCAGATTTCGTTGAAGAAGTTCTTGCAATGAACATTGAACAGGCAATCGACTTCGTTCTGAACCTGCTCACCAACCTCATCTACTTCATCAACGCAAACGGTCTGTCCGTAGCAATTCTTAACCTGCTCGCATCTGTATACGATCTTGTTAAGGAACTCAACGCTGACGGTGTTATCAATCTCAATCTCAACGAACTGCTCAGCGGTCTGCTGTTCACAGATGAAGAAAAGACTGCTCCTTACATCAACATTGAAGAAATCGATCTTCTCATGGTATTCAATGTTGTTGAATACTTCCTCGATGTTGAAATCACATCCTGGATGTCCGTTGTTGATAAGGAAACCGGCAAGATCGTTGACGGTTACAAGCTCGATAACTTCTACATGGGCAACATCACTGCTTATGATTCCGTAGCAGGCTACAAGGGCTTCAAGATGAGCCTCCTGAAGCCGGACGGCGAAGCAGGCGACTATGCAAAGACACTTGTAGAAGACCAGGCTGACCTTGTTACCATCATCCTCAGCTTCGCTCTTGAACTTCTGCTCTATCCGAAGAACGCTGAAGCAATCGATGCTCTCATCGGCAGCGAAGACTTCTCCATCGCAGGTATCGTTGATTTGGTAAGAGGTCTGGGCGATCTCACCCACACCACCATCACGTTCAACTGGAACTACTTCAACGGTCCGGAAGGCACCATCGTTAAGGACGGTAAGGAATACATCACTTACACACCCGCTGATGACAAGTCCTACCGCGAATTCAAGAACTACCTGACCTACGGCAACAGCTGGAGCGAAACCACTGCTGAACTGCTTGATACTTCCTTGATCAGCATCGTAGAAATGGTTCTTGATATGACCGGTGTTGAAATCAACAAGATCGGCGACCTTCTCGGTGATGACTTCACCCTCTACAAGGCAGAATACATCAACACCATCAAGGATGCACTCGTTGGCCTGCTGACCGACCTGTCCGACTACATGGATCTCATCTCCACTGTTGACGGTATCCTCGGCGTTGACCTCGCTGCTTATGATAAGATGACCGAACCCTTCGAATTCGAAGACGGCGACAGCGCAGCATTCATTAACTACCTGTACGAAGTGCTGCAGCCTGTTGAAGGCCTGCTTGCATGGCTGCTGTTCGGCGAATCTTACGGATTCTTCTACTACAACCAGCTCAAGGAAGGCAAACCGGTCGAAATGATCGTTCTTGCCGGTGCAGACGGCTACACCAACGGTCTTGCACTCATCCTCGAAGCACTCGGTGTGAAGGCTGCTGATATCAGCGAGCTTGAAACCACCGAAGAAAAGTTCAAGGCAATCCTCACCTCTGTTGTTGTCTTCATCGATGAAATTCTCAACGGATCTCTTGAAGAAGTCATCGACAAGGCTCTTGCCCTGATCGTAAATCTCCTGTACTTCATCAATGCAAACGGTCTGTCTGCAGCACTCATCAACTTCCTTGCTGCTGCATACAACATCGTCAACCTGCTCAACTCCAGCGGTCTTGTCGATCTTGACCTCAACGAACTGCTCAGCGGTCTGTTTGAAGACAAGGACGGCGACGGTGAACCCGATGTCAAACTTGACATTGAAAACACCAACCTGCTGACTCTGGTTGAAGTTCTCGAATACTTCCTCGGTATGGAAATCACCGATATCTTCGAATATATTGATCCGAAGACCGGCGAAACCCAGAGCAAGATCAGAAACTTCTACATGGGCCATGTTGAACAGTATGACTCTGTTGGTGATGCTCCTGCATTCAAGATGCTTCTCGGCAAGGCAGACGGCAAAGCCGGTGACTATGCACAGACTCTTGTTGAAGACAGAGCAGACTTCATCACCATCCTTCTCAGCTTCCTGCTTGAAGTTGTTCTGTACGATACCAACGCACTGGCACTCGATAACCTGCTTGGTACCGACGGCATGGTCGCCATGATCGTAGCCCTCGTTGAATCCCTCGGCAACTTCGATATCGAATATGTCGACTTCAACTGGAACTACATGCATGACACCAGCGAAAATAAGGATGCAGGTTATGTGGATAACAGCGAGCCGAAGGACGGCATCTATGATGAAATCCTTCTGCCCGACCGCTACATCAACTACTTCAACACTTATACCCAGAACATGTGGACTGAGCAGAAAGCACAGTTCCTTGCAAGCAACATCGATTCCATCGTTGCTGACATTATGAAGCTCGTCAACGGCGAAGATGCAGGCGATGTTGATCTCATCGGTATGCTCCTCGGTGAAGACTTCACCATCTATAAGGCTGAATACCTTGAATCCATCACCACTGCAATCCCCGGCCTGCTTGAAAGCCTTGATAAGAGCCTTGTAGACATCATCGGCATGGTGCTCGGCGTAGACCTTACCGGCTATGCAAACATGCACTTCGTCGGCATGTCCAAGGATGAAGCAAACGAAAAGTACGACGATTCCGATGAATTCGGTCTTTACTACACGGAAGGCGATGCGAAGTACTACATCATCCGTGATGAATTTGCAGAAGCAGACTTCATCAACGGCTTGTGCGCAATCGTCAAACCGATCGAAAACGTTCTCAGCTGGCTGTTGTTCGGCGGAAGCTATTCCTTCTTCCATCACAACAACACAGATGAAAACGGCGACGGCGTTGCAGATGACCTTCTGGTTATCGCAGGTGCCGACGGTTACTCCAACGGTCTTGCACTTCTTCTTGAAGCACTCGGCGTCAAGGCTCCGCGTGTCGCTTACGACAACAAGGGCAACATTGATGCAACCGCAACGCTCCATGCACTTCTTACTGCTCTGGCAGCAAGAATCAGCGAACTGTTGGCTGACCCGATCGACAATATCGTTGCTCTGCTTCCGAACCTTCTGTACTTCATCAACTCCAACGGTCTGTCCGTTGCAATTCTGAACACCCTTGCATCTGTTTACAACGCACTTGCAGTGGTTCAGGAAAATGGTCCCGCACTCGGTATCGATGAAGAAACCCTTGCAACTCTCGACCTCAACAAGCTCATCGGCAGCCTGCTTGATGATACCGGACTTGAGATCGACCTTGAAAATACTGACCTTGTTGCAGTATTCAATATCGTTGAAGCTCTCACCGGTCTTGAAATCACTGATGTTGTCGGCTACCTGAAGATCGACAGATTCTACCTTGGTCAGATTAAGGCTTACGACACCGTAAGCGACTTCGAAGCATTCAGAATGAGCTACTCTGCAGACGAAGATGCCGGCGATATGCTCACCATCCTGCTCAGCTTCCTGATTGAAGTTCTGCTGTATGGCGACAACGCTAAGGTGCTCGATGACATGGTCGGTACCGACGGCATGATCACAGCAATCGTCAACTACCTTGTATCCGATGCAGTCATCACCTATTCGATGATCAACTGGAACTACATGGAAGGCACGGTTGTAACCGAAGAAAACATTGATGAACTCAATGCCGGCCTTGCCGAAGACGACAAGTTTGAACTTGGCGATATCAAGCTGCCTGCAGACCGCTTCATCCACTACCTCGAATACGGCAACAACTGGACCGAAGAAACCTCTGAATACATCTTCGAAAACATCGATGCAATCGTTGAAATGGTATTCGGCATCATCAATTCCGATGCGGAAGATCAGCAGACTCTCAGCGATCTGATTCTCGGCTTCTTCAACCCGGACGAAGATCTGTACACAGCAGCAATGCTGGATGACCTCGCAGTCATGCTTGCAGACCTCATCGGCCAGCTTGGTGAATCTCTTGTCGATCTCATCGGCATCCTGCTCGGTGTTGACCTGTCTTCCTTCTCGAAGATGCGTTACGCTGATTACGATGCAAGCGCAAGCTATCAGACCGACAGAGCTCACGACCTGTATTACACCGAAGCAAACGGTGTCAAGACCTATGCAATTGCAGACAGAACCGACTTTGTTGATGCTATCTGCATGATGCTCGAACCCACCTACGAAATCCTTGACTGGCTCCTGTTCGGCGGCGAAATCGCATTCTTCGTCGACAGCAAGGATGCTGATAAGGGTCAGGATGACCTCATCAGCCTTGTCGGTGCAGAAGGCTTCATGGCAGGCCTTGTACCGGTACTCGAAATCCTCTTCGTTGACATGGGCACTGTAAGCTCCGACGTAAACGGCGAGTTCAACACCGCTGTTGTTCTGCCGCAGCTGCTCACCGCACTGATGAACAGAATCGACGAAATCATTGCAGACCCGATCGACGAAGTACTCAACATCATCCCGAACCTGCTGTACAACATCAACGCCGGCACCATCTCCGCACTGCTCAAGAACCTGCTTGGTTCTGTCTACGGCTTGCTTGGTGCAATCGGTCAGGATCTCTCTGTTGACGGTCTGATCGCCGATCTGATTGGTATCGAAAACGAATACTTCAGCATCGAAAACTTCAGCCTGCAGGATGTCTTCTATCTGATTGAACACTTCACCGGCCTTAACATCAGTGCAGCAGTCTATGACGAGTCACATCCTGTTGAAATCGATGACTTCTATCTTGGTATCATCGAAAAGTACACTTCCGCTAACACCTCCACCGCCTACAGAATGGTATTCCCGGCAACCAGCACCGACTACGAAGTCGGCGGTGCAGTGCCTGAAGACCGTGCAGACCTGCTTGCAATCATCGTTGGTCTCCTTGTTGACGTAATCAACTTCGAAGGCAACCGTGAAGCAATCAATGAACTGATCGGCGAAGGTGCTTGGGAAGCAATCTATGCAGTCCTTCATCTTGAAGAGTTCGAAATGCAGCAGTTCGATTGGCTGTATTGGGAATATGCCGATACGGGACTTATCTTCGCTCCTGCTAAGAACTCGCTCCTGTTCGAAACTGCATACGGTAAGTACTTCACAAAGGAAATGGCAAACGACATCGTAACCCACTTCGATGAATTTGTTGACACATGGATCCGCTTGTTGGGTATTGAAAGCCTGATCGACGGCATGACCTTCGACAGCCTTGAAGAACTCCTCAACGAACTGCTCAACGAATATCTGTACACTGCAGACATCGGCAACTCCATCCTCGATGCACTTGTCGGCCTGCTTGACAGCATCAAAGATATCGATCCCGACGGTTACATCCTCGGCCTCGTCAAAGAACTTCTTGGTGTAGACCTTACTCAGCTTGGAAACATCAGAATTGTTTCCACTGCAGAAGAAGCTGCTCAGTATAACGGCTCCAGCTACACGGTTTACACCGTAGAAAAGGGCGACACCGAAAGCTTCATCAATGCTCTTTCCGGCATTCTTGAACCTCTCACTCCGTTGCTTGCATGGTTGCTGTGCAACGAACCGCTGTCCTTCTTCTATGACCACGAAGGTTACGATGCAATCACCCTTCTTGGTGGTGAAGGTTATGCCTACGCTCTGATCCCGCTGCTCGAAGCTCTCGGTTGCCCGGCTGACAGTATCCTGACTCCCGAAGAGTACTACGCAGCAGCTGAAGCTGATCCCGCAAACATGATCGGCAATATCCTCAGACCGATCGCTGCAAGACTTTCTGACTTCGCAGCAGATCCGGCTATGGAACTGCTTGAACTCCTGCCCGCATTGATCTACTTCATCAACTCCAACGGTGTTGATACTGTAGTCAAGAACCTGCTGCACGGTGTATTCGGTGTTCTGGATGCACTCCAGCCGTTGCTTGGTGATGTCAATGCTTATGAACTTGTCGGTATCCCGGATCTCGGAACACTCGACTTCGCAGGCATTCTTGAACTTGCTCTCAGCAGTGTTGAAGAAGACCTCGGCATGAGCATCGCAAGACCTGCATACAATGCAATTCTTGAGTTCACGCATGGTGAAATCGTTTCCTTCCAGTCTAAGAACGGTCAGATCGCTTATACTATGAAGTATAACGACGAATCCGCAGACAGAGGCGACATGATCACCGTCCTTCTCCGCTTCGTTCTCACCTTCGCAACGCTTGGCGACAACATCACTGCCATCAAGCTGATGCTGAAGGATTCCGTAAATGAAGACGCATTCAAGTTCATCTGTGCTCTCCTTGACAACCTTAAGGATATGGGATCCACTGCAGACGGTATTGATAAGATGCTGTATACCATCTACTACATCTTCTACGCTCTGTACCATGCAGGTAAGGAAACCCTGAACTGGCTGGATGACACCAATGACAACTTCCTGTTCCTGTGCGATCTGTTCAAGAACAGTAAGGACGATACCCTCAGCGGTCTTTGGAACGACCTCAACGGCTTCGTCGAAAAGAATGAAATTGAAGATATCGTTAACCCCGATCCGATGGATCCGAATCCCGGTATCGCCGGTAATGGTCAGATCTCCTTCTGGCAGAAGATCATTGAATTCTTCCAGAAGATCGCCGACTGGTTCAAGAACCTGTTCAGCTAAATCGTTTACGAAAAGTGAACAAGCAAACTAAATAGCGCAGCCGCCCCGATTCCGAAAGGAACCGGGGCGGTTTTGCATGTTGTATAAAAAAGGGGGAAGCGTGTGATGTAAATTGCGGTTTGTCGGGGAGTTTGATTTGCAGGAATTTTGGTTGATTGTCAATTATTAAAAGTTTTGGTCAAGTTTTTTCAAAAACTTGCGGGGTCAAGGGGCAGCGCCCTTGCCGCTCGTCGCAACGAGCGGAATTCCTTATGCGTCAGAAAGCGCAGGAAAGTTGTTAAGAAAACCCTCGCCGGGGGTTTTCTTAAGTGCGAAGCACCATGGCAAACAAAGTGTTGTTTGAAGGTAAATTTATATACTGGCAACCGATAATATAAAATATTTATTGAT
>JAFQCH010000001.1 GCA_017416485.1 Clostridia bacterium | reverse complement strand
TAACAATGTATCCACTTTTCTAATACTCTCTTGTTGCTCGATGCTCTGATTTTCGTTATCAAGACGAGAAACAATCATACGAATGGATGTTAGCGGAGTGCGTAATTGATGAGAAATATCTGCAAGAGAATCGCTCAAATAACGCTTGTCCTTCTCTAAACGGTCAGCTTGATCTCGAAGGCGCAAAGTCATTTTACTCAGTTCACTACTGAGAACAGCAATTTCTCCTTCTTCATCCGGAATAAGATTAACATTGTATTCTCCGTGCAAAATGCTATCAACCTGGCTACTTAGATTTGAAATAGCCTGATAGCGTTTTCTTGTAAAGAGCATAAAGAGCAGAAAACTGACTACACAGATAACGACTACTAAAACTACTGCCCAGATACTTATTAACGCTGCAACAACAGATGCGACAACGGCAAAAAGCAGATAGAGAAATAGGAACAACTTAACTTCCTTATTTCTAAACAAATTCATATCAATCACCCACTTTATAGCCAACCCCACGCACAGTCTTTAAGATTACGGGATTGGCAGGATCTGTTTCTATTTTATCACGAAGCCGTTTAATATACACAGTCAAGGTGTTGTCGTTTACATAGTCGCCGGCAATATCCCATATTTCGTGCAACACATCTCTGCGTGAAAGTGTTTCCCCAAAATGATTAAGAAAAACAAGAAGTAATCTGTATTCCAAAGCGGAAAGTGTAAGTTCCGTTCCTGCTTTGATTACAATACCTTTCGTAGCGTCAATGTGCAAATCTTCAACTTGAAATACAGACGGCACTTTACCACTTTTTCTCAAAGCATTACGCACACGACAAATCAGTTCCATCGGCTTAAATGGTTTTGTGATATAATCGTCAGCGCCAAGTTGAAAACCCGTAATAATACTGGATTCATCTGTCATAGCGGTAAGGAAAATAACCGGAGCATTTGTCAAGCGTTTGACAGCGGTACACACCGAATATCCATTCCCATCGGAGAGGGTAATGTCAAGAAGCACAAGATCTATGTTTTCTGTATGCAATAAATCCAAAGCACCTTTCGTGTCGGGAGCGTGGCAAAAAGAGAACCCTTCATCCTGTAACAAGACGGACAGGTTTTCTACAATATCCGCATCATCTTCCACAATTAAGATTTTGGGCATAGCGACATCTCCTTTGCGTTTTACTTCTAAAATTATATTATATCACAAATTGTTTCAAATTTCTACGGTATTTGTCAAGTTTACAAATGTTTCAGATATTAAAGGAGCAGAGATAAAGCAAAATATGCCGTTATCTCTGCTCCATATCAATTCATTTTTGATTTTACTCTGCCCGAAACAAACTCTAAAAATTGTTCAATACTCGGCTCTTTGCCGTCCGGTGCTATCTGTTTCCACAATGCTTGTGCGTGAGGATCGGTTGATGCCATACCTGCTCGGATGGCTTCACGCATATCCGCTTCTACTTGCTCCGGTGTAACTCCGTGTTCCGTAGCTATTTGTTTTATAATCTTCTTCGTTTTTGATGTCATTCGTTTTCACCACCTTAATCGTCTTTATCTTTAGCAAGGTTAATTACTGATTTATCTTGCTTGATGGCATACTGTACCGTCTGCCAAGCGCCGCCCTTCTCTCGCTCGATACAACAGAGAATAAGGTCGGCTCGGTCAACCATTTCACGATTTCGGATTTGGATGGCGGCTTTTGGGTGAGCCACCGATGCGGCATAGGAAATTTCCACATCGCTGTAATAGTCGTGATAGGATTCCTCGTTATTCAGATACTCGGCTCTCGCATACGGCAACACAAGAATAAGGGAGCTGTTGTCATCCCTATATTGCTTTCTGACTCGAAGCACGGCGGAGGATGCAAACTGATCGAACTCGCCGTCACGCCCTACGAGGAAGTCTACGTATTCGTGTTCCGAAAGCAGACGGCGGATTTCTTCTTCCAGCCGATCTTCTATCCTGAACGGATTGTCAATATATCGGTGTCCGAAAAGCGCCACCGTGTAAATATCAAGCATCACACCACTCCTAAAAAAATACCCACCGAACCGATACGTCCGATGGGTTATCCTGCAATGACTCGGCTATCTCTTTAATTAGCTCCAACGGAACCAACGGACTTACACCGCAAAGGGATTGGATATACCTCACCGCAAGGCGGACACCGAAAAATATGTGTGTATAGCGGTCATTTGGGATCGGTTATAGGTTTGTTTCCGTTATTTTTGCTATTATAACATATATAAACCAATATTGCAACACCTTTGCCGTCTGACATCCAATAGTTTTACCGCCCGTATGGGTTACAATATAACAAAGGCGGTGAGATTATGGACGAAAAGGATTTTGCTTTGCGGTTGGCACAACTGCGAGAAAAGAAAAATGTATCCGCACGGGAAATGAGTTTAGCGATTGGACAGAACCCCGGCTATATTAACAATATTGAGTCGGGAAAGTCTTTGCCATCCTTACCGGGTGTATTCTATATCTGCGATTACTTGGGAATTTCGGTAAGCGAGTTTTTCGATCTCGATACCAAAAACCCCACCAAGCTCGATGCAATTATTAGTGACCTTAAAAAGTTAGATGACGCTCAGCTTGAGAATATCGCCAATCTCGTAAAAGGCTTGACCAACAAGTAAATATGTAACCCAAAGATGCCACCCGTGAGGGCGGCATCTTTTTTAATATGCGGGGATACCGTAACCGAGGATTTCGTAATGCCCGATGGCGTATTCTCTTGTGCGAACACTATCACCGGAATTACCCTCTACGGTATAGACCTTTCCGTTCTCCACTTTTTGAACGATGCCCGTATGGTCGGAAAGTCCGTCCTGCGGACCCGACGTGCCATCGGGAGAGTCCCAATCGAAGAATATAATCATACCTGCCACCGGCTCGGCTGAGCCGTCAAGCCATTGACCACGGTCTTTGAACCAATCCACACCGTTTACGCATCCTGCGTATTTGGGAATGATACCGTCATCAATATATCCGCACTCGTTGGCACACCAAGAAACAAAGCAGGCGCACCACTCCACACGGGAGCCGAAGCCGTACCAACTCCAATACGGTTGACCGCCCACTTCACCGATTTGGGAAAGTGCCACGGACACGATCTGCGTATCGCTTGTGCTGATGCCGTAGAGCACCGCCGCCCACAAGGATTTGTTATCCTCGGAAAGCAACTCATTAAGCTGCTTCTTTTGGTCGGCGTTAAAGCCAAACTGTGTTGCCATTTCGTCGGCGGTCTTATGGGTTACGGTAATATACAGATAGGTGCGGGTTACTGTCGTTTCGGTCTGCACGATATTTCCGTGACCGTCATCGGTTTCGGTTATCACCGTTTCGGTCTTGGTTTCGGTGCGGGAGGATATGGCGTTCATCTGCCAAAATATATCCTTTAGGATTGCTTTTTTAGAGTCATCCATCGTAGCAACCTCTTGGGCATTGTCGGGGTCGGTAGTTGTTTTTACCGCATATACCGACAACACCTCTGCCCATACCGCACGGGAGCCGGACATTTCCAAAACATCGTAGGTGATATTATTTTTGGTGGTTTCGATTTGTGTTTGGTACTCGGTGTTTATTTCCTGTACTACCGTTTGCATAGACTGACCGCTACCTGTGTCCTCACTTGAAAAGAAAATGCCGAAGCAAGAACCGACGATAAGGGCAATCAAGCATATAACAATGATAACGACCACCGCAACCCAACCACCTGCAGCAATAGCGGCGGCTATTGCCTTAACTGCCGCTATTGCCAACTTAACAGCGGCAACAATGGCTTTGACCGCAACCTTGATAGCAACGATGGTTGCTTTAACTGCCGCTTTCGCCGCAGCAGCCGCCGCTTTTGCGGCTTTTGCCGTGGCTTGGGCAGTAACCTTTGCCGCCTTTGCGGTTGTCTGCGCCGTTTTAACAGCAACTTTGCCTGTGGCTTTTGCGGTCTTGACGGTATTCTGAGCCGTCTTGACCGTACCTTTACCTGCGGCTTGTGCGGTTTTGACCGTGCCTTTGCCCGTAGCCTTGACCGTCTTTGCCGTCTGCTGAGTGGTGTTCTTTGCCGCCTTTGCAGTTTTGCTTGCCGCTTTTTTCGGCTTGTTGGTCTTTTTCAGGTCTTTGAGCTTGTTATAATTCTCTTTGACCTTTTCTACATTGCGCTTGGCATCACGAATACCGTTTTTACCTCGTTTGTTAAATTGGTGAACGCCCTCGGCGGTAGCAATTTCTACCGCCGATTCTACACGGTTGGCTCCGTATTCCTGTGCGCTGACCTCATTGCCGTTTACGCTCTGCTCGGCGGCATCCTTGGTTCTGACGGTGGCAGACTTCATACGCTCGGTCGCAACGGCGGAACGGTCAAGGGCCTTGACCGTTCCTTTTACAACATCCCTTGTTTTAATGTCTGCCATAGGCGGTTACCTCCTTATCTTGCCTGCTCAGTAATCTTGGGAGCATCCTTGGCTTTGCTTTCTGCTTTGAGCCGTTTAAGATCGGACTTGACCGATTTTCGTTCCTCATAACTGTCACGCAAGGACTTGGACTTTTCCTCGGCACTATGCTCCATACCGGTGAATTTCTCCGCCGTCTTTTGCAAAAAGATTTGGAGCTTTGCCAAAATGCCCTTATCTGCTTTCAGTTCCTCGTTTTCCTTAATCGGCTTGCCGATGAGCGCACGACCCGCATTTTTAAGGTGCGTTCCTACGTCGTGCAATTCATTACGGACGGTTTCAAGGTTGGAAACACTCTTGCCCAGGGACTCTGCCGCACGGTGAAAACCGTTTTTGAGCATATCAAGGGCAGACGGGATTTTCATAGCGTTTACGGCGGTAACAAGTGCGTCCTTGCCTTTTTCCTTGAAGGCTCGGAGGGCATCTTTCGCAGACTTAATAAGATTGTTCTTGCAGGACACCACCATTTGGCTTGCCTGTTGGATCTTCTCACTTGCCGCCGTGATAAGCTGCGTACATCTTGCACGGAGGGTACTGTCACGGATTTTGCCGACCTCATCGTGCATTGCTCTCAATTCAATGGTCATATCAAGTATCTTGTTTTCCATATCCTCGATATACGAAACAAGGTGTTTGACATTGTTTTCTTCCTTTAGTAAGCCATTGTCTGACAACACCTTTAACAGTTCTTTAATTTCAGGAATTTCGGAGAGTTTTGTTTCGTTTATATCCATTTATATTGCCTCCTTATAAATTCTCACCGGGTTTGGTGGTCATCAGCCTGTATAACTCGGTGTTCTTCGGAAATCTGTTTTTGAACGGAACGAGCGCACTACCATAGCGGATAAGACCGCAACCTGCTTCGGCGTTGGTGATATATCCCAACTGTTCCTCGGAAATATTGAGCTTGTCAGCCAATTTCTCACGGTCGCTTGCCGCTTGGTTGAGCATTACGATAAACTCGCTGTTGGAGAGCATTGTGCTCGCTTCAACGGAGTCCAGCAAATATTCCACGTTCTGCGTGATGGCGGTCGGGTATGCGTTACGCTTACGGAAACGACGCCAAGCAGATGAGAAAAACTCTGCGGAATGTTCATTTTCAAACACCACATGAAACTCATCCACAATAACGTGGGTGCGTTTTCCTTTGCGCCAGTTCTCGGTAACACGGTTAAGCATTGCATCTGTGATAACGAGCAGACCCATTGTTTTAAGCTGACGGCCTAAATCGTGAATGTCGTAAACGACCATACGATTTTGCGTGTCAACGTTGGTTTCGTGGGCAAAGGCGTTCAAGCTGCCCGAAGTAAACAGTTCCAATGAAAGGGCAAGGCGCTGTGCTTCTTCCTCCGGCTGTGCCAAGAGTTTTTTACGAAGAACACGGAGCGTAGGCACCGCACCGCCTTTTTTATATTCACGGTACACCGCATCCACACAACGGTCGATAATGGACTTTTCGTGAGGATCAATGCCCCTTGGGTCAAGCTGTTCAAACAGGGACAGCACAAATTCCGACTTGTCGATAACGGGATTACTGCCGTCGCCGTATCCCTCCACCATATCCATAGCATTGATATGATGGGGACTGCCTGCGGAGATCTTAATAATCTCAGCACCGAGCACACGCATCAAGTTCTGATATTCACCTTCGGGGTCGCAGACCAAAATATCGTCACCCGTAGCAAGTGCAATAAAGACAATCAATTCTTTTACCGAGAAAGATTTACCACTACCGGGAACGCCGAGGATAAATGCCGACTGATTGAGAAGATTGGATTTATTGCAAAGAATAAGATTACCGGAGATAGCATTGACACCGTAGAAGATACCGCCTGCGTCCATAATTTCCTGCACACGGAATGGCATCAGCACCGCCAAGCTTTCGGTGGTTAGGGTTCGCATAGCGTCGATCTTGCGTACACCGATGGGCAAAGCTGTGTTGAGTCCGTCAAGCTGTTGGAATTTCAGCGTTGCCATTTGGCACATACGCTGACGAGCGAAAGTCTGCACGTTTTCGGTATCACTGTCAAGCTGCTCCTTGGTATCTGCCGTGTGAACGTAGGTCAGATTGGCAAACATCATACGCTGGTCACGGCTCGTAAGGTCATCCAAAAACTCCTTGATTTCCGCACGTTGCTTTTCAAGATCATACGGAATTGTGCCGGAGAAATTGTTATTGTTCTGCTGCTTTCGCAGAAAGTCCACCACGTTACGCTCTACACCTAAAAGGCGGCTTTCGCCCTCACGCACCGCTTCATCGGTAGGAACGGGTATCACGTCCACCGACATAATGATAGGACGGTCGATACTGCACAGTTCGGAGATAAAATCATCCTTGATAAAGGACGCATAATCTTTGAGATACATCACACGCCCATAGCGTTCACCGACCTTAAAATGGTCGCTTTCAAATTCCATACTGTCGGGACAGATATAATCCTTAAAGCTATGACCCTTTTTCATACTCTGCTGAAGATCAAAGCAATAGTCCGCTTCTTCACCGTGACGGTAAAAGCCGTGGAGAATACGCAAGCGGTCATCTGCATCAAGTTCTTTGCAACGGGAACCAAGGCGGGACAGGTGCATAGACATTTCCGAGCCGACACGGGCAAAGTAATTCTTTGCATCCTCATAGCTCTTTCGTACTGCTGACACGGTGATATACATATCTCGTATCATACAGGAAGATCCCGATGCAATATCCATCAGCATATCGTTATACTCACGGCGCAGACGGTCAAGACCGTCTTTCTTTTCGGGAATTAAGATGTTCCTTTCAAAGTCACGGCGGTTCAGTTTACGGGTCACAATGGTAATCTTGGTGGTAGCATTGCTGTCAAAGGAATTAAGCAGCTCGCTATAAGCAAGAAACATTGTTTTCTTGTCCTCGTCGCTTGCCGTGCCGTAGTTTATATCGGTAAACTGAAAGGTTTTGCTGTACTTGTTATTACCGACAAGGAAAATGCCGTTTTTCCAAATGGTGCGTACCGGAATGGCATCCTGGACACCCTTCGGCACTTTGAATTTCTCCTTGTCTTGCTTCATAATGTTTTGCAAGGCTTTAATCATTGCCTTTCAATACCTCCTTTTCCTTAACTGCGTACTGCTCCTGCAGGGACTCGTAGTAGAGATTTGTGGGACGGAATACTAACCGCTTGGGCAGTAAAAGCTCTGACTTTATCCACGCCCACGCAAACTGCTCCGCCGTCATACCGTGGTATTTCACAAAGCCCATAATGGCAAAGGGAGCCGCACCGAGGATGCACACCCAAGACACCGTTTCTGTGCCGAGGATGTTACGCAGTCCAAAATAAATGCCCACGGCTACACCGCAGGCAACAACTGAAAAAATGAATTGTCTAAGCGACAATCCAAAAAACATATTCTCCGTGTACTCACGGATTTCTTTATTGATCTTAACTTCCAAAATAATTCCTCCTATCTTTCAAGATCTCTTTGAGGTGTTCGGGGACGCTCTGCACCGGGGAGCAGGAACAGCTTTCCGTCCTTTTCCTGCGTATGTGAGGAATAACCCAACACCTTTAATGCTTTTTGCATTTCATCGGACTTTCTTTTGGTCGTTGCACATATCCCGATGGAAAGAAACATTTTAAGGTCGCCGTACCATTTTTCATCCTTGAAGTTATCAACTCTGAAAAACGGGTCGTGCTTGATTTCTTCTATCGGCTTTGCAAATAATTCTGTGTTTGTCATACTGCACCTCTTATAGACCCATCATTTCACGGACAACTCTATCGGACATCTTCACCGTGCCTACAAGCACAAGCAGGTTGAATATCAGCTCTCCGATATAACTCCACACCATAGATACCGCCGCAGCATTGGGGTCAACCGTTGGCGGTGATGCGGCAAACAGCGAAAAGATGATACACGCAAGAACGATAACCGCACCCTCCAAGCAAACGGCAGCATAAGACTTGATGAAGGATTTGCCGACCTGTTGGCTTGGCTCACCTGCAAAGGTGGATAGAGGAACGGGAGCAATCGCCGTGTAGATATACAGCTTAAAGAAACGACCGTACACGGTCAGAATCATAATAAAAGACAAAATCGTAATGAACAGACCGCCGATAAGCGTAACCGCCCATAGCGGAATACTCTCAAAAAATCCGCAATCTTCGATTGCCGTTACGATGGTGGACGGCAATACCGTCCGTGTAGCCGTTCCCATACCTGCGGCGGTCATAATGCTTGAAATAAGACCCTGCACGATATTAAAGAGTGCTATCATCAGCTCCAAACCGTAGGTGACAACGCCTTTTGCAATGGCAAAGCGGATAAAGAGTTTTAGGGCAACCTCCGGTTTTTTCACTTCCGCAAAACTGCCGCAGGTTTTCATTACGCCAACAACAAAGAACAACACAAGCAGGCCAAGACCGATTGCTTGTACTGCGCCGTGTATATCTTTGACTACGTTCCATATCGTTCCACCCTTAAACTGTTCGGGCGATTGTGTGATAAGCGTCCATATTTCCGCTAATTTTTCGTTCCAAGTTTCGAGTGCATTTTCGAGGTTTTGTACGACCCAATTATCACTCATTTAGGTTCCTCCTTTCAGTAGTCAGAACGGGGCGGTGAGCGCCGCCCCGTCCGTTCTCTACGTCAAGCAATAATAAGATCAAGGATCTCCTTGGCAAAGGTGATGATAACGCCGCCAGCCAAGGTCAAAAAGCCGTTTGCTCTCTGCGAAGGGTCGTGGCTCTTGAGGGAGATACCGATCTGCACAATACCCCAACCGAGCAGGATAATACCCACGGCTCGGATAAGACCGAAAATAAAGGTTGAGAGATTGTCGATTACGGTCAGCGGGTCATTGGTGGCCGCAAATGCGGTCACGGACATGGTGCTAACCATAAACACCGTCAACACAAGGCAGACATAGGTGGTAAATGCTCTGCGGGTCTTTTTGCCCATAGGCAGAGGACGGGTTTCATTGGTTTTCTTAATAGACTTTTTCATAAGACTATTCCTCCTGATTTGATAAAAATATAGCTTCTAATTCCTCGTTGGAAAGAAGTTCATAATGGGTTACGGGGTCGGTCGCTTCATATTTTTGCGACACGATATTGTCCTTCTTTTTCACCACGATGTTTGTAATGCCGGCAACGGCGTGTTCGGTCGTGCCGTGAACGTACACCTTGCCGCCGCCATCGGGAGTAAGGTGTACGCCGGGATGCTTCAAAATATCGAATTTATCATCCATCACGGGGCGTTCCCCTCGGATAAACAACAAGGCTTTAGAGTTGTCGAGCATACGCACCTCGTCGGGGGTCAGCAGCTCTCGTCCCGTGTTTTGATAGTTAGTGCTGTAATTACCGCTATGACCCGTGGACTTGCCGTAGGTGTTGGTATCAATGGTGGACTTGCCGAGCAATTCCGACACGTACTTGTGGGTGCTCTGCTCGTTACCGCCGAGATACAAAAACTCGTCACAGTTGCCCAAGATGGACTCCCATTGTTTTTCAAACAGGGCTTTGAGCTGTGCGATATTCTGCAAAATGATAGATACAAACACGTTACGGGAACGCATCGTTGAAAGGATGTTTTCAAAGTCATCGGGGAGCGACACGTTGGCAAACTCATCCATCAAAAAATGCACGGGTACGGGGAGCGAACCGCCGTACTTGTTTTCCGCCGTATCAAACAGCATTTGAAAAAGCTGGGTGTAAAGAATGGATACAAGGAAGTTGTAGGATTTGTCACGGTCGGAGATAAGGGCGAATAACGCTACCTTTTTCTCTCCGAGGGATGCCAAGTCCAATTCGTCGGTGGAGGTAAGACCGATAAGCGACGTTAAGTTAAACTTTTCAAGTCTTGCCGCCAAGGTGATTTGAATGGATTTAATGGTTTTTGCTGCACCATTGCGGTAGTCCTTGTAATACTTCACCGCAATGTGGTCGGGATTGTCCATTTCCAAACGCTGAAACAGAATATCCAGGGGGGACTCGTAGGACGGGTCATCCTCACGCACGTCACCGGCTCTCAGCATTTCCATTACCATCGGGAAGTTCTGTTCCTCCGGTGGTGCTTCGTGGAACAGATAAAACACCAATGCTTTCAGCAGAACCTCCGCCATCTGATCCCAAAAGGGGTCGTTGCTGTGTGTGCCTTTCGGCGTGGTACTCTTAAACAGGTTGGTTACAAGCTGCTGCACGTCGTCATCGTCCCGCAGATATACAAACGGGTTATAACAATGGCTTTTCGGCATATTGATAAGATCAAGTATGCGTATCTCATAACCGCACTCTTTAAGGAGATTACCGGAGTCACGGAGCAATTCGCCCTTGGGGTCAAGGCAGACAAAGGAGCAAAACTCGCCATCTTTGCCTGCGGTGATGCTTTCATAAATGCAAGGCTTGGCATAGAAACGGGTTTTACCCGCACCGCTACCACCCACGACTACCGTGTTAAGGTTGCGGCGGTGTTTCTTGCCATTCAGACCAATACGGATGTTTTGTGTTAAGATCTTATTGGGTTTCGGCTCTTTTGCTCGGTACTTTTTGTTGATGCGCTCGACAATGCCCCATTTAGCCGAGCCGTGTTCCTCGCCACGGCGATAGGTTCGTTTGGTGGAGATATATATGCCGATACCCATTGCATAAGCGAAAATGAAAACGAGGACAGTCGCCAAACTGTCCTCGCACCACGTTATTTTCAATGGATTTTCCATCATTATCGGAAACTGTGTGACAATCTCCATTAAACCGCCGCTGACCGCAGGAGCGATCAGCAGACCCAACCATACGGCAGGGATAATACCGAGCAGATAAAGCCACGGACTTGTCTTACCGTTCATCCTTGCAACGCACCTTTTTTCTCGGTGCGTCAAGTGCTTTCAGCAAGACCTCATCAACAATATCGGTGGGGCGTTTCTCTTTGATAAGGTCGTTTCGCTTATCGTTAAGGGCGTTGACGATAACGCCGTGCTGATATTGGTCAAGGGATAAGACCCGTCTTTCCTCACGCTCCATCATCGTTCATCACGCCCCTGTCCGGTGCGGCTTTGCACTTTGTTCTGTTCCATTGCCTTATACATACGGGCAGACATTGTACGCATCACGTCACGGATTTCGGAAAGCTCGCCACGGATAGCCTGCGGCTCGGCACCTCCTACGTCGGGCATCTCTCGGAAATCGTATCCGCTGACATCAATGCCGTATTTACGGCAGAGCATATAGGATGCGCAGTAGGCTTTGAACTCCGCATTTTCATTGCTGAAATTACGGGTATCAATCGCCATTTCCGCACGGGCAAGGGCAAGGGACAGGCTACGGAAAATATCGGGAGCATCCATACCTTTGCGGACAAAGATTTTCTTTTGAGCAGCATCGTAAACCGCACCTGTTTCGATGTTGTCCGTAAGCTCGATGGGAACGGGTCGCTTTGCGATCAGCGCCGAAAGCAACTGCCTTTCATCACGGTTGACGGAGGGTGTGGGTTCTGCCTTGGCATCGGTCTGTGAAATGTCATAGACCCATTTCACGTTGTAGTAGGTTCCTCTCGTATCATCGTCACGGTAGAATTTATCTCCCGGCTCGATGATGGGAATTGCCTTTTGATCTTGGAGGATGGATGCACCTTCTTCCGCCCAGCTCGCCTTGGAGCGAAGCTGTGTTGCATTGGGGTTGTGAGCCAACACAAGCAGAACGTTGGTGACGGAATAACGATCAAGGCGGGATTGCAGGTCAAGATATTCGGTAAAACGGTTTCCGTCTGCGAAGATCTCGCCCGTGGTCTTATCCGCCAACTCATAAGCGGCAAGACGTTCCTCTTTTTTCTTTGCCGCCCATTCATCGGAGTTCATACGTCGTTTTCCTGCTCGGCGGCGGGGACTTGGATGTTTCTTTTCCTCTACGGGGGCGGTCAAAATATCGTCAAAGTTTGCCATTATAAATTACCTCTCTTTCGATTTAGATGGTTTCTTTTTTCGCTCAGGTTGCCTGTGCTGAGGGGAACGTTTTTGAGAATTGCTCCTTGTGGGTCGTTCCTCTCTGCGGCGGGCTTCCGTTTCCTGCCGTTGCTGCTGACGTTGAATGTCCCTTAGTTCCTGTCGGACGGAAGGACGGTCGGCTTTAACTGCACCCTCGTCGGATCTCGCTCTGCGTTCTGAGGAAGGCTCGGACGGACGGGATTTTGTCGTCCTCGCCGCTTGGGGGTTTTGGTGTGTTACCTCCGGTTTCTTCTTGGGCTGTTCTAACATTTCGTCCACAAGCAAGTCATCGGGACTGCGCTCCGGTGCACCTCTTTCGGGGGCAGTATGCTCGGTGGGAGTTTCGTGGATACCGCTTTCAACCTCGCTTCGGATTGCTTCTTCGTTGGTAACGGTAGCAATCTTAATGTTTTCAACGATACGGTTGATCTTCGCCGCATCCTCGGCTCGTACCATAATCTCACATTCCCCCGACGGGTTATCCTTGGTATTACGCAGAGCGCAATACACTACGCCGTACCTTTTGGCATCTGCTACAAAGCGTTTCATATCCTCGTTTTTCACGGAGAATATGGAAAGCTCCTTGCCGCTTTTGAGCATAGAGGTCAGACTTTGCTTGCCCTTGATTTTGTTCTTATCTCGATTTTTGAGGGCGGCATATAAAAGTGCGGCAACCTCTTTTGCGGCGCTACCTGTAATTTTGGCAGCGACCTCAACACCTTCAAGACTTAATCGGACTACCTGTTCAGCTGCGTCGCCTGATGGGTTCATTTTGCTGTTTCTCCTTTCCTTGGTTCTGCTCGTCCTCTCGGACGGCTTTGAGTTTTTCGGTTATCACACCGGAACGTTGGGCAATGTCATCACACAAATGCACCTCTCTCCGCAGGTTCTTTAACTGCTCGGTCAAGCCGTCGATTTCTTTCTTCACGGCTTCGGCAAGTTTAGGGTCGCTTTGGCACTTGACGGTGCGTTGCTTTTTATACAATGCCTTACGCTCGGCGGATAGTTTTTCAATTTGCACCTCCAATCCGTTTTTATATAAAGAAAGCTGCTCGGCGGTATCAATTTTGTGCCGCACAAGCAACCTTACTTCCTGTGAAATATTATTGAGTTTCAGTAGATCTTCCCGAAGGAGAAAATGGAGCCGTTTTCGGTTCTGTGGTCTGTCCTTTGGGAAGATGCCGAGTTTATAACAGTAATGAAAATACAATGCCCGAAAGCCTGTAATCTTACGGACGGTTTTCATACTGCCTTGCATACGGTAATGACGTGTTTTACGCTCCGGCTCTGCAAGAGGTTTTTCGGGGATATACTGCAACAGTATCCGTCTGCGGATATTCTCAATGGAATATTCCTCACCGAAGTTTCGCATAAGCCTTACAAAACGCTCTTTTCCTTGGGGGCGTACCGATATGTCCTTGCCCATTTTTATTTCATAGCCTTTTTCCTCCAAGTGACGGAAAAACTGCCTTTCGGTCAATGACATACGGATAGCTTCGTCAATATCCGCCTTGATAAATCCTCGCCACGTTGGGCGTTGCTCCTGCTCGGCTTTCCATTCGCCGTAGTGCTTGGATTTGCCGTACTGAATATTCTCGATCACCGACAAGCCGTACTCACGGCAAAGGTTATCCGATGCCACCTGCATATCGTGGTAATCCTTACCCGTGCGGTGGTAACGGATGCCGTCAACAAAGGACACGGTATTGACTACAAAATGGTTGTGCAGATGGTTCTCTTTATCAAGGTGGGTGGCAACCACCACTTGATACTTTTCGCCCCACAATTCTTTGGCAAGCCGTATCCCGATTTCGTGTGCTGTCTTCGGGTCGGCTTCTCCGGGGGCAAAGGATTGATACCCGTGGTATGCTATAACACCGTCCTCTTTTCCGAAGCGTCTTTTTACCGCCTGCATTTCATCACGGGCAGTTGCGGGTAAACAGTTGATACCCGTTACAAACTGCTGATGGGTTTCGATGTTTTCATCGTGTATTGCAGAGTCGGTCTTTCTCGGATCGGCGGCATAGTCGATAACGTCCAAAAGTGTCTGTGCCTGTTTCTCGGTCAGCTCCGCCTTTTCGTAGTATTGGGGATTGGTGGTCTTGTTAGGGTTCTCTACATAGATAACCAATTTACCAAGCCAACCCTTCACGCTCCAGATGGAGGTGGTTGCCATAGAATCACCACCTCTTTGCAGGGAGGATAACCGCCGCCGTTACGTCACGGATGAGCTTTTCCAAACGGCGGCAGTTTTCGTCATAACGCTTTACGTCAATGACATTCAGCACGTGGGCTTTCTGCGCCACTTGGTTAAGGTTGTTTCCTACGTTGTGGAGTTCACGGATAAAATCAAAAAATTCCGGGGGCGGTGCTTCTCTCGGAACCTCGCCCTTGATAAGATGACGAAGGTACACCTCTTGGGATAACCCCGTCTTTTTTACGGACTTCATAAACGCTTGATACTCGTCACGGTCAAGTCTTACCTGCACACGGCAGTTTCGTTTTCTCATTGCTCGTCATCCTTTCTTTCATTGCGGTTTATTTGAAATAGGCACATAAAAAATACACCTGCAGCACCGCCGCAGATGTAGCCTGCTATAAAGGGTAAAAGATTGTTCATTACATCACTCGCTTTCATAAGGGTTTTAGGGATTATCCCTAACAAGTCTGCGTTTGGGTGACCAAAGGCGATGCTTGCTGGTATAGTGCATATTCGTTCTCCCATTCGGTCGCCCGTTGTTACTTGCCGAAAATAAAATCAGCGTCCTTTGTCCTTCTTCTCCGGAAGCAAGGCTTTTGCCTTTTCCAAGGTATCGCTCATCATATAGCAACGCTCGATCTTCCAACCGTCGTTGCCACCTCGAATATAGCCTTCCAATCGTAGGCACGGGTCTGTTCCGTCAAGGCAGGAGCCGTAAATGGAATAACCGCCCATTCCGTCCTGAAAGGCTTTGTTGTTACTCGACACCCCGTAGGTTCGGGATATTTCCTCATACGGCTTTTCAAAGCTATCGGCAGTAAAAACGATAAAGCCATTTACCGATTGGTTGGCTCGTTCCGCCGCACGGAAAATATCGGTCATTTCACGGTAGGACATATCCACTTGATAGGGCGACAGTTCAAATTCCAACCCCGAAAAATCGTCGGCATCAAGGATATATTCGCCTTTGCCCCAAGCCTTTTGCACTTGGTATTTGGCATCCTCCGGGGACTCCGCTTCGACCGTTACGGTCTTTTTCAGCGTTTCAACAATGTTTACTTCATACTCTTTCATTGGTCGTATTCTCCTTTGCTTTTCGTGTAGTTCTCTGTAACCCAAGCAGGTCACAGAGGTAATCGTTATAATCCTTGCCCCTCGGTGGAAAACGCTCCTTGACCTCTACGCCGTACCTTTCGGGGAGCAACAGTTTTAAGGTATCTGCCGCCAAACGACCGCCCATATCATTATCCAGGCACAAATGCACAGTACGGATATTCGGGTGGTCGGAAAGGTACTGACTCAGAGCAAGGGGCAAGGAACTGTTCCGTATCTCTTGTTTGGGTTTATATACCCCCGCCAAGGACACAAGATGATCTGCGTTCCACGGCTTGCCGTAGAGCTTCAAAAGGGTGGCAAACGATAGCAGGTCAACGGCGGACTCAAACAGACATAAGGTGTCGCTTTGCTCGGCGGGAAAGGAAAAGGAATACCGTTTATCGCTTCCGTTGGCTTCGCCTATAAAGTCGTTCCCGATACCTCGGATGGTGGCATACCGTGGCTTGTTCTCCTTATCCAATCCAACGAACACGGCGCTGTGATGGGGATAACTCTCATAGAACCGTCCTGTGCGGATACAATGGTGTATCAGCTCCGCATCAATCCCACGGCTTCGCAGATAGTTAAAACCCACCGTTGCACTTCGGTTGACCTTTGGCAGCAACAGTACCTTGGGTTTGGGAGGACTTACGGCGGGAGAACGGGAAACAGACGGCATTACTGCCGTCTGTCCCGTTATAATCTCCACCGCTTCGGTAAAGGGAATGTTTTTAACCTCTATAAGATATTTGAGAGCATTTTTGCCGCCGATACCACGGGAGTGCCAGCACCATTTGCCGTTGGATATTTTAAGGCTGTCGTGCTCACGGGTGCAGTAGGTGTTTGGGCTGACCTTTACAAGCTCGGTTGGTTCAAATATCTGCAGGTAGGTCAGCAGATCCATTTCCTTTGCTTTTGCGATTTGCTCCGGTGTTACATATCCCATACAAAACCTCCTTTACCTTGCATATTCATTTTTGCGTGGCGCAACCTTGTCACCCTCGTCCGGTTCATCCGCCATAAGGGTCTTATCCTTGGCATCCAAGTTGAGCAGAACGTTGAGTTCTTGGAGCCGCCTTGTTTTCTCTGCAAGCTCCGCGTCACGGGCGAAGGGAGCCTCCATTTCGGTACGGGCATTTTCAAGCTGCGTTTGAATATCCGCAAGTTTTTCATTCAGCACTTTCAGTTGTTCTTCAATGCCGTCAATACGGTTATCCATACGGGTGATATTGCCGTAAATATCCGAACCCAAGACAACCGTGTGGGAAAGCGCACCTTTTAGGGTAATGCGGTATTCGTTGGCTTGCCCATCATAGGATAGGGTCATAGAAAAACCCCGATACTCTCCCAAGGGGATGGCATCGGGGTCTGTCATACGGGTACACGCATCAATGATGGCTTTACCTGCGGTTTCTTTCTCGGTATGGGTCACACCCATAATCACCATACCTGTAAAACCGTCCTCTATTTTCGGGTGAGCACGGGCGATCTCTAAGTCCTTTTCATAGCCTGCGATACGTTCCCGTACCTCGCTCATATCTGCGGGGTACTTACGCAGTACAAGTTCCTCCAAGGCGTATTTCTGATTGAGGTAGCTTGCCTTTAACATATTGAGCTTGCTGACCTCCATATCAAGGGTGCATTTCTCAATAATCAGCGGATTACCCGTTGCCAAGGCTTTGATCTCCGCATAGTTCAGCGCCGTTTCGTCCACGTCGGATGCAATACGGACGGGAGCTTTGCTCGTCATAATCTGTGCAATGAATTTCTGCTTGTTTTCTACAAGCTGATACAGATATGCGTCAAAGGTTCCTTCGGTAACGTAACGGAAAATATCTACCTTCTTGTTGCGGTTGCCTTGTCGTACAATACGGCCAAGGCGCTGTGCAAGGTCACTCGGTCGCCACGGACAATCAAGGTCGTGGAGAGCCACAAGCCTATCCTGCACGTTGGTTCCTGCACCCATCTTCGGGGTACTGCCCATAAGGATACGCACCTGACCGGAGCGAACCTTAGCGAACAGTTCTTTTTTACGGGCATCGGTATTGGCATCGTGTATAAAGGCGATTTCTTCCTCCGGGATGCCACGCTCCACAAGTTTCTGCTTTAGATCCTCATAGACGTTAAAACTGCCGTCGCCTTTCGGGGTGGAAAGATCGCAGAACACAAGCTGCGTTGTCCGTTCCTCTTTGCCTTCGTCCCATATACGGAATACGTTACGGGCGCAGGTGGCAACCTTGCCGTTTTCATCGTCGGGTGCAAGCGGATTGAAAAGCCGCATATCAAGTGCTAACTTTCTGCCGTCGTTGGTGATTTTGAGCATATTATCCACGCTCGGATCGACGTTGCCGCCACGCACCGCTTCGGCTCGTTCCGCAAGTCCCGCAATGGCTTCTTTTTGCAGTTCGGAGGGCTTGATAACCTCATTGTGGAATATTGCTTCGGGTACGGGGAGTTTGAGCATATCCGCCGTCTGAATATCGGCGCACATCTTAAAGTGTGCCATTAGTTCGGGTAGGTTGACAAACTTGGAAAACCTTGTTTTCGGTCTGTATCCGCTACCTTCGGGGGAAAGCTCGATGGTCGTGGTGGTTTCACCATAGTTCGCCGCCCAATCATCAAAATGCTGGAGTCCCAATTCATCAAGTAGTCCATACTGCAAATATCGCTGTATGGTGTAGAGTTCCACCATTGAATTGCTGATAGGCGTACCCGTTGCAAAGATAACCCCTCTACCCTCGGTGATTTCGTCAAGGTACTGACATTTCATAAAGAGGTCGGAGGACTTTTGTGCTTCGGTCTGTGCGATACCGCCCACGTTGCGCATTTTGGTGGCAAGAAACAGGTTCTTGAAATAGTGGCTCTCATCAATAAACAAGCGGTCAACACCGAGTTCTTCAAAGGTCACGGTATCATCACGCTCAATATCGTTGAGCCGTTCAAGCCTTGTTTCAAGGGATTTACGGGTACGTTCCATCTGCTTGACGGTAAAGTTTTCGGCTTTTTCCTTTTTGGCAAGCTGAATGGCGATCATAACCTGCTCGATTTGTCGCTCGATAATGGCTTGCTGTCGCTCCTTTGACATCGGTATCTTTTGGAGCTGGCTGTGACCGATAATAACGGCATCGTAATCGCCGGTGGCAATACGGGCGCAGAGCTTACGGCGGTTTTGCTTTTCAAAGTCACGCTCGGTGGCTATCAGCACATTCGCCGCAGGATATAACTGCAACCATTCTGCCGCCCATTGCTCGGT
>JAFQCH010000010.1 GCA_017416485.1 Clostridia bacterium | reverse complement strand
CATGATTGTGCAAACTGTGCAATGATAAACCAATGCACGGAAAGTAAAAACAAACAAAAGCTTGTGACCAGACATATCTGGGAACATTACATAGAAATGGCAGATGACATCAGACACTCAACATTGGGAAAAGAAACTTACTCAATGCGAAGTCAGACAATTGAACGAGTGTTTGCCGATGCCAAAGAAAAACACGCCATGCGGTACACAACCTACCGAGGGCTGAACCAGGTAACAAACTGGGTTCGGTTTAAGTTTGCTGCAATGAATCTCAAAAAAATGGCAATGTGGAAGTTCAAAAACGAGGATTTTCATGACTTTTACGTCTTTTTATTCAATTTATTCCAAATATTCAACAATACAGACAGAAAACCGTGTCTCGCTTGATTGCGAAACACGGTTTTTCGACAGTCTGAGCCGTCCTCATATGAGGACGGCTTTCTTGCAACCTGTTATTTCTTGCCGATATAAAAGCCGATGAGATCAAAGAAGGAGTTCGGTGCGGCTTTGTAATCCGTTTTTAAGGTGGTGTGCAGGGTTGAACCGAAGTTCATATTGCGTGAGAACCAGATGTTAAGCTTGGTGTAAGGCTGGTAGCGCTGGCCGAGATCGATCCATGTTGCCTTGTCCACAATGCTTGTGTAATGCGTGAAGGTGTCAAACCCGCATTTGCCGTGGTATTGTCCCATGCCGCTTTCGCCCACGCCGCCGAAGCCCATGGCAGTGGTGATCACGTGAATGTCTGTTTCGTTCACACAGCCGCCGCCGAAGGAGCATTCGTTGTGGATTTTTTCAATCGTTTTTTTGTTTTCCGAAAAAACGTACAGCGCAAGGGGCTTGTCATGCGCGTTGATTTCGGCAATGACCTTATCGAGGTCATCGTACTCAATAAACGGAAGTACAGGACCGAAGATTTCTTCCTGCATCACCGCATCGTCACGGGTTACATTGTCCATAATTGTAAGCTGAATTTTGCGCGTTGTGGGGTCGCTTTTGCCGCCGTGGACGACTTTTGCAGGGTCAATGAGGCCACAGACCCGATTGAAATGCTTGTCGTTGATCATACTTCCGTAGTCTTCATTGTGCAGGCAGTCGCCGAACTGGCGGGTAATTTCTTCCTTAACACAGGCAAGGAACTCGTCCTTGATGTCCTTGTGAATATAAACGTAGTCGGGCGCAACGCAGGTCTGACCCACATTGAAGCCCTTGCCGAAAACAAGACGTCTTGCGGCAATTTTCACTTTTGCGGTTTCGTCCACAATGGTCGGGCTTTTGCCGCCGAGCTCAAGGGTGACGGGAGTGAGGGTCTTTGCTGCTTTCTCGGCAACAAGTCTGCCCACGGTTTTACTGCCCGTGAAGAAGATGTAGTCAAATTTTTCATCCAGAAGATACTGATTTTCTTCTCTGCCGCCTGTAATGACCGACACGTATTCCTTGGGGAAAATGCTTTCGAGCATTTTTTTGACATATGCGCTTGTGGCGGGGGAGTAGGCACTCATTTTGACAACGCAGGTGTTGCCTGCGGAAATTGCATCAATGAGGGGCGGAAGGGTGAGCATGAACGGATAATTCCATGGGCTCATAATCAGCACCGTGCCGTAAGGCTTGGGTTTTACATAGCTGTGCGACAACTGCTGTCCGAACGGGGTCATAACGGTTTTGTTTTTTGTCAGCTTGCGGATGTGCTTGAGCATGTAGTTAACTTCCGCCAGCACCACTGCGATTTCGCAAAGATAGGATTCATACGGGCTTTTGCCAAGGTCGGCTTTGAGTGCCGCGGCTATTTCCGCTTCGTTTTCAACAATGTATTTCTTTATTTTTTTGAGATAGCCGATTCTTGTATCGATATCTCTTGTGCCTCCCTTTGTAAAAAAATTTTTCTGTTGTTCTGTTATTGCGTGGATCTGTTCGCGGGTCATTGTTTCTCCTCCGTTTGCTTTGAAAAAAGCCTTTTTAAAAACATTGCAATGCGGGTAACATTGTAACAATTATATATTATAGCAAAAAACAAATTTAAACACAATGTACAATATTATACATTTTCGTTGAAAATCTTTTCACACACTGTCCTTTTAAAAACAAAAGTTTGCAGAAACTTTTGTGCAAACTGCTGTTTTTTTGCAAATAAAATTTGTTTGCTTGCAATAAGAGGGCATGTTTGATACAATAGCTATGATTGTATATAAAAGAAAAAAGGGGATTTGACATGTACGCAGATTTTTTTGATGCAGGTGCCTATCTTGCCGCTTATGACCCTGCTGTTGCCGCTGCCGTTAATCTTGAACTCGACCGCCAGCGCCGCAATATTGAACTGATCGCTTCCGAAAACATTGCTTCTCCCGCCGTTATGGCCGCCATGAGCAGTGTGCTTACCAACAAATATGCCGAAGGCTACATCGCAAAGCGCTATTACGGCGGTTGCGAATGTGTTGATAAGACCGAAGAACTTGCCATCGAACGCGCAAAAGAACTGTTCGGAGCCGAAGCCGCCAACGTGCAGCCTCATTCGGGTGCGCAGGCAAACCTTGCCGTTTATGCAGGACTTCTGCAACCCGGTGACACGGTGCTCGGTATGGCACTTGATGCCGGCGGACACCTGACACACGGCATGAAGATCAACGCTTCGGGTATGTATTACAACTTCGTGTCCTACGGTGTCAACGACAACGGCTTCATCGATTATGATGAGGTTGAACGTCTTGCCAAGGAACACAAGCCGAAACTTCTGCTTGCAGGTGCATCCGCTTATGCAAGAACCATCGACTTTGCCCGTCTTTCCGCAATCGCAAAGGAAATCGGCGCATTCTTCATGGTCGATATGGCACACATCGCCGGCCTTGTTGCCGCAGGTGAGCATCCCTCTCCCGTGCCTTATGCAGATGTTGTTACCACCACCACCCACAAGACCCTGCGTGGTCCCCGCGGCGGTCTGATTCTCTGCAAAGAAGAACTGCTTCCCAAAATCAACAAGGGTATTTTCCCCGGCACGCAGGGCGGCCCGCTGATGCACATCATTGCCGCAAAGGCTGTTTGCTTCGGCGAAGCACTCAAGCCCGAATTCAAGGCTTATCAACACAAGATCATCACCAATGCCGCCACTCTTGCAAAGGCATTCTCTGAAAAAGGCATCGACATGGTTTCGGGCGGTACGGATAACCACCTTATCTTGACCGACCTTCGTTCTCTGAATGTCACGGGTAAGGAACTTGAACAGCGCCTGGATGCTTGCTACATCACCGCCAACAAGAATGCCATCCCCAATGACCCCCAGAAGCCCACCATTACCAGCGGTGTGCGTTTCGGCACCCCTGCCGTTACCACCAGAGGCTTCGGCGAAGCAGAAATGGAACGCATTGCAGACTTCATTTTCCGCTGTGCAACCGATTTCGAAAACAGCGCAGAATCCATCCGCGAAGAAGTGTGCGCCATCTGCGAAAAATTCCCGCTTTATAAATAAAATGAATAAAAACAAGGGACTGTAAGTTTTTACGGTCCCTTGTTTAAAAAGTTTAAGACGAAAAGCAACAACCGCCACTCTGGCAAGTGACGGTTGTTAAGAAAAAGTAACATCCGTAACGCCAACCGCTTTAAACGGTTGCCTCTACGGCTTTATTATATACAAAAAGAAGCGGTTTGTCAACGCTATTTCGATAATTTATAGTTTAGGAGAGATTTTATGTCCTGTATTGCTGCTGTTTGCACACCTAATGCTTCAGGCGGTGTGGCAATCGTCCGCATTTCGGGCGAGGGTGCGCTGGAAATTGCCGACCGCGTGTTTGCCGCGGTCAGTGCAAAGCCGCTGTCTTCCATGAAAGGCTATCGCGCCGCTTACGGAAAAATTCATGACGGAGACATCGTGCTTGACGAAGGTGTTGCCATTGTTTACCGTGCACCGCACAGCTATACGGGTGAGGATGTTGCCGAAATCTGCTGTCACGGCGGCCTGTTTGTGACCAAAAGACTGCTGCGTGCCGTGCTGAACGCAGGGGCTGTTCCCGCCGAAGCAGGGGAATTCACCCGACGTGCATTCCTCAACGGCAGAATGGACCTTTCCGAAGCCGAAGCGGTCATGAATGTTATTTCCGCACAGGGAGAACAGGCACTGGCGGCGGCAAACGCAACGCTGTCGGGCAGTGTCAGCCGCGCCATTGACCGCATTGCAGGAAGCCTGACCACCGCTGCGGCAGGGCTTGCAGTGTGGACAGATTATCCCGATGAAGACGTGCCGAGCGTGTCCGATGATGCGCTTCTTGCCACCATGCAGACCGCAAAAGCGGAACTGGAAACCCTTATTGCCCGTTATGACAGCGGCAGAGCCGTCACCGAGGGTGTGTCGGCGGTCATCTGCGGCAAGCCCAATGTCGGCAAAAGCACGCTGATGAACCTGCTTTCGGGCAGACAGCGTTCCATTGTAACGAGCATTGCAGGCACCACCCGCGATATCATTGAAGAAACCGTGCGCGTGGGCGAAATCGTTCTGCGTTTGAGCGACACGGCGGGACTTCGTGCCACCGATGACGAAGTCGAAGGCATCGGTGTTGCCATGGCAAGAGAAAAAATGCAGGAAGCCGCCTTGCTGTTGGCGGTGTTTGACAGCAGTGTGCCGCTGAATGAGGAAGACTACGCACTGCTTGAACAGTGCAAAAACCGCACCGCTGTGGCGATCATCAACAAAAGTGACCTCGAAAGTGCATTCAAAATTGCTGAAATCGAAAAATACATCCCCTATACTTGCTTCATTTCCGCTAAAAATCCCGAATCCGCACAGATTTTTGCAAACCTGCTTGCAAAAGTGCTCGGAACCAACGCATTCGATGCCAACGGCGAAGTGCTTGCAGGCGAACGCCAAAGACAGTGTTGTGCAAACGCAGTCGGACACCTTGAACAGGGCATTTTTGCCTTGCAAAGCGGTGAAACGCTCGATGCTGTTGGTGTTTGCATTGACTGTGCCCTCGGTGAACTGTTTGCGCTGACGGGTAAAAAAGTCAGCGAAGCCGTGGTGTCGGAAGTTTTCGCAAAATTCTGCGTAGGCAAATAAAATGCCTAAAAAAGCATAATAATTCTTTTATAATCATTATTAGATATGCAATAAAATATAAAACAGGTACTTTTAAGCGATTTTATACTTAAAAATACCTGTTTTTTCATTTTGCTTTTTGGTTTGCGCTAAATGCAACAGCCCCACATTTGTTTTTTACTTTGCACGGATGAGCAGTGCCATGTCGGTTGCCTGCGGGCGTTCGCCAAGGTAGTATGTGCCGAGGCAGTTAGCAGAGAAGGTTCCTTCTTCTGCGATTTCACCGCTGATGGGATCAAACCAGGTGTAAGAGTATTCTGCATCCGGGGTGAGATTGCCGACAGTGCCCGTTTTGATGCCGCCGTGGCCTTTGGTGTTGGTTTTTTTCGCCACGGAGTCATCCGTAAAGGAATAGAAATAAATCACAATTTCGGTGTTGTCGGCATTGCTGGCGTATGCGTAATACACATTGGTTGCACGCACGAAATAGGATTTGTTGTCAAAACGCGGAATCAGATTCTGCCACTGTGTGGTTGCAAGGAAATTACGCATGTAGCCGACCTGATATGCGCTTTCATATTCAAGGGAATCTTCCCATGTGGCATTGATTTTTTCTTCGCTTGTGATAGTGTCCACACCGTCGGAGCTGTCGTTTTCTTCGTCAAACACATTCAGATAACTCCACGTATCATGACCGCCCCAGCCGTAGCCGTACATGCCGTTCAAAAATGCCAGCCAGCCCTGCATGCGCGCGCCGAAGTTTTTTGTCCACAGATAACAATACTGTCCTTCGTAATTGATTGCGGGCTTGCCCTGCGAATTGTACCAGTAATCCTTTTCCACATCAAAATCATTCTGATTTGTCTTGGACGGATTCCATTGTGCGGCATAAAAATCGTGTTCTTCCACATCGCGGAAGCAGGACGGGTCTGTGTTTTTCAAAAACACCTTGCCCGTATCTGTTGTCTGTTTTCCGTTGCCGTAGCAGGCGGTTGCACCGGTATTTTCCTGATGCGCCGTCAGCGGATGGTCGTAGGTGTCATATTTTGCAATATACTCCGCAACGAGTTTATAAGGATTGTTCGCGTAATTCCAGTCGGGATGGGTGGTGTCGTTCCAGTAAAAATCGTTGTCCACTTCCTGCCCGAGTGTCCACACAACGGGGTAAGCACCGTAACGTGCCACCCAGTAGCGGCTGATTTTTTCAAGGTACGCTTTGACTGTGTCGGACATATCACCGTGTTCAGTTACGCCGCCGAAGTTGTTGATGAGAACTTCCATAGAATAGGGGAAGAAGAACTGCGCATTGGCGTGAGTCAGGCCGTGCTGTGCAATGATGCCGAATTTTTCATCATAGCGGTGCAAGCCTTCCATGTCGTCTTCGGTAATGCCGTTGGAAAAATCAAATTTTTCATCGATCGGTTCACTCTGAATGACCGTAAATCCCTGCGAAACGCGCTGTGTGCAGATGCTTGTCACCATATCGGCAGATTCCCCGCCGAGGCTCCAGTGCGTGTCGCCGAGCCAGAAAAACGGGGTGCCGTCATCGTAAGTGAAATATTTTTTACCCGCTTGGGTGGTCACAAAGCCGTGCTTGTAAATATCATATTCGCCGTCATATTCGGTGCATTCGATTTTGCCCGTGCGGTTGTGCAAGGCGGTGTTTTGCGTATCTGTGCAAGCGGTTTCAAAATACCATGTACCTGCCGACGGGCACACAAGTCGCACCTTCCACACATTACCGCCATCCCAGAACGCAGGCAAAGTATACATTCTGCCGTTGCCGTAAAGGTTAACATCCATGTTGACATCGTTGAACGGGTCGGCATAGGTTTTTTCGCTTTCAAAAACGAATTCCTGCATGACCCATGTTTGTGCTGCGGCAGTCAGTTCTGCATTTTCAATGACGAAATTTTCGTTACAGGAAACCCACGACGGGTCGGCAACGACCGCAGAGGGAATGACGGTTTCATCCTTGCCCGTCAGTCGATTCCACTGTTTTGCAAAAATACTTACAAACAGACCCGTGACTTTTTCAAAGGTATGAATCACCGCGGGAACCTGATTGCCGTCTCCATCCGCAGCGGCGCCGCGGAGTATGAAACAAGAGAACAACAAGGAAAAACAAAGAACGATCGCAAGGAGTTTTTTGGTACGCATGAAAAAACCACCCTTCTTTCAGTCAAAACAATTCAAAACATCCGCACCTTTGCGCACAAGTGCAACAAATTCGTCAATTTCTGCGCGGATTTCGTGTGTGCCTTTGGTATAGGTCTTTTTGTCTTTGGTCAGAATCCATTCCCCATCGGGGATGTACACGGTCTTCACGGTCTGCCCCTGTTCGACGATGGGGGCAAAAATGATGTCATCCCCGAACATATACTGGCTGTCAAGCGTATAGCAGATTTCGTCTTCGGGGTATTCAAAGAACATCGGCCGCATAATGGGGTATCCTTTTTCGGCGGCAGTGTCCGTCTGCTTGAGAATGTAGGGTCTTAACTTTTCACGGATAAGGATGAGGGTTTTGAGGATTTCAAAATTTTCTTCGCCGAAACTCCATATTTCATTCGGGTCACCGCTGGGTTCTTTGAGTCCCGGAGTCGGTTCAAAATGACGGATGCGCGAGCCGTGCAGACGCATGACGGGTGAAAACAGACCGAACTGGAACCAACGCACGATGAGCTCTTTGAAATAGTCACTCGTGATATCTGCGCCGTAAAAGCCGCCGATGTCGGTGTTCCACCACGGAATGCCGCACATGGCAATGTTGAGTCCCGCTTTGACCTGACAGGCAAGGCTTTCAAAGGTGGATTCAATGTCACCCGACCAAACCAGGGACGCGAATTTCTGACTGCCGAGGTAAGCACAGCGGGTGAGGGTGATAATGTCCTCCCTGCCCGTGGAACGCAAGCCGTCATAAGCCATTTTGGAATAATAGTAGGGATACAGCAGTGCCACCATATCGCCTCTGCCCTTAAACCAGATGAGGTTGTCAAAGTGCTCGGGATGAATTTCGGGCTCGGCTTCGTCAAACCAAAGCCCGTCCACACCGTTGTCAATGTAGTTTTCTTTTAACTTACTCCACACATAGTCTCTTGTGGCGGGGTTGGTCACGTCAATTTCATTCTGCCAGCCGTAAAAATCAAACACACGGTCAGCCCCTCTTGCGGTACGCATGAGCATATTGTTTTCACGCATGTGGTGGTAGTTTTCACTGCTGTTGTTGATGGTGGGCCACACGGACACCATGAGTTTTGTGTTCATCTCATGCAGTTCATCCGTCATGGCTTTCACATCAGGCCAGTATTGCGGGTCAAATTTGTAGTCCCCCTGTTCTGTCCAGTGGAAGTAGTCGGCAATGATAACGGAAAGCGGAATGCCGAGCTGCTTGTATTTGCGTGCCACGGAAAGCAGTTCTTCTTGCGTTTCATAGCGCAGTCGGCACTGCCAGAAGCCCGTTGCCCAGGCTGGCATTTTCGGAGCATAACCTGTTAAATCGGCAAGGGTGGTGCAGACTTCTTTCGGACTGCCTGCCATGACCACAAAGTCCATAAACCGACAGCAATCGCAACTCCAGCGGGTGCGGTTATTTGACAATTCGCACAGCCCTGTGGACGGATTATTCCATAAAAAGCCGTACCCCAACGAGGAATACACATAGGGGATGGTGCATTTTGCGTTCACATTGCGGATATCAACGGACGAGCCCTTGAGGTCAAATTCATTGTCCCAACTGTGCCCGAGGCCGAAAAAGTGCTCGTCCTTGTTCGGTTCAAACATAACGCGAGCCGACCACAGACCGCTGCCCTTGTTGTCAAAATGGCGGTAATTGCTGTGGAAGGTAAGTTCGGGTTTTTCTTCAAGGATTTTGCGGTCGCCGTCAAAAAAGGTGAGTTTGCCGTTGGGTTCCAGTTTTACGGTCAGCGTGCCACAGGTCAGGGTGGCATGGTGCTCGTATTCTTTAATCTGTGCATCTGCTTTTTGCGGCATAAGGGTGTAGTTTTCGTCAATCACCCGGCAATCGGGGAAGGACTGAAAACGGATTGCATTTTTGCCGCAGGGTGTGATGCGGATGAGTTCGGTGTAACGCATAAGCAGCAGTTCATTTTCGCGGACGGTCAGATTGTTCATAACATCTCCCTCAGTTAATTTTAATACAATGTAATTATAAAATATTTTTTTCCGATTTACAAGAATAAATATGGCAAAGCAAACACGCCGTCATTTTTCAACCTGTTGCATTTGCCGCATGCAAAAGGCATATACTAAAAAAAGAACCTGAAAAAGGAGCCTGCTGAATATGAAAAAAACGGTATTTCTTGCTGTTGTGTTGTTGATTTGTTTGTCTGCCGTGCCTCTGCTTGCCGATTATTTTTCCGGCACGGATGCACAGGCAAATGTTACCCCGTCGGATATAAAAGAAATCACCTCCGCACAAACGCAACCCCCCACGCAAGAAACAGCCATGGAAGCGCAAGAAGAAATCCTTGTTTGCTTTGCTTCTTCGGGCGCGGTGGCGGGCGTGCCGCTGGAGGAATATGTTATTGGTGTTGTGGCGGGCGAAATGCCGGCGCTTTACGACATGCAGGCCCTGTGCGCACAGGCGGCGGCCTCGCTGAATCTTGCCAGGCTTGCTATGCTTGAAGGCACAAGTGAACGGCTCGGCGGCGGGCATATTTCGTCTTCGGCAACCTCCGCACAGGCATATCTGACCAAAGAGCAGATGCAAAATAAATGGGGCGAGGATTTTGACCTGTATTATACCCGCATTACCGAAGCGGTGCAAACGGTTTTTGATTACGAGATTGTGTATGAGGATCAACTGTGCCAAACCTGCTTTCATGCCGTGTCTGCCGGCAGAACGGAAAACAGCGAAAATGTGTGGCAAAGTGCCGTGCCTTACCTGACGGCGGTAGACAGCAATTTTGATACCACGGCCGACAACTACAGCGTATCGGTGCAACTGCATGCCGACACCTTTGCAGAAGCGTTGGAGCCTTACGGCTTTGTACCCACGCAGACAGCCCGCTTGTGGTTGGGCAACAGCACCTACAGCGATTCGGGCACATTGCTGGCACTGGAGATTGGCAACATTACGGTGTCGGGCGCACAATTGCGCAGTGTGTTCGGGCTTCGCAGTGCGGCAGTGGATGTGATTTATGAGGATGGCGAATTCATTCTTACCGCCAGAGGCTACGGCCATGGCGTAGGCATGAGCCAGTATGGCGCACAGCAATTGGCATTGCAGGGCAAAACCTGGCAAGAGATCATCCGCCATTATTATACGGGCGTGGAAATACGGAAAAGATAATAATTTTTGCAAAAAAGAACCCCGCCGAAGCGGGGTTTATTTGATGTGTTCAGATGTTTTTCATGACTTCTGTCAGGAATTTGACAGCATTGCCGATGTCGGTTTCGGGGCTTTCACCGCATTCGCGTTCGATGGTAAGGAAGCCCTTATAGCCGATGTCGTTGAGTGCTTTGATGTAGTTCGGCCAATCGACCTGACCTTCACCGAGGGGCACTTCTTCAAAGCCGGGGCCTGTGACAAGTGCTTTCTTGATGCCGTAAACGACTTCGGGATCGTTTTCTCTGAGTCTTCTGCCGTCCTTTGCATGGGTGTGGACAATGTAATCCTTCAGTGTATAAACAGCCTGTACGGGGTCATCGCCTGTAACCATAACAAGGTTTGCGGGGTCAAGATTGACGGCAACACCGCGGGAATTCAAAGAATCCAGGAATCCCTTGAGATCCTTTGCGGTTTCGGGGCCTGTTTCAACTGCAAAATGTGCATCAATGGAGTC
Source organism: Clostridia bacterium (assembly GCA_017416485.1). Lineage (GTDB taxonomy): Bacteria > Bacillota > Clostridia > Oscillospirales > Acutalibacteraceae > RUG806. The sequence continues at coordinate 34,321 of JAFQCH010000010.1, read as the reverse complement.
TGCGTATTCAGCAAGCTGTGCGCAGGCTTCCTGCATGATCTTGTAGCGATCGTGGGTGGGATCGGTCGGCACAACACCGATGTGGGTGGTGACGATGTCGGTTTCAAGGTCCTTGGCAAGGTCAAGGATGCGCTTGCTCTTTTCAACTCTTTCCGCGTTTTCGTCTTTGTTGCCGAAGCCGCCGCCGAGGTCGCCGCAAAGTGCGGAAATCACAAGGCCATTGTCTTTGACGAGGTTCAGAAATTCACGGCGCTGTGCCGCGTTAAGGTTTTCGGGTGCCATTTCGCCGCGGGTAGCATACACCTGAATGCCCTTTGCACCGAGTGCAGCAGCGGTCTGCACCTGTTCTGCCTTTGTTTTGTTTCTTAATGAGTCAATGATAATACCAATGGGGAGTGCCATTTTGGTTTACCTCCGTTTGTAATTTGTTTTTATTCAATATACCCCTTTAACGGCTGAATGTCAATATCTTCAAACTGTTTAAGGAATTCATACAAAAGTTCTGCGATTTGTTTGCATCCACCTTCGGTGTTGCTTTCGATGTTCAGTGGCAGAATCGGGTCGTGCACGCTGAGTCTGAGCAACAGCCAGCCGTCGCCGTGGTCTTTGTCAAATGAAACACGGAATCCTTCACGGTTGTCATTTGCAGGGGTTGCAAACGGCAGGGAAGAAGCCCATGCTTCAAGCTCTGCAATCACCCTTTCACCGACGGGACGGAAGTCAGACTGCAAAATTTTAAAGCGCAGTTCTTTTTCTTCCTTGGCTTCGGCAAGGGATGCAATCACACTTGAAAGGGATTTTCCATCTTTGCGTAATTTTGCAAGCAGAATAATGATTTTTGTAATCAGATATGCGCCGTCGTCGAGGAAATAATTCTCACGCAGTGCCGCATGGCCCGAGGTTTCAATGGCAAGCGGGCAGTTGATGCCTGCTTCGTTCAGGCGTATGGCTTCGTTAATAACATTCTTGTAGCCTCTGCGGAAACGGTGATGCACACCGCCGAGATGATTGTTGATAAATTCGGCAAGCCCGTCGCTTGTGACCGAGTCGGTTACAACTGTGCCGCCCTTTTCGTTTTCGAGCGCAATGGCAGAGGCGAGAGCCACAAGACGGTTGCGGTTGATTTCCTTGCCGTCGGCATCCACGCAGGCCGCACGGTCAACGTCGGTGTCGAAAATCACACCGAAATCGGCTCGATTTCGCAGGACACTTCTGCAGATAAATCCCATCGCATCGGCATTTTCGGGATTGGGGATGTGGTTCGGAAAACTGCCGTCAGGGTCTAAGAATTCACTGCCCGACACGTCTGCACCAAGTACGGAGAGTACTTTCTCGGCATAGAATCCGCCCACGCCGTTGCCTGCATCCACCACAATGTGAAATCCTGCAAGGGGTCTATCGTAATTTTCTGCATTGACACCCTGCCTGATTTTTTCACACAGGTCGGCGGCATATTTTGTGATGTAATCGCATTTTTCAACACTGCCCTGTACTTCGGGGAAGGGGCAGTCTTGTTCAGCGGCAGACAAAACGGCAGAAATATCACTGCCTTCAAAACCGCCCTCGCGGGTGAAAAACTTCAGCCCGTTTTTGTCGGACGGATGATGGCTTGCGGTAATCTGCACCGCGGCGGTGCAACCTTCGGTTACGGTGGTCATGAACATGGCGGGGGTGGAGCAAAGTCCGCAGTCCGTCACGCTGACACCGTATTTTGTGAACACGGCACAAAGTGCGTTGAAAATGCGTTCACCCGAAAGGCGGGAATCCCTGCCGATAAAAATGCGCATATCGGCAGGTTTTGTATTGGTTTTTTCGGCGATGACGGACAAAAAGCCGACGGCGATTTTCTGAATGACCGCATCGTTGAGATCGCAGTTTTCACCCAGTGCCGTGCCGCGGATATCCGTACCGCTTTTTAAGTAAGATAAAGACATAGAATCAAGTCCTTTTTTAAGGCTTAGTGATATTTCGGCAGCCAGCCTTCGTGTGCTTCGATGAGATCGTCAACAAGGTTGACGGTTTCGTCGATGGTCAGTTCGCTGGACACATGCGGATCGAGCATCGCAGCCTGATAAATCGCATCCTTCTTGAGGGTAACGGCAGCTTCGATGGTAAGCAGCTGCACGTTGATCATGGTCATGTTCATTGCTGCCAACTGCAGAGGCAGTGCGGGTTGTTGGCAGCCCTGCACACCGTACTTGTTGACAAGGCAGGCAACCTCAACGCATGCTTCCTTGGGCAGGTTCGGAATCAGGCCGTTGTTGATGACGTTACCGCCGATTTTGTAAGGAACGTCGGTAACCATGGCTTCCATGATGTAAGAAGCATATTCATGGGTGCGGTTGTGGCTGACATCGTCGGTGAGATACTTTTTGCGGTCTTCATTCCAGCGGGCAATCTGGTTGATACAACGACGCGGATATTCATCCAGCGGAATGTTGTAGCGGGTGATGAGTTCGGGATGCTTATCTTTAATAAAGAAGTTGTTGTATTCTGCGTTGTGCTCGCTCGATTCGGTGCAGTAGTGACCGAAACGACGGATATATTCATAACGCACAAGGTCATTGTGGTCGGTCACACCGCTTTCAAGCACGCCGATGGCTCTTCTGCGGATTTCGGGATACAGGTCAGTGCCGTCTGCATCTTCGATTTCAAGCAGCCAACCCATGTGGTTGATACCTGCAATGCGTTCACGGATGGGCTCGGTGTAGGGGATTTCGAGGGCATTCAGCAGACCTCTGGAGCAACCCTGCACACTGTGGCAAAGGCCGACGGTCTTCACACCCGTGTATCTCTGCATGTAGCCTGCAAGCTGTGCCATGGGGTTGGTGTAGTTGAGGAACCATGCGTTCGGGCAGACTTCTTCCATGTCGTCTGCAAAGTCTTTGAGAACAGGAATGGTACGCAATGCTCTGAAAATACCGCCAATGCCCTGCGAGTCTGCAATGGTCTGGCGAAGACCGTACTTTTTGGGCACTTCAAAGTCGATAATGGTGCAGGGGTCATAAAGCCCTACCTGAATGGCATTGACAACAAAGTTTGCACCGCGAAGTGCTTCCTTGCGGTTTTCAACACCGAGGTATTTTGTGATCTTTGCACGGGACTCGTTTACATTTTTGTTGATTGCATTGATCATGATCCAGCTATCTTCCAGACGGGTCGCATCAATGTCATAAAGAGCAATTTCGCATTCGCGAAGTGCGGGTGTGCACATAACGTCACCGAGCACGTTTTTGGCAAATACGGTGCTGCCTGCACCCATAAATGTAATTTTCATAAATTTGTGTTCCTTTCCTATTATTATGCAATAAAAAGATTGCACTTAAAATAAGTATATATAGTTTGTACACAATAGTCAATATTTTTTTAAATTTATTGCAAAATTTGTCAATAGTATTGACTTTTTTTCTTTGAAGTGATATTTTTTAATAGAACAAAGTTCAAATGCGAAAGGAGTTTTAACCATGAGCGCACCCGAAAAAGTCATTCTTTTCAACGGCGAAAATCTTGATAACTGGACCACCCGTGACGGCAATCCTGCCGGCTGGGTCGTGGAAGACGGCATCACTACCGTTACCGCAAGAACGGGCGATATTATGACAAAGGAAGTCTTCGGTGACTGCCTGTTGCACGTGGAATTCCGCATTCCCGATATGCCCGAAGCTGAAGGCCAGGCAAAGGGCAACTCCGGCGTTTACATTCACGGCAGATACGAAGTGCAGGTGCTTGACAGCTACGGTCTTGAACCCGGCAAGGGCGACTGCTCGGCTGTTTATGACTGCCATGCACCCCTGTTCAATGCCTGTAAACCCGCCATGGAATGGCAGACTTATGATATTATTTTCCGTACCGCACGTTTTGACGAAGCCGGCAACGTGACCGAAAAGCCCCGTCTTACCCTGCTGCACAACGGCATGCCCGTACACAACAACATCGTGCTTGAAAACGTCACCGGCGGTGCAATGGGTGACATCTGCAAAGAAGGCCCGCTGCTTCTGCAGGACCACGGCAATGCAGTTTCCTACCGCAACATTTACGTCTATCGTTTGCCCGAAAAGGGACTCGACAGATATTAAGAAATACGATTTGGCGGGCGTTGCCCGCGAATCCGTAATTTACAACAAAGGCACCAAAAAAAGGGGCTGTTGCATTTAGATGCAACAGCCCCTTTTATAGCAGTTTTCCGAACACAATATTGTTTGTGTTTTCGCCGATGCGGTCAAAGCCGTATCTTTCATAAAAACGCACGGCCCCCGTATTATGTCTGAACACCGTCAGCATAATGCCGCGGCATTTTTTGTTGCGCAGATGGGCGAACAGGGTGTTCATCAGTTGCGTGCCGATGCCCTTTCCCTGGTAGTCGGGAAGCAGGTCGATGTGCAGGTGTGCAGGGAAGTCTGCCGAATGCTGTGCATGCGGAACAATGCTTTCTTCTGCCCACTTATGCTCGGCAGTGCGGGCAGGGTCAATGCGGGTTTTGAAATCGCTGTAAAACACTTTGCGGAAGTTTGCAAAGTCTTCGGTGCACAGAATGTAGCCCACGGCTCTGTCTTCTTCGTCCGCAAACACAAAACAGTTGTGCGGTTCGCGTTCAATGTAATAATCGCAGTAGGTGGTCAGCAGAAAATGTTGACCCATCTCGTCGGCTTCGCAGGGGCCGTCACTGTTCAGGCAGATGTATCGCACCGCATCGCGGTCTTTGGCTTCATACGGTCTGATCGGCATGGTCTATCCTTTCTTGCCTTTTAAAAGCAGGGCTAAAATTAACAACAAACAGCAGTATTTCGTACAGCGCAACGGGAATCATTTCCATCAGCGCGCTTTTTCCCACGTCGATGAAGATGATGAGGAATGTTGCAAAAATGCCGAACATGCAAGCGGTGAGTACGCCGAAATGCTTTTGTTTTTTGATGTTGAAAATAAAGAACAGCACCCCCGCGGCAAGGATGAATACAATAAACACACCCGTGGCAACCCAGTGCAGAACACGTTTGGGGTTCCAGTCTTCAATGCTGTGGCTGAGGGTCAGCGCAATGCAGCACACCCCCACAACGGACAGCACGCAAAGCACGTTGAGGAATTTGTTTTTGTAATCAAATTTTTTGTACATATATTGCAGGTTGCAAGCCACGCCGCCAGCGGTGAGTAAGCCCCATATCCAGAACCATATTTTGCGTTCGGGTGTCTCGCACAGCAGCGACAGCGTGCCGAACTCACTTGCAGGGTCATTGCCCCAGCAGAACGGCAGCACCAACCCATACACAAACGCACATGCAAGAATCGACAGGCAGAAAGGCTTGCTGAAAAGGAAAATCTTTTTGTTCACGGGAAAGCACCTCTTTCACATTTGTTGCTTAAATATTTTTTGTTACTGATACCTGCATCGCACGGTAATGCGTTTTTTGAGTTCTTTGGCAGTCGTGTAAAAATGCAATTCCTTGATTCTTCTGAATAAAAACAAACAACAACGCCCGTATGTGTAAAAAATCCAGGAATCTTCTCCATTTTTTCACTATAGCACAATCATCTTTTGTTTACAACATATTTAATAAAAATCATACGTTTTTCTTTTGATTACTTTGCTTATTTATAAATTTTTTTAATGGATTATGAAAAGCAAAGTTTCTGTGGCACAGCGAGGAGAAAACTGTATTTTTTTGCATTCTGTGCATTGACTTCAGCAAGGCGGTGCTGTAAAATAAATAAAATTGTTTTTCGGAGGCTCTTATGGGAGAAAAGAAGAATTACGGCAACCTGGTTAAGGCATTGCAGATTGCCGCAGGGGTTATGATGCTCGCCATGGTGGTGCTGTGCATCGTGCTCATTCAGAAATACAACATCAAAGTCAGCAATATCCCGGAACTGAGCAAGATGATCACGGGCGGCACGGCAACCATTGCACTGGCTGTTGTTGCATTTTCCGTTGTCAAGTCTTTTGCGCTCGTGTTTCCGCCCGCGGTGGTGTTTGCCATTTGTGCTTACATGATGCCGAACTATTTTTCGGCATTTATTGTCAATCTCGTCAGTGTGGCACTCAGCCTTGTCATTCCGTATTTTCTCGGCAAGTTCACAGGTGCAGGCATGGTCGATACTCTCAAGGGCAAATTCAAAGCCATCAAAAAACTGGACGACTTTGCAGGTGCAAACGAAATGCAAACCGTGTTTGTGGTCAAGTTGTCGGGGCTTCTGCCCGGTGACTTGTCGAGCCTTTTGTTCGGGGCCATGAACACATCGTTCAAAAATTTTTTCCTCGGTGCAAACCTCGGCATGTTGCCGCTTGTGATTGTTTACACAGGCTTCGGAACGGCACTCAAAACCATCGGCGAAAAACCGTGGCTGACGGCCATTCCCGTGGTTGCTATCGTGGTGTTCATTCTTATTTCGAGTTTGCTCACCAAAAACATGATCAAAAAGAACAAGCAGAATCAACAGGAGATCACCAATGAGTAATTTGCAGAAAACATGGTTCGACCTCGACAATGCGGCAACCATTTATCCCTATTCATCCAACCGCCAATGGATCTGCGGCTACAGAATCGGCTTTGTGCTGACCGAAGAAATCGATCCCGATGTGCTCAGGCAAGCGGTGCGCGATATCATGCCCCGTTTTCCGTCCTATTTTGTGCAGCTTCGCTACGGCTATTTCTGGCCGTATCTTGAAAAAGCGACCGAGCCGCCCGTTGTGGAGGAGGAGCATCTGCATCCGTGCCTGCCGACACCGCGCTGGTATACGGATGTGCCTGCACTCAAGATCATCTACTACAAGCGCAGACTCTGCATTGAAGCCTTCCACGGTATTGCCGACGGCGGTGCTACCATTGCCGTGCTCAAGGCGCTCACCGCGCAGTATCTGCGCCTGAAGGGCATTGATATTCCCGCAAGCGAGCATATTGTTGATATCACCGAAGCACCGACCGAGGATGAGGTTGTCGATGCGTTCAAAAAGGTGTACGATAAGACCAAAAAGGGCATGTCACGCAAGGAGGGCAACAGCTATCAGCATCCTGTCAAGCCCATCAAGAATTATAACCGTCTGTTTCAGGGGCTGGTTCCCGTGGAGGACATCAAGCCCTATTGCAAGGAGCATAATATTACCATCACGGAATTCCTGACCGCGGTATACATTTATTCCCTGTATCAGTGCGCCCCCGAAAGCAATAAGCTGCCCATCAAGATTTCCGTCCCCGTGTCGCTTCGTCCCTTGTTCGGTGTCAATTCCATGCGCAATTTCTCGCTGTTCACCAACATGGGAGTCACTCTTAAACAGGATAAATCCTCCACGCTTGAGGATATTCTCACTGCCATTGCAGGCAAGCTCAAGGAGGGCACCACCAAAGAGGTACTTGAGCAGAATGTCACCATGAATGTATCCACGGCAAAGAATCCGATCGTCCGAATTTTGCCCAACGGTGTGAAAAAGCCCGTGCTCAAGCTCGGCTATATCAACGGACAGAATAAGTTCGCCTGTTCACTTTCAAACCTCGGTGTGTGCAAAATGCCGCCCGAAATGAAAGCGCATGTGGACCGCATGGAGGTTTTTCTCGGCGGACCGCGCAATGCGGTGGGCTGTGCCATCAACAGCATTGACGATAAACTGAACATCTGCTTCAATGTCGCATCCAAACAGACCGATGTGGTGCGCACGTTCTACAGAACGCTGACGAGTCTGGGTATGCGTGTGCGTGTGGAAAGCAGTGACTGGGAGGGGGATGCCGTATGAGATGCAGAGAATGTAATATCGATCTGCCCGAAAACTACACCGCCTGCCCGCTGTGCGGTGCAAAAACACACGCGGACGAATACAAAATAAAGGGCATCCGCTATTCCGAATGTCCCAAGGTGAAAACCGAAAAATACAAGCCCTCCGCATTCCCGTTTTTCCTTGCCTTGTGGGCAGTGTCGGGAATCACAGGCATCGTTTTACAAAAATTGAATATCATCGATGCCGCACAGGCGGCATTTGTGTACAGCACCCTGCCGCTGTTGTGGACGGTTTTCGGCAGACGCATTTTTGTAAAACAGTTGCATGGGGGCAACTATGTTATTATGAATATCTGGTCGCTGACCTTTTTTGCATTTGTGCTGGGCAAAGCAATGAATGTCCCCATGGACGGCTTTGCAACCGCAGTTCCCATCGGGGTGATGTTCGTGCTTGTAACCTTGCTGATTTGTGCACTCATCGACAAAAAGCAAGGACACAGAAGCGCTCCTTACCCGGTGCTCACGGGTGCAGGCAGTCTGCTCGGGTTGCTTGTTATCGGTGTCAAGGAAGGCTTTTTTGCTCCGCTGTGGCTCGGTGCTCTTGCTGTCTCTGCCATCGTGCTCGGTATTCTTCTGATTCGTTACAAAAAGAAATCCGCAGAAGAAATCAAGGCAAAATTTACCATGCAATAAAAAACCAAAGATTGTCCGCAAGGGCAATCTCTTTTTTTGCGATAAACTGCTATTTACTTTCCTCTTTTTACTGCTTGCAATGCTGCGGTTTATATGTTAAAATTAAGAATACTCTTGTATTATAAACCAAGAAAGGAGTGTGTGCCGTGAAACGGGGTCTTGTTGTGCGACAGATTTTTTGCGTTGCGCTGTGTTTGTGCACGGTCATTTTGCTTGTTGTGCAGTTTTCGCCGCGCTTTGTGCAGACCAAAACACTGACCGACTATGACGGCGCACGCTCATACACCGTCACACAGTTGCAGAAAGAAGAACCCGCAGCTGCCGCAGTGCCCGATTCCCCTGCCGAGGTGCTCACGGCGCAATCTGCCCTGCCCGCCACCGAAGCGGAAACTTCTGCCGTTGCAACAACGCAAAAAACGGAAGCGCCAACTGCGGCACACAAAACGCAAGTGCATGCTTTTGATCCCGCCAAAAAACCGCAATCGCGCCCCGTGCAGGTGCAAACCACAGAACCAACCGAACCGGTAACAACGCAAAAAACAACGCTGCCCGTTGCCGATGTAATACAGCCCGAAAACACGGGCGAAACCACCGTGCGCCCTCTGCGTTTCGGCGCCCAGGTCACCACATCCCTGCCCGCAGACGGTTCGGGCGTGGTGTATGTTCTCACCGTCACCGAACGCGGCTTCATCCGCTGCACGCTGGGCTATCCTTCCAACGGGCCATTCAGCGAAGTGGGCTGGAAGCTCACCCTGTATGAGGAATATGACATGGTGGGAAACAGCAACGCCATCGCCTACCGCAGGCTCAATATTCTGTCCTCCGGCGTGGCAACCGATTCGGTTACTTCCGCCGCCATCGGTGTGCAGCCCGGCACCTACAGGCTTGTGCTTGCGCAGAACGGCAAATTCAGTGCAGATGATGTGACCGTGCTTGCCGAATTCGCGGCAGAATATGACCGCGAAAGCGAGCCCAACGACACCCCTGCCCGCTATACCGAACTGTATCCGGGCTATGCCGTGAAGGGTGCTTCGTCCAAATACGAAACCTCAACCAATACCGACGAAGACTGGTATTTGTTCCGCATGCCTTATAACGGCTATGCGCACTACACGTTCACCCACGATGCAATGGATATGATTTCTGTTGCATGGCAGATCACCCTGTACGATGCAGGCTTAAACCCCCTGAGTTTCAACAACGCCGATGTCGGCAAGGACCGTGTTACGGGTGAGCAGGTCGGCCTTGCAAAAGGCGTTTATTTTATCTGCATCAAAGGCAGGGTACACAGTACGCAGGACTATGAATTGAAAGTCGATTGCGTGCAGGCGGATCTGTTTGAGCAGGAAAGCAACGACACCTTTGCCACCGCAACCCCCGTGCAGTCCGGCACTGTTTACACCGGTATGATGAACAACCGCGCCCAAGGCATCGACATGGACTATTATGCAGTCGATCTTACAAAAGCAGGTTCGTTGCAGGTAACCTTCCGCCATGCTGCTGACCCCGAAGAAGATAACGACGGCTGGAATATTTCCATTCTCAACGCAGAAGGACAGGTGCTGCACTCGTTTATTTCCAACTGGATGGATGCCGTCAACATCTCTCCCGAACTTGGTGTTGCTGCGGGCAGGTATTATGTTTGCATCGACAGCGACAACCGCTATTTCTCTGGCATTCCGTACACCGTGGAAATCACCCACACAAACGACACCGGATTTGAAGCCGAACCCAACAACACCACCGCCAAGGCAAGCGAAGCCGTTATCGGCAGACCCGTCAGGGGCTCGCTGACACAGACAGGTCTTGAAACAGACACAGACTGGTTTGTGGTGCATGTTTCCGCAGACACCGATGTTTGCCTCACCTTCAGCCATGCGCAGGTCAACCTCGACCGCCTCGGCTGGCTGGTGACCCTGACCGATGCAGACGGCAATGTGTTCACCCCGATGGACAAAAACGGTTTGCCGCTGACCGACTCTGCGGGCGCGGTGCGCAATGACCTCGCCGTCAACTGGAATCAAGAGCAAGCAAGCGCCTATTATCGCCTTCGCACGGGCGATTACTACATCCGCATCACTGCGGGCGATTACTTCAGCAGCGAAACCTACACCCTGCTGCTTAAAAAGTCATAACACAAAAACAGGGCAGGAACTTTTCTCCTGCCCTGTTTCATAAGAATTGACAAAAACAGAAAATTCTGCTATAGTAAGCAATAATAAGCCTCTTAGTTAAATGGATAGAAGAACCTGCCTCTTCGAGGCAGAACCTTGTTACTCGCTTTGCTCGTAATAACAAGCCCCTCCCTAATGGTGTGTTTTAACGCTTGCCTCACCCCCAAAAGCAAAGGGTTAATAGTTTGAATTGTATCGTATATGCGCTTGTAGCTCAGCAGGATAGAGCGTCCGCCTCCTAAGCGGAAGGTCGGGGATTCGAATTCCTTCAAGCGCGCCAAGAAGTGCCGAAAACAATATGTTTTCGGCACTTCTGCTTTTCTTTGCTCTCTCTTTAAAAAAAACCGTGTCTCGCTTGATCGCGAAACACGGTTTTTCGACAGTCTGCGGGGGAGCAGTGTCTGCTCCCCCTGAAAGAATTAACCAAAGTATCTCTTGAGCAGACCTTCGAGGCTGCGGACGTGTCTTGCTTCGTCACGGTAAAACCTTTTGTATAGGACTTTGCAGGCATTGCAACACAAAATCAGCACAAAATGAAAAAGGTTATGCACAAAAAAACCACGGCTTTGTTGTTTTTATGGGACAACGGATAAAATTGCAGATGCTTACGGTTTGCTCACGGAACTGCAGCGGACGGTGATTCGTTTTTCACCGCCGTAGGTGCAGGTGTACAGAATCAGATCGTTGCCTGTGTCCTTGACCTTGTCCGTATCGGTCGGCAGCAGCAGCTCGACCGAATCGACCTTGTAGGTGCGCACTTCGGAATCCATGTCCGTGAAAATGATCGTGTCGCCCGGATTCAGATGTCCGAGATAGCCGAAATGCCAGCGGTAGTTATGGGCGGCAATCACAAGATTGTCGGTTTTTGTGCTGCCGTAATAGCGGCAGGGGGCGATGGTGAGTCTGTCATAATCCCATTCGCTCATCACGGGCAGGTCGAGCGCAAGCGCAGGAATTGACAGATAGCCGATATAGCCGTAGCCGTCAATTTCCTTGATTGTCATTTCTTCATCAAAGGGATCAACGATTGCAGGCTGCTGTTCGTTTTCGGCAATGGCAATGCGGATGGAATCCATCACCACAAGCGCATTGTCACGGGCGGCATTGCTTTCATGGTTGTTATAAATAAGCAGTCCCAGGGCAAAGCAGATGCAAAGCGCACCGACCGTCATAAAAGCAAGGGCTGTTTTTCTTTTCATGCTTCTTCCTCGTCCTTTTTACCGAGATTGAGCATTGCCCAGCCGATGCTGAACAGCAAAAGCCCTGCCGTTGCAAACACGGGCACGGGCCAGTTGAGCTGTCCGGTGTCGATCAGCTCATCCTCGGGCGGCACGGTCGGCTCTTCCTCGTAATCCTCGTGGGTGTTGATGATGATCACTGTCCGTTCCGAGGTCACATAGGTAACTGTATATTCCGCAGGAACCTCCGTTTCAACCACACTCCATGCGTAATGGTTGCTGAGGTTATCCCATCTGTAATACCAGTTGTTTTCGGCATTGAGCTGCACGGTTTCAACGAGCACGCCGTCTCTCAGCAGCGCCGCCGTAATGCTTTGGGGAATGGTATCTGTTGTTTTCCAGCGTTTTTTGACACTGATATAGGTTTCCTCATACTCGCCCTTGTCATCTTCCACCTTGGGGGAGGCATCCACATCGCTGATCCATTCATCGTTTGTTGCATCCTTGATCGGCAACGCAACAATAAAGGGATTCGGCGCAAGATAGCCTTCGGTTCTGCCGACGGGGACAATGAGATAAGCACCGAACGGCAGATTGCCGAAAACGGTCGTGCCTGCGGCATCGGTGAATTGCTCGGTATAAGCAATATTATTTCTTTGTGCATAAGCGGTCAGATGCACGGGCAGATAGGAATCGGAAAAATTGCCTGCCGGCATGCCGTTGCCTGCAAAATCCTCGGTGTAGGAAAAATGCACACCGTTTCTGCCTGTGTCAGCCGTGGCAATGCGGTACAATCTGAATGTGATGCCCGACAGCGGTTGGTTGTCGCTGTCACGCAGGGTGATGGTAATGCTGCCCGTTGATGTTCCGATTGAAGCGGCGGCGGTGCTGACGGAAAACAGGGCAATGCACACGGCTGCAACAAGCATTATTGCAAAAAATCGTTTGGCTTTGGTTCTGCTTTTCACAAGCACACGCTCCTTTCTTTCGGTTTATTCGGTCTTCTTGCTTTCAGGCGGGTTGTTGCTTTCGTCTTCTTTTTTCTTTTTGTTCCGGTTGTTATTCCTGCCGCTTTTGACAAGCAGAACAATCAGCAGCACTGCCAGAATGGGAGCCGCTACGGCAGGGGTGACGATCAGCGGATCGATCTGATAGGCTTCGGTGATGACATTGATCACCTTTTTTTCTTCCACATTTTCAATGCGTGTTCCGCGCACGAGCATACGGTGGGTATTGATGCCGTAAGGAGTACAGGTAACAAGGGTGCAGTAATCCTCGCCTGCAACGATGTTCAGGGCATCGGTTTCGTGCGGCAGAACAATGAGGATCTGATCAACCTGATAGGTGATTGTTTTGTCAAGAATGCGGATGGTGAAAATATCGCCGATTTCAACCTTGTCGAGATTGGTGAACAGCTTGGCAGAGGGCAGACCGCGGTGTGCAGACAGCACGGAATGGGTGCTTTCACCGCCGACGGGAATGGACGAGCCCTCCACATGGCCGACTGCGGAATTGAGAACCTGATCGCTTGTGCCGTGGTAAACGGGAAGCTGCACCTTGATTTTGTCGATGGTGATGTAGCCCATCATACCGTCACCGTTGACATCAAGGGTATTGTAATATTCCTCGGCAATACTCTTGTGGTTCATAAAGGGAAAGGACATATTTCTGATTTTCTGATTGTAAGCATCAGCTGCTTCAAAAAAGGCAGAATAATCCTCGGGTGTCAGGTCCACGATGAGGTCATCGTAATTCATGACCGCCTTGGATTGGCGTTTTTCGTTCCAGAAATCGCTGATGGTGGGATAAAGCAAAACAATCAGCCCCACCAGAAAAATGGCCACGAGAATGATGGTCGAAAAACTGCCGCTTTTTTTCTTTTTTGCAGGTTTCTTTTTATCTTTATTCATTATAGATATACTCACCTTGATAAAATTCTCAACGTCATCACCGCCACACGCGGAAACAACGGTCAGAATTTTATCCTAAAGCATTCCGGGGGTGTTCCCCTGCCGGGGTGAGCCGGCAGGGGATATGTTGCTCAGAAGTTAGCTTTCGGAATCCGATTCCTCAGATTCACGGTTCCTTCAAGCAAAGGCAGCCATTCTCTTCTTGGAAACAAGAACCACGAGAGCAGCAACCATAAGAAGGCCGCCGACTACGTAGAAAATGGTGGTACCGATGCCGCCGGTTTCGGGAAGCAGAGAACCGGTCTTGTTTTCTACTTCGATGGTAGCGGGAGTGTCTTTGTTGATTTCGTATTCAGCATCAAGATTTTCATCATCGTGTGTGCTGGAGATGATAATAGAGAGATCTGCAGCAAGTTTGTTGTAACCTGCAGGAGCTTCGGTTTCATGCAGAGCATAAGAGCCTTCGTCAAGACCAACGATATAGAAAGTACCGTTTTCATCGGTGGTAATGGTATCAACGGAGCTAGCTTCATCTACCATATAAGTAGGAACGCCTTCTGTGGCTGCTACCTGTGTAAATTTGATAGGCGTGTTGCCTTTGAGAAGCTGGAACTTTGCACCTGCAAGAGCATCCTTATTGTCGCCGTTCATTGTATACTTAAGAACGTCTATCTTCCATGTGAATGTGGAGGTGGTGTGTTGTGCAGTTGTCCATGTATTGTCTTCGCCGTAGGTAAGGAAAACGGTGTTGTCATTGCCGTCATCAACAATTTTAGCTTTTTCATTCAGAGTTGCGGAGTAGTAAACGGTGAACTGTGTGCCCTTTGCAAGACCTGCAATGAAATCATTATTAAAAGCAACATCGAAGGTGTGACCGTCTTCGGGAGAAACGTTTACGGTGTAGTTTGCTGCAGCAACATCAGTACCGTCAGCAAGCTTAACAACAACGCTGTCTGCATTGAAAGTAAGGCCTGCTTCCATGGTATCGTGCATAACATAATTGGTAGCGCCGAGACCTACGGTGATGGTGGACTTGTAGTTAACAACCTGGTCAATGTCAGCATCGTTGACCTTGCCCCAGGAATCATCTTTGTCTTCCTGAACCCACTTGTCGATGTCAGGCTTTTCGTTCTTTTCGGTTGCGGTGAAGGTGGAGTTGGTGTTGGTCAGTGCGCAAAGGGTACCGAGAGAGGTATCGATTGCATAGTAACCGAGATCAAGTCCGGTAAATTCAACCGTTTCGCTGCTTGCAGTTGCAGATGCAGTTGCTGCGATGCTGTTTGCTTTTGCATAAGCAACAGCAGCTTTTGCAAGCTCAGCTTTTCTTGCATCGGTTTCTTCACCAACCCATTCAATGGTACCGGTTTCGGTGTTTGCTTTCAGGTAAGCTGCGCCGGCACCTGCAAGGAAATCTTCCCAACCGGCAACAACAGTGTAGCGACCCTGGGTGGTGCTACCGGAAACAGGCGCAAAGTCAAACATCTTGTAGACGTTGTAGGTTGCGTCTTTAACCGCATTGGTGATGGTGATTTTGCCGTCGCCTGCTGCAAATGCCATAACTGCGCAGGAGAGAACGAGTGCGAGTGCTACTAAAACTGCAAATACTTTTTTCATTTTGTTTACTTCCTTTCTTTTTTGAATTTGCAATTTTGGTTACGGGGTTTGTTTTTTGCATTCTCCGTCGCAAACGGATTATTATTTTGCGGATTGGAGATTATGTCAACCTCCTTTCGCGTTTACGACGAATTGTGCTATACAAAACCGGAGCTGCCGCCAGAGCAAAACCGATTATTGTAACATAGAGAGTTCCCGTGCCGCCCGTTTCGGGAAGCACGAAGCCGTAGGTGTAGTTTTCCACGGCAATGATGGTGTTGACGGTCTGGATGATGCCGTTCGGGTCAGGCTCATAGAAATAGAAATAAACAGGAGCCTGCAGCTTCATGTAGCCTTCGGGGGGCTCGTGCTCAACAAGGGCGTACGGTCCGCCGATCGTCAGATATTGCGTTTCAATGAAAACCGTACCGTCCTGACCGGTTGTATAAGTGCCGATGTAGTTAAGAACATTTCCGTCTGCTGCCGTAATGCTTATCGGGCAATCTGCCGGAAGCTGTGCGTCCGGATGGCCCATGGGGCCATACATATGGAATGTGACATTTGCAAGGCGCTCATCGGTGTCGCCGTCCTGCTTGAGCAGGGTGATGCTGTGGTTGGATCCCGATGCACCGCCACTGTGTTGCTCGACCTTAAACGTGGCATCAAGGATATCTGTCACCGATGCTTTTCCGTCAACCTTAACGGCGTTGTTTACAGAAACGTGACCGCTTTCGGTGATCAGTGTGGTATAGTCAATTCTTATGTGAAGCTCATCAGGCAGAACAAATGTAAGTTTGTTTGCCGGCTGGTCATAAGTAACAGTGTAACTATATGCGCTGCCGGGGCTGTCGAAATCGATCCAGCTGCCGGTTGCCTTGTCCTGATAAAGAAGCGTGATTGTATCCCAATAAACCGAAAGATTATGTGTCATTGTGTCTTCAATGGTAATGGTATCGGTTCCCTTGAGAATATCCAAGGAGTTACGGTTGATATGAATATCAAACAAAAGTTTGTTATCTTTTTGCACCGCATGTTTATCAAGCAAGCCCGTTCTGATTTCTACGGTATCTGATGCAGGGCCGGATGTGTTATCTCCGTTCCATGTGAGTTCGGCTGTGTTATCGAGCTCATATTTGTTTTCTTCTGTGGATTGCAGATATTCATCCTTGAGCCTGAGCTTGTAAGTAAACACATGCTTACCGCCGGCTCCGATCTGATTACAGTATGACTGATAATCCTTGAACGCCTTGATCCAGCTGATTGTGTTCGCAGCCAAGGACGGATTCGTCTGACTCAAGCCGAACTGACTTGCAGGAATGCTCATTGTGTTGCCTGCAACTTCGCCGTTATACACATATTTGTTGTACCAGACCGAATTATTCCACGGGTCATAGCAGGTTACCATAAGAGAGCCTTCCACATATTCAAGCTTTTCGTTGAAGGTATCGTTGAAAAAAATTGAGTAAGCGGAAGTGAGGTATCCCTGATTGCCACCCGAACCCGGAATTGTATTATAGAAGGTAACCGTATAATCAACCGTTCCGTCATCGTTTACGGCTGCCTTTTTGGTGATTTTCGGCGCATATTCATAAGTTGATGTGCCCGTCGCCTGAATAAGATCGGTATAATTGAGATAAGCCTCATTGGCAAGCTTGTAGTTTTGCAACAGCAGATCTTCAACTGTCTTATCGCCCTGCAGTTCACCTGTCCATTGTGTGCCTGTTGCGGCATCAAAAGGAATTTTATAAGAAATCGTCAGCTTGGCATTTTCATTGAGTATCCATTTTGATGATGTCACATCAGCAGAAGATGTGTTGAAATAAACATTAAAACTGTGATACTGATTTCCACCCGCAGGAGAGACGAGAATAAAAGTATTCTCAATGGGCCCGCCGGGAACATAGGGAGTAAAATGAACTGTTTGTCCGCTATCTGTTTGAGCTGTTATTACAATATCTTCAGGAGCATTTTCCACATAGAGGAAACCTTCCGCATTTTGGTCATAACTCCAGAATGCTGCCAGGTCGGTCAGGAAAAATCCGCCCCAATCTTTTATAACACCGGGAATATCAGCTTCAATTGTGAAATAAACATATTTGCCGTCACTACCGCTTGCGCTCTTGCTGATGTTCGGAATAAAGCCGACAACATCCGCTTCACCGCCTGCAATTTCTTCACGCTGATTGATTGTGACTTTTGCAGTATTGGTATAATGCTTCTGTTCACCCTCCTGAAGCTCCTCATAGGTTGTGTAGTAAACAATAACAAATCTGTGACCGTCCGGAAGTGCAAAGGACATCGAATTGTCATTGATTTCAACATTGTCCCAGCTCAGCGCAGTCTCTCCGAGTTTATTGCCCCATTGGTCATAGCGTTTGATCTGAATGTCCTTGTCTGTGTAATATTCAAGTCCGTGACCGAGGGTGTCGACAACAACGGTGCCTTGCAGATTGGTGTCACTTTTTTTGATTTCAATTTCCCATTCAATCACAGGAACAAGTTCTCCGTTTTTACCTTTGATAACAGATTGCTTGCCGCCTTTTTCAATTTTGTTTAATTCAACAGTAACCCAATCGTCATCGCCGCCTTGGACGGGGTTGCCCAAAGCATTCTCGCCATGAGGATAAACACCGTTCCACAGGCCGACACTATCATTGTCGAGCTGATCATCATTGATTGCAGCCTTATAATTGATTATATAGCCTTCCCCTGCTGCAAAGTCGGGAAAGCCCGTCAGTGTAAAGCCTGTTTCTGCTGTTGATGAATAACGACCGGGGCCTATTGTCGGCTGCGGATCAAGAACATTTCCTTCAAGATCGGTTACAACAATGGTATCTTTAAGAGCATGGTGCTTGTTGTCAGGATATATATCATCAGGAACAACAAGATTTTTTATAACTGCCTTGGTGGCTTCTATTTTGATTTGATAATCGATTGTGTTGTCTTTTCCGTTGTAGCTGCCGTGGGTTTTTGTTACTTCCATTGCAGCCTCAGTATCCAGTTGAAGATTTACTTTTATTTCATCGTTAAAAACAACATCTGTAGATGTGCCGGATTGTGTTGAGCCTATCGTTGCGTTGAATTCAATCGTAAAATCAACGTTTGAATATTTTGCACCGAAGCATTCACCTGTTACGGGATCGTCGTGAAAGACAACAATGAGCAAACCGTCATCTCTGATGAAATACTCGCCTACATCTTCGATGGTGCCGTCCTCCGTTTTTGCAGTGATCGGATGCCATTCCGTGAACGGCTCGCAATGAATATTTTCAGGAATCTGATAATGAAGATGGTGATCCTCATCATGTCGGAACTGAATCCATTCGTTTCCGGTGTTGTCTTCTGCGAACTCCATAGTTATGACGTAGGTCTGGCCGAGATATACCGTTGAGTTGTTGTCTAATATTTCGCCCTCGAGGGTCTTGAATGTAACAGCTTTAACGACAGTTGTAAGATCATTGATATATGTAATGTTTGCTTGGGGGGCGGAAAAAAGCATAAGCGGAGCTGACGATTCAGTCTGTGCTTCTTCCTTTGGTTTATTCACCGTGGCGGCAGTGCTATCGGTTTGATATTCGGTGTCTTTTGCGAAGTGTAACTCGCCGGTGAGTCCGTAGCCTATAATATGATCGGAATTTTCAATATTTACGGTTTCAACCTTGTCATTGCTGTCACCTGTTATGGTAATAAAACTTGTGCCTTCGGCTGACAGGATGATGCCAACCGTGTCTGCAATTGAATCGTCGTCCGTATCTGTAAAAACAAGGTCGCCTCGCTGCGGTGTGTATTCGTCCGCAGGCGCATAAGCGTATTTATCCTGCCACGCAAGGCGCATGGCTTCTGCACCTGCACGCTTGAGGTCGGACACATTGTTGATATTGGAATAATGCAGGCAGAACGAAACGAACATTGCATTCCATTTGCCGTAAGGATTGCCGTACCACTCACCGTAACGGGTATAGCCGTTTCGGTTGCCGTCGGCATCAAATGCAAAGTTCTTTTCGCTTTCCGTGTAGCCCATCTGACTTATAGCAACGGCAATCAGATTTTCGGGAATATTATTGGTGATTTCAATATCGTCAATTGTAGCAAGCCAGTCGCTGACCGTTTCAATATCTGCGGTTTTGTCGGGGAAGCATTCACTCGTATGCGTATGCTCAACAGCGATACACACAAGTGTTTTTTCATAGCAGGCATCCGTGTGGGTGTGCACGGCGGCATCGGGTGCTGCATCTCCGTCCGTTACAGATCCGGATATCCTTTCTTCGGAAATCAGCGGAATACCCTCTTCCAGTCCGCAAACAAGCGCACTTGTATAGCAAGCCTCACCGTGGGTGTGCTCGTCCATACCGCACAGCGCATCTGCCGTGGCGGTGATGCCGACCAGCTTGAGCCACCAGAAAACGATGACAGCGACCGCAACTGCAAATACCAAAAACAAAGCGGCAAGTTTTTTGCTGTCGATTCTGAATTTTTTGTGTCTGTCAAGATAATTCGTGTTGATGCTGTTCAAACCTGCCACCTCCTCTTTTGATTTTTGCATATTGTTACAAAATGTATGTTATTTAATAATGCTGATTTTGTCAAACGGCCATATTCTGAAAAATATCTTGCCGATAATGTATTCTTCGCTGACAAGTCCGATCACACTGCTGCGGCTGTCAATAGAGGTTGAACGGTGATCGCCTAAAACAAAGTAATGATTATCCGTCACATAGCATGGAAATGTGATGTCACATTCGCCCAATGCCTTGTCGGTGATATACGGCTCATCGAGCAGCTCGTCATTCACATAGACATTGCCGTTTTCATCGATGTTGATTTTATCGCCGGGCAAGCCGATGATTCTTTTAATGAGCAATTTGTTCTGATATGTGAAGCAGCAGAACTCTTCTCTTTCAAGATTTGTTGTCTTCAGAAGAATGACGATTTCTTCATCATGGAGGGTCGGCTCCATGCTCGAGCCCGAAATCTGAAGAACCGGCAGCGCAAGTGTTGCAATCAGAACGGCAACGGCAGCAACAACAATCAGAGAATACATGGTGGTGCGAAGCACCTGCTTGTATTTGCGATTGTATTTTTCTCTGAGAATTTCCGCTTCGATCTGTGCCGTTGTGGGTAACGACCAAGCCTTTTTTTGTTTTTTTCTTACCATTGAGGAAAACGCTCCTGTGAAAGGGATCAATTGGATTTTTCAAGCAAATTTTTTAAGCGTAATCTGACGATGTTCGCAAGCTCGTCGGGAAAAATATTGATTTTTTCATCCTGCTTCGCAAAAAAGCGCAGCATCTGCCTGTATATTTCTCTGTCTGCCGGCAGGGGGACATCCCGAAGAACAGGCTTCGCCTGTGCATTGCCGCTGTTTTTCGGAGCAGCTGTTTGCGCCTGCCCTGTATTTGCCTGCAGGGATGCCTGCAATCTGTTTGCAGATTGTAAGGAATTTTCAAGCTGACGGGTCAGAACCGAAAGGCTGTCAAGCTGCTGCAATGCTTCATTTTCTGCGGTCAGCTTTTGTACCTGCTCTTTCAGCTTTTTGTTTTCCTTGCCGGCATCAAGAAGCAATTCAAGCAATTCAAGACGACTCATTTTTCTGAGTTCTTTCGTTGTCATGTGAACCGTAACTCCTTCAGTTTTCTCTGTGAAAAATAAATTATAATGCTGTATTTGCGAAATTATAGTCTTACTGTCCACATTATAATATAACGCATTTTCTTTCTTTTTTCAATACTTTTCACGATGGTTGTTTTTTATTTTTTATTTTATTAACAATAAAAGATAATCGTTGCCGAGGCAAAAAGAAAAAGCACCGCAAAAGCCTGCAGCATCGGACTTATTGTTTTTTCAGCACAAAAAATCCCTGTTTTTTCAGAGTTTCCAATGATATATTTATTGCTGAAATAAAAAATCGTCTTCGACGAATCAACCCCCCGTCCCCCAATCTTGGGGGCGAAAAGGTGTTTTTGTTATATGCAAATTGCTCACAACGCGAGCAATTTCCTATATAATAAAAAAGAGAATAATATTGACAATTCGTTACGAATGCAATATAATTTTCATGGTGATTATTATGGAAAGAAGAATTGCAAATTTAATTGTCGGCAAAGCGGGCGGCACCGCAGGTAAAGACTCCAAAACCTATAAAGTGTCTTTGCCGAGCAAATGGATTGTTGAACTTGGACTTGCGGATTCTGAAATGGAAATTGCATTTGATGGTGAAAGGATTATTATCTTACCGCATTTATCTGTGGATCAGTTTCTGGAAAACAAAAAATCGCTTGGTCACAGCCTGATGAAGCTTTCGTTTTATGACAAAGATGTGTTATGCAGCAAAATTGTTGCAGACTTTACGGACAAAACGGTGTCTGTGAAAAACACAACCGGGAATATCGTAAAAACCGCATTTGGCAACAACGAAGTGCCGACCTGGGAGGATTTTCAGAATTTTCTGGAGGAACGTTGCGTGCCGCGAAGCCGCAGCGGCATCAGAGAATATCTGGAAGCAATCGGAGTGGACGAATATAACCCGCTTGCAATCATCAAAAAAACAAGCGGCAGAATGGCAGAAGACAACCAATGGATTCAATTGGAGGAGATACTGTGACAGTAAAACTTGTAACGAACGAAAAGGTTGCCGAAACATCTTCAAAGGGCAATCAGGAAAAGTGGCTTGATAAAGAGACAAATAAATGGTATAAGCTCGATCAATTCGGTTACGAGGCCTTGGCAGAAACCTTCATATCAAAGCTGCTTGAAAAAAGCAACATTGAATCCGAAACACCGTTCACATTCGTTCGTTATGAACCGGAACGGCTGCATGTTCACGGCAGAGACAGAACAGGCTGTGCAAGCAACAACTTTTTGGAGGACGGACAATCTATTATTACGCTTAACCATTTGTTATCCCGTCAGCTTGGTGCTCCACTCAAAGATAAACTGGAACGGCTCAGCAGCGACAAAAAGCGAATTCAGTATCTTGCAGAAGTAACCGCTGAACATACGGGGCTTGCAGAATTTCCGCAGTATCTCACATTGCTTTTTGAAACGGATGCGCTGTTTCTGAATGACGATCGCCACCTCAACAACATAGCGGTCATTGAGCAAAACGGAAAATTCAGATACTGCCCGATTTTTGATAACGGTGCCGGACTGCTTTCAAATACGCAGTTTTCTCCGATGGATATTGATCCCAAAGGACTTATAAAAGACATTGTTGCGCGTCCGTTCAACACCAGCTTTAACCGTCAGATCAATACGGCACGAGCGCTTTACGGAGCGCAACTGAAAATGCCCGTGTTTACACGAACGGAAATAAATGAATTGCTGATCCCGATGCTCGAATATTACCCCGTGCGTGACAGAAGCATCATTGCCGACCGTGTGACGGAATGTATCCTTGTAAGGCAAAAATTCAACAAGTGAGTATAAAGCAATTCAGAGGAGCGATAAACATACACACAGGGGACATACGCCTTTCGAGCTTGATGACTGGTAAGAAATATAAAAGATGTTGCGGTAAAGAATAAATATAAAGGAGATCATTATGCCAAAAGAAATATCAGAAAAAGATTGGCAACTCTTTCGAGGAAAGGTACCTGTTTGGCAAGATGCATATATAGATAAACTGAATCAGGAATATATTGAGATATTCAACTCATACTCGCATTTTAACATAGTATTTTTGACAAAACCGCCTTGTTCCTTTCTCGGGAACAAGGCGGTTCTGCTTTTTTGGAGATATGAAAAGGAAGGATTATCGGTCTTTTTCAAAGGATAAAATTTCACCTGTTTCGGCGTGGATGTCGTATTCGTATTCGATCAGCCCGACACGGAATTCCACCTCGTAATGATAAATGCCGTTGTCGTAATCTCGTTCGGTGCGGTCGAAAACAGCATCCTCTGCCGATACACCTGCGTGGTCAAGGGCAATGCGCTTTGCTTCTTCGGGTGTGATGAAAACAGGCTGCTCGAGGGATGAGGAAACGCCGCTGTCAACCACGGAATCGGGCACGGTTACACCCGAAGCCTGTTCTTTGAGAATGCCGCCGAGGATATCAGCAACCTTGTCAATGGATTCCTGCGCCGGGTTTGTGACGGGTGTGGGTTCTGCAGGAATGATGGGGTCTTGCGCAGGCACACTTGTCGGCGTGACGGCTTCACCTGTCGGTGCGGCATGGGTCGGATTGCCGAGAAGGGCATCCTCAACGGCATCGACACGGCTTTCAACTGCATCTTCGATGGGGTCGAATTTGCTTTCGATCATATCCTCCACCGCATCTGCCTTGCTTTCAACAGCATCCTCAATGCGGTCTGCGGTTGTGCAGCCCGAAAACACCAGCACCGCGGCCAGCACAAGAATCAGAGTAATGATGATTTTTTCAAACATTTCAAAAAACTCCTTTCATGCAGTGAACATTGGAAAATTTTCATAGTAATAACATAAAAATTTTTCAACAACCGCTGCCGGAGAACAAAGTGGGGGGAGCATTGTCTGCTCCCCCTGAAAAAAAATTAACCAAAGTATCTCTTGAGCAGACCTTCAGATGTCTTGCCGTGCATGCATTATTTTTTTGCAATGGTCAGTTCAAGCGATCCGCCTTCAAAAAAGTTGGATTCATCAAGATGAAGGTGACTTCCGCTTGGTGCATCGTTTTGAGCCAAAGTCAGACAAATGCTTGCAAGCTGCTGTAAACCCTCTGCATTTGCTTTGATAAGAACGGCATCACCGTCTTGTTGGCAGATTATTTCGCTTCCGTCAACATAATTGACTGATGTACCGTCATCATAAGGCTCAATTTCAACTTCAAGTTTCATGGAATTAACCAAAATATCTCTTGAGCAGACCTTCAAGTCCTCTGCCGTGGCGAGCTTCATCGCGTGCCATTTCGTGGACGGTGTCGTGGATTGCATCCAGGCCGTTCTTCTTTGCGCAGGCGGCGAGGTCGAACTTGCCCTGGGTTGCGCCGTATTCGCAATCCACACGCCACTTCAGGTTGTCCTTGGTGGTAGCCTTCATCATGGGTTCGAGGTCTTCACCGAGCAGTTCGGCAAACTTTGCTGCGTGTTCTGCTTCTTCGTAAGCTGCCTTTTCCCAATACAGGCCGACTTCGGGATAGCCTTCACGGTGTGCAATGCGAGCCATGCACAGATACATACCGACTTCGGAGCATTCGCCGTTGAAGTTGGCCATGAGCTGTTCAAAGATATATTTCTTGTCTTCTTCAGAGATGTCGGGATTGTTCTTGACGGTCTTTGCATAAACGCCGTATTCGTGTTCGGCTGCCAGCTTCATTTCGCCGACGACTTCGTTGAACTTTTCAGCGGGAACCTTGCAAACGGGGCATCTTTCGGGAGCTGCGTCACCTTCGTGAACATAACCGCAAACGGAACAAACAAACTTCTTCATTTTCATTACCTCCATAAAATACATATAAAATAAGTTTTGATTTATGATAACACTTTCGTGTTATGCTTTACATTTTTTGCAGGTGCCGTACAACATGATTGCACCTGACAGGATTTCGCTGTCGGTCATCGTTCTTGCCTGTTCGATGATCGGTTCTGCATCCAGCGGCAGGTCGATGACCGCGCGGCAGTTGTTGCAGATGAGGTGGCTGTGACCGCAGGCATTTCCGTCGAACCGTACCACACCGTCGGCGGCAATTTTTTGCGCCTTGCCTTCTTCACACAGCTGGGTGAGATTGCGGTAGACCGTTGCCAGACTCAAAGCGGGGAATTCCTGCTTGACGGAAAAATAAATTTCCTCTGCCGTGGGGTGGTCATACCGTGCACACAGGTGGGCGTACACTGCGTCCCGCTGTCGGGAGTGTCTTTGACTGACCATTTTTATTCTCCTTTCGGCTTTGTGTTATCGCTAACGATAATCACTATCGTTATTATACTTGTTTTTCGCCGTTTGTCAATACCTTTTTCAAAAAAAGTTGAAAATTTTTTTTGGCGGCAAAATGCAATGTAAATAAACCGCAATTTATTGAATTGACAACCCGCACCAAAACGGCTATAATGTTGCTCATTGCGGAAAAATTTTGCTCATAAAAATATAGAAAAGAGATCATCATGAAAAAAATCCCCCGTTTTGCAGAAGCTGCATGGATCTGCGGCATCATCTTTTGTGCGTTCGGCGTTGCGCTGACGATCAAGGCCGATTTCGGCGTGTCCATGATTGCCGCCCCGCCGTATATCCTGCATGCAAAAATCTCAGAATTTTTTCCGTCTTTCTCGCTGGGCACCACCGAATACTGTTTTCAAGGTGTGCTGTTGCTGGTGATGATTGCAGTTGTGCGCAGGGTCAGGGTCAAATACTTTCTGTGCTTCCTGACCGCAGTGATTTACGGCAAGGTGCTTGACCTGATGCTTCTGTTGCTGGGCGGCGGGCAGCCGTTTGAACAGATGCCCGTGCGCATTGTTTGCTTTGTTGCGGGCGGTGTGATCACCTCGCTTGCGATTGCATTTTTCTTCCGCACCTATCTGCCGTTGCAGATTTATGAGCTGTTCGTCACCGAATGTGCCGCAGTGTTTAACAAACCCAATGAAAAGGTGAAATACATTTTTGACGGCGGCTGTCTGCTTGTTTCCGTCACACTCACCCTTGTCTTGTTCAAAGGTTTTAAAGGAATCGGCGTTGGTACCGTCATCCTCACGCTTGCCAATGCGCCTGTTATTGCGGGATGCGGAAAACTGCTCGATAAATGCTTCGATTTTTCACCCCTTTCTCCGAAGCTCGAAAAAAAATATAAATAACAGTGCAAATTTTTTGAATTTTTTAAAAAAAGGTCTTGACGAATGCAGTTTTATGTGCTATATTATCACTTGCGTTCAGCGCAAAACCTACACGCTGGTGTAGCTCAGTTGGTAGAGCAGCTGATTTGTAATCAGCAGGTCGGGGGTTCGAGTCCGTCCACCAGCTCCACCTTTTTTGTTCAGAGTCCGTTCGGACTCGAACCCTGAGAGGGTGAGCACCGTGCAGAAAACGATTGATAATCGTTTTCAGGTGCGAAGTGCGCAGGGTGCAAACCCAAGCACGGAAAATGCGAAGCATTTTCGTCCGTCCACCAGCTCCACCTTTTTTAATCAGGGTGTAGCAAAAAAAATGTTAATATGGGAGAATTCCCGAGCGGCCAAAGGGGGCAGACTGTAAATCTGTTGTCAGTGACTTCGGTGGTTCGAATCCACCTTCTCCCACCATTTCGAGTGTTCATTACGGATTTAAGTGATGAACACTCGATTTTTTTGTGCTTCTTCATAGTATTTAATTTATGTATCGAGCAGGTTTTAGCCTGCTCTTTTTTGTTATGCTGTAAGGTATTCAACAGCCATACCCTGCCTCATATCCAACTTGAGGTTTTCTTCGTCTGACGGTATTTCGATGTTTCCTACAAAACGATAATAGATAACAATTCTCTGCGTTTTGTTCTTACCCGTACCCTCTGTTTCATAAACCTCAATGCGGTCAACGAGCTCGTGAAGAAGCGGTGCCGTTATTGTTTCCATTCGTATAAAGCATCTTATTGCCTCAACAAATGCAACTCTTTCACTTTTCTTATCATTAAGCTCATCAAGCTCCTCGTGCAGCTTTTGAATTTTGGCTTTCAGCTCTTCTCTTTCAATACCGTATTTTTGTGACATATGAAGGAACCATTCATCAGTTACCTTGCCGAGAGCGTTATCCTCATAAAGCTTTTCATACAGAGTATTTACTGTGTTTTGCCTTGAGGTGCATCTCTGAAGCTCGGGGTTAATGCGCCTTTTTTCATTTTGTACGATAGCTTCGGTTTTCATTGTAAGCAACTCGACAAGCTCATCCTCATTATGCTTCAGATAACCTGCAAGCTTTTGCAATTCCATTGTAACTATCTGCTCTATAGCTTCTGCCCTAACATAATGCCTGTGCTGACAGCTGCCACGATAGTCCTTTACATAATTAGAACAACTGAAATAGTGAATATTTTTGTTTCGGGTATTTACATGATACCACAGCTTATGCCCGCATTCAGCACAGATGAGGAAATCACAGAATATACTTTTACTTCCGTTTTCAGCCAACGGCTCACGGCGTTTACAAAAACCTATAAGCTTTTGCACCTCTTCATAGGTGTGGCGGTCAATAATCGGCTCGTGAACATCCTTGAAAATCTTCCAGTTTTCTTCGGGATTCTGAAGCCTTTTCTTATTCTTGAAGCTCTTGGAATAGGTTTTGAAGTTTACAACATCACCGCAATATTCCTGACGAAGAAGAATCTGACGGATGGTTGAGCTTTTCCATTTATATGGATTAGGCTGTACCTTTTTACCGCCTCTGCCTATTCCTCTTTCCTGCCAATAGGATGTGCAATTTTTAATACCCTTGTCCTGAAGATGTCTTGCGATTTTATCCAGACCGTAGCCTTCAAGATAAAGCACGAAAATTTCTCTTACAACCTTGGCGGCTTCAGGCTCTATAACCCATCTTTTAGGATTCTGCGGGTCCTTCATATATCCGTATGGCGGCTGAGAAAGTGGCTCACCCATATTACCTCTGATTCTTTTGGCAGAACGCACCTTGTTTGAAATATCTCTTGCATACATCTCGTTCATAACATTTTTGAACGGGATTATTTCATTTTCACCGTCAGCGCTGTCAACCAAATCTGTAACAGCGATAAAGCGGATATCATGCTCGGGAAAATATGATTCGGTAAAAAGACCAACCTCAACATAGTTTCTGCCGAATCGGGACATATCCTTGACAATGATTGTTTTGACATATCCTGCTTCAACATCCTCCATCATCCTTTTGAAATCGGGACGGTTGAAGTTTGTACCCGTATAGCCGTCATCTACATAGAACCTTGTGTTATCAAAGCCCTTTTCCTTTGCGAAACGTGCCAGCATCAGCTTCTGATTTTCTATTGAGTTGCTCTCGCAATCTTTACCGTCATCACGGGAGAGACGGCAATAGAGAGCAGTAATACCTGAGTAATTTGACTGCATTAGTCCTCCTTTCCGGCAGTCATGCATACACATTCTGTGTTAATTGTATTTATATCTTCGGCAGTAGTCAAATGTGCGAAATCGCTACCTAAATATCTTTTAATCTTATCAATGAAAGTCATTGATTCTGTTTCACTGTGCTTTGTAGAAACAATATAACGAACACCGTTGATAACATAAACACTGTCATCAGCACTTACAACCTCTCCATGAGTATCATTCAACAGAGATATAATAAAGTCTTTTATTCTTTTAAAAATATTCAATAACATACCTCCTTATCTTTCATCCCGCGAATAACCACGGTTTCTGTTTTGTGTTTTATTTTTCTGTTGCTGTTCGATTTCAAGAATTTGGTCTATCTTGTTTTCTATCTCAGACTCTGATTTTTCAATTCTTTCGCAGGTGTTAATATCCTTACGAAGAACTTTCAACCTTTCGGAAAATAGACTAATGGTATCTTTGATTTCTGCGATTTCTTTTTCGTCACCCTTACGGACAGCAGATTTTAATTTGTTGCGACAGATTCTTCGGGCTTCGGTTACCTCTGCCATTTCGTTTATACACTCTTGCTTGAAAGCCTGTAACTGCTCATCAGTTTCAATATCGTTATGACATAAAAGATTCTGCTGCTCAATCAGACGGTCAAGCTTTATGATTTCTCTCTGCAGATATTTTTCGATATAGTAGTTTTCTTTAGGTCGGATTTTCACCGTCTGAACTACTGTAACGAAATGAACATAAACCTCTCTGTAAGTTTTCGGGAAATCATAAAGATAATCTTTCCACTCATCCTGCGGCGGTAAATCAATTCTGTAATGTCTCCAATCGGCATAAAGCTTTTGGCTGATTCTTTCAAAAGAATACTCATCACCGAGGTCACATATCCACACAGGTCTTTTGAATGACGGATGATTAACTGTTATATGAGGTTTAGAAAAATCAAATCTGTAACCGAGCTTTTGCATTTCATAAAGAAAACCTCGCTCACTACCTGCACGAAGAATACACTCATCTATATCTTTTTTGAGAGTTGTGAATTTGTTATACTCACCGTCACGCTCTGCAATATACTGAGGATAACATTGATGCTTTGACGGTTTCGGATTTTCTATAACCGATAATCCCTGCTCTCTGCACAGTCTGTCTGACACATTCCGCATTTTATTTAAGAACGCTTTGTTATCATTAAACTTTTTACCGTCAACAAATGAAACACTGTTCACAACAATATGACAATGAAGATTATCTGTATTTTTATGAAGTGCAACAATCACTTCAAATTTATCACCGAATAATTCTTCAGCAAGTTTGCAACCGATTTCAAAAACCTGTTCATTCGTACCTTCGTTATCATCAAAGGATTGAATAATGTGATAACCGACGTTACCTGAATTTTTATTAAACATATCTTTTGTTTCCTGCATCTGTGCTTTTGCAAACTCGGGTGTGCAGTTTATCCCTCTTACAAAAACCACTTCTTCATTTTTCATACCGTCATTAAAAATTTTATCGGCAGTAGTTTTTGATGGATTCATTGCATAATCAATCAGCTTTGAAAGTCCCGTTTTTAACTTTTTAATTTTTGTTATTGCTATATTTTATCACCTTCCTGTATCAAAATTTTCAAGCAATTGCTTTTCACAATCACGCAATTCTTTAATTGCATTTCTGATTTCTTTATCGGTTACAAAACAGGAGGTTATTTTATGAGTAGAAAAACAAAAATTAAATTTACGGATTTTGAATGTAATTTGCTTATCAACGGTATGAATGAGTTTCGCAATATGCTTTTGGCAGAGAATTTACCCACGGAAGATGTTGATGAGCTGTTGAGGGATGTTTTTCTCTCGTGTACCTTGACAACTGAATGACCGTCCGAAAGTGATATGACTTTGCGATGATACGAGCGAGGCAACGTTGCGGTGAGATTCCGGGGCAGGAACCATTTCGGGTGAAACGGCAAAAAGAGGCTTTTGATATGTGGTTAATGAAATTACCCTACCAACAAAATCAAACTCATTACAGACGAAAAAATCATTAAAAATCAACCCGAAAAGCTACAGTAAAAAGGAGTGTGAAAGTTATTCCGAGAATGTCAAAAAGTAGAAGATCTGAATGGAGCCTGTTCCTGAATGAACGAAACAGAATATGTTATAACGAGCTTTGCAGAAAATGTGTTAACAACTGCAAGCAGAGTTTCAGAGCTGTGGTTATATCCTGCAACTATGTATCAAAATGGAGCGTGAAAAATAGTGGATAATGAAACCTTTTTCAAAATGCCGAAGGTGTTGTTTACGGATGAATACAAAGGCTTATCTGCTGCAGCAAAGCTGCTTTACGGCTTAATGCTCGACAGGATGCAGTTATCTGCAATAAACGGTTGGTGCGATAAAAACGGAGAGGTCTTTATCTTTTATACCATTGCCGAAACATGTGAAACGCTTGGTTGTGGTCATGACAAAGCCACAAGATTACAGCGTGAGCTTGAAAAACATAATCTGCTCCGCCGTAAATATCAGGGCAAAGGCAAGCCTGCAAAGCTGTATGTTTTAACTGTGTCGAAAATAAGCACTGAGCCACCGTAAAAGTCGCAAGTAATAAGACTGAGCAGAGTAAGACTGAGCTATATACCGACCGAGAAGAAAAATATTCTTTAATTAAGTTAGCAATAACTTTAAGTATATAAGGCGGTTCGCTGAATGCGAAAAGCTGATGAACACAACGCTTTTCTTCTTCGGCTCGTATAATAATCAGACGATAGAAATTGGCAAAACGAACAGTACCTCGTCAGCAAAATTTCCATTAAAAATCGGTGCATTCTGCCCGTAGTACAAGGTGCGATTTTTACTCAAAAACGGGTTTCTTGAAAAAATAAATATTTTCCAAAGGAATGAAAGTCCACTAATATTACACTATTTTTTTATTATTTTTCATTATGCAGCGGTTTTGACAAAAAGAAACTGCCCTCACAAAGTGAGAGCAGCGGAAATATTCAGTTCAACAAATTGGAATTTGTAGAAACAAAAAAAACAAGCAAACTTGTTCTTCTATCACACAAATTCAAGTTTGTCACATCACTTAAGCTCTGCAATTTTTTCTTCAAGCTTCTGAACGAACCGACCGACAAAATATCCGTCAATAAAACGGTGGTTCACATCAAGAGTCATATTGATGATATATTTCCCGTTTTGCTCGGTGTATTTTCCCCAAACGAGAATGGGTGCAGTATCGTCTTTGAGTTTCGGGTCTGTGTAATCACGCTCGTTTGAGCACATTGTAATATCCGCCCAAGGAATACAGGAAAATACAATCTGCGACTCTCTCAAGCCACCAAGAGAATGCACTGACAAAGGATTGTTTTCACTTTCCTTACGGGCGTTAGTTGCAAATTCTATAATATTACCATCACAAGGAAGTGACACCATATGAAAGCTTGTTGCACCTTTTTTCAAATCCGTAAAGCAAGGCACACGGCGGTCAATCTTATAAACCTTGTTATCCTCAGTTTCAAGTAAAAACTCATCAATTTCATTAATCGACCGTGTACAAAGATATATAAGCGAGTAATAGAAAGATATTTTGTTCTCTCTTGTAAACTCAAGAAGCTTTGTTATATCAACATTGAATGCAACGCAATAATGAGGTGTTGCAATATCAGAATAAAATTCAAAATGTTCTTTTCTATCCCAAGTGTTTATATCAATTTCTTTTCTCATAAAGCACCTCTGCAAATTCTTATTTGTCGCTCTAAAAACTAAACAAATTCTCGTCCTTTTCTAATATAGTATCCTTCTTGAATTGCAGAAAGTGTTGCAAGAAAACACACAACTATGGCAGTGTGTTTTAATTCCACGAAGGATACTGTCAAAGGCAACAGGAACAGCAGTAATCCCGTTATTTTATTCATAACCGTATGCAGGGATACAAACTGTTTTTCAGCAACATATCCCCATATGATATTGCTGATTTTAATAGCCGCAATCACACCGCCCCATATCCACAACCATACCGGAATATGAATTGCCGGCACCAACTTAAACAAGGATACCACTACAAAAATAAGGTCGGCAACAGTGTCCAGTCGGCTTCCGAATTTGCTGATACTGTTTGTTTTTCTGGCAATGGTACCGTCTATCATATCACTAAAACCGCACATGAGATATGTGATATAAAAAGCTAAGGAAAAAGTAGGAAAGAACAGTAACAGAATACTGCCGATAATACGGCAACCGGTAATTATATTTGCTATATGTTTTGTCATTTGTTCACCTACAATTTTTATTTGTCGAAACAATTATAACACATACCATTAAAATAAATCAACCTGAATGCATATCCTCGTGTAATCACAAGGATTTTTTATCACAAAAATTTAAAGTAAAAATATTTAATCTAACTGTTTCTTATCGTCTATTATCTTTTGCTGCTTTTCTTTCAGCATTTCATTAAGCTTTTTAGTATTTCGTTTAGTTACGCAATAAATAATTGCCCAAACTGCCAAATAGCCTACAACAAAAATACCTGAGAAAACCAAAATCGGTGTTGCACCCCATTCAATCCAATCATTAAGCAGATAAGCACCTAAATAGCTGAAATATAAGATAATACCGTGAATCAAAATTGCCGACATCAAGGGTAGGCGTTCTATGTGATAAACAGCATTCATACCGCCTGCTGTAAAGGCAAGTACAGTTATTGAAAAAATACCTGTACAGACCTGATTAACAGTTAATGTATCTATCAGACCCTTATAATGCAGAATCAGATATAAAACAGCAAGAACGATCGGACCGAAACCGCAAGCAATCAGACCTCTGCGGAAAAATTCCGTAATAAATCTTTTCATATTCCTTCGTACCTCCTTCTTATTTGTGAAAAGCAACGCCTTGAAACATACTCACGATAACCGCATCTGAATACTGCATCCACGCCGCCGTTGAACACAGCATCAAATCGCTCAATGCGGTGTTCGTTGGCAAGGGTAGATTTGTTGATGCGTATAAAATAAGAAGGCAGAATATTCTCTAAATCACGCAGTCTTTCTTTGAGTGAAAAACGGTTGCCGTTTATATCAATGGCAATTACCTTTTTATCAATTACAGTTATACACTCTATTTCAGAGAATAAGAGCTTTTTCATCTCATCATCATTGTATCCCATAATGCTTTCAGTACCTGAAAAACTACAGACGAGATTTTCTATCTGCTCAGTCAGAGAAGAGGGAGCGTGAACCTTTGCAATTATCTCTTCGTCCGCATCTTTGTCTATAATGAGTTTGTATTTCATCGCATCAAATCCTTATTGTTTTTTCATTTGTCTGAGAAAGCTGAGAACAGCTATCGCAGTTATAAATACACTGTACAGAATAATGGGCATAACGTGAGTTATGGCAAGCTCAAAGTTTCCGCTGAATAAAGCTTTTTCCATTTCTGCTGCGTGAACAAACGGTAGCACATTCGCAATTTTTTCAAAAAATCCACCCACAAGCTTCAAATCAAACCATACTCCGGATAACCATGCAGAGAGATTCGTAAGTAATGCACCGCAAATACCGCCGACTTGTTTAACACCAAAGATACTACCACATAAAAGCCCTAATGCAATATTTAAAACAGCCATTGGTATTATGCCTATTATAGCATAAATAATGTTTATGCTGATCGTCAAGCCCAGAGGAATTGCAAACAGATAGCAAATAATTGTCTGACTGATTGCAAGAGGTAAAAGAGGTAGCATATAGCCAAGAATAAAATCAAAACCTGTAAGTGGTGTTGCGTATAATCTTTGCAAAAAAGCACTTTCTCGGTCCTTAGCAATCAGCGTGGCAGAGAAAAGTGTCATAAATGACAAACCGAATACCGTAATGCCGGGCGTAAGTGTGTCAATATCAAACAATTCTGCAGGGATATTTTTCTGCAAGCTACTCAGAAGTAATAGTAACACCAAAGGAAAACCGAGACCGAAAGCAAGGTTTATCGGGTCACGCAGAATCTCCTTTGTACACCTTTTTGCAAATGTCAACATTCTCATAATGCACCCTCCTTCACTATAGAAACGAAGGCTGATTCAAAGTCATTTGCAC
>JAFQCH010000034.1 GCA_017416485.1 Clostridia bacterium | reverse complement strand
CGCAGGAAAGTTGTTAAGAAAACCCTCGCCGGGGGTTTTCTTAAGTGCGAAGCACCATGGCAAACAAAGTGTTGTTTGAAGGTAAATTTATATACTGGCAACCGATAATATAAAATATTTATTGATATTTGCGCTGACTTTTCTATTGTTGCACTATCGCGCAATGGAAAACCCCCGGCGAGGGCC
The DNA here is from genome assembly GCA_017416485.1 of Clostridia bacterium. Classification (GTDB taxonomy): domain Bacteria; phylum Bacillota; class Clostridia; order Oscillospirales; family Acutalibacteraceae; genus RUG806. The sequence continues at coordinate 11,184 of JAFQCH010000034.1, read as the reverse complement.
GATTTCCCCACAGTGTGGGGAAAATGTCTGCGCAAGCAGACAAAAGGGGACGGCACCGTCAGTGCCTACGAAAAACAATACTCAATTGTTTTGCTCCTTTCCTGCGCTTTTTTGCGGCAAAGGGATTTCGCCCGTTGGCTAGCGGGCGAGGGAAGGCTACGCCTCTCGACACCGCAAACTTTTGAAAAAGTTTGATCAAAACTTTTTAATGACTGACGAAAGACATGAATTAACCCGACAAACCGCAATTTGTTTAACAAAAAAAAGACTGCTATTCACAGCCTTTTTATGCTTCCGTTTCGGTTTTGACGGGGAATGCAGGTTCGTTTGCAAAGTCAAACAGCAGACGGATATAGTTTTTACGATAGGGCACAAAGGAGTCGTCCTCAATCATAGCAAGAATTTCGTCAAGCGGTGCAAACCGCACATTCTGCACTTCTTCCTTCTGCAAAATGAGTGCAGACAAGTTAAGGTCTTGCACACGCACAATGAAATTGTCATCAAATCCGCAATCGAAATTCACGGTCAGATGCGGTCGGCGGTTATTGAAATCAATATCAAGTCCGAGCTCCTCTTTCACCTCGCGATGTGCTGCCTGACGGCTTGTTTCTCCTGCCAATGCACTGCCGCCTGCGGAAAGATCCCACTTGCCGCCCCAGCAGGCTTTGTTATTGACACGGTGCTGCACGAGCAGCTCATTGTTTTCGTTGAAAATACAGATGTGCACAACCGTGTGCAGTTGACCGGGGATTATGGTGCCTTTGCGGTCAAACACTTCCCCTGTCGGGATGCGGTCGGCATCCAAAAGATCCCATTTTTCAGCCATTTTGAATCACCGTTACTTCGATTTTTCTTTTATTCTGCGGGTTTTGCGTTTTCATGGGGAATATAACGGTCAAGTGCGGCAATGAGTTCATCGCCCGTGATGACCTGCACCCCCTCATCCAGCAGACTTACAAAGTAAGCAAGGTTTTCGGTATTGATTGTCCACGGATGTATGTTGATAACAGAATAGCCGTCAATGGAATGGATATCCGCTTCACGGGCGTTAACAAGGGATGCCTGTTCTGCGATCCATTCTTTAGGTACTTCACTGCCTTCACCGTCGGGATACCACAGCGACTGACGGACGCTGACAAAGGGTTTATCATTGATAAACCAAACCTGCCCTTTGCCTGCGGCATAGCGGTCACCATCAAGCTGCAAAAGAGCACCGCTGATGTTTTCATACCGTGCATAATATTCAAGTTTGTTGAGAAACGCCTTTTCCTGTATGCCGTTTTCATAAATGTTATCAAGAATGGTAAGGGTTGTCATACCGTTCTGCAACATGGATGCCGCCGTAATATCGGAAAAAGCCTGTATTCCGTCTCCGTACATTTCGGACATACGGGTATAACCTGCACCGGACGGACCGCAGACCAAGCAGTCATCCCCTTTTATATCCAGAACAGCCTGTGTGTTGGCACAGGAAAAATCGGTCATCATCGGCGGGAATGTCCATGTAACAGGGACATCAAGGTTATAACTTTTCCATGTGAAATACTCACGGTAACCGCCCTGCACCCACTGTGCATTGTCACCGTCGCTGTAAAGCAGAACAACATAATGCTTTGTCGGGTCAAGTTCCACGCTTGCAACAGGCTCATTGAAAGCACCGACATCAAAGGTAAAGGAAGACAAAAGCGAGTTATTCATGCAATGGTCGGCGGGAATAACATAATTGCCCATTTCCGTCATTGCACCGACAAATGCGATTTCATACTGTCCCCAACCGAGCACGGCGGTACCTTTTTCCATATCTCTGAGAACGGCAGTACGGAATGCTTTGCCGATGAAATCGTCTTCAAGGGTATACATGACAAAAATATTTTGCTGAACGGCAAGGTCACGCAAGCCCATCGCACTACTCGCCTGATGAATGAGAAGATTATCCTTAAAAACATCCTTGTGCTCGTTGTAAAAATCAAGTTGATATGCAAAACCGCAGTTTTCCCCCGTCAGATCTTTACGGCAGGAAAGACCGCACTTGATCGCAATTTCTTCCGCTTCCTGCGGCACGGGCAACCAACCGTAAACGGTGGCAAAGTTGGTAGCGGTATTCAGCTGATCGACATCCGTTTGGCTTGTATAAAGCACATAGCCCATGTCCTTTATGCAACCCTCGGCTACAAACTTCTGCAAAAGGCTTTCAAATGTCCATTCCTTGCCGCTTGCATCCGTATACTGCAAAGCATATCCCTGTTCGGTCAATTCACGCATGGCGGTGTTAGTACCGCTTGAACCGTTGTTAAGCAGAATGGCAGCTTCGGTTTTACCGACAATTCCTTGCAAGGCAACAACCGAATAGGCTTGCTCTGCTGTAAGGTTGTTATTCTTAACAACGATAATCTCACGGCTGACGAGATGAATATCGAAAAGATCGTCAATTTCGGACAGTTCCTGCGCCGTTTTCGGTTCGGGCACTTCTCTGATCAGATTGGTGCTGATGGCATTGGACACCGTCATCAGCAAAGACAAAATAACGGCAAAAGCAAGTCTAAAAAAAGCAAACATAGTCAGTTCTCCTTTTATCAGTAAAACAATTTACTTCTTATTATGATTTGACGGCAGGGGTCTTCTTTTTGCCGTGAAAGAGGATGCGGTGATTTTGATGACATTGACAAAGGCAACCATTTTGTCTTCAAATTCAAAGTCCTTCCCCGTCTGTGTTTTCATAAGCACGGACATTCCCTTTTTCTTTTCTTCCACATCTTCTACGATCTCGGCAATACCTTTGCCCATAATGCTTGCATAGGTAATGCCGTACTGACAGGCAATTTCGCCCTCGAAAGGTGTGATATCGCAATCCATTTCAAAAAAGACTTTGGGGTTTTGTTGAATCAGGTCAATTTTTCTGCCGCGTTTTGCACCGTGCAGATACAATGTCAGCACTCCGTCTTCATACAAATAGCCGTAATTCATAGGCACCACATAGGGTTCATCCCCGTCCACCATACCAAGGTGCAGGACTTTGCATTTATCAAGAATAGAAAGGATTTCGTTGATATCTGTGACTTCCCTTTCGCGCCTGGTCATACCGTTGCTCATAAAACATCCCTCTTTTTTTTGTTTTGCATAATTATACCATACAAATCGACATTTGTCATCTGTTTTTTGAGGACAAAAAATCCGGAATCCCGAAGGATCCCGGACAATTTTTAATTTCTTAATAGGTGAATGCGGAATAGGCATTCTTGATTTTGAGGGTGATGCTCTGATCGTCGTGGGTGATGAGCAGGGTCTTGATGTAAGAAGTGTAAACTTCAACCGTTGCAGTCTGTTCCATATAAACGATCTGGCCGTCGGTGTTGATTTCAGCAGTGATGGTGAAATCCTTGTAGGTGACAGTGCCGTTGCCGTCGAATGCCTTGACGGAATTCATGTCGCGCAGAACGGGAGCGATGTCTTCATCGAAGTAAATCAAATCATCCGTAACAGCCTGCAGAACATTGGATTCGGTGGACTTGGATGTGTCAACATCGTAGAAGGTCATCACAAATACATAGTTGCCGGCTTCGTTGACCGAGCAGGTTGCACTCTTGACCCAATCATATTTGCAAAGGTCAAAGGGCGGGAAGTTGGTCCAGGATGCAACCGTGCCTTTGGTGGTGGTCAGACTGAAGGGCTTAAGATAATCCGCAGCCTGGTTGTTGGTGATGCAGCTGAGGTTGGTTGCATTCTTGTCAATGCTCTGGCTCTTGTTGACAGTGTAGCCTGCCTGGGAGTAGTAAGCAATGTTGTTGATACATTCGCCGAGATAATCGCCGATATCATCAATGGTGCCGTAAGCAGCGGGAATCTTGCAGGAAATGCCTTTGAAGCCGGAAGAATAGTTGAAGTTGTTGTAAACCGTGGTGGTGTGCACGGTTGCACTCTTGTTCTTGTAGGTTACGGGGATCACAAGAAGCTGATAAGCGGTCAGTTCCGTAACCGACAGAACGGCATCGCCCTTGTGGGTCAAAGAAACGAACTTACCATTGGGAGTGAGCTCTGCAACAATGGTGAAATTCTTGGTGATGATGTTTTCACCTTTCCAGTTTTTGATGTGGCTGCTGGCATCCAGCACGGGTTCCACATCTTCTTTCCATGTAATGTGCTGATCGGTTACTTTGTAAATAAAAGAACCGTTATCGGAATAAGTGGTGTCGGAATCTTCCATAACAAGGGTGATCACATAGTTGCCGGCGGTGTTGACCGTGCAGGTTGCACTCTTGACCTTGGAATAATCATCAAGCGTAAAACTGGGGAAATAGTTGCGTGCATCGCAGGAACCCTGAGAATATGCAACACCCTTGGCTTCACCTTCTGCCGTGATGTAGGTATTGATATGTTCAACCAGTTTACCGTTACAGATGTCGATAATGTTGCAATCGTCTTTGGTCATAGTCTGCCATGCGGTTTTGGTAAAACCTGCATGACCGCCGCATTTGACTGCGGAAGCAGCACGGTCATAAAAATCAATGATCTGCTGTTTGGTAGTCAGGGTCTGCACGTTTTCGTAGTCAATGGTTTCAAGGCCAACAGAAACGCGAAGTGCTTTACGGGCATCGCCGGAAGAAATAACACCGTCATAATCCACGTCAGCGGCAAGTTTGTAGTTATAATTCTTTGCATTGTGGCAAAGGGCGGCAACATCGTTCCAGTCATACAGATAAACTGAATAACGAAGAATTGTACGGGCATCGTTTGCCGTAACAGCGCCGTCGTTGTCAACGTCACCGGGTTTGTACTTATAAGTACCGTCGTCAGCAATTGCGCCGTCCACTGTGACATCCAATGCAAATGCAGAGTAAGCACATGCCAACAGCAGTAGGCAAGTCAGCAGAAAACTGATTACTTTTTTCATGTTTTTCATAAAAAATCACCCTTTCGGATATTTGGTTTTATTATACAAAAATAAAATAATAATGTCAAGTATCATTTATTCGACCCTGAAAAAAAAACGGGACTGCCGAGCAGACCCGTTTTTTATTGTTTTCAGAAACCGCCGTTTTCGGCAGGGGTGTTGCCCATACGGAAGCAAAGTTCGCCGCCATTTGCAAGCATTTCGTGCGTGATGCGCGGGCTTGTGAGCTTTTCGCCGTTAAGGGTTACACTTTGGATATAGACATTGTCTTCACTCTGATAGAATGCCTTGACGGTCAGCGTTTTGCCGTTGCCGAGGTCAATAACAGCGTTTTCAACACAAGGCGAGCCGATCCAGTATTCGTCGGTTCCTGCCACGGGATAAATGCCGATTGCGCTCAGCACATACCATGCACTCAAGGTACCGCCGTCGTCATTGCCGTCAATGCCGTCGGGGGCGGTTGCATAGCGGGTATCAAGTGCCCAGCGGACATATTTCTGTGTGGATGCGGGATCACCTGCATCGTTGAACAGATAAGCCGCGTGCAGGTCGTGCTCGTTGCCGTGCCAATAGCCGGCGCTCGGGATGAGAGCACTTCGCATATCGTTGGCATCGTCCATGAATGCGGTGAGTTCATCAACAAACACTTCTTCGCCGCCGTACAGCGCAATGAGAGCTTGGGTGTCATACATCACAGCCCACTGCCACTGTCTTGCACCGCCTTCGCAATAGCCGTAGGAATAGCCCGTGCCGAGAATATCATCTACGAAGCTGATCCAGTTCTTTGTGAAGGGTTCTGTCCAGCTGCCGTCAGAGTTCTTTGCACGGAAGCAAAGGGTTTCGGCATCCCAAAGGTTTTCGTAGTTACGGGAACGGTTGCGGAAAAATGCGGCATCCTCTGTTTTGCCGAGCTGTTCGGCAAGCACGGAAATGCAGTAATCCGCATAGCAGTATTCAAGGGTGCGGCTGACACACATCTTGTCGGAAAGATCGGCAGGACAGTAGCCGTATTCCATGTAAAGGTCATTGTCTACTCTGCCCTTTGCTCCGTCAAAGTCAGTCATGGCGGCGGTCTTCATGTATTCGTAAGCCGTTTCGACATCAAAGTCGGTGTAGCCCTTAAGATAACTTTCAGTGAAAACCATGTCAGCGGGAGAACCGAACATGGAGTTGGTTTCGCCCGTGCCCGAAGGCCAACGCGGGAAAATGCCGTAGTTATCTGCCATGTCAAGCAAAGAAAGCAAGGTGCTTCTTTGCACATCGGGTGCAATAAGGGTCTGCAGGGCATTTACATTGCGGAAAGTGTCCCACAAGGACATATCGGACAGATACGTAAAATCATCCGCCACACCGACGGTATTTTCAAAGCCTGCAAATTCGCCGTTGACATCGGTGTAAGAGGTCGGCATAAGAACGGCATGGTAAAGCGAGGTATAGAAATTACCTTTGACTTCGTCCGTACCTTCAACAGTGATTCTGCCGAGCATTTCTTCCCAGGTATTTCTTGCAACAGCGCGCACACCTTCAAAATCAAGGTCGGCTGCTTCTGCGGCAAGGTTTTCTTTTGCGTTTTCAACGCTTACAAAGCTGATGGCAAGTTTCATTTCAAGCGGATCGTTTTTGATGCTGCCGAAATTGAGGTCGATGCCGAGCTTGTCGCCGGCGGCGGTGGTGACATCGGTAAGTTCTTCATCACCGTTTACGATGGTATAAGAATCAATACCCTTATTGAAGACAGCAACAAAGTAAGCCGTCAGACCGCCGTAGCGACCTGCAAACTGTGTGGTGACGGTGGCTTTGCCCGTGACTTCACCCGTTGCGGGGTCAATGGCAACTTCGCCGCCGTTGGAACTGCCGTTGGGCATGAAGGATGTGACATCGAGATACAGTCTTGCATCCTTATCGGTACGGAAGGTGTAGCGGTGCGCGCCGACATGAGGAGTGGCAGTCAGTTCTGCCATACAGCCGATTTCGGGCAGATTGACCGCATAGTAACCGGCGGTTGCAATTTCCTTATCATGCGAAAAAAACAGTGCATGTGCATTGCGGCTGCCGATGGTCGGAGTCACACGGAAATGTGCCATGTCTGCCGCGCCCGTACCCGAAAGACGGGTATGGCTGAAGCCGATGATATGGGTGTGCATATAAGAATAACCGGCATTTGCCCAGTTGTTAACAAGTTTTTTGCCGCCGACTATGCCTGTATCGGGGCTGAGTTTGACAGCACCGTAAGGAGTTGCTGCACCGGGGAAAGTCATACCACTCATGTACGGTGTGCCGCCCGTGCCGGTAAAGGGATCAACATACTGACCGAGTTCCCCTGCATCCAATGCGGGCATTTCCACAGCGAAAGACAATTCACCGACGGAAAACAGCGAAACAATGCAAACGATCAACGATGTCAACACGGTCATGATTTTACGGATTACAGAAAACATAAACATCCCTCCGTTATTATTCTATCTTACAATATAACACATAATTTCCCATTTGGCAAGAAAAAAAAACAATACACGCAAGAAAACGGCTTCGCCGTAACGCGGCGACCGTTTTCGAATAGTCCATCTCCGAGCACGCGCAGCGGGCGACGCATGGACATATAATATTTTTTGCTTTATGGAAACGCAGTTTCCTATAAAGCAAAAAATCCGGGAATCTTTCGATTCCCGGATTGGATTTGACATTCAATTAAAAGATGGAGTCGCCTTTGATGGCTGCAAGGAATGCCTTGAAAGCTTCAATGATTTCAGAAATCCACTTGATGATCTGAGCATAGAAGCCGTGGGGTTCTTCTTCGGGGGGCATTTCGTTGAGGCAGACATCGCATACGCCGTCAGCATCAGCATCAACGTGATCAACAGCATTTACGGGCTTTTCGCTGGTGAAATCACATTTGCTGCATTTGTAAACTTCAACAGCTGCATCTTCGCAGGTTTCGGGAGCAGAAACAAGCTTCATGCTGTGGCCGGTCCAGGGATTACCGCCAAGAATGTTTTCAATTTCAACTTCGCTGCATACGCTGCAGGTTCTGACTTTATGGTCAGGAAGCGTGCAGTTAGCAGCCTTTTCTTCCCATGCACTCCAAACATGACCGGGAGCAGTTGCAATATTCTTCTTGTCTTCAGCACCGCAGACTACGCAATATGCGTGATCATAAGAATCATGTGTGCAGTCGCCATCAACATGTTCATAAGCACCGTATGTGTGGCCAGAAGCAGGAACTTCATCAGTTATTGTTTTATAACCGCAAATAGGGCACAACCATTCTGTATAGCCGCCTTCGGTACAGTTGGGAGCTACAACCATGTACAGCAGAGCAGCGCCACAGTCTTCAGTGGGACAAACTTCTGCTTCGGCTGCCATTGCGGGAACAGCCATAAGAACGAGCATGAGCATGCTCAGGATTACAGCGAGAGTCTTTTTCATAGTAGGATTCCTCCAATATATTTTTTTACTTTTGTATTATACAGCATTTTCTATTTAATGTCAACACAAAAAACAGGTCATTTCAAATATTTTTCATATAAGTTTTTTTGCAATGCGATAAACCGGAGCAAATTTACATATAAATGAAAAAAATGAAAAAGGAATTTACTCATGAATAAAAAAATGCAATTCATATTCAACGGGATGCTTTTGGCCTGTTCATCTTTGCTTTTACGGCTGACAGGGCTCGGATTCAGTGCCTACATCACACAGCACCTCGGTGCGGAAGGTACGGGGCTGATTTCGCTTGTGAACACGGTTTACGGATTCGGCATCACAGTTGCCGTCAGCGGAATTTTTCTTGCCTGCATTCGGCTGTGTGCCGCAGCCTTGGCAAAAAAAGATTCTTTTGCATTGTTTACAGCCCTGCAGAAAAGTTTTTTGTATGCCGCTTTTTTCGGTTTTATTGCAATGGGGCTGCTCAGCTCGTTTTCAAAATTCCTCGGAACACGATTTTTAGGCGATGAACGTACGGTTGAATCCATCCGTATCCTCAGCGCGGCATTGCCGTTCATTGCCCTGACAACGGTTACAGACAGTTATTTCACTGCCGTCGGCAGAGTTTACAAAAGTGCAGTTTCGGATTTTGCTGAACAATTCATCAAAATTACGGCAACGGTTTTGCTTTTGAAATCTGCGCAACCGTTTGGCATGCAAGCGAGCATTGTTGCCGTCACAAAGGGTAGCTGCATCGGAGAAATCGGCGCTTTTGCGGTATCCTTTCTGCTTTACAGACAGGATACAAAACAAATGAAAAAACAAACAGCCTTTGCACCGACTAAAAGCGAGGGGTTATTGCGGATCGCACTGCCGATTGCGCTTTCCACCTATGCACGAAGCGGACTTGTGACGGTTGAACACGCACTGATTCCCAAAGGTTTGCAGGCTTACGGCAAACAAAAGCAGGATGCACTGGCTGATTACGGCATCGTGCGTGGGATGGCATTGCCTGTTGTGCTCTTCCCAGCTTCCGTTTTGTCGGCATTTACGGGATTATTGATTCCCGAATTCACAAAAGACAACACAAAACAGAATAATGATGCAATTGACCGAAAGGCATCCTTATCTATGAACCTCGCCTGCACATTTTCGGTCATTACGGCGGTTATTTTGTTTGTTTTCGGCAATGATCTTGGGTTTGCGGTTTATAAAAATGAAAAAGCAGGGCAATTCATCCGCATTTTTGCACCGCTTGTTCCGTTTATGTATTGTGACACAACAGCAGATTCCGTGTTGAAAGGATTGGATAAGCAGGTTTACACCATGGTGGTCAATATCATCGATGCGGCAGTCAGTGTGTTGATGACGTGGAAAATTGTTCCGCGCTTCGGTCTTGTCGGCTATATTGTGACGGTTTTTACAACAGAAATTCTGAATTTCTCCTGCAGTGCGGGAAAATTGGTGCGGTTGGTAAAGATCTCGTTTGCCCCCGTGCATTCAGCCCTGTTCCCTGCCGCTGTTACATCTGTTTGCGCAGTTTTAATGCGCAGAATTTTTTCAAGATTTCTTATTGGTAATATTCTTTTGCGGTGAATTTTTGAGTTTGGGGGCAGTTTGCTGCTTTGCATGCCGCTTATTCTGCATTTTTCCAAAGGAACTGAGTTGCAAACGCTGTTTGTTTCCGTCAGAAAAACAAAAAAACAACGGGACCCCTTGCGGAATCCCGTTGCGAAGAAAGTTTAAAATTAGTCGTTGATAGCGATAACTCTACCGGAACCAACAGTACGGCCGCCTTCACGGATAGCGAAACGAAGACCGTTTTCGATAGCGATGGGAGTGATGAGTTCAACGTTCATTTCAACGTGGTCACCGGGCATGCACATTTCAGTGCCTTCGGGAAGGGAGATAACGCCGGTAACGTCAGTTGTTCTGAAGTAGAACTGAGGACGATAGTTGTTGAAGAAGGGAGTATGTCTGCCGCCTTCTTCCTTGGTCAGAACGTAAACCTGACCCTGGAACTTGGTGTGGGGATGAATGGAGCCGGGCTTGCAGATAACCTGACCGCGTTCGATTTCGCTTCTCTGAACACCACGAAGCAGGCAGCCGATGTTGTCGCCGGCTTCAGCATAGTCGAGGAGCTTGCGGAACATTTCGATACCGGTGCAAACGGTGGATCTCTTTTCTTCCTGGATACCAACGATTTCAACAGCTTCGCCGGTCTTCAGCTGGCCACGTTCAACTCTACCGGTTGCAACGGTACCACGACCTGTGATGGTGAAAACGTCTTCAACAGGCATAAGGAAAGGAAGGTCAGCAGTACGTTCCGGAGTGGGAATGTAGCTGTCAACAGCATCCATGAGTTCCCAGATGCAAGCGATTTCGGGAGCGCTTTCGTCGCCGCCTTCATACTGAAGAGCATGAAGAGCAGAGCCCTTGATGATGGGAGTATCATCGCCGGGGAATTCATAGTAATCAAGAGTTTCGCGGATTTCCATTTCAACGAGTTCAAGAAGTTCTTCGTCGTCGACCTGGTCACACTTGTTCATGAAAACGATGATGTAGGGAACGCCAACCTGACGAGCAAGGAGAAGATGTTCCTTGGTCTGAGCCATGGGGCCGTCGGTAGCAGCGATAACAAGGATAGCACCGTCCATCTGAGCAGCACCAGTGATCATGTTCCTGATATAGTCAGCATGGCCGGGGCAGTCAACGTGAGCGTAGTGACGGGCGTCGGTCTGATACTCAACGTGAGCGGTGTTGATCGTGATACCACGAGCCTTCTCTTCGGGAGCCTTGTCGATGGCGTCATAAGCCTCGAACTGAGCGTAGCCCTTCAGGGACAGCCAACGGGTGATAGCAGCGGTCAGAGT
>JAFQCH010000033.1 GCA_017416485.1 Clostridia bacterium | reverse complement strand
CTCAGTGCAGTTGAAGAAAGCGTTAAAGGTAAAAAGGTTGTTCTTATTGACGATTCAATTGTAAGAGGTACAACCTGCGGCAGAATAGTAACTCTTCTGCGTGAAGCGGGAGCTGAAGAAATTCATATGCGTATTTCTTCACCGCCGTTTCTGAATCCGTGTTATTACGGCACGGATATTGATACAAGAGAGAATCTGATTGCCTGCAATCATTCAGTTGAAGATATTGCGAAAATAATAGGTGCTGATACCTTGGGATATCTGCCCGTTTCTCAGCTTTCTTTACTGACGGGCAACTGTGATTATTGCTCTGCTTGTTTTAACGGTGATTATCCGACAGAAATTCCGACCGATACATGCAAAAACAGATTTGAACAAAAGCTTTCAGAGGCTAAAAAAGAGAGGTAACGGTATGGTTACACAATATAACAGAAAAATTGTTTTAGAGGACGGAAGTGAATACTACGGCTATGCTTTCGGCGATACATCCGACAAGGTATGCGAAATTGTTTTTAACACTTCAATGGTCGGTTATCAGGAAATAATTTCCGATCCTTCTTATACGTATCAGGCGGTTGTTATGACTTATCCGCTTATCGGAAATTACGGAATGGCAGATGATGACTTTGAAACAAAAACACCGACTATAGGTGCACTCATTGTTCGTGAATACAACGATTTGCCTTCAAATTTCAGAAGCACGGCAACTCTTTCCGAAGTTATGAAAAAGCACGGAATACCGGGCATTTACAGCATTGATACTCGTAAGCTTACCCGCTCTATCAGAGATAACGGAAGCTGTAAGGTAATAATAACAGATGCCAATGTTTCCCGTGAATATTGTATGGACATACTGAAAAAAGCGGATATCCCGACTAATGCGGTTTCAACCGTGAGCTGTGATAAAATATGGGTTTCACCATGCAAAAACGAAAAATATCATGTTGTTGCCATTGACTGCGGAATGAAAATGAACATCGTACGTTCACTCAACAAAAGAAATTGCAAGGTAACAATTGTACCTTGGAATACTTCTTCTGATGAAATTGAAAAGCTTTGCCCCGACGGTGTGTTTATTTCAAACGGGCCCGGCGACCCGACTGATGTTCAACCTGTAGCAGAAACTATCAAAGCTCTTAAGGGCAGATATCCGATTTTTGGAATTTGTTTGGGTCATCAGATTATTTCTCTTGCCTACGGTGCAAAAACCTATAAGCTCAAATTCGGTCACAGGGGCGGGAATCATCCCGTTCGTAATCTTGAAACTAATAAAATTGAAATCACCTCGCAGAATCATTCCTATGCGGTTGACTACGAAAGTGTTAAGTCAACGGAGCTTGAAGTTACCCATATCAATTTGCTTGATAGCACGGTTGAAGGAGTGAAATGCGATAAAGATAAAATATTCAGTGTGCAATATCATCCCGAGAGTGCACCCGGTCCGCAGGACAGTGCATATCTGTTTGACCGCTTCATAAGGATGATGGAGGAGGAAAAGAGCAATGCCTAAAAGAACGGATATTAAAAAGGTTCTTGTAATCGGTTCAGGACCTATTGTTATCGGGCAGGCGGCAGAATTTGACTATGCAGGCACTCAGGCTTGCCTTGCACTTAAAGAAGAAGGCTATGAGGTTATTCTTTGCAATTCCAATCCCGCAACCATTATGACCGACACAACAGTTGCGGACAAGGTCTATATGGAGCCGCTGACACTTGAGTATGTTGCTAAAATTATCCGCTACGAAAGACCCGATGCCGTTCTGCCCGGAATAGGCGGTCAGACAGGTCTTAACATTGCAATGCAGCTTGAAAAAAAAGGAGTTCTTGCCGAGTGCCGTGTTGAACTTCTCGGTACAAAGAGCGAAAGCATTGAAAGAGCTGAAGACCGTGAAATGTTCAAAAAACTCTGCGAAAGTCTGGGTGAACCCGTACTTCCGTCAGATATTGCAAATTCGGTTGAGGAAGGCCTGAAGGTCGCAGAAGAAATCGGTTATCCGGTTGTTCTTCGTCCTGCATTCACTTTGGGCGGTACAGGTGGCGGATTTGCCGATAATGAGGATGAATTTGTTCCTCTTATGAAACATGCTCTTTCTCTTTCTCCTGTCAGTCAGGTGCTGATTGAAAAGAGCATCAAAGGCTATAAAGAAATCGAATATGAAGTTATGCGTGACAGCAACGACACGGCAATAACCATCTGTAATATGGAAAATATTGACCCCGTCGGAATTCACACAGGAGACTCAATCGTTGTATGTCCGTCACAAACACTTACAAACAAAGAATATCATATGCTGCGCGACAGTGCTCTCAAAATAATCCGTGCACTTGAAATTGAGGGAGGCTGTAATGTTCAGTTTGCACTTGACCCCAAATCGTTTCAATATTATTTGATTGAGGTCAACCCCAGAGTTTCACGCTCATCAGCTCTTGCTTCAAAGGCAAGCGGATATCCGATTGCAAGGGTGTCTGCCAAAATCGGAATAGGAATGACGCTTGATGAAATAAGAATTGCAAACACACCGGCGTCATTTGAACCGACTCTTGACTATGTTGTAACAAAAATGCCCCGTTTTCCGTTTGATAAGTTTGCAGATGCCAACAATTCTCTCGGTACTCAGATGAAGGCAACGGGTGAAGTTATGAGCATAGGCAGAACAATAGAGGAAAGCTTGTTAAAAGCAATACGCTCGCTTGAAATCGGTTTGTATCACCTCGAAAACAAAAGGTTTGACGGAATGAGCGAAGATGAGCTTACCGAATATATTAAAGTCGGAACGGATGACAGAATCTATGCCATTGCCGAGCTTTTGCGTATCGGCTGCAGCAAAGAAAAAATTGCACAGGCATCGGGAATTGATGTTCTCTTTATCAACAAGTTAAAAAACATTATTGATAAAGAAACCGAAATCAAAACCAACCCTTTTAACATGGATGTTTTACGTGTTGCAAAGAAAACGGGCTTTTCTGACAGAGAAATTGCAAAACTGTGGAATTTGAGCGAAACTGAAATATTTAAAATCAGAAAATATGCAGGGATAATTCCTGTCTATAAGATGATTGATACCTGTGCTTCGGAATTTGACAGCTACGTTCCTTATTTTTATTCAACCTACGAGGAAGAAAATGAGTCGGTCGTATCCGACAATAAAAAGGTTATTGTTCTCGGCTCGGGACCTATCCGAATAGGTCAGGGTGTTGAGTTTGATTATTCAACCGTTCACGCAGTCAAAACCATAAAAGCGGCCGGCTATGAAGCAATAATCATTAACAACAACCCTGAAACCGTTTCAACCGATTACACCTGCTCCGATAAGCTCTATTTTGAACCGCTTTGCGTTGAAGATGTTATGAATGTCATCGAGCTTGAAAAGCCGATGGGCATTATCGCAACTCTCGGCGGTCAGACAGCAATCAACCTTGCTCAGCCTCTCCGTGACAGAGGCGTGAATATTATCGGAACAAACTGCGAGGCCATTGAAAAAGCGGAAAACAGAGATGCATTTGAAAAATTGCTTTCGGAGCTTGAGATTCCTCAGCCCAAGGGTCGGGCAGTCACAAACATTGAAGCGGGCATACGAGCGGCTGAAGAAATCGGCTATCCCGTGCTTGTAAGACCCAGCTTTGTTCTTGGTGGCAGAGCTATGCAGATTGTGGCGAAGGAAGAGCATCTGCGCCATTACTTGAAAACCGCCGTTGAGATTGATGAGGATAAGCCCGTGCTTGTTGATAGATATATCAGAGGCAAAGAGGTTGAGATTGATGCTGTCTGCGACGGAAAAAAAGTTTTTGTTCCGGGAATAATGGAGCTTGTTGAAAGAACAGGCATCCATTCCGGTGACTCAATAAGTGTTTATCCCTCTTTCAGCATTTCTCAAAGGGTTAAAGACACTATTCTTGAATATACCGAAAAACTTGGATTAGGAATCGGAATTATCGGCCTTTTCAACATTCAGTTTATTGTTGATGAAAACGAGAATGTTTATATCATCGAGGTTAACCCGCGTTCGTCAAGAACAGTTCCGTTTCTTTCAAAAGCAACGGGTTTCAGTCTTGCGGATATTGCAACCTATGCAATTCTCGGTAAAAGCCTTGAAGAGCAGAGAATTACGGAAATTTATCCAAAAGAAAAAGAATGTTTTTATGTTAAAGTTCCTGCTTTTTCATTCTCAAAGCTTAACGGCATGGATGCTTATCTTTCGCCCGAAATGAAATCAACAGGTGAAGCAATCGGCTACGATAAAAAGCTCCACCGTGCGATGTATAAAGCAATGACCGCATCGGGAATGAAGCTTCAGAATTACGGAACGGTTATTGTAACACTTGCCGATGAAGATAAGGAAGAAGCTTTGCCTCTTGTAAGAAGATTTTACGATATGGGCTTTAATATTGAGGCAACGAGCATGACGGCGGAATTTCTTAAATCAAACGGAATAAGAACACGCTCAAGAGGCAAGCCGAGTGAGGGAAGTTCAGAAATTCTTGACTCTATTAAGGCGGGATATGTCAGCTATGTTATAAACACCCGTGCCGTGCTTTCGGGTGTTCACTATGAGGACGGTGTGGCAATCCGACGCTGTGCGAGCCAAAACAACATCACAATGCTTACTTCTCTTGATACGGTTAAGGTCCTTCTCGATGTTCTTGAAGAAACAACATTCAGCATATCAACAATAGACTCTTAAGGAGGAATTATTATGCGTTTTACCAAAATGCACGGCTTAGGCAACGATTATCTGTATCATTACGGAGAAATAGAAAAACCTGCCGATGTGTCAATAAAACTTTCGGAGCGTCATTTCGGAATCGGTTCTGACGGTATTATTCTTATTACTCCGTCAGATTGTGCGGATTTCAAAATGCGTATTTTCAATGCTGACGGCAGCGAAGCAAAAATGTGCGGCAACGGTATACGCTGTGTCGGTAAATACGTTTTTGATAAAGGGTATACCGACAAAACTCACCTGACTGTTGAAACTCTTTCTGGCATCAAAACGCTGGATTTAAAAACGGTTGGAGGTAAGGCAGTATATGCAACCGTTGATATGGGTAAGTGCAAAGTAAACAAGGCTGTTACTCTTGAAGCACTTAATCGGGAAGTTACACTTCTTCCGGTATCCATGGGAAATCCGCATGCCGTTATTTTTGTTAAGGATGCGGAAAATGCACCGCTCACAACTCTCGGTGCAGCTCTTGAACATCACGAATTTTTCCCCGACGGAGTTAATGTTGAATTCGTTCAGGTGATTGACAGCCTGACATTGAGAATGAGAGTGTGGGAGCGTGGCAGCGGCATAACAATGGCTTGCGGCACAGGCTCCTGCGCAAGTGTTGCGGCGGCAGTTGCAATGGGATATTGCCGTGAAAATGAGTTGGTGACCGTTAAGCTTGACGGCGGTGATCTTAGTGTAAAAATGCTGCCCGATAAAACCGTTATGATGACAGGTCCTGCAAAAACAGTTTGTGAATGTGAGGTTGATATGTGATGACACCGAATACAAATTATGCCAACTTGAAGGATTCTTATCTTTTCTATAACATAGCTCAAAAAACGAAGGCATATCTTGAAGCAAATCCCGATAAGCATCTTTACCGAATGGGTATCGGCGATGTTTCTCTCCCGCTTTGCGATGCGGTTATAAATGCTTTACACGAAGCTGTTGACGATCAGGCGGTAAAAGAAAATTTTCATGGCTATATGCCTGAATGCGGTGCACCGTTTCTGCGTAAAGCGATTGCAGATTATTATGCCGTAAACGGAGTAAATGTTTCTGCTGATGAGGTGTTTGTTTCAAGCGGAGCAAGCGACGAGCTTGGTGATATCCTTGATCTTTTTGACAAGGACAGCTCGGCTCTTGTGATTGAGCCTGCATATCCTGCCTATGTTGATGCAAATATTATGGCAGGCAGAAACATAATTCATCTTGCATCAGGTGAAGAAAACGGATTTCTTCCCGAACCCGATGAAAGCACAGTTGCCGACATTATTTATATCTGCTCTCCCAATAATCCTACCGGAGCGGTGTTCAGCCGAAATCAGCTTCAGGCATGGGTTGATTTTGCGAATGAAAAAGGCTCGGTAATTCTTTTTGATGCGGCCTACGAAGCTTTTATTGAAGACGAATCACTGCCTCACAGTATCTTTGAACTTGACGGTGCTGAAACCTGTGCAATAGAAATATGCTCACTTTCAAAAACGGCAGGTTTTACGGGAACAAGGCTTGGTTATACAGTTATTCCGAAGCGGCTTATAAGAAATGGTATGAGCCTTAATGGGATGTGGGTAAGAAACCGTACAACCAAAACAAACGGTGTATCCTACATTATTCAAAAAGGCGGAGCAGCAGTATTCACTCCCGAAGGACAGGAGCAAATCCACAACAATATTCAAATATATAAGAACAATGCAAAGGTGCTGACAGAAGCTCTTGACGAGCTTGGTATTTGGTATACGGGCGGCAAAAATGCGCCGTATATCTGGCTTAAGTGCCCGAACGGTATGGGCAGTTGGGAGTTCTTTGATTATCTTCTCAATGAGGTTCAGGTTGTCGGTACTCCGGGTGAAGGCTTTGGTGCATGCGGCGAAGGGTATTTCAGATTTTCAACCTTCGGAAGCCCCGAAGATACAAAAGAAGCAGCCCACCGTCTGGTGAAGCTGCTCGGAAAGAAGTAATTGGAATGCGTGATTATAAAAAAGAATTTGAAAACAGAGTTGAATTCATAAAATCCGTTTTGTCTCAAAGCGGCGCAAAGGGAATTGTTTACGGAAACAGCGGTGGCAAAGATTCTGCCTTGGTCGGTATTCTTTGTAAAGCTGCCTGTGATAACACGGTAGGCATTATTATGCCGTGCACCTCAAATAGAAATTATGATGAAGATACCGTCGATGCCGAAACCGTTGCAGAGAAATACGAAATCGAAACCAGAACGGTTGACTTGACTCCCGTGAAGGAAGCGGAAATTGCGAGTATTACGGATGTAACGGAATTAAATGAATCAGCTCTTGCGAATATGGCACCCCGAATCCGTATGCTGACATTGTATTCTGTCGCAGCTGCTGAAAACAGGCTTGTTGCAGGAACGGGAAACAAGAGTGAAGCCTATGTCGGATATTTCACAAAATGGGGTGACGGTGCTCACGATTTCAACCCCATTGCAGACCTGACTGTTACCGAAATATATGATTTTCTCCGTTTTCTTGATGCACCCAAACGCATAATGGAAAAAGCTCCTTCAGCAGCACTGTTTGACGGTCAGACAGATGAAGAAGAAATGGGAGTAACCTATGCAGAACTTGACTCTTTTCTCTCAGGTGAAAATATTGCAGAGGATAAACGAAAAATAATTGAGCATATGCATAAGCTAAGCGAGCATAAGAGAAAAGGGATAATTACATTTAAGAAATGAAAGAGAAGGATTGCCGAAATGTTTAATTCAGATAATTTGTCTGTTAACGCAAATAACCATTTAACAGTAGGATGTTATGATAGCGTTGAGCTTGCGAAAGAATTCGGAACACCGCTTTATGTTCTTGATGAGGATTTAATGAGAAGAAATTGCCGTGAATATAAAACTGCTCTTGAATATCATTATGACGGAAACGGACTTATCCTTTTTGCAAGCAAGGCTTTATGCACAATGTATACTTCAAAACTTGCTGCCGATGAAGGGCTGGGGGCTGATGCTGTTTCGGGAGGAGAAATTTATACTCTCTTCAAAGCGGGATTCCCTATGGAAAAAGTGTTTTTTCACGGTAACAACAAAACCCATGATGAAATCGAGCTTGCAATTAGCTTTGGTGTCGGACATTTTGTTGTCGATAATAAGGAAGAGCTTGAACTGATTAATGAAATTGCAAGAGAGAAAAATTTCGTTCAAAAGATACTGTTCAGAATAAAGCCCGGTATTGATGCCCATACCCATGATTTTATAAAAACGGGGCAGATTGATTCAAAATTCGGTGTAGCTCTTGAAAACGGAGAAGCTTTCAAAATTTATGAATATGCAACTACTCTCAGCAACATTAAAGTTGACGGAGTTCATTGTCATATCGGCTCGCAGATATTTGATGTTGAACCCTTCTGTGAAGCCGCAAGCGTAATGATGAATTTTATTGTTGAATTACAAGATAAACTTTCGCTGAAGGTTAATATTCTTAATCTCGGCGGCGGGTTTGGTATAGAATATACATCTGACGATGACCCACTTACTCCTTCGGAATATATCGGTAAAGTCGCGGAAACCGTAAAATCACTTGCAATGGAAAAGAATGTTGAACTCCCGTTTCTGGTCTTTGAACCCGGTCGCTCCATTGTTGCTCCTGCCGGAATAACATTGTATACAGTCGGCAGTATAAAAGAAATCGAGAATGTGAGAACTTATGTGTCGGTTGACGGCGGAATGGGAGATAACCCGCGATACATTCTTTATGGGTCAAAATATTCCGTTGTTTTGGCAAACAATGCTGCGGCAAAGCCGGTGGCTCCCGTTACGGTTGCAGGTAAGTGCTGTGAATCGGGAGATTTGATTCAGGAAAACATACTTATGCCCGAAATCAAAGTGGGAGATACGCTTGCTGTTCTTGCAACGGGTGCTTATAACTATTCTATGGCGAGCAATTATAACAGAAATCCTCGCCCGCCTATTGTTGCAATAAGAGGTGAGGAAAAGAAGATTATAGTCAAAAGGGAAACATATGACGATATCATAAATAACGATTTGAT
>JAFQCH010000009.1 GCA_017416485.1 Clostridia bacterium | reverse complement strand
TTCCTGCCAAAACAGCATCCTTTATGCAGTGGAGTGAAGAACTGCGGAAATATGCCGAAGCAATTCCGGAAGCCAATAAAGAATATTGGAAAAAGATCAATGAAGCGCTTGATCATGTGTCATCGTTTGGTGCGAACGAAGCAAATGAAGCGGAAAAGTACAGTTTTGCATTTGATGAGAGCTTTACGGATAAGCTGATCAATGCAGCGAACAAAACGTACGGAACAAGAACCAACGAAATCCTTTTGACAGCATTGGGACAGGCCGCGTGCAAGATTGCGGGCGGGGATGTGGGCATTCTGGTTGAAAGCCACGGCAGAGCAGAATTGAACAAGCCGCTTTCCGTAGCCCGGACAGTCGGCTGGTTTACTGCCTGCTATCCTGTTGTGATGAACAACAATAACAATGCAGCCGATGCACTGATCCATACAAAAGAAACAATGAGAAGAATACCGAAAAACGGCATTGAATATCTTCTTTTGTCACAAGGTTTGCATAAAAACACGGACATCTTGTTCAACTTTTATCAGAATGCAACGGCAGAACAAAACAGAGCAAACGAATTGGTTGCATTTGGAGGCGGAGCATCTGTGTTCCCGGGCAAGACAGGAGTTGACTGTTCTGTTGCAGACAATAAACTGAGCGTGCATATAGCGGTGCCGCAAGGAAAGCACAAAAAGCACATCAGCGAAGAACTGGGAGAAGAATTCAGAAAGCAGATCGAAAACATTGTTGGCGTATGCACACAATCCGATGCGGTCACAAAGACCCGTTCGGATTTCTCGGATGATACGCTCGCGGAAAGTGAACTGGATGAGTTAAAAGATTTGTTCGGCTTGCAGAATATAGAAGAGATATGTAGCCTGTCTGCATCGCAGGAAGGTATGTATGCTCAATATTATCAGAGTACCGACACAAAAACATACCAGCTTCGGAATGTATGCAGCATCAACAAAGAAGCAGATTTGGATATGATGCGAAAGAGTGTGGAATTGCTTGCCCGGCGTCACCCGGTCCTTAAAACAGCATTCACGGTTCTGAAATCCACAGGTGTAATCAAGCAGGTCATTCTTGAAAACAGAAAGCCGGTGTTCAGAGTTAGTGAACAAGGTGTTCCGTTCTCGCAGGATTTGTTGGAAAGAATAATTTCTGAAAACACAAAAAAATCCCTTGATTTGCAGAAAGATTCCCTTTTCAGAATGACCGTTATCGACTTTACCGATGCAAGATTTATGATGATGCAGGCACACCATATCATTCTTGACGGTTGGTGTTTGCCGATCCTCATACAGGATGTGCAGAAGTATTACGGTGCCCTTGCGCAAGGAAGCAGTGCAGATGAAGCAGCACAAGCGATCAACGATGAGGTTGCAGCGCAGACATCCTATGCGCAATATGCAAACTGGATCAAAAAACAGGATAAAAAAGAAGTAACGGACTATTGGAAGAATCTGCTCACAGACTGCTCTTTTGCACATATTTTTGGTAAAGAAGCGAAAGACAATACAAAAAATGAAGAAATTGTTACATTCAGAACAGATTTAGGAGATGCTTTATCACAGCGTATCAGAGAGTTTGCCAAAAGAAACAAGGTTTCTCCCAACACCGTTTTTGAATGTGCGTTCAGTATTGCGTTGCAGAAATATGCAGGCAGTGATGATGTTGTCTTTGACAAGGTAATCTCAGGCAGAAGTATTCCGCTTAAAAACATTGAAAACACAGTCGGACCTTTCATCAATACTGTTCCCGTCAGAATCAGGAGCAATGAAAACAGTACATTTGCAGATCTGTTGCAGCAAACGCAACACCAGACGATCCATGCAAATATGTATGGTCTTTTACCGCTTGCAGAAGTATACAAGACCTGCGGCATTGACAGCAGAGCTGTGGATGCTTTGTTTGTGTTTGAAAACTATTTTACGGGCGACAGTGCCGACATTGAAAACGGACCGCTTGAACCGAAGGTTGTTTCGTTTGAAGAACAGACAGAATTTAATCTGACTGTTACGATTATAAAAGACAATGACGGTTATGTTGTCAGAACTTCTTATGCAAAGGAAATGTATACACAAAGAGAAATCGATTCCTTTGTTAACGGATATCTTTCGGTTCTTGATTCGGCACTTGATGCCACAAAGAGCATTCGGGATATTGAGATTCTCAGTGCAGAAGAAAAGCAGAAAGTGCTTGTTGATTTTAACGACACCGCATATGAATGCAACATTCCGCAAAATGCAACGCTGTACAGCCTGTTTGAGAAAACGGCAGAAGAAAATGCTGAAAAAGTATGTATTACGGCAGACGGCAAAGAAATCACATTTAAAGATTTCAAGGAATATACTGAAAGAATCGACAGCAGGGTAAGAAGTATAACAGAAGAAAAGTCTGTGATTGCAGTGATCTGTGATCGGTCGTTTGAGATGTACGGATCAGTTTACGGCATCATCCGCGGCGGAAATGCGTACCTGCCGATCGATCCGAACTATCCGCAGGACAGAATTGAATATATACTTGAAAATTCACAGGCAAAAGCAGTTCTTGCACAGGATAAATATTGCCATCTTGCAAAAGGCATTCCCTGCATTGATGCAACGCGAGTGCTTGCGCAAGAAGAACAAGCAAAGGTTGCGGAATGCAGAGCAGAAGAAAACGACACGGCATATGTCATCTACACATCCGGCTCAACCGGCAATCCGAAGGGTGCAAAAATCAGCCATAAGTCAGCCATCAACCGAATTCTGTGGATGCACGACAAATATCCGCTGGGTAAAGACGATGTGATTCTGCAAAAGACACCCTACACTTTTGATGTATCTGTCTGGGAATTGTTCTGGTGGGGGTTGTGCGGGGGATGTCTTGCGGTCTCAAAACCGGGAGAGCATTTCCTGCCGGCAAAAATACTGGCTGAAACATATAAAAACAAAGTCACGCATCTGCATTTTGTGCCGTCTGTATTTGAGATTTTCCTGCAATATCTCGAAACACACAAAGAAGAAATTTGCAAATTTGATTCCGTAAGATATGTATTCTTGTCAGGCGAAGCGCTGACGGCAAACCTGACCCAACGATTCTATACCCTCTTTGATTACAACAAGGTTTCGCTGCACAATCTGTACGGACCTACGGAATGCGCGGTGGATGTAACATACTATGACTGTGTGCCGGCTGATATTGACCCGATTCCGATCGGCAAGCCGATTTACAACACACAGATGTATGTGGTGGATAAATACATGAATACCGTTCCCATTGGTGTAACGGGTGAACTGTGTATTGGCGGAACCAATGTGGGGCAAGGCTACCTTAACAACCCCGAACTGACCGCAGAGAAGTTCATTGATAACCCCTTCGGGGAAGGCAAATTGTACAGAACAGGTGACTTGGCATATTGGCGCGAAGACGGAAATATCGTCTTTGTCGGCAGAAATGACTTCCAGGTAAAAATACACGGGCAACGTATTGAACTCGGGGAAATTGAATCAGTCATTACTTCATATTCTGCCGTGCAAACGGTTGCAGTTGTTGTAAAAACAGTCAGTGATCGACAGTTGTTGGTTGCATATTATTGTGCTGAAGCAGAGTGTGAAGAATCGTTGCGCTTACTGTGCGAAGCAGGTCTTCCGCATTATATGGTGCCGTCCGTGTTTGTTCGTCTTGATGCGATTCCTCTGAATACAAGCGGAAAAGCAGACCGAAAGCAGTTGTTGCAGTTGCCGTTGCATCCAACTGAATTTGAGCGAAAAGCACAGCCGGCAGAAACTGAGGAAGAACGAAAAATCTGCGAATTATTTGCTGCCGAACTGGGAATGCCCGTCGGAAGAAATGAAAACTTCTTTACTTGCGGCGGCACCAGTCTTTCCATGATTTCCTTGTTGTCGCAGCCGTATTTTGCAGATGTGTCTGCCGCCGATTTTATTGCGAATGCAACCCCTGCAAAATTGGCTTTGTTTATGCAAAACAAGCAAATGCCTGATTTTGCAATATTGCAATTGCTGCCCAGCGCAGAGAATGCAAAAAACGCGCTTGTGCTGTTTCCGTATGCCGGCGGCGATGCCGCAAGTTTTGCGCGCTTGGTGCAATCGCTTGCAAGCAGGACAAATGATTTTGACATTTATTTTGTGCCGTTCCTGCATGCAGAAAACGAATTTGCGGATGCGGCGGAAGAAATAAAACTGCTTGCAAATAAAAAACGCATTTATTTTTATTCACATTGCGCAGGCAGTTGCGTGGCGGTGCGGATTTTGCACTTGTTGGAAACAGAAGATACTGAAATTGTTGCACATTGGGTTGCTGGGGGGAATATTCCGCCTTCCAAACCGTCGACACGCAATACCTGGCGCCGTATGCCGAAAAAGGCAGTGTTAAGAACACTTGAAAAAGCCGGTGCTCCGTTCAAAGGGCTAACAAGCGAGCAGACAGATGCAATTTATAAACGTTTTCTGCTTGATACGGATATGGCGGTTGGTGCATTCAACTGCAAGCAACAGAAACTGCGGTGCCCCGTGTCGCTTGTAATAAGCAAAGAGGATATTTTTACACGCAATTATGAAGAAGCACTTGCGTTGTGGAAACAGTATGCGCAGAGTGTTCGGTATGTGCATTATATTGATGCAAAAACGCATTACTTCCAGGCGGAACACAGCGAGGAAACGGCATCCATTCTTTTGTCCATTTTTGAATAAAATAAACACGGCGAGGAATTTTCCCCGCCGTGTGATCGTTTATGCTCTTTTTTTGCCTTTATTTTTATTTTTATTCTTGTTTTTCTTTTTTGCTTTTCGGTTTGTTTTTTTTCGTTTTTTCAGTTTTTCTTTCAGTTTTTCAATAAGACCGATGAGGCCCGGTTGAATAAACGCACGGATCTGTTCGCCATATTTGGTTACAACAATGTATTGAATAATCCCGATGACGATGCCGGCAATGCAGAAGATGTGATATTTTTTTAACGGACCGAGTATGTTTTCTTCATGCCGCAAAAATTCACTGCAGAAACGGGTTGCACTGTAAAGAATCGTATAAAGCGGATACAGTGTGCCGGGTTTTAGTTTTTTTCGGATTGCAAACAAAAGAATAAAAAGAATCAATCCCCACCCTGCCTCGATCAGCTGAACGGGTATTTCCATGGCGGATGTTGCGTAGTTGTACATGCCGAAACGGTTGCTTTCAATGCCATGGCAACAACCTGCACAGAAACAGGCAAGTTTTATGAAAATCAATGAAAGAGGGAACGAGGGGGTGATTAAGTCAGATTGCTTAAGCGGGTCAAGGCCAAACAGCCAGTAGGAAACCAGCAGAATATATGGAAACAGAAGAAAACAACCGAAATAGTTACCTCCGGTATTGAATAAATCGCCAATGATCCCAGTACTTAAAAGAATCGTATAATACTGCAGAATGGTAAATACAATAATTTCAACGATAGTCCAAAAAGATTTTTTTTCTAAAAAGCGAAAATGTGAATTGAGCTTAAGCTTTTTTTGAAAAAATTTTTGTATTCTTTCGGATACAACAGAAAGATTCTCTTTTTTTTCATTATATTGACTTAAATTGAAAAAGAGGATTGGAAAAAAATAAAACTTTCCGAGGACCGTATACCACTGATACTGATTCCCAAATAAGTAAAGATATCTGTGCATAAAGTTTCACCTTGTTTTATATTTTTGATTGATCTGAACCGCTTTTTTCAGTATACACTTTTTTTTTCAAAAATGCAAGTCTGATATAAATACTTGACATTCATGTTTTGATGATATATAAAAAGTGTAACGGCGTTTTACCGTACCGATGAAAAGGAGAAGGATGAAGATGAACGGTATTGAACGGATCAGCAGAACCATCTGCGGACAAAGCGTTGACCGTCAGCCGATTTACGGTTGGGTCAGCGAGAATTTGTCGCGGGAAATAAGCGAAGTGTTCGGCAGTGTTGCGGCTTTTGAAGACCGCTACGAGTTCGATGTGGCGCATATTTTCGGCGGTCCGTGGTCGTTTGACGGTGAAACATTCGACCGTATCCGCGCAGAGCATGATGAACTGTCGCCCGATGTTTTGCTTGACTATGATATTTTTACATCACCCGACAAAATGTCTGACTATGACAATATTGCCCGTTCGATAGAGCATCACAAAAAGCGCGATCGATTTTGTTATGTGCAGACACCCGGTTTTTTTGAACACTTCAACACCGTGTTCGGCATTGAAAACCAGCTGCTGTATCTTGCCCTGTACCCCGAGGAATTGGGCGAGCTTTACAAACGGCAGGCGGAGTGGACACTGCGTTTCGCGGAGCATTGCATCAGCCTCGGTGCGGATATGATCCATCTGTCCGACGATTGGGGCTCGCAGAAAGATATGCTGTTCAGCCCTAAAACATGGAAAGAGCTGATTGCGCCGAATGTGAAAACCGTTGCCGATTTCGTGCATAGCAAAAACCGTTTTGTCAGCCTGCATTCGGACGGCTGCATTGCAAAAGTAACAGACGGCATTGCCGACCTCGGGCTGGATGTTCTGCATCCGTGGCAGGAAAATGCAAACATGCCATTGGAAATGTATCTCAATAAATACGCTGACCGCTTCGGAATTATGGGCGGCATCTGTGTGCAATCGGCAATCGGCATCATGAATCGTGAAGATCTTGAAAAGGAGATCCGCCGTGTGTTCGGATTGCTGAAAGGAAAACGCTGGATTTGCTGTACCTCGCACTTTGTGCAGAAGCACTGCTCCATGGAAGATCTGATTTTTGCGTACGATCTGATTTATCAATTGGCAAGGGAATAAGAAAAAGAGGCTGTTTTGCACAGCCTCTTTTTTGTTGGGAAAAAGTGGTATTTTGCACTTTTGCCCAATTTGCAAAGTGCAATTATTCCGCAAGCGGTTTTTGGTAAATGTAAAGTGCAAAGGAGATGTCGGTTGCAAGCTGCGGCACTTGCTGCAGCTTCGCAATGCCCTCGCTGGGGGTGTGGTAAAAATAGGGTGTCATTTTGAACATCGAAAAGATATCTTCGTTGTTATCCAACACAATTCTGCCGTCGGCGTGCTGCTTTTCTGCAAAGGGAATGGAAGTGCGCGGCGGTTTTTCGTCGTTTTTGTAAGGGTTTTCATAAAGAATTTCTTTCATCTGCCACAGGTGGTTTTCGCCCGCGACGGCGGTCACGAGGATGCCGCCGGGCTTGAGCACACGCATAAATTGAGCTTCGTCAAAGGGGGCGAACAGATGAAAAGCAAAGTCAATACTGCTGTCGGGCACGGGAATGTGAAACAGGTTTGCCACCACATAGGTGTTGCCGCTTTTGCGCTTGGCGGCAAGGCGGATCATCTCTTTGGAAAGGTCAAAGCCGATGATGTCCGCATCGGGGTGGCGCTGTTTGAGACTTGCGGAATAGTAGCCTTCCCCGCAGCAGATGTCGAGCACGCTTGCATCTTCCTTGCAATGCGAAGTGAAAACATCGTCCACGGCACCCAGCAAGGTGTCAAAATAGCCTTTGCTTAAAAACGCACGGCGGGAGAGTGCCATGTCCTTGTTGTCGCCCATGTCGCTGCCCTTTTTGTGGTTGCCTGCAAGCAGATTGAGGTAGCCTTCCTTTGCAAAATCAAAGCAATGGTTGTTCTCGCAACGCACGGAATTGCCGTTGCGACATAATGCTTGCGAACAGACGGGACAAAGAAGTGTCATTGTTGAAAACTCCTTTTTTTTTTGAACTGCGTGTATTTTAACATAAAAAGCAGGGATTTACAAGAAAGGTTTTTAGTGAATATTGAAATGCAACTTGTTTTTATGCTATAATATAATATATAATAATTATATAAGGGAAATATTTTCATAAATTAAGGAGGTTTTGGCTGTGGACGAGAACAAGAAGCAAAAAAATGCAAATAAGATCATCGTAATTGTTGTTGCCGTTTTATTGGTGTTCGGGTATATCAGAATCACAAATCTGAACACGGATGTGCAGACTCTTAGAACAGAAAATTCAAGACTTTCCGCTGAAATTCAAAATTTAAGAAATGAAATCAATGCAATTTATACCAATGTGGATAAACAACTCAAAGAACAGGCAAGCCTTGTTTCGGGGATTGATTTTATCCTCGGCAATCCGAATTCGGATATGAAAAGCATCAGCCTTGCATTGACAGTCATTCCCAAAACAATTACCGACGACATGCAACTTTTTGTTACAGCAGACGGCAATACGGTACCGTTGGCAAGAAACGGAAACGAGTTTACGGGTGCTGTGGATGTCGGACTGTTTGTAGACTACGATCATTACCCATTGCTTACAATACAGACGGCGGAAGAAACGAAAACCGAATATCTGGAGAATATTCATATTTCGTATTTGTTCAGCAACTATTTGCCGACTTTGCAGGCAGATATGACCACATCTTCCCGATTCAGAGACGGAAAATTACAGCTTGATGCAACATTTCGCATTGCAACAAAGTCCGTTTACGGCACTGCACCTGTGACTTTTACATCCTTTACACTTGTGGAAGATGTGAACGGCAAAGAAGTGAGCAGAAAAGACATAACCGACGAAGTGCAAAATGCGGGTGATGTTTACAACACGCAATACAACAAAACCTTCGAAGTTGAATCCGGGGATGAACTGAAAATATATGTCATTGCCGAAGATTCGCTCGGCTATATCCACAAGACACTTGCACACTATTGGAAAAAATCCGCTGACATTGGTGAAAATGCGATTGCGGAAACCGTATTCGGCGGTGAAATGATTCTTGACAAAGATGGAAATGTGCTTTACGGCGAAAAGGTACTTTGGGGGTAATCGGCATGAAAAAAGTTGTTCGTTATATCGCTTTGATTCTGTTTGTGACGGTGACGCTTGTAAGCCTGAATCTGCTTATTGACGGCGTACCGTTGCGCGGCACACCCGATATGGAACAGGTAAGCTGTATTATTGTTGAACACAGTGATTATGCAACCAAAGAGCACACCGAAGCCGATAAAATTCAACTGGCTGTTGCGATGCTCGGATATTTGCATTATTCACCGTTGAAAGGGCTTACGGATGATGTGCCGATCATAAAAATCACATACAGAATGCAGGATGGATCGGAAATTGTTGTGCAGGCAAACGAAAAAACCGTGTGGTGGAACGGCACGGCGCGGGCAATTACGGATGAAAACACTTTTGTAAAAATGTGTACAGCCGTTTTTTACCTTCAGAACGGTTGATCGGGTTGAATTTTATTGGACATAACCAAGTTATCGGAAAGCACATCTTCACGGTGTGCTTTTTTTCATGTGACTGATGAAATGAAAATTAGTATGTATATCGCAAATAAATAAGGAAAATCTAAAATTAACTTTGTATTTTCATAAGAATGGCATATTTTGTATTGACAGATATGAAAATTTTATGATAAAATAAAGTAGATTTTCAAATATCCTAAAAAAGGGGAATGCGGTATGACTTATCTCAAGCGTGAACTGGAACGCAAGTTTTTAAAAATGAATACACATTTCAAAGCGATATTGGTAACGGGGGCAAGGCAGGTCGGAAAAACAACCATGCTTCGTCATCTTGCAGAGGGCTCCGACAGAACTTATGTGACACTTGATAATCGTATGGCAAGGGATTTAGCCAAAAGTGATCCTGTGTTGTTCTTTCAGGTCTATCAGCCGCCGATATTGATCGATGAAATTCAGAAAGCCCCGGAACTGTTTGAACAGATAAAAATAATGTGTGATGCGAGCGAAGAAAAAGGCTTATTCTGGATTACGGGTTCACAGCAGTATGCGATGATGAAGCAGGTCAGGGAAACGCTGGCAGGCAGAATCGGTATTCTGAATCTTTACAGCCTGTCACAACGGGAAAAACAGGGGATTCTCTTTGAGGATGACCTTGATTTGTCGTTGCAAGGATTGGTAAAAAGGCAACTTTCTTTTCCGAAAAACAACATTGTAAATATTTTTCATCACATCTGGACAGGCGGTATGCCCGATGTGCAGAATGTTGACAGCGAAATCAGAGATGAATATTTCAATTCCTATGTTGAAACATATCTGATGCGAGATGCTGTCGAAGTCGGCGGTGTTACAGATACTGTAAAGTTTTCTAAATTTTTAAGTGCCTGCGCCGCTTTGGTGTCGCAACAGGTAAACTATTCTACGCTGGCAGAGGCTGCCGATATATCTGAACCCACCGCAAAAACATGGCTGCATGTTTTGCAGGGGCTGGGAATTGTTTATCTGTTGAAACCCTACGAAAATAATGAACTGAAGCGGCTTGTGAAAATGCCGAAGCTGTATTTCTGCGATACGGCTCTTTGTGCTTATCTTTCCATGTGGATGTCTCCCGAAACATTGATGAACGGAGCCGCAAGCGGGCATTATTATGAAAATTATGTGGTTATGGAATTTGTGAAAACCTATGCTTATGCAAAAAGCAAAGCAAATCTTTTCTATTACCGCGATTCCAATGCAAAGGAAATTGATATCTTTATTGAAGAAAACGATACCATACATCCGATTGAAA
This sequence comes from Clostridia bacterium, assembly GCA_017416485.1. GTDB lineage: Bacteria > Bacillota > Clostridia > Oscillospirales > Acutalibacteraceae > RUG806. The sequence goes on along the minus strand of JAFQCH010000009.1, from coordinate 128,249 downwards.
TCAAGAAATCGGCAAACCCCGACAGAAGAGAAACCAAAAAGTATGCCGTAATCGATAAAACATCCTTGAAAAAAGGATGCGGCGGGATCGTATGTATGTGCGAAGAAGTGATTCCGATTGATGCGCAGAATTGCTTTATTCCGAGTAATATTATTTAAAAAGAGGGATTTATGAAAACCTTTCTGACAAAACTGCATGAAAAATTGCCTGAAATTTTAGTTTATCTGCTTTTGCCGATTGCCGCACCGATTGTTCTGATTCTGATGGGCGTCGTATCGGTGAAAGAGCATTTGAAATACAAAAAGACACGCTATTATCGTGACACGCATGAACGCTTTACAGTCTTGAGCGGTGCGACAACACACATTGCTTTTTACAACGCAATCAAAGATGCTGACCTGCCTGTTGCATTTTACAGGGACAAAACCGCAAAAGCCGCAGGATACGGATATTTTTTGTATGACGATGTATTGATTTTGTGCGATTATGATTCCGATATCTGCTTTTTTGATAAAGAAAAAGGCGAATGGATGGTGCATTGTGCTCGAGATTATCGTTTGCTTGCAACAGAGGTTGACGAACAATTGCAAAAAGCCAATGCGTTTTTTGGTACGGACAAATGCAAACGGGCAGTTGTGCTTATGGAAAAAAGTGTTTTGGATGCAGCCGACACAAAACAATATGTAAACTTTGAATTTTTACCCGTTGTAAACGGTGACATGGCGGCGGCAGTGAAAAATTATATTATGTAAAACCAAAACATAGCAACAGAAATCATGTAAAAAGCACATCCACGCGGTGTGCTTTTTTTGCATGATGACAGGCAAATTACGGTTTATCGGGCTTTAGCCCGATAAACCGTAATAATGCAAAATGCAAGAATGCAAAATGCAAAGTTAAAGGGTCGCTTCGCTCCGATTATAGAACGAAGATAACTTTGATTTTAATATAAAGCCACATTTTTTAATTTATTTATACAAAAATTATTACAAAATTGCCGTTATTCACACAAAATAAAGAATTGTATTTTCTATAATGGCAATGCCATTCCGATAATTTTGCATTTTGCATTTTTCATTTTGCATTCAGGGCAACAGCCCGACAAACTCCAATTTGCCAAATAAAAATGGAGTCTGCAATACAATGCAGAACTCCATTTTAGCGGATCATATTATTTTGCCTTGTAATCTGCGCCGGCGCGCTGTTGGACGTAATACTTATAGAACTTGACGCCGTCGGCGATGGCGGACATGCCGATGTTTTCGTTTGCGGCGTGCATGGCGGCGAGCTGCTGGTTGGTCATGCGCACAGGGCAGAAGCGAAGCACATTCTTGCAGACGGCTTCATACTTACGGCTGTCGGTGCCGCCTGTCATGTAGTAGGGAATCACCACGCAATCGGGATAGGCTTTGTTCAGGCACTGTTTGAGGAACCGGAATTCCTTGCCGTCGATGTCGGTAATGTTGGAAGCGCTGTGTCCGGGAGGTGTTTCCACAATGAGGTTGTGCTTCTTGGCATATTTTTTGATGACTTCGATGGATTCTTCTCGGTTCTGGTGCACCGCGGGACGCAGATTGCAGACAACATACGCTTCATCGGGCAACACGTTGGGTGCGGAAGAACCGCCCGACATGGTGAATGCACAGGTGGTGGAAAGGAAGGCTTCGCCGAACTTGGAAACCTTGGGCAGAACCACCATCATAAGGGGCTTGAAGAGCCACAGGTTGCCCATGATCAGGCGCATCGGGAAGGTCATATAGGGTGCGGCATCCTCGAACATACGCGATACCACTTCGATCATGTGCTTCTTGAACGGCTTTTTCTTTTCGACTTCCGTTACAAAGCGGGAAAGACGGACGATGGGGGTGTTTGCAGGCGGGGTGGAAGAATGGCCGCCGTCACCGTGGGCAATGACCTTGACATGGGTCGTACCCTTTTCAACAACACCGATGGATGCACAGGGAGCGCTCAAACCGGGCAATTGATTGGTGACAATGGCACCGCCTTCGTCCATAACAGCGGCAAGACGGATGCCTTTTTCTTTTAAGTAAGCGACGGTGGCATCGGCACCGAAACCGCCGAGTTCTTCGTCAACAGAACTTGCAAGATAAACGTCGCATTCGGGCTCAAAGCCTTCTGCGAGCAGTTCTTCGATGGCGGAAAATTCACACATGACGGTGCATTTGCAGTCCATGGCGCCTCTGCCGTGCACGCATCCGCCTTCGATTTCGCCCGAAAACGGATCATATTTCCAGTCGGTTTCTTCGGCGGGCACAACGTCCTGATGGCCCATCAGCAGAATGCCGAGTTTGTTGGGGTCTTTACCCGGCCAGCGAAGAAGCATACTGCCGTCAATGTCCACGTATTCGAGCTTGGAGAATACAAGCGGATACTGCTTGCGCATAATTTCCTGCATTTTGCGGAATTCGGTCAGGTCGCGTTCTTCACCCTGTTTGGCGGTGATGGTCGGTACTTTTACGATTTCGGACAAGCGCTGTGCATACAGGGCTTCTTCTTCCTCGGTGAACGAAATGGCAGGTTTTCTGCGGATGATCTTCTTTTTCATTTTTTCCGCCCGCACGGCGGCAATGATGAGAAGAACAACGAAAACAAGCAATGCAACAAGAATAACATACTTCATTTCATAAACTTCCTTTCTCTTTCTTTACAGGTAAATATTATTCAGTCTTTGTTGAATGTCAATCGAGCCGTCTTTGTGAATGGTGGTCAGTGTGACCCCAAAGGGAAGGTCTTTTTCCGCACAGGGGACACCGTTGTAGCCGTCGCGGTTGTAGGCGGCATAACCGCCGGGCTGATTGTAAACAAGATACACGCCGTCATACAATGCACAGAAGTCATTCACATGGTCGTGTCCGCAGAACACAGCCTGTGTGCTGCCAAGCTCCTTGATGGCGGCAAACATGCCGCTGTTGTAAGGTGAACAGCCGATGCCTTCAAACTGATAGCCGTATTTGATTTCGGCTTTGCCCGAGGGAACATAGGTCTTGTTTTCGGCTTCGTCAAAAACTTCTGCGTATTCGGGCAGCGGAATGTGGAAAAATTGCAGGGATTTATGTTTGCCGAACTGCTTTTCGATTTCCCGCACATGGTTTTTATACCAGTTGATCTGGTTTCTTTTCAAGAAGTCGTAGCCTTCGTAATCGTCTGCAAGGCCCTCGTCTTTTCTGCCTGATTCTTCAATGTCACGTCCCGAATCAAAGCAGTAAATGCTCTGCGAAAGAGTGTTGAGGGAAGTCATGATGTGCACCGCAAAATTGCCGTAACCGAACAGTCCTTCATACCCGAAACGGCTTAAACAATGCGGTCGGCTCATAAGATTTTCATACAAGAATTTTTTGTAGTTGCTTTTGGCTTCTCTTGCTTCGTGGTTACCGAATACATAGATCCAGTAAATGCCGAACTGTTCCATCATATCCGCAAACTGCACCGCATCGAGATGTTGATGGTTGGTCTGCACCACATCGCCCGTGAAAATAACAAGGTCGGGCTTTACGTCTGCGATCTGTCGGCTCAGGCGGTCGATGCTTTTCATGTTTGCTTCGTGCTTGCCGCCGTCAAGATGCAGGTCGGTGGTGGAAAGAATAACAAAATCACGGTCGGAAAAAGTGCCGTCCTCATTGAATTTTGCAATATAAACAGCATCGTCCTGCTCTTTCACAATGCGCACATCCGTTCCGATGTGCGTTTTGCAGGAAGCCTCGGAAAACAGCGAGCGTGCAAGCTTGCCGTCGGAAATCTTGCCGAGGGTCTTGCGCACCGGCAGGGCGGCTTCAATGCCGATTCTGCGTACGGTATCGGCAATTTTCCACATAAACATTTCTCCTCTCACGCATAATACACTATTATACAGCATACCACTCTTGAGGGTTTCATGCAAGAGGAAAAATGAAAAAGAAGGAAGCCAAACGCAAAAAAGTTGATTTTTTGTTGATGATGTTTTACTATAATAACGGTAATGATCCGGCTGGAGGTTCTATATGTACGACGAAAACAACAGACAACAGGAATTCGGCAGACTTCTTCTTGAAAAATCACCGCAGGAGGTGCATGAAAAACTGCACAGCATGGCGGTACTGATGACCTATTACCGCTGTGCCGTGCTTGAAATTGAAACAAAATTCAAGGTACTCGATGCACAGTTTTCTCTTTCGCATGAACGCAACCCCATTGAATCCATTGATACAAGGATCAAGTCCCCCGAAAGCATCCGCGAAAAGGTTGAACGCAAGGGACTTCCGATGACAACGCAGGCCATTCAGGAGAATATCAACGACATCGGTGGGGTTCGTGTGATCTGCTCATTTCTGGATGATATTTATATGCTTTGCGACTGCCTTCTGCAACAGGATGATGTGCGTCTGATTGCCATAAAGGATTACATTAAAAATCCGAAACCCAACGGTTACAGAAGCCTGCATCTGATTGTTGAAATCCCGATTTTCCTTTATAACGAAAAGCGTATGGTCAAGGTGGAGGTGCAATTACGTACCATTGCCATGCAGTCTTGGGCAAATTTAGAACACAGATTGCGTTATAAGAAAAATCTGCCACCCGAGGTGCTTGCCCGCACGGCAGATACGCTCAACGAATGTGCAAAAATGAGCAATGAACTGGATGTGAAAATGCAGGAAATCCGCCGTATTATTGAAGACGGACAAGAACAGTCCGATTGATTGTACACCGCTGCTTGAAATTTTGTTGACAAACCCTTTTGCAACATGATACAATTTTTGTACAACAAACGGGAGGAAAATAAAATGGAAATCGGTTTTGGTATCAATAATGCGGTGAGACAAAGAACAAGTGTGCGCACTTATGCCGACACGCCCGTTTCGCAGGAAACAAAGGACAAAATTCTTGCATACGCGCGAACAATAGAAAATCCGTTCGGGGCGCAAGTTCGTTTTCAGTGGATCGAAAAGCAGACCGCAGAAAACGGCGAAAAACTCGGCACCTACGGCTTTATCAAAGGGGCAAATCTTTTTCTCGGCGTGACGGTTGAAGACAAGGACGGTGCGGCGGAATCGGTCGGCTACGTGTTTGAACAGCTTGTGCTTTATATCACAAGTCTGGGTCTTGGCACCTGCTGGCTGGGCGGCACATTCAACAAAAGTGCATTCGCACAACAGCTTGATATTCCCGAAGGATGGAGTTTTCCTATTCTGTCTCCCGTCGGCTATCCTGCAAAACAACGCATCAAGGAAAAGGTGTTCCGCACCGCCATCAACGCCAATAACCGTGTGGCAAGCGAAAAACTGTTTTTCTCGGACGGATTCAAAACACCGCTTGATCTTCATGCCGTCGGCAAATATGCAGACTGCCTTGAAAATCTGCGTCTTGCACCCTCTGCAAGAAATATACAGCCGTGGCGTGTTGTGTTTGACGGTACAGCGTTTCATTTTTTCAAAAAAGGGAACATGAATTTTATGCAGATGGTGGATCTCGGCATCGGAATCAACCATTTTATGCTGACGGCAAACGAACTCGGCTTGCAGGGAACGCTTACCAAAGCGGATGTTTCGGCTTATCCGCTGACTGCGGACATGAAATACGTAGCCTCTTGGGTATGTGAAAATGTATAAAACCTATCTTGAAAGCATAAAACTGCCGACCGATGATCAGGAATTCCGATTCATTCTCGGTCAGAAAAGAAATTGCTACAACGGTATTTATCCGTTCAAACTGTTCCCCGAAAAAGGACTTGATAAAGTCGATTTTGAGCCGATCACCATTCTGTATGGCGGCAACGGCTCGGGCAAGACAACGCTTCTGAATGTGATTGCCGAAAAGGCGGGTGTCGGACGCAATTCACCCTTTAACGGCAGTGCATTTTTCGGTGATTTTACGGAAATGTGTACCCTCAAAGCAAAAAGCATTCCGCGCCACAGCCGCATTATGACCAGCGACGATGTGTTTGAATATATTCTGGATATCCGCTATGTCAATGACGGCATTGACCTGCGCCGTGAAGCCCTGCTGAATGAATATGTGGAACGAAAATACGCCGACAATCAGCTTCGCAGTATGGCGGATTACGAGGAATGGAAAGAAAACCGCGCCGCCAAAACGCAGACACAGTCCCGCTATGTGCGTGAGCGATTGCGTCGCAATACGGATATGTTTTCCAACGGCGAAAATGCCATGAAATATTTTGTGGACAACATCACCGAAAACGCGGTGTATCTGCTCGATGAGCCCGAAAACAGCCTGTCGATCGCCTTTCAGCAAGAGCTTTGCACCTTTCTTGCGGATTCGGCACGGCATTTCGGCTGTCAGATCATCATGGCAACGCACTCGCCTGTGCTTCTGAGCATGAAGGATGCACGCATTTATGACCTCGACTCCAACCCTGTCTGCACAAAAAAATGGACACAGCTTGAAAATGTCCGCCGCTATTTTGACTTTTTCGAAAGCCACAGAAATGAATTTGAGGAATAAAATAACCGCACACGGAAATTTGTTTTCTGTGTGCGTTATTTGCCTGTTATGGGGGCAAAATTTGCAAAAATGTAAAATTACACCCCCATAACTGCCGTTTTTGGTTAAAAACTCAGGGTGCAACATACGCCTTATGGCAGTTTCTTTTCAGAAACTCTTTGAGTTCACCGTTGTCTTTGTCTTCATAGTATTGCACCAACAGTTTCTTGAATTCGGGAACATTTACTTCGGGAATCACAAGAAGGCCGCCTGCATTTGCAATCAGATAATGGTTTGCAAAAATAACGGCGGCTCTTTTGTTGCCGTCATTGAAAATCTGTTTTTTCATGCAATAAAGACAAAGCTCGATTGCAATATCAAGTTTGTCTGCCTCATGCAAGGCGATATTTTTTAAGTCTTCCATAACATTTGTTTCGTCGGGGATGGGAGGCTTGTATGTTGTTCCGCCGATACTTACGGGAACACCTCTGATTCTGCCGCCGTTGGCAAAAAAACCTTCATTCACAAGTTTTGCGATGTGACACAATACGGAATAATCACTCGGCACTTGCAAAACATCTTTGTCAAGAATAAATTCCCATGCGTGTTTCAGATTCAGAATTTTCTGCACATCGTAGGCGGTGACCCCGTTGACCGTACCGTTTTCAATAATATCTTCTGTTTGCGGAAAAGTGGTCGCAACCCCTTCCAGAACCGCCTGCTCATATATGGAAAGTTTCATGTTGGCTCTTGCAAAATCGAGGTTTAGCATCACATCGTTTGAAAGGTCGCTATCTGCAAATCCGAGTTCTGCAAGTTGTTTTTCAATTTTTCGTATCTGTTTTTTGAATTCCCGGGCTTCACGGTTGTTGCGAAGCAGAAGCTGATATAATTCTTCCGAATAAACATCAACATAGGTTGAGGTCAATCGACTGCCGACCCGTTTGCGGATATACAGATATTTTCCGCTTTGGTTTTCCTTGATTTCCGGTGTGCCGTCATAAGGCAACAGATGCAGACGGGCAAGCAAATCTGCCCTTTGCTGCAAAAGTTCTTGGATTTGCGGATAATTGTTCATGTAAAAACTCCTTTAGGGAACTTATCATGGTCATATTATATTGAATTATTCCCTAAAAGTCAATATTTTGGGGAACTTTTTTATTTGATTGCAATCAAATTATTCCCTAAAATGTAGTTTTTATACAGAAAAACAATCCCCCTCAAAAAACGCTGACTGCTGATAAGAAAGTTTTTCCTTAAAATATGAACTTTTGGCACAATAATGCGTTAAAAATCCCCGACATGCGTCAGCATTGTCAGGGATTTTTGCCTTTTCTTGTATCCAAAATTTATATTTTAAGGTGCTTCGCAGTTTCGTAAGAACAGAAAATTTCTTGTATTGAAGCCAAAAATGCAGCAAGGCTGGCGCCTTGCGAGGCTTTTGGCAAAAATACAGGGAATTTTGTTCGAGAAACAAATACTTCCTTACCAACAGTCAGCGAAAGAGGGGGAAGATGTTGTCAGAAGCTTTTTGCCCAGGTGACGAGGGAATTGTGATAGGTGTTGTCGGCAATGTCTTTGTACATTCGCTCGGTCACGGGACCGTTTTTCTTCATTTTTTCAAAAATAACCTGTTGGAGCTGTTCAACGGTCATTTCTTCGTATGTTTTGTCGGTCGGAATGCTTTCGCAGAAATCGGGGGTGGGGTTGTTTGCATCCGTCTTCGGGTTTGCAGACGGCGCCGGAACTGCTTTCGGTGCTTCTTCTTTTTTCGGTGTCGGCACGGGGGATGCAGGCGGCGTTACCGTTTTTTCGGGTTCTTTTTTCGTTATTGTCGGCTGAATCTGCGGCAGCGGTGCGGATTTGATTTGGGCATTGGTGCAGACGAAAATGTCGCCGCCGTTGGCAGGCAAGGTGATGTTGAGATTGCTGTTAGCCGCACACACGGTGCCGCTTAAAAGCCCCTTGAAACTGCCGTTCAGGTTGCGGATGCAGAGATTGGCAGGTGTGTCATCGTTATTGACACACACGAGCACGCACTGCCCGTCAAGATTTCGTGTGAAGGCGTATTGACGGTTGGTGAGAAGCACTTCCTTGTAATCACCGTAGGACAACGCGGGCAGGTTTTTGCGCACTTCGCCCAAACGGGAAATGATTTTTGCAAAGGTATTCTTTTGCGTGTCTTTCTGCAATTCTTCCAAAGAAAGGCACGGGCGCAGGGAATCGTCGGAATGCCGTTCTTTTTTGCCCTCAATGCCGAATTCCGAGCCGTAATAAATGCTCGGCACACCGGGGAGGGTATAAAGCAGAATATGGGTGGGCAGGAAGTGCGTTTTGTTTGTCAGTTTGGTGTAAATGCGCTCGACATCGTGGTTGTCGGTGAAGTTATAAAGCTGCATCGGACTGCCGTTTGCGGTCATTTCATGCAGGCGTTTGACGGTGTGGGCAATTTCAAAATAATTGTGGTCGTTATGCCCCGAATACAGCGCCTTGTGCAGGTGGTAGTTTGTCACGGAGTGCAGGGTGTTGTCGTTGACCCAGCGGTTGTAGTCGCCGTGGATGACCTCGCCCATCAGCCAGAAATCGGGTTTGACTTCATCTGCGGTGCGGCGCAGTGCCTGCATGAATGAAAAGTCGAGCACATCCGCGGCATCCAGACGAATGCCGTCAATATCAAATTCCTGCACCCAGAACCGCACAACATCGCAAAGATAGTCACGTACGGCGGGGTGTTTCTGATTGAGCTTTGCAAGCAGATTGTAGCCGCCCCAGTTGGCATACGAAAAACCGTCGTTGTATTCGTTGTTGCCCCAAAAGTTCACATTGCAGTACCAGTCTTTGTAAACGGAATTTTCACGGTGCTGCTTAATGTCTTTGAATGCAAAAAAGTCACGTCCCGTGTGGTTGAAAACACCGTCGAGCACCACACGGATTCCGTTTTTGTGGCATTCGGACACAAAATTTTTAAGATCAGCATTGTCTCCTAAACGGCTGTCCACCTTTTTGTAGTCCGTGGTTTCATAACCGTGACCGACCGATTCAAACAACGGGCCGATGTACAGTGCCGTGATGCCTAAATTTTTCAGATGCTCAATCCACGGCAACAGGGTATTCAGACGGTGTTCGACTGTGCCATAGGAGTTCTGCTTGGGTGCACCCGTCAGCCCGAGGGGGTAAATATGATAAAAAACAGCTTCGTTGTACCATTTGCGGGGAATTGCCATAACGTGCTCCTTGTGTTGCGTTTTCTTTTATTATATGTTAAAACTGAACAAATTGCAATCACAAATTTGCAAAAATATAGTGCTATTGTGGCAAGATATACAAAAAACGGGCTCTTTGTGGCCCGTTTTCGTTTTGTCATTTACTTGTAATCCATGCTGTATTCCACGATCAACAGCTTGCGGGAGGCTTTTGAATAAAAGGCATTGATGAATTTATGTTGCCCTTTTTGCCCGGGCAGGGTGTTGAATGTGTTTTCGGTTATATTGTAGATCAGATAATAATCGTACCCATCACCCTGAAACAGCGGATTGGTGATGTCGGTCAGCTCGGTGGGACGGGCAGAAAGCCATCTGTCGTCATCAGCGAGTGTTTTTGCATACTTTTCGGCTGTTGTTTTGTCAAAATAAACGGTGCTGTAATAAGAAACAACATAGTTTTCGTTCACATTTTGATTTGCATCCGTCCAGTCCTGTGTGACAATCTGCAGGTGCTGCGGAATATCCGTGTCAAGGTATTCTTCAAGGGCCAGCACGGGTGCATTGTCTGCCTTGTAAATGTTTGAAAAAGCAAAGGAAAAGCAACCGTAAATGCAAAGAAGTGCAGCCATGATGCAGCCGATCACAATATTTTTCTTGTAGGTGTAATATTTCTTTTTCTTCAGCACGATGCCGAGAATGATGCTTGCAATCGGAATGGGAAGCGGAACAAAGAACAACCGCATATTTTCAAGAAAACCGAGCATATCGGATGCAGGTTTTTTCAACAAAAGCATTGCAATGGGAAAGGAAAAGAAGGATGCGATGAACAAACCAACAGAGGCAATTGCCCATGCATCCGTCTTTTTGACGGTTTTGGTTTTTGCCGGATATGATTTGGCAAGAAAACTGCAGAATGAGTTTTCGGGCAGCAGTCTTTTCGGGATGTCAAAGCTGATTCCGCCTGCAATCAGCGAAAAGAATCGCTCGGAATCTTCTATCTTTTCAATGTCCTCAAAATAAATTTTGTGAAAGGAAGTTGTTTCATCATTCTTTTCGATTGAAACGGTAAAGTAATTATAAAAGGTATTGTATTCATACGTTTTGATTTGCCGCTGTGACAGACGCAATTTGTACAGATTTGCATTTTGCCTGATGATGCAGACGGCAATGATTGTGTACACGATCAGCATAAAGATAACAATCGGAATGGCATCCTTGAAGTCATGCTGTGTCACGACGGTTCCTCTTGTCGAGGTGACAGAGCCGTTGAATGCAAAAAGGAGCATCATCATAAGAAAAACAAACGGAATCAGCAGCACACGCACGAGTGCAGTAATCCATGCCTTGTAACGGATCTTATTGTCATCTTCCGTGAATGTGAAACGGTAGGATTCAACGGGCTGCGGTTTTTCTTCCGCTTCGGGTGCGGGTGCACAGCCGAGAAGTGTATCCACGGAAACACCGAAAATTTCTTTCAGACGGATAAAGTTGTCAATCGTCGGCAATGTCTGATCGTTCTCCCAGAGGCTGACCGTCTGACGGCTTAAATTCAGTTTCTGCCCGAGGTCTTCCTGCGAAAGCCCCAATCGTTTTCTGTGGTATTGAATGGTTTCACCGATGGTCAACTGAATCTCCTCCTTCATTTTTTATATGAACATATTATAGTAGGCAATGGTAAAAGCCACGCAAAGCAGGATCGTCAGAACGGCAAAACAACCTGCTGCGATATTTTTTTTGTACTTGTAAATCTTTTTTCTTTTGAGCACGATGCCGTACACGACGGATACAAGCGGAAACAGTGCGATCACGGCAAAAATCCAATGGTTTGCAAATGAAAGATCAGACGAGCGAGTATATATTGCGACGGCTTCAAGTCCTGCGACGGCAGCAATAAGGGAAGCAAAAAACAAAATCCATGCACCGACCGACCATACAGTTGCTTTGTGGCGGTACTGCGTTTTTTCGGGGTATTTTGCGGCAAGCTCACAAAGGGGCAGAACGGATTTTGTTGCAATAAAATAATTGGTGCCGATCTGCAGATGGATGTAGTTGTCGGAAAAAGTGATATCGGAAATTTTTTCAAGCGGTGTGCGTACCGTCATATGGAGATACTGATTTTTGTATACATTGACAAGTAGTGTATCGTCTGCATAAAAGATGAAATCATACTCGGTTGTCAGATATTTCGGCAGACTGTCTTTGTATTGCTTTATTTGTGCGACACGGCGGAATATATATATAAATGAGAGCGAACCGACCAGTGAAAATGCAAAAAGATTTATTTCGCCGTAACCTAAAATGTCTGATGTAAAAAGCAGGCTTTCGACGAATAAAAATAAGTAAAGAAGCGGATCTTTGATATAATCGATAACAAATTGCCTGAACAGGTAGTCAATATCCGCCTGTGTATATTGAAAACGGTAAGTGCCGACAACGGGTACTTCCGGTTCGGTCCGGGGTGTTCCTTCGAAACCGAGCAGTGTATTCACGGAAACGGCAAAAATTTCTTTCAGACGGAGAAAATTATCCACGGTCGGCTGGGTCTGATCGTTTTCCCAGAGGCTGACCGTCTGACGGCTTAAATTCAGTTTCTGCCCGAGGTCTTCCTGCGAAAGCCCCAATCGTTTTCTGTGGTATTGAATGGTTTCACCGATGGTCATAAGCACACCTCCTGTGTGCCTTCAGTATAGCAGACTGCATTCAAAACCGCAAGCACGGATTGCTTGATTGCTGTCAAGTGACGCTTGCGTTGAATAAAAATTGACATGATTGTTTAAAGTTTTACGAGATGTCGGTATTTTCTTGTTTTTGATAAAGAAAATGTTCTTGCTTTTTTTTGCCAATGTGATACAATAGATATATTATGAAACAGCAGGAGGAATTTTATGAAAGTCAATGAAATGTTGCACAAATTGTTCGGCACAACGCCGGGCAAGGGTGTGCAGCCCAAGGAAGCTATTGCTTACAGCGTAACCGGTATCGGTCAGAACTTCATCTGCACCATCGTCGGCTCGTATCTGACCATTTTTATGACGGACGCATTGCTGTTCGGTGCATCGGGTGTCAGAGTCGGTGCTATGGAGGGTGCCATTGCCGTTGCCATTTTGATGCTTGCAACCCGTGTGTTTGACGCATTCAACGACCCCATCATGGGCAGTGTTGTTGATAAGACCCGTACAAAATGGGGCAAGTGCCGCCCGTATCTGAAATGGATGGCAATTCCCATCGGCATTGTCACCGTGCTTTGCTTCCTGCCCGTGTTTGAAGCCAAAGCCATGTGGACATTTGTCACGCTTTCCGTGATCTATGTCATCTGGTCCGTGGTTTACACGGTCGCCGACGTTCCTTACTGGGGCCTTTCCACCTGCCTTACCAACGATACCACCGTGCGCGGTAATATTCTGACCGTTGCCCGTCTTTGCTGCACGGTCGGTGCCGGTGTGGTCACGGTCGGTGTGCCGATTATCACCGATGCCCTGACTGCAAAATTCAAATATACCGACTCCGCAGAACATATCAGCATGATCATGAGTGACTACGGTGTGGATGCCGAAGGTGCACTCGCTTATGTCGGCACGGTTATGAAGGCAATGGTTGAAGACAACGCAAATACCCTCAAATGGATCTATTTCATCTGTGCGGTTGTGTTTGTTGTGGTTGCAATGCCGATGTTCTTCTACGGCTTCAAGAACACAAAAGAACGCTTCACCGCAGAAGGCGAAGCACCTTCCTTCGGTCACAACCTCAAACTTCTGTTCAAGAACAAGGAACTGCTTCTCATCGTTCTTTCCGGTATTCTCGGCGGTGCAAGAATGGTTTATTCTTACACGGGCGGTCTGTATTTTGCAAAATATGTTTTGCAGAATGAAGGTCTTTACGGCATTATCACCCTGCTTGTGGTCCCCGGCGGTCTGGTTGCATCTTTGCTCGTTCCGCTGCTTACCAAGAAGTTCACCAAGAAATACACCTATATTTTCGTCCATGTGTTCGGCGGTGTTGTAATGGCTGTTATGTACTTTGTCGGCTATGACAAGCCCTGGAAACTCATTGTCTGTGCAATCGGCCTTGTTCTGCTCGGCATCCCGCAGGGTGTCAACAACATCATGACTTATGCCATGATCGGTGACACGGTCGACTATCTCGAATGGAAGACCGGCGAACGCGGTGAGGGCATCTGCTTTGCTATGCAGACACTCATCAACAAGATCGGTATGGCTGTCGGCGCTTTCATCGGCGTTATGTCCGTTGCCATTGCAGGGATCGACACCGAAACGGGTGCCATTGCTGCCGGCGGTGCAGACAGATTGTGGAATGTTCTGATTCTGTCGGGTGTTATCAGTATGTTCGCCTGTGTCGTCCCGATGTTGTTCTACACATTGACCGAAAAACGTCAGCGTGAAATGGTTGCAGAACTCGAAGCCAGAAAAGCAGTAAAATAAACTTTGAATCACAAACAGGTGTGCAAACAAACTGCATGCCTGTTTTTTTTGTTTTTTTTGCGTGGAGCACTTCCATTCTCTCCATTCTTTATAACATTCTTATTAAATCATTCTTTCTTATATATATAGTATGTACAGTGATGAAAACAGTGATGAAATTGCAGAGGTAAGTGATGAATCAGTGATTAAAAATGAAAAACCGATGTGCTGAAAAGCCTTTCGCATCGGGCTTTGTTCAACTTTGTCGGTGATTAAGCAGTGATGAAAAAAACAGGGGGCAGTGATGAAACTGCCGATCTGACATACAAGAATGCGATTTGTTCGCTTTTTTGAAATATTTTTTGCGGAAGGCGGCATTTGGTTTTTATAGTTATAAGGATTTCTGTTTGTCTGCTTCTTGACAAGCCCCCGAAAAACGGGTATAGTCGTAATGTAGTTTATTTTTGAGAGGGAAGTATGGAATATATTACCTATGTGTGTCTTGGCCTTGCGGCAGTTGCGGCGCTGGACAGAATTTTCGGCAGCCGTCTGGGGCTTGGCACGGAACTGGAAAAAGGCATTGAAACCCTCGGACCGCTGACTCTTTCCATGGCAGGCATGATTATTGTTGCACCGTTTTTGGCGGAATGCTTAGGCAAAATCAGCGGTGTTTTTCCGTCGTTTCTTGATTTTTCCATTGTTCCGTCATGTTTTTTAGCCAACGACATGGGCGGCGCACACCTTGCTTCACAGTTGGCAGGGGATGAAAAAACGGGCTGTTTCAACGGTCTTGTGGTGGCATCCATGATGGGTTGCACCACATCGTTCACCATTCCGTTTGCGTTGCAAATGACGGCAAAAGAAAAGCACAGTGACATCATTTTCGGCATTCTTTGCGGTATGATCACCATTCCCGTCGGCTGTGTAATAGGCGGTCTTGTGGCAGGATTGTCTGTTTTGGCGGTGCTTGCTGACCTGATTCCGTTGTTTATCTTTGTGGCATTGGTTGCAATCGGTATTCTGAAATTTGAAAAAGTAACCATTCAAATATTCAAGGGCTTTGCGTGGCTTATCAAAGCAATCATCACATTCGGGCTGATTGTCGGTATCGTGGAATTTGCAACCGACTTCAGGATTTTGCCGCAGATGGAAACGCTCGACAATGCCATGGATATCATTGTGAACATCATTTGCATTATGGCAGGTGCTTTTCCGCTGCTGAACCTGCTGAAAAAGGCTTTGCGCAAGGTGTTTGAAAAGATGGGCGGCAAGCTCGGCATCAATGAAACCGCTGCGTTTTCGTTCCTTGCAACGGCAGGGAACAATGTTGCAACCTTTGAAGCGGCTGACAAAATGGACCGCAAGGGGCTCATTCTCAATTCTGCTTTTGCGGTGAGTGCATCGTTCGTGTTTGTGGATCACCTTGCGTTCACTATGTCTTATAACGCAGATTTTGTTCTCGCGATGATCGTCGGCAAACTCACGGCAGGTGTGACGGCGGTTGTGGTTGCAAACCTGCTTTACAGTCGAAAAATGAAAAAAGGGGCTTGAGTGTATGTTTTCTGTCGGTCTGTCTTCGTGCAGTAAGGAATTGGATGAAAAACTGTTTGCCGATTACGCGGCGGCGGGCATTACACACATGGAACTTTCTGCAGATGCAGAGGACTTGGAGGAACTTGACTTTAATGAAGTCAAGGTAATGGCTGACAAATACGGCATCATCCTGTGGAGCATGCACATTCCGTTTTCGCCGTTTTTCTTTCTTGACCCGTCTGACCCGGAAAAACAGGAAGTAACCCTTGCGTATTTCCGTTGGTGCATCAAAAAAGGTGTCGGGATCGGAGTGCGCACGTTTGTGGTTCATCCGTCGGCAGAACCCATTGAAGAATGTGACCGCCCGCGTCGCATGGAAACGGCAAAGCAGACTCTTCGCGTTCTTGCCGGGTTTGCAAAACAGTTTGGTGCTGTGATTGCTGTTGAAAATCTGCCGCGTACCTGTCTTGGCCGTGACAGCAAGGATATATTGGAACTATTGTCTGCACATCCCGATCTTCGTTGCTGTTATGACACAAACCATCTTTTAAGCGAAGATGCAGTGGAATTCATTCATGCTGTGGGCGATAAGATCATCACCACCCATGTGTCGGATTACGATTTTCGCAATGAACGGCATTGGCTGCCCGGCGAGGGCAAGGTCGATTGGCAAAGAATTCTGACCGCTTTGCGGGAGGTCGGCTATAATGGACCGTGGCTGTATGAACTCGGATTTGCGGCACCCGCATCCATTAAGCGTGAACACAGATTGACCTGTGCCGATTTTGCACGCAATGCAAATAAATTGTTTGCAGGGCAAGAGCCGACCGTCTTCGGCACACCCGTTGCGGGGCTCAAAGCGTGGAGATAATATATTGACAATACACCCTTTTTTCTGTAAAATGAAAAGCAGAAAGAGGGTGTTTTTTTTGAAACTCTACATCAAACAGAAAGTGTTTTCATGGAAAGACCGCTTTACCGTTTGGGATGCCAACGGAAATGACCGTTATTATGTCGAGGGCGAGCTGTTTTCCTGGGGGAAGAAGTTGCACGTTTATGATGTGCAACAGCGCGAAGTCGCTTTTATTTATCAGAAGGTGTTCAGTTTTCTGCCGCGTTATTTTGTGTCGGTCAACGGGGTTGATATTGCCGAAATTGTAAAAGAATTCACCTTTTTCAAGCCGAAATACCGCATAGAGGGAATGAACTGGGATGTGGACGGTGATTTCTGGAATCATAACTATACCGTCAGCCGTGCAGGTTCAAGCGTGGTTCGCATTCAAAAGGAATGGATGACCTGGGGCGACAGTTATGAACTCGACATTGCAAACCCTGCCGATGAAATTCCCGCCCTGGCGGTGGTGCTTGCCATTGACTGCGTGACGGCACAGCAACAAGCCGCGGCATCAAATTGACGGAGGAATGAATGAACAAACACAGACTTGATTTTGAATGCGAAAACCTCGGCAACGGAATTTTTCGTATCAATGAATTTGATTTTGTCAATGCCTTTCTGGTGGTAGGTGACGAGAAAGCCGCGCTTCTTGACTGCGGTGTCGGAATCGGGCAACTGCGTGAATTTGCAGAAACGCTGACCGACAAACCGATTATCGTGCTTGTAACCCATGCCCATGCCGACCATGACGGCGGTGCGGTGTGGTTTAAAGAAATATACATTCATCCGTTGGACAAACGCATCAGCGAGTTTGATCAGACCGCCGCCGCACGCATCTATTTTCTGCATCAGCACCCATATAAACGCAAGACCCACAAAGTCCGTTTTTCGGATGCCTTTCAGAAGGAGTTCACCCCTGTGCGGCACGATCTGAATGAAGGTGATACCTTTGATCTCGGCGGCAGGGTGATTGAAACCTTTTTTACCCCCGGGCATACGGCAGGACATGTCACTTTCCGTGATTCTCTGACGGGTGCTCTGTTTACGGGCGACAATGTCAATCCCCTTGTGACTTTGCAGTTCCCCGGTGCGGTGTCATTGGAAGAATGGAGAGAGAGTGCCGTGCGAACCCTGCTTCTTGCAGACGGAAATCCCATTTACGGCGGGCACGGTGACGGCAGAATCCCTGCGCAGGTGATTGAAGCCAACATTGCACTTGCCGATGAAATTCTCACCCAACCCAATGAAGAAAAAGGCACAGTAAAAAAGAAAACAGCAGGCGAGAAACTGCCTGCCGTGGTGTATAAAACCGATAAAATTCATAAGAAATAAGGAGAGAAATATGATTAACCATCTTACACAGCACGTTCTGCCGTTCTGGCTGAAAAATGCCATTGACGAAGAAGAAGGCGGTATTTTTACACAGCTTGACCGCAAGGGAAATGTGTACGGAACCGAAAAAAGCGTCTGGTTTCAGGGCAGAGCACTCTATATTTTTGCAAGTGCACACAACTATGGATTGACCGAGTTCGGCTATCTTGATGCCGCAAAGAAGATTTATGAATTTTTGCCCAAATGCACGTCCGAATCGGGCAGAATGCCCTTTACCGTAACCCGCGAGGGCAAGGAAATTCAGATGCGCCGCTACTATTTCAGCGAAACCTTTGCCGCCATCGGCTGTGCGGAATATTACCTTGCCACGGGCGACGAAGAAGCAAAACAGAAAGCCGAAATGTATTTCGATGTGGCTTACCGTCTGTTTACGGGTGTTGACAAGACCGAACCCAAATTCAATCCCGAAAACCACCCCTACAAGGGTCTTTCTCCTGCCATGATTATGCTTGCAACCTCGCAGGTGCTTCGCAAGATCAACAAAGAAAAATACGATGCCTGTGCAAAGGCGGCTGTTAAGGAAATCTACACGCATTGGACCGAAAAGGGGCTGCTTGAAAACATCGGATCGGACAACAGGTACATGGACACCCCCACGGGCAGATTGGTCAATCCCGGTCATTCGCTGGAAGCGGCTTGGTTTTTGATGACGGAAGGTGTTTATCAGAATGATGAGTCGCTCAAACAGTTCGGCAAGGATATCATTGACATTTCCATGAAGCACGGTCTTTATGACGGCGGCATCATTTCATTCTGCGACTGCGACGGACATCCCGCCACGGCACTCGAATGGGATATGAAGCTCTGGTGGCCGCAGTGCGAAGCGATGATCGCAAACCTGCTTGCATACAAGCTTTACGGCGAAGAAAAATACCGCAACTGGTACAATACCGTCAAGGAATATACTTTTGATAAGTTCGTTGATAAAGAATACGGCGAATGGTACGGTTATCTGCATTATGACGGCACGGTCGCCAACGAGCTCAAGGGCAACATCTTCAAGGGGCCGTTCCACATTCCGCGCATGCTTATGCTCATCGACAAAATCGAAAAAGGCGATTACTGCCTGTTCTGATTCATTGCATAATAATAGAGATTGCATTCCTATCGGTTTGCAATCTCTTTTGTTTGTATTACAGATCCATAGCGGTTTCATCAAGCAAAAACTGCTCAATACCGACATACAAGATACCATCTTCATCGTGCCAGGGAATAATGTTATCTTTTACAACAACAATTTTCTTGAATGAATCACCGACACGCTTTAATGAACGTATTTCCTGTTCACGCTTTTCTTCGTCTGCAACAGTCAGTGCAGATTGAATATAATATTTTTTACTACCTTTGTTTGCAACAAAATCTATTTCAAGATAAGCTCGTTTGCTTTTCTTTTCTGCATCCTTATAGCAGTATTCAACAATGCCCACATCAACATTAAAATCACGCACGCAAAGCTCGTTATAAATGATGTTTTCCATAATGTGATTTTCTTCCTGCTGACGGAAATTAAGTCTTGCATTGCGAAGACCGACATCGCTGAAATAGTATTTAAACGGTGAGCCGATATATTTTCTGCCTTTTACATCATAACGTGAGGCACTGTATATAAGGAATGAATCTGTTAAATAATCAAGATACTTTGAAACGGTTGCGTGACTGACAGAAATTTGTCGTGTGCTTTTGAAGGTGTTTGCAATCTTGTTTGCGTTGGTCAACGAGCCGATAGATGATGAAATCAAGTTCAAAATGTCATCAAGCAGATTTTTCTCGTGAGCAAGGCTGTTTCTGTCCATAATATCGCTTAGGTAGATAGTATCAAACAATGTCTGAAGATATTTTGCTTTTTCCTCATGACCTTTTTTCGCAAGAACCAACGGCAAACCGCCATAAGTATAATACTCCTGCCAGGCATCACGCTTGTCACCCTCAAACGCATTATAAAACTCTGCAAATGACAAAGGGTTGACACGGATTTCGTCACCTCTGCCACGAAACTCGGTAAGAATATCGCTTGACAGCATTTTTGAGTTACTGCCGGTTACATACACATCAATGTTATCACGCTTCATAAGACCGAGAACAACATCAACAAAACTGATTTTATCCTCGACACCTTCAACATAAGGATTCTGAATGGTGACAACCTTCTGAATTTCGTCAAGGAAAACATAGTATTCCTTGCTTTCATCTGCAGTAAGACTGCGGATATATTTACCTAATTCCAAAGGATTGCGGTATCTGATGTTTTCATCATCGTCGAGGGCCAGGCAAATTATACACTCCTCCTCAACGCCGATTGACTTCAGATAGTCTTTATAAATATTGAAGAGCAGATATGATTTACCGCATCTCCTGATACCTGTAATTACCTTTACAAGTCCGTTTTGCTTTCTGCTTATCAGTTTGTCGAGATATTTTTTTCTTTCGATCATAATACAGATCCCTCATTTTAATAAATTGCGTATTTCCACACTTTATTGTTTGTATTTTATCATACTATGTTGTTAAAGTCAATAACACCATTTCAATAAAATGCGTATTTACGCAAGTTATTAAAATAAAAGAGATTTGGAATTGCCATAAAAAGTTTTGCGAAAAAAATAAGAGGCTATACACACCGGGGGTGCACATAGCCTTTTATGTACTGTTTTGAATTTAATTGCAGAAAATGTCGGTTTCGATGTAGCGGATACCCATGTCGTAAAGCATTCTGGCATCTTCCAGATCGTTGACGGTCCAGTAGGATGCGGGCACGTCTGCATCAATGGCAAGCTGAATGGTTTGCTGCGTGTTGGCTTCAAAGTTGGGGGAGAGCCACACGTTGCCGCCGAGTGCCTTTGCCTGTGCAATGATTTCGGGGGTAATGGTGTCCACAAGATACCACAGTTCAATATTTGCATCGTATGCACGGATGGTTTCGAGCTGCTTGTAGTCGAAGGAAATGATGATGGCGGAATCTTCCAGACCCTTTGCATAAACGGCATCCACGATGGTGTAAAGCTGATCGTAGCCGTCTGCCTTGATTTCGATTTGCGGACGGGTGGAGGAGCCGACAAATACATCCAGATATTCATCCAGCGTGGCAATTTTCAGGTCCTCGTAAGCCCAGAAGTTGCATCCCTTTTTGTAAGAGAAGGTGCGCAGTTCTTCGAGGGTGGTTTCACCGATTTCGGCATATTGGCAGAACATATTGTCGGTATCGGAATTGTGGTTGAGTACCCAATAGCCGTCAGCCGTCTGCAGAATGTCACATTCCGCGGTGTAAAAACCGAGTTCAACAGCGGCTTCGTAAGCGGGAATGGTGTTTTCGGGAGCTTTTGCGGTGATGCCTCTGTGGGCGGTCAGATAAACGGGATCTTCTGTTGTTCCGATGCCGTTTTCGGAAAGGGAAATGACTTCTTTTTCGGCATAAATCATCTTTGCAATCGGCAGAAACGGGAGCACGGGGCTCATAAAGATGGGAACAAGAATCAGGGTGATGATTTTATTCAAAATCGCCATTGTTTTTACTCCTTAACCGAGAAATGCAAGGGTGTAGGCTGCGACCTCTTCTGCGTAGTTTTCAATGAACATATGGCCGCCGCCTTCAACGTCAACGCAGACAGCGTCACTGGGAAGGTGGGCTGCAAATTTTACGCGGTCTGCCTTGGGAATAACGTTGTCAAGCGTGCCGTTGCAGTAGAAGATGGGCTTACCGCAGGTGCGAAGACCTTGGAAATCGGTGGCGGGAACTTCGGTAAAGCAATAGATGGCACCTTTGCCTGTTCCCTTGATGGACAGCGGATCTTTGACTTTTGCAACATCGTAGGTTGCGTAGTATTCGTTATCCTGCAAGCCCATCTTGAGCATCATATTGAACACGAAGTCCATTTTGACAAGCATTTCCATCATAGCACCCATTACGGTAATGACAGGAGCAAAGGTGAACATATTTTTGATGCCCTCGCCCATGCCTGCGTTACCGGCCGTGCCGTAAAGCAGCAAAGCGGAAACGGAGTCGGGATATTCCTGCATCATGCCCTGGGCATAGTAGCCGCCCATGGAATGGCCTGCAACAATCCACGGTTCATCGCTGAGGTATGTCATGAGGGTATGCACAAGCTGTGTTCTTGCGATGCGCTCGGTTTTGGTGGTTTCACGGGTGGAATAGCCGTAACCGGGCAAATCAACAAGTACGCAGGTATAACCGTTTTCAACAAGAATGTTTGCAAGGTTTTCCCAACAATAGCCGGAAAGGGCAAAGCCGTGGATCATTATGATCTGACCGACGGGATTGGCGGCTTCTTTCACACGGAAATGAAGCACATATTCGCCGTAAGCAAGGTAACGGCTGTCTTCATACGGTGTGGCATAGGGGCCTTCGGCAACTTCTTCTGCCACAAGAATCACTTCCTCCTCGGGAAGCAGCTCCATTGCAGCTGCAGGGATGCAGCAGCCGAGAATCAGCATAACAGCGGACAGAACAAGGCAAAGTATTTTCTTTTTCATGTGTCTTTGTTCCTTTCTTGTTTAGAATACATATATTTTAACATATTATTCGCTTAATTGCAAGCGGAAAGAAGCTTGTCGGCGACCGCTGCGATGTCGGCTTCGGTCCAGTCGGGATTGACGAAGCAGTAAACGGTTTTTGCGAGGTGCTCAAGCGAAGCCGGACACATATCCTTGGTGTAGTTATGGCGCAGCTTTTCGTTTGCAGACATTCTGAACGGATCCATCAGCGGATGCAGTGCACCGCGCTTTTCCATGACGGGGGTCCAGCTTGTATATACATGGCGGTCGCATTCGGCAGGAATCATGCCGCCTGTTTTCTGCGAAAATGCCTTGGCTTCTTGCTTGGTATCAAAGCGGAATGCAATGATATTGCCCGTGTCACCGTTTGAATCATTGTCGGGTGCAAGGGCAATTCTGCCGTCTAATTTGTCGAGCACAGCCTGCTTGGTTCTGCGAAGATCTGCCACAATGCCGTCGAGCTTTTTGATCTGACAGCGCATAACGGCAGCAAGAAGCTCGTTGCCTCTGTATTCCGTTCCGCAGAAACCCTGTTCGGAGAAATCCTTCATCTGCTCGCCGAAAAAGGCAATGGCAGAGGCATCGTGATAAATGCAGGAGCGTTCATACAGCTTCTGATTGTTGGTAATCACACCGCCGCCCTCGCCGCAGGTGATGATCTTGAAGAAATTGAAGCTGAATGCACCCATGTTGCCGAAGGTGCCGCAGTATTTTCCGCCGAAGCTGCTGCCGACACCCTGACAGGCATCCTCGAGCACGAGCACATTGTGCTTTTTGGCAACGGCCATGATTTTTTCCATGTTGCAGGGTCTGCCGTTCATGTGCACGGGGATGATGCAACGGGTAGCAGGGGTGATTTTGCGTTCAATGTCCTCGGGGTCGATGGAAAGGGTTGCATCCACCTCCGTGACAACGGGGATAGCACCGACATTCAGCACCGCCATGGCGGTTGCGATGTAGGTGTAGGCAGGGACGAGCACCTCATCCCCGGGGCCGATACCGAGTGCCACCAAGGCCGAAACGAGTGCACCCGTGCCGCTTGTGGTGAACGAAGCATAGCTGACACCGAAATAGTTTTTCATATCCTCCTCAAAGCCCCAAACGGCCTTGCAGGAATTGTTGACCTTGAAGAAGTCCTTTGTTTTGATGACTTCCTTGACGGCATTGATTTCTTCTTGTCCGATTCTGTACATATCTTAAAGTTCCTCCATTTTTCTGACAATTGCCTGTACAAGGTAATCATCTGCATTGTCCACGGGTGACTGCAGGCCGTTGCCTGTTTTAAACATCTGCACCTCATAGCCGCCGCGGATGATCTGATCGGCGGACGGGAAATAGCTGTTGTTGCCGTTTGTGTTGCTCATGCAAAGAATATGCTTATGGGGAAAGGCTGCCTTGATGCGCAGGGAGATTTCCGTGAACATTTCGTAGGCAAAGGGGATGATGACCACATTGCCCAGCTGCACAAGGCTGATGTCAACCGTGCGGAATTGCTCCTGCGGAAGGTTATTTTCCCATGCGGCAATGACCTTTTCGTAATAGTGTGCGGTCTGCCTTTCAATATTGATTTCAAAATCCTTGTATTGCTCGTAGCCGTCCTTTGCTTGCTGCAGGGGAATTCTCGGCTGCAGGGGCAGCTTTACCTGCACAGGCAGGACGGTGATGGTCGGACTTGTGTAACCTTTTATGTTTTTCCATGCTCTGACAGCATCCAATGCTGCAAGGCCGCCCAATTCGAGGGCATGCTGCATATCACCGACGGTTTGTCCGTTGGAAAGCCTCGGTCCCGTGTCACCCTCGCAGCCGTTGCAGAATGCCGTGATACCGCCGCTTATCTGTGCAAGGCGGTCAATGGCAACACCGCACCAATCACGCGAAATGGTGGTGATGGCGCCGCAGGCTGTGTTGTGGGCACCGTAGTGCATAAAATTGCCAATCGGCTTTTGGTTTTCATCCACGAAGGAAACAACGCTCATCGTCGGGTCATAAACACCCCACGGATTCTGTCCGAAATCGATTCTGCCGTCCGTGAGCAGCTGACGGCGGTTGATGCCGACCTGACTTTCGGTGCAGGCATATCCCATTTTCGCTTCCTGCAAGGAAGAACAGGCTTCTTTGGCTGCTGCAAGAATGGCAGGAATGAAAATGCTTTCGCAGTAGGGCATGTCGATTTTGCCCCAGCCCTCTTCACCTGCGGTGTTGGGGCCTGTGTGGGTGTGGATGGCATGGATCAGAATATTCTCAAAGGGGATATTCTCGTTTTCTGCAATCGTCTGTCGGATGCGCTCGCAAAGTGTATTGTGAATCAGGCAGACATCACAGCTGATAAGCAGCACCTTCTGCTGTTCATCCGCAAAGCAAAATGCGGTTACAAACAGGCGGTCGTTGATGCGCTCTGAAAAAATCTTGTCGTGGTATCCATATAAATTACCCCCGAGGTCGGGGGTAATTTCTTTTCGGGAAACACCCAATAAGAATGACATCAATGCTCCCTCCCTTTACGCTTATATTATATAAAAAACAAATTGCAATTGCAATACAAAAAAAACAATACAGGCAACCCTTGCGGGCTGCCCGTATTGTTTTATTGGGGAAGATTGAGAGGGAAAATCAATAATCAGCTGAACAGATTCTTGAAGAAATCAATGATGCTCTGGAAGAAAGCTATGATCTTTTCAAAGAAATTCAGTTCGGGCTTTTCAAGCTCGGTGCCGCAGTTGTCACAGACATAGTTGCTGTCTGCATCTGCGTGACCCGTTGCAGGGATTGCCTTGGTTTCGGTTTTGCCGCAGGCACATTTGCGTTCGCTGACGCCGTCTGCCGTGCAGGTTGCATCGGTCTTGGCGGTCCATGCACCGTAGCTGTGGGAAAGCTTTGCAATGGATTTGGTGTATGTATCACCGCAGGTTGCACAGGTGAAGGTTTCAACACCTTCTGCCGTGCAGGTTGCAGCAGAGGTAACCTTGGAGGTGTGGTTGTGACCGCTTGCAGTGATCACACCGCCGCCACGGACGATATAACCGCAGTCTGCACAGGCATATGCATCTTCCACACCGTCTTCGGTGCAGGTAGCTGCCGTGCCGGGAATGAGAACGGTTGCAAGGTCAGTAGCCGTGTGGTCAAGTTCGCACTTTGCAAAGTAGGGAAGAATACCTGCTTCTCTGACGAGATTGAGGGCGGCGGGAACAAGGTCTGCCTTTCTGTTGTTGATGGAGTCCATATTGTTGGAAGCGATCACAACATCATTTTCACCGGAAGTGAATTCTTCCTGTACGGTGACGGATGCTTCGTAATTTTCAGCAACAACCGTGCCGGGGAAGATGCTGTCAACGATGTGCTGGGAAGCGTTGATGAGGGCCTTTGTTACAGGAACACCGGCTGCAACATCAGCGGTCTTTTCAGCGGTTTCAAACAGACGAAGGAAGCCTTCGAGGTCGCCTTCAAGACCGTCGTTGAAGAGATAACCCATGACGGTGTTGATGTCGAATGCAAAGTTTTCACTTGCACAGTTGGAAGCAAGCGAGCCGAGAGGCAGGATTGCGTTGGCAACGGCACTGATCTTGTCGAATGTGTCAGTGTATTCATTGTCGCAGGCAATGATGATGCCGTCGGTGAGTTTATATACTCTGTTCACAAGAGCTGCGAGGGTTTCTGCCCAGTCAGCACCTTTTGCAACTTTGAGTTCAAATGCAACGGTGGGCATATCCATGCCGATTTCGGTTGCAACGTCAGCCAGAACATCGTTTGCAATTGCATTTGCAAGAGCAACACCTTCTACTGCAGCTTCATAAAGAACGTCAACAGCCTTGGTCATGATGATGTCTTTGCCTGCACCGTCAGCGACAGAAGCGACATCGGTCTTTGCGGGAACGGACAGTTCGAAGCCGATTTCAACGTCTGTGTACTGTGCCTTCAGATCTTCAACGAGGGTGTTGACTGCGGGGATGCATTCTGCGAGGAGATAGTCAGCAGCGGCAACTGCCATTGCATCAAGGGTTGCGCAGCCTTCAAGTGCTGCATGAACAGCAGTGATGGTTTCGTTGGAGCCGTCGTCGATGATGTCGAGGCCGAGGGAGATAGCGGATACATAAAGAGCTTCAACAGAGGAGAAGTCGATCATGTAAAGAAGATCGAGGTTCAGACCGTTGAGAATTTCTGCAACGTCAACGCCTGCTGTCTTCAGCAGCTCCTGCAGACCTGCATCGTTGAGCAGTTCTTCAGCCTGTGCCATCATGTCGTTGACAGTGTCGCAGACCTTCTGCAGGTTGTCGGTAAGGTTGGTGTTGTCGCCGTCAACAAGACCGAGGGTCTGCATGCCGTTGTCGGAAACGAGCATATCGACAATACCGTAGAGGATGTGGTTTGCCTGGCCTACAACACCGTTGTAGGTGTCATAGTTTGCGGAAACAGCGATGGGTTCGTAGTCAATGACGAAATCGGTGTCGATGAAATCGGGAAGCATTGCGGCTGCGTCGATGTCAAGAGAACCGGAAAGATTATCCAGAACGATGGTTGCTACGGGGTTGTTGATGTAAGAGGAAACATCAAAGCCGGGAAGGTCAAGGGGAATATCCATTGTGGTGCCCATGACTTCCATGGAACCGACAAGCTTGACATCAGCTGTTGCGCTGGAGCTGACCTGGCAGATGAATTCATCTTCGGTTGCATAGCCGTTATAAGCAAGGTCGATGGAGATGTCGTTGATCTGCAGTTCCTTGACCGTAATGCCGCTGACCTGTGTGCCGATCATTGCGGAGCCCATGGTCTGTGCAGCTTCAAGAGCCTTCTGTTCTGCAAGGTCTGCAATCTGTTGGAAGGTGATGACCTGGCTGAGCAGGTTGGTTTCGCCCATGTCAACGGTGAATGCAAAGAGGTCTTGCATGGATTTGGCATTGTCCTCTACCATAAGGGCGGTGATTTCTGCGGGGATGGCTTCGTTGGTGATTGCAAGGGTCAGGCCTTCGGGCATTTCACCGAGCTGACCGTTGATCTGATCTGCATAAGCGGAATAGATGGTCATGGTGTAATCCATGGCAGGTCTGTATTCCTGCACAAGGTCACAAGCGTAGGTTGCGATTTCTTTGTCAGCGGAATCGGTAGCTCCGGTGTAAACGCCGACAACGGGAGGATTGAATTCAACATCAAGGGTGTTTTCCCAAGCAAGGGTCTTGGCGGTTGCAATGCCGTCAGCAACGGTAACGGCATAGTAGTTTTCGCCATCTTTATAATATACATTACCACCGGAAACGGTTTCAAGGAGTGCGAGGTCTGTGTAAACTGCATTGAAGGATGCGGGAAGTTCAGCTTCTGCACCGACAACAGCACTCTGACCGAGCATGGTCTTTACAAGGGAGCGAACGACGGTGTCAAGAAGATAGGTGTAATAAGTGTTGATCTTGACTTCGTTGTCGGATTCAACAAGGCCGACAAGGTTCTTTACAAGAGTGTAGATGTCGGTGGTTCTCAGGTCATAAGCCTTGAGAGCGGCAATGCCGTCAGCGGAAAGGATACCCATCTGTTCGCAGACACCTGCAAACCATTCGAGGATGCCGTTGTTGATGATGTCGTCAAAGTTTTCGTTTCTTTCACCGTTTTCATCAACAGCGTATTCATACTTCATCTGTGCTGCGACCCAGTCAATGAACTTATCCTGAATGTCGTTGCCGATGAGATAGTTGTTGTAGAAATCAATGATCTGCTTGTTTTCTTCAACTGCGGGGTCGAGTGCTTCAATGTATTCGCCTACCTTGCCGTAGTCAAATACCTTGCCGGCTTCCCACTGGAAGACTTTACCGAAAATTTCGGAGTTGTCTGCCATGAACTGCAGGACACCGTAGATGAAATCAAGCGAAGAACCTGCTGCTTCGCGGGTGATGAGGTTGGTGGTGTCAAGGCTTGCAAAATCGCCTTCAAGCTTTGCAAGATAATCCTTGTAAGTGATCACGTCATCAAGTGTCTTGATTTCGGGAATGTCAACAGCAACGGTTGTGCCCATGACATTCACTTCAAAGGACTCAAAGTCTTCGGTGACTTTGGCAATCTGTCTGTCTACCCAATCGAGGATGACGCTTGCCATTTGTTCCGCTGTCAGGTCTGCAACGATACCGCTGGCAACGTCACTTCTGTTATAAGAAGTTTCTGCTGCCGAGCCGCTGACAGGAAGAACAGCAAACATCATAAGGATCGAAAGGATGATTGCAAGTGTTTTCTTCATAAAAAAGCCTCCTGAAAAAAATTTTAAAGCCTTGAATTTTTGCAGTTTGCATTGGTAATATAATACAAAAATGTCAGCCTTTGTATAGATTATACTATTCATATTTGTCTGTTTACAAGAAAACATGCACCCAATTCTGTCAAATAATTGACAAAATTGGGTGCTTTGTTTCATTTTTATGATTGTCTTTTTGTGATGTTTTTTTAATGTTCAAAACAGCATCACAAAAGTGTGAAAAGCATGTTAATTTCCGTGATGGGAATATGTTATTTTCGTCACAATTGTTGCAGTTTTGATTTTAGGAGAACGGTGCTTTATGTGTTTTCTGTTTGTCCGGGAAACAGATAATCCCAGATTTCAAAAATATATTCCATTTCCCGGCGCACCTGTTTGCTGCTGTAATTTGTCAGATTCGGCATGGTATTTACAATGAAGCCCGTAAAGAAAACCGTCAGCTTGCCGCTGTTTTCGTCAATAAATGCATCCGACCATGTGTCTGTAAAAATGTGCATGGCTGTGCGCATGTCAAAAATGGTGGAGATGTAATGGTATTGCTTGTAGATCTCCTGCGACATGTAAAACCGGAACAGATCGCGGTCGTTTTGGTTCATGATCAGATTTTTCTTTTTGTGGGCTTCCTCAATCCCATCTCTGCCGGCTTCAAACCACAGTCCGCACTGGCGCAACGCAGTGGTAACAATATGGCGGAAACACTCATTTCTGAATTCGTCCATATTGCTGTAATGTAAATAAAATGTGGCTCTGGACATGTCTGCCTGCCCGGTCAGCTCTGTAACTGTGATTTCATCGATGCCGTTTTCCTGCAGCAGTTGTGCATAGGCTGTACGTAGCCTGCGGAAAATACGTGCGTCCGCATTGGAGTTGTTCATTGCGAATCACCTCCCGGAAGTATGGCGGTAATGTCAAGGGACAGCAAAAATAAAATGATATCCGTGTCGATGGTATCCTGCCGCCTGTACGATTCGAGCATTGAAAAGACCGTGCCGTTTGCGATGAATCTTGCAAAGTAGGATGCTTTTTGCGGATCAAAACCAGCTTGTTGTGCCAACGGAACGGTGCTTTGCTGAAAACGGTCGATCAGTTGTTTCAACAAGCGGATGTTGTTGGTGCGGAACAGATATTGCATCAGTGCGGTGTCTTTGGGCAACAGGCCGAACTGATTGAAAATTTCCGCAGCCGGCATCAGTGTCTTTCTTTCTGTCAAAACGTGCGGAACATCCTTGTATAAAAAGAGTTTGGTCATAATGTGAAGACAACGCTCGCAGAAATCGCAGAACAGATAGTCAAACACTTCATAAATATCCGAAAATGTGCGGTAAAATGTGCTTTTGCCGATTTGTGCTTTTTCCGTGAGCTGTGAAACAGTAATGGTTTCAACGGTGTTGTCCTGCAACAGTTCAATCAACGCATCTGCTATATGGTTTTTGTTGACAATTGTTTTATCCATTATAAATACCTGTTAGGTGCATCTGTTCTTTAATCCGATGTTCCGTCTGCAACAGCGGCGCTCGTGACAAGCTGTTCGCGGCGTTGGGCGAGGTCTTTGTACATCTGATTGCGTTTTTCTTTGGTCAGCGGCCACAGGAACTTCGGGATGATACCGAGAGCACCCGTGATGACGGGAACGACGGAGCACAGTGCAAACAGCCAGAATTTGGTGCGGTTGTCCTGTGTGCCGATTTCAAGTCCCTGCACATAGCCGATCTTCTTGAGCACGAGGCTGCGTACGGAATTCATAAGTGAACCCTGCACTTTCAGCACGAGGCTCTTGGCAACGCTGGTGGTGGCTTCCATGCGGTAGCCGTTTTTCCATTCGCAATAGTCCATGGCTTCGTTCCACAGGTCGGCATTGATGACCTTGTTGACACCGAATGTCCATTTGCCCATGAACTCACGCACACCCACGGCAACGACCATGGGGATCATCTTGGTGTAATTGCGGTTAATGATGCCGAACAGGAAATAGCCGATGTTCAGAATGTCGCCGTAAATGTCCGAGCCGACCCAGATGGCTTTTGAGGAGAATCTGCGGCGCAGGGGACCAACGAAGGCATAGCTGATGGAACCGTTGAACGAGGACGGTGCATTTGCGAGGGTAATAAGGGAATAGGAACCAAACACGTCGATGAAGTAGTTCGTTTCGCTTGTGCCCACGCTGAATCCGCCGAGGAAATCCGACAGGCACATCAGAAGCACGGGATAGTTTGTCACGATTGCATGCAGGCCCTCTTTGATGTTGGGCTTTTCAATGGACTGCGGCACACGTTCCTTGGAAACAAGGAAGAAATACAGTGTCAGAATCGAGGAGAACAGGCTTGTGCCGATGCCGAAGGTCATGAAAGCGGAGCTTAATTTCCAGTTGATTATTTTGTTGACAATGAGGTCATACAAAGCACCGAAAATATAACGAGGCAGATCTTCGCCGAGATACCCTGAAAGTAATTCAACCAGAGTAATCAGTCGCACACGTTCATTCGGGTTGGGGGTGATGGTGGAATGGTAGCCGCCTTTTGCAAGGGAAATGGCGGTGGAGGCGGTTTCGTTGATAACGCTGAATGCAAAATAGAAAATAAGTTTCGGCACATAGGTAGCCGAGGTGTTCGGGAAGAAAACGGGCAACATCCAATAAAGTGCGCCGAGCAATGTCAGCGGAATCTGAAGTCCCAGCAGATACGGACGGAATTTACCGATTCTGGTGCGGGTGCTGTCCACCACCGTGGCAAGGATGATATCGTTGAAAATATCCCATGCACTTGTGAAGATGTTGACAATGGCGGAAATGGTGAAGTCGATTTTAACAACGTCCCAGATAAAACGTTCCTGGAAACCGTTGATGTTGAAGGTGTTGGAAACGTCGTTGAGAAGATACGCCACACTTTCCTTGGTGGAAACGTAGTTGTAATTTTCGTAAACATTGGGCAGATTTGTGCCGTCGTTGTTTTGTACTTTTACTTTATTTTCGTCCATATTTAAGCACCTCCTTCAACTGTGATGTTGCAGCCTGCCATGTATGTTCCGATTTCGCTGACTGCTATGATCTGCACCTTGCCTTCGCCTACGGCGGTGACAACGCCGTTTTCGTCCACGGTTGCCACACTTTCATCGGGTGAATACCAGATGATGGTTTTGATGCTTGCCTTTTCGGGCTCTACCGAAGCGGAAAGCTGTGTTGTTTCGCCGATTTGAAGCGTCTGTGCCTTGGAGTGCATTTTCACACTTTCGGGCTGAATGATCACAAGCACCTCGCAGGAATCGGTGTAGGTTTTGCCGAGATATTCGAGGGTTGCGGTTACGGTCACTTTTTTGTCGCTCAACGCAACGGCTTCCACCACACCCTGTTCATCCACGGTGGCAATGCTTTCGTCGGAGGAAACAAAGGTCAGAGAGTAGCTGTCGGCGGGGGCATCCGCGGCTTTGTTGACGGTCAGGTTGAGTGCCTGATAACCGGTCTTGTCGAGCGAAATGCGGCTCTGACCGATCGTAATACCTGCCCATGCAATGTCGTAACGGCTTGTGAGTGTGCAGTCAAAGGCGAGTGTTTTGGTGCCGAGTGCAGAGAGGTCGCCGATGAATGTCACGGTGTAGTCCATATGATATGTGCGGGTGTAGGTCACATTCTGCAAGCGGTCTGTGACGGGGTCAAGGGTGAGGTCTGCTTTGCTTTCGGTGAGGGTGATTTCCTTTTTGTCAACCGTCAGTACCGTTGCAAAGGTTTCTTCCGTTTTTGCAATCAGGGTTCCGTCTTCGTGTGTGAAGGGATTTTCAATCTCTGCGGTGTAGGTGAACACAGTGTCCTGCGTCAGGTCGATTTTGTCGGAAGCGAGGGCAGGGAAGAGGTCGGCGGTTTCGCCGTATGTAAGGGATTTGTTTTCAGTCATACCTGCCATTCCGCTTTCGATGGAGCCTGATGCAAACAGCAGAAGATTTGTCTGTGCTTCGTTCAGGTCGCTTGTCAGGTCGTGCAGGTCAACGGAGGTGTTGCCCGTGATCTGTGTTTCACCGCATTGCTGTGCGGTTGCAAGCAATTTGTTTGCCGCAGTCAGGCGGTCTTCGTTGCTTTCGGGGGCTTCGCTCAAGTATGCGACCTGCTCTGCGGGCGGTGTGTATACCCCTTCTTCGACCAGTGTGCCTGCATACAGGATGATTGTTCCTGAACAAAGTGCAATAATCAGCAAGGGGCAAAGTGCAAGCAGGGCAATTTTATATTTCATCGGCAGTGCGTTGATGCCTTTGTTTTCAGCCATTGTTGTCCCTGCCTTTCTTTGATTTCTTTTCTTTCTTTTTGCTTGCACCTATGAACTGGGTGCGGGCAAGCTCTTCTTCTTCGCTGTAGCAAACGGGCAGCGGAAGGTCATCCAGTGAAATTTCGCCGCTTTTTACTTTCTTGAGGATTTCAATGCGTTCCAGGTCAATGGGCTTTGTTTGCGGCTGCGGATTGTCTTTATATAACAAAACATTGATAACGATGAGGGCGATCAGCAGCGCGAGCATGGCAAAATAGCCGAATCCCAAAGACACTGAAAAATGTGCACTGTCTGCGATGGTGCTGCTTGTGATGGCGGAAAGCACAATACCGCCCACGCAAAGAACAGCGGATGCAATGCTCAGGCCGTTCATCACACGGCAACTTTTGGGCAGGTTCAGGAACCCGACCAACAAAGTCACAAAAACACCCAGCAGCACAAGCACAAGCACAACAAACAGCACAAGTCCTGCTGTTAACAGCATCACAAGGTCTTGCGCAACCTCTGCTTTGAGGAAGTTCATGAACTGGGGCAGAATGCCGTCGGAGAACAGTTTGTATGCCCCCCATGCGCTGACGGTGATTTTCTGCGACCAGAACGGCAGATTCACATTGGCGGTCATGTAAGGCAAAAACAGGCAGCCTGCACCGATTAAAATGACGATCAATCTTGCCAGTGCAAATTTGTTCTTGATGAAGCCGATTTTGATTTTGTCGGTCAGAACGTGCATTTTGGCAAATTCAAGCTCGCATTGTTTTGCATCTCTTGCAAGGTCTTCTTCCTGCGTGTAGTACATGATGTGCACACCGCATTTTTTGCAGTTGGGAGCGAGGTCAAAGCGGGCAATCTCGATGCCGCATTTCGGACAAACCAAACAAAACACCCCTTTATATTTGTTTTATTTTATTTATTTTAACATAGCAAAAGACGAATTGTCAATAAATAAAAAAAGCATCCTTTCGTTTTTTTTGCGAAAGGATGCTTTTGTTTTGCAGTCTTTTAATTGCCGAACAGGGATGAGAACCATGCGATAATAACGGGGATGATGGCGTACAGCCAACGGAACAATGCTTGCAGGCGGGTGATTTTGGTGGGTTGTTCCTGTGCAACATGAAGCCAGTCGAAATCGGCGCAGTTGTCTTCTGTCATGGCCGTCCAGGTGTTTGTTGTGTCGTCAAAAACGGCAAACTGCGGATAGTCAGCATTGTTCTGCACGGTCATGCCGGTGCTGCGGCAGAAATCGGCGGCAAGCTGTTCGCTGACGACTTCAAAATGATTGTGATGTGCATTCTTGACGATCCAGGTGGTGTCGGGGAATGCGCAGGTGGAAAGGTCCACCTTTTTGTCGGGAGAGATGTAAGCGCTGTAGCCTGCGTCAATGCGCGACTGAATGTATTCATCAGACAGGGTCTTGTGAACTTCTGCGCAGGTAGCGCCGTAAGCGGCATCCTTGAGGCTGACAAGGGCATCCGTCATATCGTTTTGTCCCGGGCCGTAGGGTGCGTTTGTGTAGCCGTATTTTGCGGTAAAGCCGATATGAATGCCGTAGTCCTCGCTGAAGGTTTTGTACAGCTCGGGCAGGCACGAGGTGACATGGTCGTAATAATATCGGATTTTTTCGATCAGACCTGCATATTCGGTTCTGCGTGCATCGTTTTCATCGCCGAACATCAGAATGATTGCATCTTCGAAGTCTTCTTCATATATGCAAGTCCAGTAGTTTGCCTGGGTTGCCATGCCGACGGCAGACAAAAGAGCAGGCATGAGCGCTTCATAAAGCTTCTGATACAGCAGTTCAACCGAGCCGATAAAGGTATCGGTTATACCGACCTGATTGAACAGATCAACGGTTGTGAAAATGATTTCAGTGACAAGGTCGGTAAGCACAAAGCCGTTGCCGACACCCGTCTGACCGCAGTAGGTCAGATTGTTCATGTAGCGGTAAAGGGCATTGGAATCAAAATAAAGCTTGCCGCTCATGGCATGGCTGATGGTTGCCGTTCCGTTGGAAAGCACATCTGCGAAGAAAGCATTTTTGACATGGCCGAGGCTGCCGTATTTTTCAAGATATGCCATCAGCAGGCTGCCGCCGAAGCATCTTGCAACAATGCTGACCTGTTTTGCACCCGTGGCTGCCATAACGGTCTGCACATATGTATGCAGTCTGTCCACGTGGTCATAGGGCGACAGACGCCAGTCGTAAGCAAAGTTGTAGTCATACAGATCGAATCTGCCGTCTGTACCGTAATTTCTTTTTGCTGCAGCTTCGGAGGAGGCAAGCACGTTGGGGTGAACTCCCGTGCCGTACATGGGATTGCCGTTGCCGTCCAGGTGGCCCTTTTCAAACAGCGGTGCAATTTCCTCATACAATGCATCGCCGTAGGAATCCCATTTGTCCATCAGCAGACCTTCGGTCAGGAACGGAAGCAGAATGTTGGCACAGCTTTCGATAAGGGTGTCCTTGTCGATACCGTCCGTGTTTCCGTTGACGGAAAGAGTGTCCAAATCCACTGTGACCTGATTGCCGTTTTCATCATAAATCGCTTCGCCGTTGCCGCGGATATAAATCATGGGAACAAGTTCGGGGTTAACGGCTGCTGCCATGGCAGGTACAGCAACGGCAACGAAAATCGCAATTGTCAGCAGAAGCGAAATCAGTTTTTTCATCATAATCATCTCCAATGTTTCCGATGATGATATTTTATCACCATCGGAAAGGATTGTCAAGAAAGACATCAGAAAAACAAGATTCTGTTGATTTTGTTATATCGGATATATGAAATATACAAAAAACCAAATAAACCTTTTTTACAAAAATTCAAAATTTTTACCCCTTGAAAAGCCCGATATGACGGGCTTTTTTGCATGTCGGGGGTGAAAAAGCGGGGCAGAAATTTCTTTTGCATTCTGCTACTATGCAGACACTGCGGGACGGGCAATGCAAACCCACATAAGGAGATGTGTTTTTGAAAAAGAAACCGAACGTTTCCGCCGATGCCCTGCTTGACACGTTATTGCTTACTGCCGATGCACTGGTCCGGACATTGCATGAGGAAATAAGCGGTGCCGACGGGGAAAAGGCAGAAATCCGCAGTATCAAGGAATGGACGAGCGCCGCAAAGGAACTGACGGCGCTCGTCAAAAGCCTCGGCGAACGGGAAGCGCAAAAATCTGCAGAAACCAACCGTATTACGGTGCGTTTTCTGGATGCCGAGGAATTCACGAAATAAGGGCAGGCAGAAAGGAAAAAGCAATGGAGTATACCCTGAACATTCCCGCACCCAACGAAAAACAAAAATTGTTTTTGAGCGACACGCACAAGTATGTGGCTTTCGGCGGTGCACGCGGCGGCGGCAAAAGCTGGGCAGTGCGGGTGAAATCGGTGCTTCTTGCACTGCAATATCCGGGCATCAAAATCATGATCGTGCGCCACACCTACCCGGAACTGCGTGCCAATCACATCACCCCTTTGCGGGAAATGCTGGGCAGTCTTGCGGTTTATAAGGAAACGGCAAAGGAGTTTTTGTTTCCCAACGGCAGTGTGATTTTGTTCCGCCACTGCCAGACCGAAAAGGATGTGGACAAATATCAGGGAACGGAAGTGGATGTGCTGTTTTTGGACGAAGCCACGCAGTTGAGTGAAGAACAGTACAACCGTTTCAAGGCCTGTGTGCGCGGTGTCAACAAATTCCCCAAACGCATTTACCTGACCTGCAACCCCGGCGGCGAGGGACACGCATGGGTCAAACGGCTGTTCATTGACCGCAGCTACAACAGCGGTGAAAATGCGGATGAATATTCTTTTATTCAATCGCTTGTGACCGACAACAAAGCCCTGCTGTCAAGCGATCCTGACTACATAAAACAGCTTGAAGCCTTGCCGCCGAAACTGCGCAAAGCATGGCTGGAGGGGGACTGGAACATCTTTGAAGGGCAATTTTTTGAAGATTTCGTTGACCGCCCCGAATATTACAAAGAACGCCGATGGACGCATGTCATTGAACCGTTTGAAGTACCGCCCGAATGGAACATTGTGCGTTCCTTTGACTTCGGCTATTCCAAGCCCTTTTCCTGCGATTGGTGGGCAATTGACTATGACGGCAGAGCTTATTTGATCTTACAGCTGTACGGTTGTACGGCAAACCCCGATGAGGGGGTGCGATGGTATCCCGATCGCATTTTTAAGGAGATCCGCCGCATTGAGTGTGAGCACCGATGGCTGAAAAACCGCCGCATTACGGGGGTTGCCGACCCGTCTATATGGGATGATTCAAGGGGAAATGCCGTCATTGACAGTGCCGACCGCCACTTTGTGTATTTCTCAAAAGGGGATAACCGCCGTCTGTCGGGCTGGATGCAGTGTCATTATCGCCTTGCATTCGACGAAAACGGTCTGCCGATGGTGTATTTTTTCAACACATGTAAGCATGCCATCCGCACACTGCCCCTGCTTCGGTTTTCGCAGACGGATCCCGAAGATCTGGACACGCACATGGAAGACCATTTTGCGGACTCATTCCGTTATTTTTGTATGTCACGGCCCGTGTCGCCGACCCGTGCCGCACCTGTGAGGGAACTGACGGATGATCCTCTCAACCAACGGATTCAGTATGATCCGTTCACCTACCGCTGATTTTTGAAAGGAGATTTTCAATGAAAGAAAACAAGACCAAACAGCCCGCACCCGTCATCACCGCCCGACAGGTGCAGCAGGCAGCACACATTCTTGAAACCTACAAGGGCGGTAAGACAACGCTTGAACAGCGCATTGTCGAAAACGAAATGTGGTTCCGTCTGCGCCATTGGGACCGCAACAAAAACAACCCCAACCGCAAAAATGCTTCGGCATGGCTGTTCAATTCCATCATCAACAAGCATGCCGATTTCATGGATGCACTGCCCGAATGCACGGTGCTGCCCCGTGAGCAGTCCGATGCGCAGACGGCTGAACTTTTAAGCAGTGTCATTCCCGTTATCCTCGAAAACAACGGGTTTGAGAATGTGTATTCCGATGCTTGCATGTATAAGCTCAAAAACGGCACATCCTGCTATGCCGTGCTGTGGAATGCGCAAGCAGACAACGGCAGGGGCGACATTGAAGTGGCGCAGATCGACATGCTCAATCTGTTCTGGGAACCGGGTGTGCGTTCTTTGCAGGACAGCCGCAATGTGTTCCATGTGCGCATTGTCGATAATGATGTTCTGCTGGAAGAATACCCCTTCCTCGAAGGCAAGTTGCAACAGCCGCTTGTGGATGTAAAGCAGTATGCCAACGACGACAACGCAGACCTCAACAACAAATCCGCCGTTGTTGATTGGTACTACAAGCGCCGTGTCGGCGGCAGAACGGTTCTGCATTACTGCAAATTCGTAGGTCACGAAGTTTTGTTTGCAAGCGAAAACGACCCCCGCTTTGCAAACGGATTCTATGACCACGGAAAATATCCTTTTGTTCTTGACACCCTGTTCAAGGAGGAGGGGACCCCCGTCGGATTCGGCTTCATTGATGTGATGAAGGATGCGCAGGAAGCCATTGATGTGCTCGGCACCGAAATTCTGCGCAATGCCCGTATGTCGGCAAGACGACGTTATTTTGCCCGCACGGACGGCGCTGTCAACGAAGCGGAATTTGCCGACTGGAGCAAGGATTTTGTGCATGTCAGCGGTTCCTCCCTCGGGGAAGAAAGCCTGCGTGAAATCACGGCGCAGCCGCTGTCGGGTGTTTATCTTTCCGTTTTGCAGTCGAAAATCGACGAACTCAAGGAAACCAGCGCCAACCGTGATTTTATTCAGGGCGGCACCATGGGCGGTGTCACCTCGGGCGTTGCAATTTCCGCCTTGCAGGAATCGGGCAACAAGGTCGGCAGGGATATGATCGGTGCATCCTACCGTGTGTTCGTGCAGGTATGCGAGTTGATCATTGAGCTTATCCGTCAGTTTTACTCCACGCCTCGCATGCTTCGCATCACCGACCCCAACGGGGCCGCGCAGTATGTTTCGCTTGACAACAGCCAGATGCTTGCCCGTCCGCAGGTCAGCGATTTCGGTGTGGTTTACGGTGACAGAATGCCCGTGTTCGATGTGCGTGTGAAAGCACACAAGCAGAATCCGTTCTCACGCAGTGCGCAGAATCAGGATGCGATCAACTTTTTTCAGATGGGACTGTTCGATCCCGCACGTTACAAACAGGCTTTGGCTTGTCTTGAACTGCTTGATATTGAAAACAAGGATAAGATCGTTGCCGCCGTTTCGCGCAACGGAGCTGTTTACGAAGCACAGCAGAGCATGATGCCCGCATTCCCCGCAGGAGGTACGCAATGACAAAAGTTGTGTTTGAACGCAATGAAAACACCTTTTCTCTGTGCTGTTCGGGGCATGCAGGGTACGGTGAAAAAGGCAAGGACATTGTTTGTGCGGGCATTTCGGCGCTGTGCGGGGCGCTGGAAATCGCACTGGACAACCTGCAGAAAACGGGGATGGCGCAGACTTATTTTTGCTCGTGGGGAGATGGCGTTTTCCGCGCTGAAGCCACAGCCGCATCTGCAAAAACAGGGGTCGAAACGGCATTTGAGCTCGTTTACGGCGGCCTTTGCCGCATAGAAGAGGAATACAGTCCGCATCTCAATTGCCACAGATATGTAAAAGAAAAGGAGATGACAGTATGAAAAAAATGAACTTGCAGTTTTTTGCCGGGGATGCAGCCGAAGCCGTTGCAGGGGACGAGTCCGCAACGAATGCAGCCGAAGCCGCAGAAAACACCGCCGCCGAAACGCAGGAAAATGCACCTGCACAGCCGGAACAGCCCGTGCAGAGTGAAGAGCCCGCTTTGCCCGATGAGCAGACCTTGCGGCAGATGCAACGCATCGCCGACGGCAGAATGCGCATGCAGGATTGGCAGGCGCAGGGCGAGCGACTCAAGGAATTTTATCCGTCCTTTTCCTTTTCGGAGCTGTACAACGGCAATGAGGATTTCGGCAATCTGCTTCGTGCGGGTGTCAGCGTGCGACAGGCGTATGAGGTCACGCATCTGCCGCAGATTCTCACTGCCGCCATGCAGTATGCCGCACGCAAAGCCGCCGAAAAAACGGCGAATGCCATGTTCACCACCGCAGACCGCCCGCAGGAAAACGGTCTTTCCGACCGCAAAGCGGGGCTGCCCACCGAAAAACGCGTCGATAACCTGACACAAACGGATATCATCCGCATTCTTGAACGTGTCGGCAAAGGCGACAAAATTACATTCTGATTTTTTTGAATTTGAAAGGAGATTCATTCTTTATGAAGCATTTTAATTTACAGTTTTTTGCCGCAGGTGAGGTCATCAACACCACCGGCGGTGTTATGGAAAACGGCAACATCACCGATTCTTCCGCACTTTCTGCGGAAATGAAGACGTTTTATGACAAGACCCTCATCACCCTTGCCAGTGCAAACCTTGTGCATGAGCAGTTCGGTCAGAAGCGTCCCATTCCTGCCAACAACGGCAAAACCATTCAGTTCCGCAAGTTCTCGCGCCTTCCCAAGGCACTCAAGGCCATCACCGAAGGCATTACCCCCGCAGGCAACAAGCTGTCCGTCACGGGTGTGACCTGCACGGTCGATCAGTACGGTGACTACATTGAACAGACCGATATGCTCGAACTGACCGCTGTGGACAACACCATCGTCGAAGCTACCAAGGAACTGGCAGGGCAGGCGGGTCTTACCCTTGACACCGTTGTCAGAAACGAAATCATCGGCGGCACCAATGTCTGCTATGCACCGAGCGTGGAGGGCGACACCGTCACGGAAATCACCTCCCGTGCTGACATTTCGGAAAAGTGCAGACTGCGTGTGAAGGATGTTTTCCGTGCCGCGGCCGAACTTAAGGCAATGAATGCACCCAAGATCGGCACTCATTATGTTGCCATCATCCACCCTTATGTTGCTTACGATCTGATGCAGGATGCAGGCGAGCAGTGGGTCGGCATTCAGAAGTATGCAAAACCCGAAACCATTTTGCGCGGTGAAGTCGGCACCCTTGCAGGGGTTCGTTTTGTGGAATCCACCGAAGCCAAGATTTACGGTCCTGCCGAAATTGCCGAAGGTTTCAGCCGTCTGCATCTCAAGAATGCAGTGTCTGCATCCGCAAGCAAGGTAACGGTTGCTGAAAATCTTGCACCCGCAACCTTTGCAGAACCCATCGCGGTGTATGTAAACGGCATCGAAAACACCGTGACCGCCATCGAAAACACCAACGGCGAAACCGTGCTTACCCTCGGCACCGCCGTGAATAATCTCGAGACGGATGCACTCATCTGCGGTGTCGGCGGCGGCAAGGACGGTTCTGCCGTATTCTGCACCTTGTTCCTCGGCGAAAATGCCTACGGTGTCACCGATATCGAAGGCGGCGGCCTTGAACACATCGTCAAACAGCGCGGCTACGGCAACGACCCGTTGAACCAGAGAAGCTCCGTTGGCTGGAAAGCCACCAAGGTCGCAAAGAGACTGATTGAAGAATATCTGCTCCGCTATGAATCGGGCAGTGAATTCTCCGCAACCGCAGAAACCAACTGATTTTCATTGCAAAAGGGGTGCGGTCAAACGCACCCCAAACAAAAAATTATTTGAAGGAGTTTTAATTATGGCAAACAAGAAAAAGAATCCCGCAGCAGAAACGACAACCGTTCCTGTTTTTATTCCCAAAACCGACAAAAATGACGATGCCCTTTTTGTGGCCGTCAACGGCAGAAGAATGCTCATCCGTAAAGGTGAAGTGGTGGAAGTGCCGCCTGCATTTGCGGAAGTGATTGCCCATTCCGTGCAGGCGGGTCAGGAAGCAGAGCGTTTCATCAATGCCGTTGCCAATGAATAAGGAGAACGGCTATGACGATCAAACAAGCCATTGCCCGCTTTGATACGCTGTATCCCAATGAAATCACTTATGAACAGAAACTGGCATGGCTCTCGGAACTCGACGGCATGGTTTATGAGGAAATTCTGTCCCTTTACAAGCAAGCACCGCCAACGGCATTCACGGGTTATATTCTTGCCACGCCGGGCGACACGCAACTGCTTGTTCCGTTTCCGTATGAGAAGATATACATAGAATATCTGTCTGCCATGGCAGAGCTTGTGCGCGGCAATGCCGAACGCTACAACAATGCCGCCGCCCTGTATGCCAACACCTTTGATTCCTTTGCCGCCGAGTGCAACCGTACCTATACGCCGTTGCGCAATACACAGGTGCATTTTTAAGGGAGGACTTTGCTATGCGTTATGCAAAACAAAAAAATATTGCGCGCCACAGTTTTCAGCTCGGCACAATGGACGGCATTGACCGCAGTTCGTTTGCCGATGAAAGAACGTTGCAGGATGCGCACAATCTGACAAGCGACGGCAAGCCCTTCTGGAAGACCCGACCGCCGCGCGGGCGTTGGCATCTGCTGAATGAAGAGCAGAACGAAACCAACAGCGGTGTTTTTGTGCTCAATGATCCTATCAGCGGTGCGTGTTCGTTGGAAGAGGGCTTGTGCTGGACGGCAGGAGAAAAAATATATATCGGCGGCAAACCGCTTGGCGATATCACTTTGCAGAACGCCGCCCGCAAGCAATTGCTTCCGATGGGTAAGGATCTGTTCATTGTGCCCGACGGTGTGTTTCTGCATAAGGATGCCGAGGGTGTGTGGCAAAAACGCGAGGCCGGAGCCACCGTGTCTTTGGCAGGATCGATGTTCAATATGGGCGGTTGCGAAGGGGAGGTAAAAAAAAGATATGCAACGGTCAGTTCCGTTGCGCCGACCGGCCCCAACGAGATTTATCAGTGGATCGACACTTCTGTTTCTCCTGCTGTTCTGAAAGACAAGAACGATGCAGGAGAATGGGAGCCGACAGAACAGGACGGTTGGTTTTTTATCATTCCCGATGTGGATGAAACGTTCAGTGTCGGTGATTATGTGGATATCACCGCGCCGGGGCAATTTTATATGCGCAATGCCCGTATTTTTAAAACAGAAGTCAATATGATTCTTGTGAAAGGTGATATTTTTGCAGACACGAGCGAGGGAGATGGCTTGCATGTGCACAAGCCTTTTCCCGCCATTGACCATGCTGTTGTGTGCGGCAACCGTGTGTGGGGATGCCGCTACGGAGAAAATGCGGACGGTGAACACATCAACGAAATTTTCTGCAGTGCCCTCGGTGACCCGCTGACCTGGAATCGCTTCGGCACGGGTGCGGATGACTGTTACACCGTTTCAGTCGGTGCGCCGGGTGTCTTTACGGGG
Organism: Clostridia bacterium; assembly: GCA_017416485.1. Lineage (GTDB taxonomy): Bacteria > Bacillota > Clostridia > Oscillospirales > Acutalibacteraceae > RUG806. The sequence goes on along the minus strand of JAFQCH010000009.1, from coordinate 85,117 downwards.
GCGGCGGTGCTGTATGACGATGTTGTGTTTTTCAAGGAAAACAGCGTGTTCTGCGTGTCGGGCACACAGCCGTCGGATTATCGCGTTGCGCACAACGAGGGCAGAGGCGTGCGCGCAGGGTGCGAGCGCAGCATTGCCCGTCTTGGTTCAAGTGTTGTTTATTGCGGCACGGACGGTGTGTATCGCACCAACGGTATTTACACTGTTCGCCTGTGCGACGGGTTTCCGCCCACGGCGCTCGAACAGGCGGTCGGCGGCGTCATCGGTGAAAAATATTACCTTGCCGCACACAGGCAGAACGGCGAAAAGTGCATGTTTGTTTTCACTGCGGGCAGGGATACCTACCATTGCGAAGACAATGGAATTAACGTGCAGCACTTTGTAACCCAGCGCAACAGCCTTTACATGCTGTGCATTCCGAGCACCACACTGATTGCGGGCATCAGCCTGTATTGGATGATGATCTGCGTGAGTGACGTGAATGCGCCCGATAAATACACAAACTGCCTCCTGACGGAAGGTACGCAGGAATCGGATTACGGCTATGCCCCCGAAACGGATATCCGTTGGCATGCACTGACCAATGAACTCGACTGCGGAACGCTGAAAACAAAATGTATTCGCGAGGTTGCGGTGCGGTTTGAACTTGGTGACGCTTCACTGTTTTGCGTTGAACTGCGCACCGACCGCGGCGAACGCAGGCAACTGGGCAGATTCACCGGCAAAGGATTGCGCCGCAGGGTGCTGCATGCCAATGTGCTGCCGTGCGAAACGTTGCAGTTGTATTTTTACGGGCACGGGGCATGCACCATCCGCGATGTTGTAATCATCTTTGAAAACGCGAAAGGAGAGATAAACCGTGCATAACGAAAGAGAACGCAGTGCCGAACTGATGCGGGGCGATCGCTCGGATTACAATGACAGGCAGATTCTTCGTCTGCTGGAGGAAATCCGTGCCGATGTGCGCGCATTGCGGGCACTTGCAAAGGAGGAAACATGAGCAATAAAAAGAAACCTGAAGAAGAACTTTTGCCCGAACAGGCTGCTTCTGCCGTTAAAGGCGATTTGGGAATTCTGCGCGATGCCTTGCTGGAAGAATTACTGCATACACAGCCGTTTGAATTCGATTTGAACGCAGATGCGCTGTATCGGCAATATCGCGATTCTTACAGCCTCCGGGGGGAAGAATCGGCCGCCGATGCGTTCGGCAAAGCGGTGAGCCTGACGGGCGGCTATGCCAATTCCTATGCACAGTCCGTTGCGGCGCAAACGTATGACGATTATATGCTCAAACTGCAGGACAAGGCCTTGCAGATTTACGAAAATGCCTATGACCGTTACAAACAGGAAAATGACCGCAAAGCCGATATCTACAAGATGATATCGAGCCGTGAAGAAGAGGAATATACACGTTTGCAGGATGCAGAAAAAGAGGCATACAAACGCGAACAGGAGTCGCAGAAAGCAGACTATGAAAAACAGCAGGATGCGCTTTCATTTGCTTACAAAATGGCGCAGCTCGGTGATTTTTCTTACCTGCAAGAAGCGGGAATTGATATTTCCGCATTGCTTTCGGCTGCAAAGGAAAAAGAGAATGCACCCGAAAAAATCAGTGTGACCATTCAGAATACGGCGGAAGAAACATATTACACATACGGCTATGCCGCGCTTGTCAGATATCTGGATCGGCAAATCTCTTACGGGCAGATTACGGAAAAGGGAAAAAGCCAGATCCTCAAAGCGCTGACGGGGCGAGGATAAGGGGGAATCGTATGCCAAGAATCAACGTAGGGCAAAAGTGTGTTATTGCGGCGGAGTTTGTTTTGAAAAATCGCAGATTGACCGAAAACCAACGGGTCATTTTCAGAGCCCTGGTTGCAACCGATCAGGGCTCGGTTCTGCTTGAACACAGCATGCCGCCCGAACGCCCCGATGCGTATGCGGACGGGCACGCAATACTTTATTGCAATTTGCAGGATCTGGATATTTTGCCGGGCATTTACACGTGGGAATTGCTTTTGCAGGATGAAGACGGGGCATTGCACTGCCTGTTGCCCTCAATCGACAATGTGCTTTGCGTGTATGCCGCAACAAAGGAGGAATAGCAGTGCAGACCATTTATGTGCCGCAAGATTTTGCGGAAATTGAGGTGTTTTGTGACACCGAAGAAGATGAAACATAAAATAAAAAAGGAGGATTTAATTTATGACAAAATTGACCATCATCACCGGCTCGCAGGTGTGCGGGACGGTGGATGTAGCAGTAAAAGAAGACGGCGAGCGCACGGTTTACAGCCTGCCTGTCGGTGTGGAGCTGACGGTGTCGGATGCGGTGGCGCAGGCGGCAGTGCAGCAGTGCGACTGTCTTGTCGGCTACTTCGTTGCCGATGAAACAGCAGTTGCCGGACTTCCTGTTACAGGCATTGCCGACGGCAGCTACTGCTTTATTATGAGCACAGGGGTTGTGAAGTTCCTGTGCGGCGGAATGTGGAGGTAAGCGTATGGATATGGTAACATATGCTGCTTTACAAAAGCAGATCCGTGATGCTGCAGGCGGCGGAAATGCAGATCGTGATGTGTTTTATTTTGACGTTTATTACGACTCTGTTACCGGCAAAGATACTATTTCCTGCACATTTGATGAGTTAAAGGCGGCTTGTCAAAGCGGCAAAATACTGAGCTTTAAATATGGCTATTTTTATTATTTCGGATATGCAAGCATGCTTTCAATTTCCGACACAAAACTTAAAATAGATGCAATAGTGCCGAACGGGGATTCTTTTCCGGCAAGTCAACTGCTTGCCGTCAATTCCGACGGCAGTATAACAAGGGAAAAGCACGATCAGTTAGCAACAATACAATCGGTTCATGATACGGTGCAGGAAGAACTGTCATACGCAGGCGGCGGCATAATACATCTCGGTTGCATGGGATCGAATGATTTCACTGTAATGCAGGAAGGTATCACAATCAGCGATTTGTTTGATGCGGCAGATGTTTGGAGTCCCGTAAAAGCGTGTTTGCACAGTTATGCAAATCCTGTTCTGGATCAGGCCTTTATGGGGCAGATTTTTGCAAATGATATGCGATATGATCAATTTGCAAGAATTTGCACGTTCCCCGTGCTTTACAAAGGCAGAAGTTTTGAGCTGACCGTTCACGAGGATGAAACAATTGAGTTTGCCGAAGTGGCAAGTGCAACTGCATAAAAAGGAGGTGTTTTTATGGCAACACAGGTTATTGATGTCAGTACCCACAACGGCGCCATTGACTTTCGCAGAGTCAAAGCCGCGGGTATTGAAAACGTGATCATCCGTTGCGGCTTCACCGGCTACGGCAGTAGCCACACACTCAACAAGGATGCACGGTTTGAAGAAAACTACCGCAAGGCAAAGGAGGCGGGCTTACATGTTGGAACATATTATTATGCGGTCGCTCTTACCGAAGCGGATGCAGACCGCGAAGCTGCTTTCGTTCTTTCGCTTCTGAAGGATAAGCAGTTTGAACTTCCGATCTACTATGATGTGGAAGACGTGCACGACACGAGAGCCGCAGGGGTTCTCACACAGAATATGCAGGGCTTGAGCAAAGCACAGCTCACAGCCATCGTCAACCGCTTCTGCGACACAGTCGAAAAAGCAGGCTATTTCGTCGGCATCTACAGCGGCAAGTATTGGTTCAGGGATGAACTCGATATGTCGGTTCTCAACCGTTATACCGTATGGCTTGCGCACTGGACCACGCAGACCGATTACACGGGCCCGTATGCACTCTGGCAGTACACCGATTCGGGCCGTGTGGACGGAATTCAGGGCAATGTGGATATGAACATTCTGTATCAGGACTTTGCCCCGATCATCAAACGGCTCGGGCTGAACGGTTTTCCGAAGCAGACCGCACCGACAGAACCTGCTATCCTCAAAGGGGACGCAAACGGTGACGGCGAAATCACCGAAGACGATGCACTGTTGACACTTCGCCGCAGTGTCGGTCTTGAAATCTTTACCGAAGCACAGGAAAAGAGAGCCGACATGGACGACGACGGCAGCATCACAGCGGCAGACGCAAGAGAAATTCTGCGCAAATCCGCAGGATTGGAGGACTAAATATGGACGAAATGAAAAAAGAAGCCGCAACCCCGGAAAAGGTTGCAGTGAAGGACAGACTCAAAAGCTGGGCCGTGTGGACTTCCGTGTTCGGTGCATTGGCAGTGATTCTCAATGCGTTCGGTGTGTTTGAGAAGATCGGCATCGACAGCACCAACTTCGACACCGTCATTAACTCAATAGGCTCGGTACTGATCGCGTTCGGTATTCTCAATAATCCCACCGACAAGAAAGCATTCTGATGAACGATCACGACAACTTCAACCCCACCCCGCACCGCGACAGCTCTTGTCCCTGCGAAGCGGTGCGCGAACTGAAAAAGATCGTCGAACGCCACGAACACGAGCTCGCCCTCGGCTCCACGTCCTTCGCCCTCATCAAACAGGATCTTGAACACATCAAATCCGCCCTCGAGAAAAAAGACCGCTTCAACACCGGTCTGCTCTCGAACATCGCAAATATCATCCTCACCATCCTGCTCGGGTATCTCGCCGTCAGGATTGGATTAGGAGCATAAAAAATCGGGACAGGATAAGTTGAAATCCTGTCCCGTAATTTTATTTATCATCGGTCAAGGAGCCGTCGCCCTGTACGGGAATGACTTCTCCGAGGTATGTCGGTTCGGGGGTGAATATGCACATGCCGAAATCCTTGACACGGGCGAGCACTTCACGAACATCACGCATGAACTGACCGCTGTAGGTGCGGTAATCACAGTTGACTCCGTAGGCTTCCAGACCGAGTTGTTCGGCAATGTAAACGGCTCTGTACAGATGGTATTGCTGTGTGACGATGACAATTTTTTCAGCCTGAAAAATTTCCTTGGCTCTGTACATGCTTTCATAAGTTGAAAAACCTGCATGATCCATGAAAATATCCGCTGTCGGGATGCCTGCATCCAGTGCATAGTTTTTCATGGTGTTGACTTCATCGTAATCGTCCTGCCCGTGATCACCACTCATCAGCAGCTTCGGAGCAACGCCGTTTTCATAAAGTGAAACACCTCGCTTCAGACGGTCCTCAAGCATGTGGCTCGGCGTTCCGTCTTCACGGACACCGCATCCCAACACCAGAATGCAATCCACATCCGAAAGGTTTTTTGCTTCTTCTTCGGTCAGTATCCGTTTGTCTGCAAAGGTGCAGATACGGATGTTGATTGCCGCTGTCAGAACAGCGATTCCTGCACAAAGACAGAGTATAATAATAACAGAAATGCGCAATTTTTTATTTTTTAACATATTTTTTCACCGCAGTTACTGTAGCAGGTGCATCTTTAAAGCAACTGAAAAACTTTAATTGTCTTCCGGTTCTATGCGCTCATAGTAGCCGTCCTCGGCAATAAAGCAGAAGAACGGTCCGATGTCTTCCAAACCAACCGAAGCGCGAAGCAAAAGCCTTGCATCGGCGGCGGTAACTACGCCGTTTCCGTCATAGTCGGCAAGAATCAGTTGCAGTTGGGTGGGGGTGTCTAACCCAACCGAATAGCGCAGGGCAGATCGGGCATCATCGGCAGTGATGATGTTGTTGCGGTCTGCATCGCCGCACTGATACACCTTGCCGTCAGCCAATGTCAGCGCAGGTGTGGTGCGTTTTTCGGTTTCCATGCACACTCCGCACCAACGTATGTCTGTTCCTTCTTTGCCGAGTCCTGCATGCTCTTCTGTGATCCAGAATGAAAAATCATGTCCTTTGGCGGAAATCACTTCTTTTCCTTCTTCAAAACCGCAGTCAGGGCAATAATAGTAAGCAGTCATGCCGGTTGCAAGGCAGGTGGGTTCAATTGCAGAAACAAGGTATTTGTTTTTGTGACCAAGCGGGGGAATTTCGGTTTTTTCACTGGTTATGCCGCAATCGGGACAGGCAATATAAGCAGAGGTGCCGGGCTCGGTGCAGGTTGGATCTTTTGCCGGATAGGCAGTTGCATTTTTGTGTTGCAGTGCAGCGATTTCTTCATAACCGGTTTTTTCACCGCAATCGGAACACAGGTAATGTGCGGTATATCCTTTTTCGGTGCAGGTGGGGGGCAAGCCTTCCTGAAATGCTTTGTTCACATGGTTGGTTGCCGGATAGGTTTCTTTGCCGAATGCAGTGTTGCAGTCGGGGCAGAAGTCATAACGGTTGTTGCCGTCTTCGGTGCAGGTCGGGTTCTTTTCACCAACAGTATATTTGTTTTTGTGGTTGAGGGCAGAATGCACGGTTTTGCCGATTTCTGCATTGCAAACACCGCAGACACTGTATGCAGAATGGCCGTCTTCGGTGCAGGTTGCGGCAAGTTTGTCATACTTTGTCAGTTCTCTGTGGCCGAGCGCGGGCAGGTTGACTTTGCCGATATCTGCCATGCAGACGGTGCAGCATTCGTAGGCTTCATAGCCGGACTCTGTACAGGTCGGGTTCTTTGCATCAATCGCAACCGTGGACGGATGACCTAGCGAAACATAGATCTCTTTGCCGAAATCTTCACCGCAATCGGGGCAGTGCTCGTATTCATTGTTGCCGTCTTCGGTGCAGTTTGCCTGTTTTGCAGCGACGGTATATTTATTTTTGTGCGCAAGCATGGGAATCACTTCGTAACCGAAATCCGTGTTGCAATCGGGGCAGTGGCTGTATGCGACATGGCCGTCCTCATAGCAGGTGGCGACCTTTTTTTTGACCGTCTGCTTGTTCGGGTGATTTGTAGCGGGCAGGTCGGTTTTGCCCAACGCCGTTTGGCAATCATTGCAGAAAGTGTGTGCAGTGTAGCCCGATTCGGTACAGGTGGGGGCAAGGGCGGGCACGGTCACAGTGTTGCGGTGGCCTGTTGCGGGGATTTCTTCATACCCGTTAGCGCGGTTGCAATCGGGGCAATAAATGTGGTCGCTGTATCCATCCTGTGTGCAAGTGGGCAGTTTTGCGGCAACAGGATAAGCGTTTTTGTGATTGGTGGCATAAAGCACCGTCTTGCCGAGTTCTTTTGTGCAGTCTGTGCACTGCTCATAGGCGGTATAGCCGTTGACGTAGCAGGTCGGTTCCTTACCCTCATGAGCAACGAGGTGCAGATGCTCATCTGCATCATAGGTGCCGTAGGCAGATCCGCAAACCTCGCAGATTGCTTTTGCCATGCAGGTTGCATTGCCGCCTGTGTGAGGTATTTTGGTATTGTATGCCGTTACGGTGTCCGTTGCTCCGCAAAGGGAACAGGTTGCCGTTTTGGTGCCGTCCAGCGTGCAGGTGGAATCGTTGTTGAAAATGTATTCTTCAAAATCATGCGGACAGCCGATTTCAATCGCGGCGGCAGCAGGTTTGTATGGACGGTCGGTGCCGTTTGCCGCAACGGCGGAAGTTGCCTGCGCATACACAAAGGTTTCTCCCTGTGTGTCGGTTGCATCAAAGTAGAGCGTTACCAGTGCACCGTCGTTTTTGCAATCGGCAACACCGTTCCATGACAGCATGATGCAGTTATCGTCTTTTTTTTCAGCAAAACCTGCCAGCAAGCCTTCATCATAGGTGAATGTGTGGGTCAGCATGGCGGGGTCAAAGTGCAGTTTCAATTGCAATTGGGCAATGCCGGGGTTGTTTTTCAGGCTGATTTTAACGGCAGTTTGCCCGCCGGCGGTTGTGTTGTCGGCAATCAGAACAAGTTGTGCATCATAATCGGAAACCGTGAACAGAATTCGGTTGTTCTGCAAAAAGTGGCGCACTGTGCCGCTTCTTACATAAATGTTGTTGCCTTGCACGGTACCGTCTGTTACGGTCAGCCCGTCAATTTCGCCGTTTTCAAGGCGGATGCCGTTTGCGCCGAAGTAATGCAGCGAATCTTCAATGGCTTTATAGCCGGTCACTATGGCGGCACCGTTGATGCAATACATGCCGTTTTCGGTTTGCACTGTCACATTTTTGCCTGTCAGGCGGCCGTCCGGCAAAAATTCATAGGTTGCGGTGTCAATCATTTGGGTTCCCGTTACCTTTTTGCCGTCTGTGCCGTAGTAGTACAGTGCACCGTTTTCGGCAACCCATCCCATTGCAGCCAATGCGGAAACACTGCTTGCAAGCAACAAAACCACCATGGCAAGCAGAATGCAGAATGTATGTAAAATCTTTCTTTTTTGCATATGTAACACTCCTGAAATCAAGTCAGAATAAGGCATAATAAATTAAGTTTATCATATCACATTATTATGCTTTTGTCTACCTTTTTTTATACAGGATATATTGACAACATAAAATTGTTTTTTTATAATAATAAAAACAACAAAACGGAGGCAAAAAATGGTCAGAAGAAAAGAAGAATGTCCCGTGGCATTGCGTGAGCAGATGCGCGGCGGCAACGGCACTGTGCAGATTACCGATTATGTAAGTAAAGAAGAACTTTACAACAAAGGCAGACTTTTTGCCGATATCACCCTCAATCCCGGTTGCGGCATCGGTGAACATGTGCACGAAGGCGAAGAAGAAATCTTTGTTGTCACGCAGGGTGAAGTGGTTTACAACGACAACGGCGAAGAAAAGGTGTGCAAGGTCGGCGATGTGCTCATCTGCAACGACGGCGAAAAGCACTCCATCCGCAATGAAGGAGATGTGCCGGCTTCGGTGGTTGCGCTGATTATGCTTAAATAAACATTGCAAAAAAGGAGCTGTTTTCACAGCTCCTTTTTTACACTTATTTACTTTCTGCAATGCACTCGATTTCAACAAGCACATCCTTGGGCAACTGCTTGACTGCAACGCAGGAACGTGCGGGCTTGCCCGTGAAATACTGTGCATACACGCCGTTGAAAGCGGCAAAGTCGCTCATTTCTTTTAAGAAACAGGTGGTTTTGACAACATCCGTCAGATCGCATCCTGCGGCTTGCAGAACCAGTTGCAGGTTTTGGCAAACGCGGTGGGTCTGTGCTTCAATGCCGCCGTCCACGACATTGCCGGTTTCGGGGGCAACGGGAATCTGTCCCGATGTGATCACAAGATTGCCGACTTTATAGCCCTGTGAATACGGGCCGATGGCAGCGGGTGCTTTTTCGTTGAAAATAACTTCCATAATAGAATTCTCCTTAATTCTGATGGCGGACTAATTTGTATTCGTCGCCGTCTTTGAAATACGGACACCCCTTTGTTTGCTGTGTCATAAAACGATAGATCTCGTCTTCGTCAAGATCCTGTTCGCAAAGGTACTGCCCTGCATATTCGTCATATACAAAATATGCACAATATTCACATTGATCTGCCATTGTCAACCCTCAAGAAACGAGAAAATGGTGTTCAGATACAGCTCCATGACATCATTCGGGCTCATGTAAATTTCATGTTTTGCGCCGTAGAATTTTTTGAAGATCGCACCCGGCACACGGGATACAAACACATTCTGCGGCGGCATGATAACCGAAGCATCCCATTCGGGCTGGCAAAGAAGAACCTTGGATTTGATCTTCTTGCAGTTTGCTTCGTCGAGTTGCACTTTGACGATACGCACCGCTTCTTTTACCCATGCGTAGGACGGACGGGAGGTCTGGTATTTGCGGTTGGCATTGCGTTTTGTGTGGTAATATTCAAAACGGGCACGGGATGTGTCATTGCTGTCTTCAAACTTGCGCTCGGGGTTGTAGGCACCCATGCCGAGCACACATTCCTTTGACTTTCCGAGAGCAATGAACACCTTTGCAAGATTTCCCGTGATGAAATGCGGCATACCTGCTGTGTTTGCGGAAATCATCGGTGCGGTAAGAACGCACTTTTCAAAAACATCCGTATACTTCATCAAGAACAGTACACTCACCGCACCGCCCATGGAATGACCGTACAGGTATAAGGGCAGATTCACTGCGTTGGGTTTGACAACCGTATCAACAAAAATTTTCAGATCTTCGATGTAAGTATCAAAATTGTCAATATGTACCGTTTCGGGGTCGTCATTTTCGCGGTGCGAATTGCCGTGACCGCGGTGGTCAACGGCAAAAACGCTGTACCCTGCTTTGCTGTAGTAGTAAGACATTTCGCGGAATTTTTCAGCCGTTTCCGTAAACCCGTGCGACACAACGATGGCGGCTTTTGCATCCGCACGGATATAGGATTCATACCAGATATCGGCCCCGCCGACACCCTTGAAATATCCGTCCTTGCGCAAACAGGCAAGGTAAGGCTCAACCACTTCGGTCATTTCCTGTGCATAATTGTCTTCACTGACAAGAATATCGCTTACCCATGTTTTAACATCAGTCATTGCTTTCTTCCTCCGTGTTTTCAGCGGTTTCTTCGGGCAACTGTGTCTGTTCTTCTGCCGAAACGGTGCCTTTGCGTTTGTATTTCATGGCAAACATGGCAAGCAGGAACACTGCCAATGCACCGCCGACCACGCAGGCAATAATAAGCGGATAATTGGGAAGTCCCGCCGCAATGTGCAGTCCCGCTGCCGAAGCGGAAATGCCGAACAGGGGCAAAAGAAGAATGGCAAAAAGGGAAAGAATATACATTTTTTTCATGTGAATTACCTCCGTAATGAATCTGTATTATATTTTACCCTTATTTTCTGTAATTGTCAACTTCTCATCTTGCAAAAACAAAATATTTATGGTATTGTAATATATATTTTAAATCGGAGAAATGTAAAATGGAAAATATTGTTCTCAAAACCATTCTCGACCGCCGAACCATCCGTTTTTATAAGGATGAACAGATCAGTGACGAACAACTGTCCGCTATTCTTGAAGCCGCCGTGTGGGCACCCAGCGGCAGAAACGGTCAGCCCTGCCACATCCGCGTGTTGCAGGACAAAAAAGCACTCGAAGCCCTCAATGTTGATTTTAAGAATAAAGTCGGTTGGGATACCCCCGCTTACACCAACTGGAACATCAGCCCTGTTTATCAGAATGCACCGACCCTTATCTTTCTGTTTGCCGAGGGCAACTCTGCCATGGACGGCGGTATCATGACCGAAAACATCTGCATTGCCGCGAAGAGCATGGGCCTTGGCACCTGCATCATTGCAAGTGTCGGCGGATTGATGAACGAGCCCGAAGGCAATGTCTGGAAAAAGAGAATGAACATCCCCGAGGATTATAAATTCCTGATTGCCATTGCCGTCGGTTATCCCGACGAAGACCCTGCCCCCAAGCCCAGAGCCGAAGGCAGAGTGGAAATTATTAAAGAGCTTGCGCTGTAAAGAGAGGAAAAAACAATGGAAAATAAAACAGAAGCCCCCAAAAGAGTATTGAGTCTTGTGCAGTCCTCGGGTACACCGACACTGGGCAACTACCTTGGTGCATTCCGCAACTGGAAGAACATGGCACAGGATTATGACTGCATTTTCGGTGTTGCGGACCTGCACGCCATCACTGTACGTACCGAACCTGCCGTGCTCAGACAGCGCACAAGAGAAATGTATGCCATGCTGTTGGCACTTGACCTTGACCCGCAGAAAAATATTGTGTTCATTCAGAGCCATGTGGATGCCCACGCAAAGCTGGCATGGTTGCTCAATTGCTATACCATGTTCGGTGAGGCTTCGCGCATGACACAGTTCAAGGATAAATCACAGAAGCACGCAGACAATATCAATGTCGGTCTGTTCACCTATCCCGTGCTCATGGCGGCGGATATTCTGCTGTATCAGGCGGATTTCGTGCCCATCGGTGACGATCAGAAGCAGCACATGGAGCTGTGCCGTGATATTGCCGACCGTTTCAACGGCATCTACGGTCAGACCTTCACCGTGCCCGAACCCTTCATCGGCAAAACGGGAGCAAGAATCATGTCTCTGCAGGAACCTGATAAGAAGATGAGCAAATCCGACCCCAATGTCAAGTCCTTCGTGTCCATGACCGACGACACCGACACCATCGTCCGCAAAATCAAGTCTGCCGTCACCGACTCCGAGGCCTGCGTGAAATACAGCCCCGAAAAGCCCGGTGTTTCCAACCTCATGAGCATCTATTCCTGCTGCACGGGCAAGTCCTTCGAGGAAATCGAAAACGAATTTGCAGGCAAAGGTTACGGCGATTTCAAACTTGCCGTTGCAGAAGCCACCGCCGAGGAACTTCGCCCCGTTCGCGAAGAATACCTTCGTCTGCTCGGCGACAAGGCATACCTTGAAGCCTGCGCAAAGGACGGCGCAGAGCGAGCCGCCCGCATTGCCGAACGCACCGTCCGCAAGGCAATGAAAAAGGTCGGATTTTATCAGATCTGATTTGTGTTGTTGATTTTTCAATGTTTTTAAGGTATAATAATTATGAAAGGATGGTGAAGGTAATGTGTACGCAAAATGAGTTGCAGAATGTTATGAATGCTACTTTGTTGGGCTTATCAGAGATTTTTGGAGACAAATTATCGGATGTGATTTTGTATGGTTCTTATGCCCGTGGAGACCACGACGAAGAATCGGACATAGATGTGTTGGCATTGGTAGATATGAGTCGTGACAAACTGGTGAAGTATCGCCGTGCCGTCAGTGATTTTTCTGCGGAAATTGATCTTCGCTACGGGGTGCTGCTTTCTGTTAAGTTACAGGATACTGAAACTTTTCATACTTATTCTGCCGCATTGCCGTTCTTTCAGAATGTAATCAGGGATGGTGTTTCGTATGTACACGAATGAGCAGATTGCATTGTGCAGATACCGTCTTGAAAAAGCTGCCGAGTTTTTGGCTGATGCCGAAAAAACATTGGAACTTGAGATGTACGACACTGCCGCAAACCGTTCCTATTATGCAATTTTTCACGCAGTCAGAGCCTTGTTTGCATTGGACGGAAAAGACTTCAAAAAGCATTCCGGTGTGATTGCGTATTTTCAGATGGATTATATCAAAACCGGTATTTTTGACAAGCGGATGTCCGATATTATTAAAAGTGCATTTTCATTACGCACCGACAGCGATTACGAGGACTTTTTCATTATTTCCCATGAGGAAGTGAGAAAACAGGTCGCAGAAGCCGCTGAATTTTACAAAACCGTTTCGGAATATTTAAAAACAAAGATTTAAAATCATCAATCCCCCGAAGTTCAAAAGACTTCGGGGGATTTTGGCTGTGTTGCGATATTAAAGAATATGTGTATCCAGAAGAAAATCGATGATACCGATGTTGAGAATGCCGTTGTCATCGTACCAGCGTTTGCGGATGTCATTGCGGACAATGATTTTCGGAAATGAATCGCCTGTCAGGGAGAAGGGTTTGTTTTCGGTTTCGGCTTTTTCTTCATCGGGCAGTGCATAGGCGGATTGAATATAAATCTTTTTCCCGCCCGTGTGGGCAATGAAGTCGATTTCGCGCGCAACGGGAACCGTTCTGCCGTTTTTATCCTTTTCGTTGCCGTATACAATGCCGATGTCCACCTTGCAACCGCGGGTAATCAGGTCATTGTAAATTATATTTTCCATGATATGGGTCATTTCCTGTTGACGGAATCCGATGCGGGCATTACGCAGACCGATGTCCTCACAATAATATTTGTTCGGATAATCAAAATAGTTTTTTCCTTTTACATCCCAACGCTTGCATTCGCTGAACAGAAAAGAATCCGCAAGGTGATCCATATAGGTTTTCACCGTGTTTTGTGCAACGGTATCTTCACCGCTTCGTTTTTGACGGGAGTTGAGCGCATTTGCCACATTGTTCGGATTGGTGAGCGAGCCGACAGATGAACAAAGCAGATCTAAAACCGAATCAAGCACATCTGCCCGTTTGATATTTTTGCGTTCAATAATGTCTTTCAGATACACTTCCGAAAAAAGAGATTGCAGATACTGCATTTTTGCATTGTCGTTCGGTCGGGTAAGAATCAGCGGCATACCGCCGAAAAATGCGTAACTGTCAAATGCATCATATTTGTCACCGCCGACCGCCGCATAATATTCGGAAAAATTCAACGGGTGCACACGGATTTCATCACTGCGGCCGCGGAATTCAGTCAGAATGTCGCTTGACAGCATTTTTGAGTTACTGCCCGTCACATAAATATCGAGATTCGGAATTGACCGCAGATCATTGAGTGCATCGTAAAAGGTGATTTTTTTGCCGTCTTTATTATACGGATTTGCAACCGCATCGGATAATTGAATTTCATCAATAAACAGATAGAATGATTCGTTTTGCTCTGCGACTTTATTTCTGACATCTTCTGCAAGCAAAAGCGGATTGCGATATTTGATATCTTTTGCAAGATCCAGTTCAAAAGAAAGAATCTGCTCTGCTTTGATCCCTTGTTTCAGCAGGTAATTACGAAACAGTGTTCTGAGTAAATATGATTTTCCGCAACGACGGATTCCTGTGATCACTTTGATCTGTCCGTCCCACATATAGGAAATCAGTTCCTGCAGATAGCGGTCTCTTTTTATTTCCATATTGTCCTCCATTGAAAACTTATTTGATTTATCATGTAACTTTTCAATGGATATTATACACCGCCGTTGCAGAGAAATCAAGATATTTATTGAAAACTTGTCTGATTTATCATGTAAGTTTTCAATGGATTTTTTTGCATTTTTTCTTGACAAATCGGTCTACATGGTGTAAACTAAAAATAGTCTACAAAGTGTAAACCAATTTTTGGGAGGTCTTTTTTATGAATGTTTATCAACTCGGTGCGGTGGAAAGCCGCTTTGCCGACATCATCTGGGAAAATGCACCGCTGTCATCCGCACAGCTTGTCAGCCTGTGCGAACAGCAGCTGCAATGGAAAAAATCCACAACTTATACCGTGCTCAAGCGCCTGTGCGAAAAGGGGATTTTTAAAAATGAAAAGGGAACGGTTACTGCACTGATTACCCGTGACGATTTTTACTGCGCACAAAGCGAAAAATTTGTCGAAGACACCTTCGGCGGTTCACTGCCTGCATTTTTGGCGGCATTCACAAAGCGCAAAAAGTTGAATGAAGACGAAATCGCACAATTGCGCAAAATGGTGGACGAATTCGGGGAGGGATAAATGTGGAAAACCTGTTTTTGCAGATTCTGAACATGAGCATCACGGCAAGCTGGATCGTGTTGGCGGTCTGCGTGTTGCGGCTCATTCTGAAAAAAGCCCCCAAGTGGGTCAATGTTGCCTTGTGGGGCTTGGTTGCATTCCGCCTTGTCTGTCCGTTTTCGTTTGAAAGTGTATTAAGCCTCTTGCCGAGTGCACAGACCGTGCCGACGGACATTACAATGACTGCCGAGCCTGTCATTCATTCGGGCATTCCCGCATTGAACAGCACGATCAATCCGATTTTGTCGGACTCCTTTGCACCCAACCCGGGCGACAGTGCCAACCCTTTGCAGATTGTTACATTCGTAGCCGCCGCCTTATGGATTGCCGGCATGGTCGGCATGCTTTTGTATGCGGCAATCAGTTTCTTACGTCTTCACAAAAAGACAAAGGAAAGCATTGTTCTTGAAGGCAATGTCTTTGTCTGCGACCGCATTGACACGCCGTTTATTTTAGGGTTATTCCGACCCCGTATTTTCTTGCCGTCGGACATGGTTGAAAGTGATGTAAACCATGTGCTCGCACATGAAAATGCCCATCTTGCCCGACGGGATCATTGGTGGAAGCCCTTGGGCTTTCTGCTTCTGACGGTGCATTGGTTCAATCCCGTGCTGTGGGCAGGATATGTGCTTTTGTGCAGAGATATTGAGCTTGCCTGCGATGAAAAGGTCATCCGTAACATGGATATACAGAACAAAAAGGACTATTCCTCGGCACTGATCAACTGCTCGGTGTCGCGTAAGAGCATTGCCGCCTGTCCGCTTGCATTCGGGGAGGTCGGGGTTAAAAACCGCATCAAGACCGTTCTGCATTACAAAAAACCGACCTTGTGGATCCTCATTGCCGCTGTGATTCTCTGCTGCATTGCGGCTGTGTGCCTGCTGACAAACCCCGTCAGCAAGGAAATCGGCGGCTATGAATACCGTGTCAGCCGCTATTATTATGATAACGTCATCGGGGCTGTCCGTGCCAACCGCGAATTAGGCGAATATACCTATGAAATCGACGAAAACCTGAGCACCGTGCGTTATATTAACGGCAATTTCCATTGTCATTATACACTTGTGCCTGTCGCGGACGGAACGGAAAAACTGATTGCCGCCGTGGAATCGACCTTGCCTGCTTACTATAAATTATTGAATGCCCGGCAGGTGTATTTCCGTGAGGGTTGGGACGGTGCATTGCGAGAACAAAGCGAACTGAATTATTTTATCATTCAGTATTCCGACGGCAGTCTCATCGGCGGCTACATCGGGGCGTATGATGAAGTCCCCGGACAGATTTACAGGCTCAGCCGCACGCAAAAGCTGCCCGAAGCCGTGATGCAGGACATAGCCGTTGAGGTCTGGTTTGATTATGTCGGCAGGGATTCCTATGATTGGGGCAGTGTTCTGCGTTATGAACACCCGTCATTCCCTGATACGGTTTTTGAGTGGAAGGAAGGGCAGATTTATGCGGTTCAAAACGGCGAAGAAGAACTGCTGATTCGGGGAATGCCTGTCCTCAATGCCGTGTTCTGCGACCTGACAGGCGACAGCCTGCCCGAGCTGTGCACAACGGTTGCCTTCGGCTCGGGAATGATCGATTACCGAATTATTGTGTATGATTTTGCGGCACAAAATGAATATGCTTTGCAGGATCGGGGCAAATTTGACTATTGGCTGCGTGTTGAGGACGGACAGCTTGTTGCCAACCGAAGCTTTTATCCGAAGGAGAGTGCACCTGCAACCGAAAAGGGATGGCTGCTTCTGCAGGAAGCGGAGAATGAATATACCCTGATTTTTTCTTTTCTGAAAGAAGCAGAAAAACCGCTTGCACAGACAGAACAACTGACCTTGCAGGATGTTGTGAGCCTGAGCCAAAAAGGGGCTGCATTGACCTGGTCGGATTTTGAAAAATACGATTGTGTTGAAACCGGATCGGGCTTATATATCCGTATATATAAAATTGACGAAATGTTCACTTTGCAAATCGGCGGCGGCAGCACAAGCGATACTGTCAAGCCGATGTATATATATCTGACTGCAGCCGACAACAGTGAGCCGAGCCGTATTGATATCCGCAACGCAGATGTGCAGGCTTTCATTGATGAGCATAAAACCAATCCGATTATTAAAAAGGTCACGGATTTTACATGGACATCCTGTAATGTTGTCGGCAATGAAAAAACATTCGATGCCTTCTGCAGGCAATTCGGAGTGCCTGAAAAGATGCAGATGAGCAGTCAGAAATATCTCCCTTATACAATAATTGAATCGGTTGCGCAACTGCAGGATTTTAAGTCCGTTATGCAGGAGCATATGGAGCTTGATTTGAAAAAACAAAAGGGCAAGCATAATAGCTTCACAACACTTGAATCAAGGTTTGATGATGCCTTTTTTGAAGAGAATATATTGCTGTTGTTCTATGCGGATTGCGAGTCTGTATATTCACAGTTTTCTATGTATGAAATGACAGAAAGTCAGGGCGTACTGTCGATTGTTTTCGGGGAGCGCGTCCCTGCATGGTGTGAGCCTGAAGGAAACGGTTATTTGTTCTGTGTTATGCTTGCAAGAACACAAGCGGAAAAAGTTTCTTCTTACAGCGCAACAATCTCTGCAGTTTATGAAAATCAGAACGAGCCGCAACTGCCGACAGAAATCTTGTTGACCGAAGACATGGAATGGGAGTTTATCCATTCGGGGCACATCGGCATAGATGTCAGCATTATGAAGGAAATTTCCGTTGACCGCACGCAGAATGAGCACCCCGTTGTGCGGATTAAAAATGAGGATGAGCTGAACAGCTTTGTTCTGTGTATGGGGACCTCCGTCGGACGGATGGTTGAAAATCTGAATTTGAATGCCTACGGAAACAAACGATTTGATAAAACATTTTTTGAAAAAAATGACCTCATATTGGTTTATCTTTACGCAGCGGATCTGCAAACTGCATATTCTTTTGCGGGATGCGCACAAAACGGCACATCTCTGGATCTGTATTTTGTAAGAGCGAATCCGCAGATAGTATCACATGTTACCAGCGGTTGGCTGCTGACATTGGCAGTGCCGAAGTCCATCACACAGAATGTGACGGATGTTGCTTGTGTGGTGCTGAATTTCAAGGGATATATCGAAGGCTCGGTAAAGGATTTTGAAAGCCTGATCAGCGGAATATCCACATTGAAGGATGTGCAGTCCTTTGCACCGAACGGAGAGTATCTGTTCCTTGAATCGGGACGAGGAGAACCGCGCGTATCCACGCATTTTACCGCAGATAATTATGTGGTGATTGTGGAATACGATGAGCACAATATAGTCACCCGGGTCACCAATAGGACTTATTGAATTGAACGAGAAAATTACGGTTTATCGGGGAAGTTGGGGGAGTCAATCACGGGGACGGCTACTGTGATTGCCGAACAATTTCTCAAAGGCAATCGCAGTACTGTCCCCTGATTTACGACCACGCACAAATTTAAACAAAAATGATGCAAAAATATATAAAACTCGCCGCCAATCAGGGGACGGAACCATGATTGACTGCTTTTGTTATATGTTAGAGTCAATCACGGACCCGTCCCCGTGATTGGCTACTTCCCCGCCAAACCGTAATTTGTCAACCTGATAACACAAAGGAGCTGTTTTTTTGACAGCTCCTTTGTGCATTTATGTTATATTGATTGCGGTTTTTTGTTGCAAAAGCTTCACAAAGCTTTGAAAATCGGGGTCGGACGGATCGCGATCCTCTTTTTTGCCGGGCAGCGTAACCTGAATCTCATCCGTGATCGTCCCCGGATTGCCGCCGAGAATATAAACCCGATCGGACAGCAGCACCGCTTCTTCCGTGTCGTGTGTGACAAACAGGGTAGACAGACGGATCTTTTCCATGACTTGCAGATACCATGTGTGCATGGTGTGCTTTGTGATGGCATCGAGCGCGCTGAACGGCTCGTCAAGCAGGGCAACACCGTCGCTTGCAAGGTAGGTGCGAAGCAGTGCAACACGTTGCCGCATGCCGCCCGAAAGCTGATGCGGATATTTCTTTTCCGTTCCTGCGAGTCCGAATGTTTCAAACAAGGGCTGTGCCGCGGCACGGCTTTCCTTTTTGCTTTTTCCCTTTATCAGAAGCCCCAGACAGGCGTTGTCAAGAACGGTGTAATGCGGCAACAGCAGATCTTTCTGCATCATGTAACTGATTTTGCCGGGCTTGCCCGTAATGTCCGTATCGTCTGAAAAGACTTTCCCCGTATCGGGCACAAGAAGGCCTGCAAGGCAGTTGAAAATGGTGGTTTTACCGCCGCCGCTGACCCCTAAAAGCGACACGATCTCACCCTCGTTGAGATGAAGAGAAACATCTTTTATGATCTGTCTGCCGTCAAAGGAAACACCGATGTTTTGTGCAGATAATTGTCCCATAAGCCTGTTTTATTTCTCTGCAAGGAAGCCTGCATCAAAGCCGAATCCGCGCAGATCCTTTTCAATCAGTTTATTTTCAAACAACCAACCGTAAAACGCATCCCAACGGTTTTCGTCAATATAACCCCAGTACGGTGCATCGGAAATGTATTCCGCGGCGATCCACTTCTGGCTTGCAACAACAAGTTCTTCTGCACTCTGCAAAGAGCCGGTTGTGTCGCCGTCAATGAGCATCCGTGCGGCTTCTGCAGGGTTCTGTGCGGCATATTCATAGCCCTTGGCTGTTGCGGCAAGGAATGCCTTTGCAATGTCGGGCTGTTCCTTGAGGAAGTCATTGTTTGCAACGAGAATGGGGGTATAGTAGTCGAAAACAGGGTCTATATCCTTGAAATGGAAATAATCAAATTCAAGATCGCTCAATTCGCATGCGACACCTGCCCAGGCATAGAAAATCCAGATTGCATCCGTGTCTTTATTTGCAAGTGCCTGTGCTTCATTGGTAACGGTGTTCGGAAGCAGGGTCAGTGTGGAATAATCCGCACCGTCTTTTTGCATAATGTATTCCATCATCTTTATCTCAATGGGGCTGTTCCATGTGGAATAGCGCATGCCTGCAAGCCCTGCAGGACGATGTGCACCTTCACCCTTGCGGGTGATGATACCCGAGGTGTTGTGCTGTAAAAGTGCGGCAACGGCGGTGACTGCAAGGGGTTCTTCCATGGCAAAGGCTGCGGCAATGGTGTCTTGGAAAGATACCCCGAACTGTGCTTGTCCCGATGCGGTCATCAGTTCTGCACCGTCTTCGGGCGGTTGCACAATGGAAACTTTCAGTCCTGCTTCTTCGTAATAGCCGAGCTTGTCGGCAACAAACAGACCCGTGTGGTTGGTGTTCGGTGTCCAGTCGAGGCAGACCGTGATTTCCTGAAGCTCGTTTTCGCTTACAGTGTCACCGCAGGCACAAAGAGCAAGTAAAAGTATAAACGATAAAAGCAATGCAATTATTTTTTTCATAAGAATGATCCTTTCATTTTTTGTTTTTGTAGGGCATGGAAAGCCGTTTGAGCAGGGCAACTGCCGCCATGAGCAGCAGTGATACCGCCGATACAAGCAGAATGACTGCAAACATTTTGTCGAAGGCATAGGCTTTTTTTACACGGGTCATATATACACCGAGGCCTTCAAATCCGCCGAGCCATTCCGAAATGACCGCCCCCACGACCGCATAGGATGCAGAAACTTTCAGTCCCGAAAAGAACGATTCCGCGGATGCGGGCAGTTTCAGCTTTGTGAAAATCTGCACACGGTTTGCCCCCATGCTTCGTAAAAGATTCACGGCATCCCGGTCAACGGCACGAAATCCGTCCAACAGCGAAACGGTGATGGGAAAAAAGGTTGTGATGACAACGAGTGTGATTTTCGGAGCCATCGAAAAGCCCATCCACAACACAAGCAGAGGGGCAATGGCAATGGTCGGAACGGTCTGCGTTAAAATCAGAATCGGATACAGTGCCTTGTACAGAAAATCAAAGCGATCCATCAGCACCGCAAACACAAATGCAAGTGCCGTGCCGCCGAAAAGACCGTAGATGGCTTCCTGCAGGGTAACGGCGCTGTGTTGCATAAGAAGCGGGAAGTCTTCAATGAATGCTTTCACCACTTCCGACGGACTTGGTAACATATAAGCAGGCACAAGACCCGTTTCGCCGATGAGTGCCCAGCCGCAGACAATGACCGCGACCGAAAGGACGGGTGCGGCTTTAGTGATGATGTTTTGCGGTTTTTTCATCAATGGTCAACACCCCGCCTTCGGGTTTGTAAACGGTTTTGATGTAAGCGGAAACTTCTTCGCATCCCGCCTCAATTGCAATTTTACTGCAATCGGAAACAATCTGCATGATCGTGTCGTAGCTGTCACCTTCAATGGTTGTTTCGAATGGACCAACATAGTAAGAAAGCCCCGATTTTGCAATGAATGCAATCACCTCGTCCACAATGCGGATGAGCTCGTCCGTGGTTTCGGTTTTCGGTAAAATCTGAATGGCTGCGCTGACTGTCATAAAAAAAGACACCCCTTTGTTGTTTTTCAAAAGAACAATGGGGGTGTCATATGCTTTGCCGGCTTTGCACAAAAAAACACCGCCTGAAAAAGAGGCGGTGTGCGTTACACTGAAAATTCCCTACGTCGGCATTATCCGAATCAGGTTCATGGGTATAATCTCAGCCGATCTTGCGATCAGCACCCCGCATATTCATTTGTAACTTCACTTTAGCACAAGCGATTGAGGTTGTCAAGTTTTTTTTGTATTCACGAAACAGGAAATGTCCTGAATGCAAAATGTAAAAGGCAAAATGCAAAATGATCGGGTCGCTTCGCTCCGATTATAGAGCATACAGAAATTTGCAAAAAAGACAAAAATAGTAATTATTTAACCACTTGCTAATTATTTTATATAACATTGGTTGTAAAGAATCAGTGTAAACTAAAATTTAAAACCGCAAAACTGCAAATTACATCTTCTATGATGGCAACGCCATTCCTTTAATTTTGCATTTTGCATTCCTGCATTTTGCATTTTTCTGTGCCCTCTTTTGTCCTGCCAGCATAGGCTGTAGGGTGAGGAGGTTTTTGAATGGAAACCAAAGTTTTTTCACCTTGCTTCTTTTTGGGTGCAAATACCGCTAACGGATTTTATCCGCTGACGAAGGAATTGCTTCGACAGGGGGACGATATCCGTCTGTATCTTATCAAAGGCGGACCGGGGACGGGGAAGTCTACGTTGATGAAAGCCGTCTGCCATCGTGCTCAACAAGAAGAAATCGAATTTGAACGCATTTATTGCTCATCTGACCCTGACAGCCTTGACGGGGTGTATCTGCCCTCGTTGCACGCGGCTGTGCTCGATGCCACACCGCCGCATCCGTTTGAACTGAAATTTCCCGGCATTCGCGGTCGGCTGGTGGACATGGGACAGTGCTGGAATACCGATCTGCTCGGAAAAAATGCGGGCGAGATTCTGCGTCTGACCCGTGCCAATTCCGAAGCCCATGGGGCTTGCCAGCGGTTTTTGTCCGCGGCGGGGCGTTTGCAGAGTGAACGCATGCAACTGGCTCTGCCCGACACCGATCTTTTGCGTGTCATCCGCCATGCAAAGCGTATTTGCGCGCGTGTTTTGCCCGAACGGGAAACAAAAAGTGTTGTCACGCGGCGGTTTTTAAGCGCTTGCACACCCAAGGGTGAGGTCTTTTTTTACGAAACCCTGTGCGGACTTTGCGAGCAGATCGTTGCCGTTGAAGATGATATCGGCGCGGTGTCTGCCGCATTCATGCAGACGGTGTTGCACGAAGCGGTTGACAGGGGACTTTCCGTCATTGCCTGCCCGTGCATTCTGCGCCCCGACGGTATCCCTGAGCATATTCTCATTCCCGAACTGAAACTCGGCTTTGTCACAAGCAATGCGTATCACATTGCCCCCGATGCCGCCGAAAAAACCGTTTCCGCTTCCCGTTTTACAGATGCGCAGGCGGCAAAAGCGCACAAAAACCGCTTTTCCTTCTATCGCAAGGCGCAAGCGGAACTTCTGGACGGTGCCATTGAAAAACTCGAACAAGCAAAAGCCTTGCATGACCGTCTGGAAGCACATTACATTGCTGCCATGGATTTCGGAAAAACGGAAAAAATAAAACTTGATTTGTTGGAAGAATTGTTTGAAAATGCAGAATAATTATTTAATTTCGTGCAAAATTATTCATTCTATGAATCCGCCGCCCAACACTCTGTCGCCGTCATAAAAAACAGCGGACTGACCGGGGGAGGGGGAGAGCTGTGCGGTTTCAAAAACCACATCCGCCCTGCCGTCGTGCAGGGTGATTTTTGCAGGGGCAGGTCTTGCGGTGGATCGAATTTTGACGAGTGCTTCAAAGCTGTCTGCGGGTGCTTCGCCGCTGCACCATGAAAGATCGGTTGCCGTCAGGGTGTCTGCAAAGCGTTCTTCTGCGGTGCACAGAATCACGGTGTTGTCCTGCGGACAAATGCGTTTGACATACATGGGCTTGCCGAATGCGCCAAGCCCCTTGCGCTGCCCTGCTGTGTAATGAATAATACCCTTGTGCCTGCCGATGATATTGCCGTGAATGTCAAGGAAATTACCCTCCTTACTCGGCATATCAGGGAAGGAAGACAGCAGGAATGATGTGTAATCACCGTCGGGCAGGAAACAGATTTCCTGGCTGTCTTTGGCAGTCGCGGCTTCAAAGCCTGCTACTTCTGCCAGCGCACGCACATCGGCTTTGTCGCTGAATTCACCCAGCGGGAAGTGCAGGCGCGATATCGGATCGGGTGTCAGGCGGTATAAAAAGTAAGTCTGGTCTTTTTTTGTCGGTGCGCACAAAAGGCTGTTTGCGGTGCGGTCAATACGCGCATAATGCCCCGTTGCAACGGCTTCAATACCCAGTTCATCTGCCACACGGCACAAGGAACGGATTTTTACCCCGGGGTTGCAATCTACACACGGATTGGGCGTGCGCCCTGCAAAATAAGCCTCTGCAAAGGGTTGCATCACTGTTTTGCGGAATTCCTCGCGGCAGTCGGCAACAACCAAGTCAATGCCCATTCTGTCGGCGGCTTGCCTTGCACGAAGTGCCGCTTCGCTGTCGGAAGATGCGTCGGGGGTCAGCAACAGGCAACAGCCCACAACTTCGAAGCCCTGTTCTTTCAAAATTTTTGCGGCAACGCAGGAATCAACCCCGCCACTCATGCCCAATACTATTTTCATGGCACACCTCTTATTTTTGTTCAACAGTTCTATAATAGTATACCTGTACATAGAATTACAATAGGTAAATCAAAAAAATCCTTCATTTTTCTTCCTTTTTGTTAAAATTCTCTTGCATTTTTTTGCAGAATGGATTATAATGTGAGAGTATATTGCGGTTATCTACGCAAAATAGGAGGAGAAACGCTGTGAGCGGAGATTTGCATTGCCATACAAGGTTGTCTGACGGTTCCATGGGAATCGAAGATCTGATCGTTTTGGCGCAAAAAAAAGGCATTGAAACAATAGCAATTACCGACCATGATTGCCTTGCAGGTACGGTTCGCGGTAAAATTATAGGCGAAAGAGCCGGCATCAAAGTCATTCCCGGCGTGGAACTGTCTGCAACAGATACACAAACGGGTCGCATAGCGCACATTTTGTGCTATTTTCCCGATTTTCCTGACAGGCTCGAGGGCCTGTGCCGTCAGAATCAGGTTGCACGCAAGCGTGCGGCGCAGTACACCATGCTCAAGGCAGGTGCCAAACTTCCCGTCACCAACGAGCTTGTGCTGAAATGTGCATCGGGTTCCACCAATATTTACAAACAGCATATTATGCACGCACTGATGGAATGCGGCATTGCAAGCGAAATGTACGGCGAAGAATACAATCGTCTGTTCAATCCCGAAAGTTCCGACTATATTTTTATGAAACCCAATTTTGCCCCTGTTGAAGAAGTGCTTTCGAGTATTCATGCCGCAGGCGGTATTGCGGTGCTTGCACACCCCGCTTTGTATGACAGCTTTGACCTGCTCGAACGCCTGATTCCCCTCGGCCTCAACGGTGTTGAAGTGTGGCATCCCACCGCTAACAAAGAAACGGTTGACTGTCTTGTTGCCATTGCAAAGAAAAATAAGTTGCTCATGACCGGCGGCAGTGATTTCCACGGCATGTACGGCCATAAAAATACTTCCTTGGGTAGTTTCGTAACCCCAAAAACACAGCTCAGCGAGCTGACAGGCTACAAAGCCCGCCAGAAGCGCCTTGCAAAAAAAGCCGCCGAAGCCGCAGCACAGGAAGCCGCGTTGGAGGCACAGAAATAATTTTAGTTCCCGGAGAGATGTAAATGCACGATTATCTGTTTGACGACAGCGATATGAAAATTGCCCAATCGCCCGACCACAGCGGCGATCAGTTTGACACGCTTTCTTTTTTGGAGGAATCGCGCAAACAGCACTTCAACGGCAATATTCAGAAAGCACGCACACTCGGCAGCAACATCGTCAGTGCATTTTCCTACAAGGCAGCACCCGATGAACAGGTGCAGCTTGCCCAACAGTGCGGTGTGGAATTGGATAACACCTGCGTTCTGCAGATGAAACAGCTCACCGTTTTTGCCGCCGAATACTGCATGGAAACATATATCCCCGCAGCCCTTTCCGCCGTTGCCATCGGTGCTATGTATGATGTGTTGGAAAATGTTTCTCCCGACCTTTACAAGGCAATGAGTGCATCCATGGCATTTTCTTATTATCACCTTTGCCTGAATGAGGGCGGTGAACTGGCCGAAAACATCGGCAAACGTTTTGCCGTGCTGTGCGGAAAAAAGAACAATGCGGCTGTGGCTGAATTCGGCAGACAGTTGTTTCTCATTAACACCGAAGTCTTCCGCAAAGCCATTCAGAATTACGCATTTGTCTGATTGTATAAAGAATCAACCGCCTGCAAAGGCGGTTTTTTTGTTGACTGCCAAGGTAAACTGTGGCATAATAAAGCAAATGATGAGAGAGGTGAGTTCATGAACAACAGAGAATGGTTCAGAACTGCGCAATACGGCATGATGATGCACTGGGGACTTTATTCCGTGCTCGGCGGGGAATACAAAGGCAAACGTGTTCGCGATTATGCGGAATGGATTCAGAGCTGGCTTGCCATTCCCAATGCCGAATATGAAAAACTGGCGCATATTTTCAATCCCGTTTATTTTGATGCCGATGCCGTCATCCGTCTTGCCAAGGAATGCGGCATGCAGTATTTTGTGTTCACATCCA
The DNA here is from genome assembly GCA_017416485.1 of Clostridia bacterium. GTDB lineage: Bacteria > Bacillota > Clostridia > Oscillospirales > Acutalibacteraceae > RUG806. The sequence continues at coordinate 58,884 of JAFQCH010000009.1, read as the reverse complement.
AGCACCATGACGGCTTTGCCATGTTCAAAAGTGAAGCCGATGCTTACAATATTGTCGATGCCACCCCCTTCGGCAGGGATGTGACTGCCGAATTTGCCGAAGCATGTTACAAGCACTCTCTTAAATTCGGACTTTATTATTCGCAAGAGCTTGACTGGCACCATCCCCACGGCGGCGGATATGATAACTTTGCAGGTTGCTCGGGTGTATCGTGGGATAACAGTTGGGATTTTCCCGACCGCACCAACAAGGATTTTTCGATCTGTTTCGAGGAAAAAATCAAACCGCAGGTCAAGGAATTGCTCAAAAATTACGGTGAGCTGTGCCTTTTGTGGTTCGATGTGCCGCACACCATCACCAAAGAGCAAAGCCTTGAACTGAACAAGCTTGTCAAGCAATATCGGCCCGATTGCCTGATCAATTCCCGCATCGGCAACGGTGCTTATGATTATGTTTCGTTGGGTGACAACGAATATCCGTCTTCGTTTGCGGTGGATGCAAATGCCGACCCGAATTCCCTGGACGGCATGAAATATTCCCCTTACGGCTTGTATGAAACTGCAGGCACGCTCAATTCCTCATGGGGATATAAATATTACGATCAGAATTGGATCACCGCGCAGGAAATAGCCGATCGCCGCCGCAAACTCAATGATCTGGGAATCAATTATCTGCTGAATGTCGGGCCTGACGGGCTCGGCAGAATTCCGTCCTTTTCGCAGGAAGCCCTGCGCGGGGCAAAGGAACTGTTTTGACCTTGACAAAATTCGTAAATATAATATAATGTTTACAGAACAGGAGGGTGTGTAAATGAAAAAGAAAATTGAACTTGACACCGGCAAAAAAGTATTTCCGCTGATTCTCATGTGTGTCGGCATTGCACTGGCACTCGCATTGTGGATCGGCAGACTCAACATCATTGCTGTTGTTTGTGTGGCATTCAACTGCATCATGGCGGCACTCATCACTTTGAGTCTTATTTTTAAGAAAAAGGTATATGCTCCGATGGTCTTCGCTTATGCGGCGGCAAGCATCGGTGTGGTTGTGTATTATGTCATCTTCGGTGCAGATGCAGGCTTCGGTGCTTTTACATCGGGTCTTGCCGGTTTTGCATCCGCCGAACATCCGCTTTTTACGGGAGAAGGTAACTTCTTCACCCGTTTGCTCGGCAATATTCTGCTTGTTCTGCCGACAGGTCTTTCCCTTTGGGGCTTGTTCTTCGTAGCAAAAAAGAATTTCAATAAAAACAGCCTCAAGCAGGCGCTGGCAGGGGTGCTGTGTGTGCTTCTGCTCGGAACAAGCGTTTATTATGTGCTGTTTATGAATCTTCGTTCCAAGCCCAACACAAAACGCTTGTGGGACGGACATGACGATTACCTCAGCGGTGTTGACAAGAAAGCAAATGCGGATTCTCCCAATGTCTTGTTTGTTATGATGGACGACCTCGGCTACGGTGACGTTTCGCTCAACGGCGCGATTTATGACACCCCCAACATCGATTCCATCGGTGAAAACGGCTTGAATCTGACCAATTTCTATTCCGCTTATTCCGTCTGCTCGCCTGCCCGTTTTGCGGCACTCACAGGCAGATATCCCTACAGAGGTTATGCCGATAATGTTATTTATCCCACTGTTGATACGCTTGCTCCCTTTGCACAGACCCGTATTTTCAATTCCATTGAAATGGGGAACAATGCCGACGGTATGCTCGGTGACGAAATCACCATGGCAGAAACATTCAAGGCCGCAGGCTATGCCACGGGCTGCTTCGGCAAGTGGCATCTGGGCGATTACGGCGAATATCTGCCCACCAATCAGGGCTTTGATTATTTCTACGGCAGTCATCATGTCAATGATATGCGTCCGTTCTACCATGTGAAAGAAGAAAACGGCGAATGGGAAATCGTGCACGGCACGAACGAACTCAAGGATCAGAGTCAGGCTTCCGCATGGATCCATGAAGAAATCAACGCATGGGTCAAAGAACAGGCAGAAAGCGACACCCCGTTCTTCGCTTACTATGCAACGCCGTGGCCGCATGCACCCATCTTTGCGGGTGACGATTTTGACGGCACCACGGGCATGGGTACATACGTTGACTGCGTGACGGAATTTGACCATTACCTCGGTCTGCTGTTTGACACCATGGAAAAAGCAGGTGTGCTTGAAAACACCATCATCGTCTTCACAAGCGACAACGGCCCCGCGCTCGAAGGCTCGGTTGCAGATCTTCGCGGCGGTAAGTATCTTGCCTACGAAGGCGGACAGAAAGTGCCGTTCATGATCCGTTGGGACAATGCAAACGGGGCTTTGGGTGAAATCGGTACCGAGCGTAACAGCTCTGCGGTGCTTGTGGACCTGTTCCCGACACTGGTTGAACTTTGCGGCATCACGGGCAACGGCGGCACGGCAAACTACCTGCCTGCCGACCGTGAAATTGACGGTGTTTCCATGGCACAGCTTCTTAAGGATGATACCGTGCTTCACACCGAAGAACATCCCATTCTGCACATGAAACGCGAAGTTGTCAAGGCTGTGCAGTATACCGTGCCCACAAGCGAAATCAAGGCTATGTATCCCGATTATGACCATGCCGTGCTCGCAGAAAATGAGTATCTCACATTCAAGTATTTTGAAAAGATTCAGAATGACAACTCCGCATTCTGGGACAAAAACCGCAAAAATTGGCTGCATATTCTGACCGATGACTATGCAGAAAATTACAACCGTACTTCGGTTTATCCCGAAGTTGCCGAACAGTTCAAGGAAAAGCTCCACGAAATCACCGACAATTTCAAAAACAACCGCCGCGGTATCATTGCAGAATAACTTATATAAGGGGCTGTAAAAAAGCAGCCCCTTTGTTAAATGCAAAATGCAGGAATGCAAAATGCAAAATTATCGGGTCGCTATCGCTCCGATTATAGAGCATACAGAAATTTGCAATAAAAATGAAAATTGTAATTATTTGAACATTCATCTTTCGTCTTGTTTAAAATCAGATATTAAAAATAAGTTCAAATAAAAATTTGAAACCACAAAACGAATAATTTTATTTTCTATAATGGCAACTCCATTCCGATAATTTTGCATTTTGAATTTTGCATTTTGCATTCAGGGCAACAGCCCGATAAACCGTAATTTACCACATTCAGATTGGAGAAGTCATATGCCCCCTTTGTCATTGATGATCAAACCCGCTTCTTCGCTGTGCAACCTTTCGTGTGAATACTGCTTTTACCGTGATGTTTCCGAGCACCGTGAACATCTCGGCTTCGGCATCATGCAAAAGGACACGGCAGAAGTTCTCATTCAGAAAGCCCTTGACTATGCCGCAGGAGAGAGTGTTGCCTTTGCTTTTCAGGGCGGTGAGCCGACGTTGGCAGGGCTTGATTTCTTCCGCTTTTTTACCGAAACCGTCAACCGCCTGAACATCAAAAAAAGCAAGATTTATTACGGCATGCAGACCAACGGCACGGTGATTGACGGCGAATGGGCTTCTTTCCTGCGTGAAAACAATTTCCTGGTCGGTCTTTCACTCGACGGCGATTTTGACGGCAACAAATTCCGCAAACGGCCCGACGGCCAGAACGCATTTTATAAAATCATCACCACCGCCGAGCTGCTCAAAAAACACAAAGTTGAGTTCAATATTCTCACCGTTTTAACCGGCTTTTGTGCCGACAACGGCGAACGGATTTACAAATATTTCCGTTCCAAGGGTTTCCGCTATCTGCAGTTCATTCCGTGTCTGCGTCCCTTTGATTCGGCAGAACAAAGTGAGCTGTATATGACTGCCGAGCAGTATGCGGATTTTCTTATCAAGGTGTTCAATCTTTATGTCAAGGACTATGTGCGGCATGATTACATGAGCATTCGTCAGTTTGATAACTGGGTGCGGCTGTATCTCGGTCATCCCACCGAGCAGTGCGGCATCAAAGGGCATTGTTCGCATCAGTTTGTTTCCGAAGCCAACGGCAATATCTATCCTTGCGATTTCTATTGCACGGATGAGTATTTTTTAGGCAATATAAAAGAAACCGACTTTTCTGCAATGGAAAAATCGGACACTGCCAGACTTTTTATAAGAGAAAGTCTGAAAGTGCCCGATCGCTGTAAAAAATGTAATGTCTATCCCATGTGCAGAGCAGGCGGTTGCAAACGCACGCAGCAAAGTGAGGATTATTGCAAAGCCTATAAACGCTTTTTCAATGCGTGCCTGCCGTTGTTCAGGGTATTTATCAACGAGCAGAAACCGATGTAATACAAATAAAAATCTGTTATTGAAGCATGGTCATAAACATCGGCCATGCTTCTTGTGCATAATAGCGGTGTCCGCCGTTGCCGATGCAGTGCTGCACATTCTGTTCTGCCCCTGCAGATTTGTATAAATCCTTTGCGAGTGCAACGCATTGCTTTGCGCCGTCAATGGGGAAGATATTGTCCTCACTGCCGTTCACAACAAGAAGCGGACGCGGTGCACAAAGTCCGCACAGATCGCCCATGTCAAACCACTGTGTAATCTGCGGAATGTAGTTGCAAGAGCAGTGATACATCGCAAGAATGGAAGCGGAATACGTGCAGATCGCACATGAGGGAATCGCGGCCTTGATGCGATCTTCCAGCACGGTCGAATAGATCGTTGCCGTGCCGCCGCCGGAATTGCCCATGCAGTAAAAACGGTTTTTGTCAATAAAGGGGAATTGTTCTTCCACCGTGTCCAGCAGACGGCTGACATCCCACACGCGTTCCCCGATGAGCGTTCTGCCGTTGCAGATGGCAACCATGGCGGTGGCATAACAATCGGGCTTCGGTGTGCCGCCGCATTCGCCGAAACAGCGCTGTTCAAGGGCAACAGCCGCAAAGCCGCGCTTGACCGCTTGCACGCAGAAGTCCCGCACATTCGGGCCGATGCTTTCGGCATCACCTTCAAATTTCGGTCTGCCCAATGAATTGTGCATGCCCGTGGAATGTCCCTGCAGGCAGACCATCAACGGCAGAGGTTCTTTTGCATCGGCAGGGTACACCAGGTGGCAGGGCACAAAATAGCCCTCTTCACTCTGGAATGTAAAACGGATTTCTTTGACCCCGTTTTCTTCGGTTTCGTATTCCTTGTCAAACAGCGGATCGCATTTTTGCATATTGTGCATGCCGAGAAGTTCAGCTAACTTTTCCTTGCCCTGCTTTTGCCAGATTGCAAAATCCGTTGTTCCATCGTAACGCAGCTTCGGCTGCATGGCGGCTGCTTTTTGTTGTTCGATCAAAAGCGGATGAACGATTTTCATATTTTTCACATCCCGATATTCATATTATAGTTGACAAAAAGTAAAATAACGCGTATAATAAAAGTGTGGAAACCCAAGACGGTTGCCACAGATTTACAAATCAACGAAATGAAGCAGTTACTTCAGGTTAATGAGTCGTCTCTGCAACAGACGGCTCATTTTCTTTTTCTGTCGTAAACATTCAGAATAAAAGTAACTACAGCAACGACCGTACTTACAATTGAGCAAATACCAACGAACATAGAAAAAGTCATTATGTATCACCCCCTTTGGTAAGATTTTTCGGAAATCAAATCCACCTACGGAAGCGAATACACCTCCCGCTGCGTTCCGCAGGACCAGGAGGCAACCGTCTTTTTTAACCGCCCGCTACTTACAAAAATGGATAAAAATCAGCAGTAAGCAGTGGGTTTCCACAAGTTATATTATATTCTGTTTTGTCGAATTGTCAACTATTATGTTACTCAGAACTCAATCTCCGCCACCACGGGATAGTGGTCGGAGGGATAGAGATTGCCGTCATAAAGGTCGCGGATGACCTTATAGGATTTTACTTCAATATCGCCTTTTACAAAGCAATAGTCAATGATGCAGTGATGCTGTTTTCGTGTGCCTTCCTCAAACACATCCGCATGGAAGGTCGGGCCGTTGTCGGTCACGGGGGCAAGCAAGCGGGAATCCTTGAATCCGTTTGCAATCACCGTGGCATAGGGTGCACTGTCGGGTGTGACATTGAAGTCGCCCGTGAAAAATGCAGGGGCATCGGGGCAGATTTCCGCCGCTTTTTTGGTCACAAGCTCGGCGCCTTTCTGCATGGCAACAAGCCCCACATGGTCAAGGTGCGTGTTGAAATGCACAAACACTTTGCCGTTTTCTTTGTTTTCGAGTTTTGCCCAGGAGCATACACGCACGCAGGCGGCATCCCAGCCTTTGCCGGGTTTGTCGGGTGTTTCGCTCAGCCAGAATGTTCCGCTGTCGAGCAGGTTATAGGCATCTTTTTTATAAAAAACCGCACTGAATTCACCTGCTTTGTCGCCGTCATCCCTGCCCACACCGACAAAGTTGTATTCGGGCAATGCAGACGAAAGTGCCTGCATCCAGTCGTAATGTGCTTCCTGCACGCCGAAGGTATCGGGCAGTTCTTTGCGGATGGTGTCCGTTACCATGTCTTTTCTTGCAGGCCAGGCTCGTTGATCCTTACCGCCGCAGAGAATGTTGAAACTCATCACTTTCATAAAAAAGCACCTCAATTCCTGTCGTTTTAAAAATAGTTTAGCATAAGCAACATGATTTTGCAATAATCATTGACATTTTTATGCAAAGTAATTAAAATAAGGGTGATTGAGAGAAAGAGGGGATTTTTTATGCTATATTTGTTTTTTGCTTGCATTGCAATCGGTATGATTCTGCTTGGTGTGTTTTTGCATCTTCGTGTTAACGGTGACCGCAAAAAGGCAGTTTTTGTGAAATCCATTGTCAGTGTTTTCTTTTTGCTGACCCTTATGACGGCAACGCTTGCCGCAGGCGAAAATGCCGATTGGAAATACACGGCTCTGCTTGCAGGCGGTCTTGTTTTAGGACTTTTGGGCGACATCTGGCTTGACTTTAAATATATTTACACGCAGGACAGCGACTTCTGGACCTTCTCGGGCTTTTTTGTGTTTATGTTCGGTCACTTTTTCTATTTCGCGGCCGTCTTATACAAACACGGCATTGTGCATCCGTTGGCCGCGGTTTTTGCTGCTGTTTCGGCAGTTGCAACGGTCATAGTTCTGTTTGTGCTCGAAAAACCGACCAAGATGCATTACGGTAAATTCAAGGCCATCACCTTGGTTTACGGTGCGATCCTCGTTTCCATGTTTGCACTGTGCCTGAATACGGCTCTGTTTGACGGTCACGGTAATGCAGGTATTCTGCTGATGACCGTTGGCGGCGGCTTGTTCATTGTTTCCGACCTGATTCTGTCGGGCACTTATTTCGGTACGGGGAAAAACCGTCCTGTTGATATTATCACCAACCACACGACCTACTACCTTGCACAGTATTGCATCGCCGCTTCGGCACTGCTTGTCAATGTTGAATTTTAAGGGAGAAAAATAAAATGAGAAAAGAACAAAGCCTTGATTTTTCGGGCATTACCACCTATTCCGCACAGAACAGAATCAACCTTGTCACCATCGAAAAACTGATGGTGCCGGGTGTGACACCGCATGAAGTCTATACGGCGGACGGTTTTGATGAACTGATTGACCGCATTGTGAAAGCCCGCAAAAATGACCGTCCCGTCATCTGGAGCATGGGTGCGCACGTGGTCAAAAATCACCTGAGCCGTTACATCATTGAACTGATGAAAACGGGCATCATCACCCACATTGCCGCCAACGGTGCAACCAGCATCCATGATTTTGAGCTTGCTTACCTCGGCGGAACGAGCGAAGATGTACCCACCGCCATTGAGGATGGCTCGTTCGGTATGTGGGAAGAAACGGGCGCATGGATGAACGAAGCAATTCAATACGGTGCTGCACACGGCATGGGCTACGGCGAAGCGCTCGGCTATTACATTGACATCCACCCGGAAAAATTCCCCAACCGTGAGGACTGCATTCTGTGGAATGCCTATAAACTCGACATCCCCGCCACCTATGCCATTGCCCTCGGTACGGACATCATCCATCAGCATCCCACCTGTGACATGGCGGCAATCGGTGCGTGCAGCGGTGTGGATTTTAAACGCATGGCATATTCCGTCGCCCAGCTCGACGGCGGTGTGTTCCTGAATTTCGGTTCGTCCGTCATCGGCCCCGAAGTGTTCCTAAAGACCCTTTCCATCGCAAGAAACCTCGGCTATCCGACCTTCCATATCACCACCGCAAACTTCGACCTTGTAAATTTGGGTAACTACCGTTGCAAGATCGGCTATGAAGACCCGAATTATTACTACCGTCCCCGCAAAAACATCGTTAACCGTCCCACCTGCAAAGGCGGCATGGGATGGCACTTTGTCGGCGACCATCTTGTGACCATCCCGACCTTGTATGACCGTGTGAAAGAGGAAATGCAGAAATGAACAAAGAACAATTCGTTTCTATTCTTGAAAACATAGGCAATGCAAAAATCGGTTTGCTTGGTGACTTCTGTGTGGACATTTACTGGCACGCGGATATGACCAAAAGTGAACTGTCCCGTGAAACACCGCACTATCCTTTGCCCGTTGTTAAGGAGCGTGTGTATCCCGGTGCAGGCGGTAATGCCGCCAACAACATTGCCGCACTCATGCCCGCAAAGCTGTATGCCGTGGGGCTGTACGGTGATGACTGGCGCGGTATGCTGCTTCGCGATGTATTGCGCAAATGCGGCATAGACGACCGTTGGTTCGTGCTCACACCCGACCGTTTTACCAATGCCTATTGCAAGCCCATGCGCAAGGGCATTTCGGCTGTGGAATACGAAGACCCGCGCCTTGACTTTGCGGCAGACAAGCCTATTGATGCACAGACGGAAGATACCGTGCTTGCAAACTTAGAAGCCATGGCGAAAGAGATTGATGTGCTTTGCGTGTCCGATCAGTTTTTATATGGCATTGTGACCGACCGTGTGCGTGCAAAAATCATCGACCTTGCCAAAAACGGTCTGTCCGTAGTGGTGGACAGCCGCTATAATATCGCAGAATACACCGATTGCATTCTCAAACCCAATGAGGTGGAATGCTGGCGTGCCGTGTACGGCAACGAGGGCTATCTGAATGCCCGAAAAGCGGATTTTGAAAAAGCCGCCATGCAGTTGGCAGTCAAAAATCATGCCAAGGTGCTTTGCACCCTCGGTGCGCAGGGAAGTCTGTTCACAGACGGCGAAAGCATTGACCGAATCCCCGCCGTGCAACTCGATTGCCCCGTGGATATCTGCGGCGCGGGCGATACATTCCTTTCCGCTTTCTCATCCTGCCTTGCAGGCGGTGCAAAACCCGCCGATGCGGCATTTGTGGCCGCGCACGCAAGTGCCGTGACCGTGCAGAAAATCGGCATCACAGGCACCGCAACAAGAGAAGAAATCTTCAATCAATTTTCATAAACAGAGAACCCCTGACCGTGCTTTGTAAAGCGCAATCAGGGGTTTTTAAATGCAAAATGCATTTTGCATTTACATTTTATTCCTGCGGCAGATATGTATTGCCGTAATTGTCTGTGTTGGTAACAATGGTGCTGTAAAGCGAGCCGTCCTGCGCAAAAATGCGTTTTGTGGTGCGCATGCAGCCGCCGCCGAGGTCTTCGTATTCGGTGGAGGTGTATTCCGTAACGGTGCCGTCGGGCTGTGTTGTGCGGGATGCAACCTCACGGTTTTGTGCATCATATTCATACGAAACGGTGTAATGAACGCCCGTGCCGTCTTCGGATTTGGTCAACACATTGCCGCTGGCGTCAAAGGTTTGTGTTATCACATTTCTCTGCTCGTATGCTGTGTCGGGGTAGCGCACGGTGGTTTCGGTTTTTTGCGTCAGTGTGTTGCCGCTGAACACATATTCCGTTTCGGTTTTGCTTACAAAAGATCCGTCTTCCGTAACGGTGCAAAGCGTTTCTCTGCCGTAATTGTCGTAGGTGTAGCCGTATACGGTCTGCTGTTTGGTTGTGCCGTCCGGGTTCAGCCATGAAACGGATTTTGTGGCGGGCTTTCCGTCTGTGTTGTTAACCATTTCGGTCAGGCACCAGGTGTACAGATTTCCTGCGGCATCGGGCAGGCGTTCTTCGGTGCGTGTCAGATGCCCTCTGCCGTCATAGCCGTAATCCGTGGTGGAAATCAGCGAATCACCGCTGTCGCTTTTGTTCCACTTTTCAATGGTTGTCAGGGAACTTCCGTTGTAAACATAACGGCTGTAAATCCCCGAATAAACTGCGTTTTCGCCACTGCCGATCACTTCAAAAATGACGGACGGCTGTCCGTTTTCGGTGTATTCGTTGCGGTATTTTTCTTCTGCGGCAGGCCCTGCCTGGGTGGTGGTTTCTTCGGTGGCCGGGGCTTGTGTTGCCTGTGTGGAATCGGTCAACTCGCTGTCAGTTGCGTTCGGGGCGGAAGAGGTATTTTGTGTCGGCACGGTGGTCAGGTTTGGTTGCAGACTGACCTGCATATCGTTAAAAGCGGGCTGGGTTGTGTTTGTGTCGTTTTTGCAGGCTGTGCAAAAAAGAACAAGAAAGCAGAAAAGCAGGGGCATAATGTATGTTTTTTTCATGATTCCCTCCGAAAAATTTTTCATATTTTACCCTATCATATTTTATTTTGGCTGAAAAATCAAGTCTATTTACAGAGTTGACAAATATAATATAAAAGTGATATAATAATTCACAATAAAAATTCTGTATTTTATCGGAGGTTTTCCAATGAAAAAGTTTGTTTCTCTTTTGCTTTGCCTGTTGCTCACGGTTGCTGTGTTCGGTTTTGCCGCCTGCGGTGAAAAAGAACCCGAACTGACAGACGAACAGTTGAGCGAATTGAATGTGAAGATTGATTACAGCGGTCTTATCAATTTCAGCGAAGCGGTTGCAAACATCAAGAACAAAACTGCACTCAATAACTATTCTTCCTGCATCGGATATCTTGATGAATTGCTTCTTGAAGGCCGCGCCATGGCGCAAACCATTGAAAAAGAAAATGTTAAAGATGCCGAAGGCCTTGACCGTTTTAAGGAATCTTATGAATTGATTGCAGATCTTCGCGAAACTGCAGAAAAAGCAGCTGCAAAATATGTAAAAGGTTTTTATAAGGCTGTCGGCAAGAAGGATGTTACCGCTGTTTATTGCTACATGAACGTGAATCCCGATGCCGAAAACGGCAACTCCTATATTTTTGCCCTGACCTACAATGAGGGAGAAACCCCTGTTACCGTATACATGGATGCCACCGTAACCAGCGATGCTGTTGAAGTGTCTGTTTACGAAAAATCACCCGAGAAGTTCTATAACACGGAATGCAACAACAAAATGATGAATACGCCCGTATACAACAACATCACACTCGATCTGGAAACGGTTCTTTCTGCCGCAAAGTGAGGATAAACTATGGTTCCCAATATTATTGCGCACCGCGGTGCCAAAGCCTGTGCTCCGCAGAACACTATTCCCTCTTTTGAAAGAGCCGTTGCAGACCTTGCAGACGGATTTGAAACCGATGTGCATCTGACCAAGGACGGCATTCCTGTCATCTGCCATAATTACGACATCGATGAAACCTCAAACGGCACGGGCTTTATTGAAAAAATGACCCTCGAAGAACTGCGCCGCTTTGACTTCGGTGCATGGTATGGGGAGGAGTTCAAAGGCACAACCATTCCCACACTCAATGAATTCCTTGCCGTTGCAAAAAAAGCAGATATAAAAGTGCTTAATATTGAAATCAAACGTCCGCCCTCAAGGCTGAAAGAACTGGTTGAAAAAACATTGGCTGCCGTTGAAGAATACGGCCTTACCGACCGTTTGCTCATTTCCAGCTTCAGTGTGCAGATTCTGCGCTATGTCAAGCAGTGTGCTCCTGCCATTCCGACAGGATTTTTGTATCCGTCCAACAATCCTTCCGCTTGCTACCCCGTTGTGTGGCCCGCCGCTATGGTGCGTTTCACAAAATGCGATTGCATTCACCCCTTGCACAAACTGGTCAGCGCGCCGCTTGTGAAGTGGGCACATAAAAAAGGGATGGTTGTGAATGTGTGGACGGTGAATGAGGAAGAAGACATCAAACGCATGCTGTTGCTGGGTGTGGACGGAATCATTACCGATAACCCCGCTTATGTGCGTGAAGTTGTAGGAACCTGTGTGCAGCATATTCGCTGAAAATATTGAAAATTATCAGATTCGGTTGTATTTTAGCAAAATATATTGACTTTCGCAAAATGATGTGCTAAAATCAAAAATCGTGGGCGTTGGCTTATCTGCAAAATCAAACACCTGAAAATGCCGGATTCGTTGCCCGGTTTTATCAGCTTTTGCGGGTAAGAACAGCATGCAATTTCAATGTTGGAAAATTAAAATAAGGTGGTAAAAGAAAATGGATGGTTTAACTCCGATCATCAAAAAGAACATCAAAACCAAGTACAAGAGCGTTCGTCGCTTCTCCGAAGAACTCGGCATTCCGCAGTCCACGGTTGTCAGCGCACTCAAGAAGGGGGTCAGCGGCACTGCCTTTGAAACCGTTTGCAAAATGTGCAGCCTGCTTGATATCAAACTGGTCGACGGACTGTATCCCGTTTCCTTCAATGAAGAAGCAAAGGATATCATCGAAAAGATAGCTTATCTCGACGATGCCGGCAAGCATGCAGTGCATACGGTGCTTTTGATGGAATATGCCCGTTCCACAAAGGGCAAGGTCGAAATCGACTACAGCAAATAAGTTTTTTCAGGCGGTGCTTTTCACCGCTTGTTTTTTTATCCGTAATAGATCGAAAAGGTGTTGACAAAATAATAAACGGCTGATATAATAACGACAAAGGTAGAGGTGCGTTATGTCATCAGTAACCCGTATGCCAAGGAAGTGACGATTCCGTTGTACGGGCAAAAGGGGCACGGCGCCGAAGGAAGTTTTTATGTCGGAACTTGCCTGGGTGTATGCAATAAGATGCGTATGACTGTCGCGGCTGCGGAGTGCTACTGAACATACTTCTTTTGCGGAAGTATTCTGTTTCAGCTTGTATGATGCTGCCGACTTGCCTGTCGGCGGCATTTTTTCAGCGTGTAACCTTTAAACCAATCATCCGGAGGAATATAAAAATGGAAAAGAAAACACTTTTTAAGGGCGTTGCTACCGCCCTCATCACCCCCTTTAATGAAAACGGCATTGATTACGATGCCCTCGGCAAAATCATCGATTGGCAGATTGACTGCGGCATTGACGGCCTTGTTATTGCCGGCACATCCGGCGAAGCATCCACATTGTCTGACGATGAACATCGCGAAATTTTTGCCTATTCCGCAAAGCGCATTGCGGGCAGAGTGCCCATGATTGCAGGTGTAGGCAGCAACGATACCGCTTATGCACTTGACCTCGTTGAACACGCCTGCAAAGCAGGTGCCGACGGCGTTCTGTCTGTTACTCCTTATTACAACAAGGCAACCCAGAAGGGTCTTATCAGCATGTACACGGAAATTGCAGATGCTTCTTCTGTTCCCGTTATTCTTTATAACGTTCCCACCAGAACGGGTGTCAACATCGAACCCGACACCTATGCAGCCCTTGCCGACCATCCCAACATTGTCGGTATCAAGGAAGCAAACGGCAACATTTCTAAAATCGTTGAAACCATGAGCAAGGTGCACGGCAAGCTTGATCTGTATTCGGGCAATGACGATCAGATCGTTCCGCTGATGTCTTTGGGCGGTGTCGGCTGTATTTCCGTTCTTTCCAACATTCTTCCCAAGGAAACCATGGAAATCTGCAACCGCTTCTTCTCGGGCGATGTATGGGGTGCCGCCAACATGCAGTACCGCTTCCATGCACTCATTGATGCGCTGTTCTGCGAAGTCAATCCCATCCCCGTGAAGGCCGCTATGGCCGCTATGGGATTCTGCGAAGACAGACTCCGTCTGCCGCTGACTCCCATGGAAGATGCACACAAGCAGAACATGCTCGCTCTTATGCGTGAGCAGGGTCTGAACGTTTGAGGAATTAACCGATGAAAGTAGTTCTCAACGGTGCCGCAGGCCGTATGGGTACGGTTCTGCGCCGCATGATAAACGACGGTGTGAAGGATTCTTCCCTTGCCGCCGCTGTGGATTTCACGGGCGGGGAATTTCTTGCCTGCGTGAATGATTATTACGGTGAAGCGGATGTCATCATCGACTTTTCCAACCATGTCGCAGCTCCGTCTGTTGCCGCTTATGCGGTCAACCGCAAACTGCCGCTTGTGCTTTGCACAACGGGGCTTACCGAAGAAGAAAAGGCCGCTGTGCTCAAAGCGAGTGAAAGTGTGCCCGTGTTTATGAGTGCGAATATGTCGCTGGGCGTTGCGCTGCTTGTGGAGCTTGCCAAGAAAGCCGCTTCCTGTTTCCCCGAAGCCAACGTGGAAATCGTGGAATGCCACCACAACCGCAAACTCGATGCCCCCTCCGGCACAGCCGTGATGCTGTTTGATGCCATCAAAGAGGTGCGCCCCGAAGCGGTTCGTCAGGACGGCAGAAGCGGTATGTGCCCGCGCACAGCCGATGAAATCGGCATGCACGCCCTGCGCATGGGCAACGAAACGGGTATGCACGAGGTTTGGGTTGCCACGGGCAATGAAACCATCACCCTGCGCCACAAGGCCGAAAGCCGTGATATTTTTGCGGAAGGTGCACTTGCCGCCGCACAGTTCCTTTGCGGCAAAGAACCCGGCCTTTATTCCATGCGTGATCTGATATAAAAAGGATGATGAACGATGCAGGATTTTCTGATCCATCCCAATCTGAATATCAATGACAAGGGGCATCTGACCGTCAGCGGTCAGGATTGTGCCGACCTTGCCGCACAATACGGCACACCGCTGTATCTGCTGGATGAGCAGCTTGTGCGTGCAAACTGCCGTGCCTATGTGCAAACGGTCAAGGAATGCTTCCCCGAAGGCTCCATGCCGCTTCTTGCAAGCAAGGCGCTGAGCTTTACGGGCATCTATAAAATTGCCGCAAGCGAAGGCATGGGCACAGACCTTGTTTCTTCAGGCGAACTTTTCACCGCCAAAAAAGCGGGCTTCCCGCTTGAAAAAGCCTTCTTCCACGGCAACAACAAAACCGATTTCGACATTGCTTTTGCAATGGACTGCGGTGTCGGCTATTTCATTGTAGACAACTGCCATGAACTCAACGCCGTGAACAGGGAAGCCGAAAGCAGAGGCATCAAGCAGAAGATTCTGCTTCGTCTGACCCCCGGTATCGACCCGCATACCCACAAGGCAATCACCACGGGCACGGTCGATTCCAAGTTCGGCTCTGTTATCGAAAACGGTCAGGCGGAAGTGATTGCTCTGCAGGCGCTTGCCATGAACGGCATTGATCTGCGCGGCTTCCATTGCCACGTCGGCTCGCAGGTGTTTGACATCGACCCCTTTGTGCAGGCGGGCGAAATCATGTTGCGTTTTATTAAGGAAATGCAAACAAAGCACGGCTATGTTACGGAATTCTGCAACCTCGGCGGCGGCTTCGGCGCAAGGTATCTGCCTTGCCATCCCACCCCCGATTATGCGGCATACATCCGTGCCATGGCGGCTGAAATCAAAAAGATCTGTGATGCGCTGATGATGCCTTGTCCGAAGATTCTGCTGGAACCCGGCAGAAGCATTGTTGCCGCAGCCGGCACAACCCTTTACACCGCAGGCTCGGTCAAGCACACCCCCAACGGCAAAACCTATGTTTCCGTGGACGGCGGCATGCCGGACAACCCCCGCTATGCGCTGTATGAAGCACCCTACACCGTGGTCAATGCCTCCCGTGCCGACAAAGCAACGGATTGCCTTTGCTCCGTGGTCGGCAGATGCTGTGAAAGCGGCGATATCCTGCAGGAAAATCTGCGTATGGCTTCGGCTGAACGCGGCGACATCATTGCGGTGCTCACAACGGGTGCTTATAACTACTCCATGGCATCCAATTACAACCGTCTGCCCCGCCCCGCACTGGTGATTCTGAACGGAAACGAAAACCGAATCGGTGTGCGCAGAGAAACATTTGAAGACCTTGTGGCTTGCGATGCTGATTAAAAAACGAAGCAGGCTTTCAGCAAATTTTATAGCATAAGCGGTAACTTCGGTTGCCGCTTTATTTTGTACAAAAACAGGAAAAAGTGTAAATATAATGAATTAAAAAACATCATATTATTTTTTACCATAATGATACAACGTTCAAAATTTGACAAAAGCAAAAATATGTGTTATAATGCACCTGCTTTCCGTTGAAAAAAATACGACAGCAATCAACGGCAATGATCTGCTGTCTTTAGAATAGATTCAAAAAACCATAATTCTGGGCATCGGGAACCGGGCATCAAAAAGCCCGAAAGCGGATTTGAAGACCGATGCCGATTACGGAGGGAAAGAATGAAAAAGACGATGCGAAAGTGTGTCTGTATTATTTTATCCTTGTTTTTGCTTTGGGGCGGCATTCTTCCGACCATTGTTCCTATGCAGGCGAAGGCTATCACCAGCGCGCAGGCGGCAGCCAATGAAAAAATCATTTATGATTATTGCACACAGGTGATGGGTTATAATACGGCTGTTACGGTTGCAATTCTTGCAAATGTTGAGCGTGAATGTGATTTTGACCCCGGATGCTGGGGCGACAACGGCAATGCCTACGGTATTTTCCAGTGGAACTACCGCCTCGACAAACTGCTGAACTGGTGTTCGAGTCAGGGGCTTGATTCCGCGGATATCAATGCACAGCTTGCATTCTTCCGCCATGAGCTGACAGGCAAGGATTCCTATGCCGGCAACGGCTACTACAACAAGGTGCACACCAAGCTCAAAACATACCCCGATACCGCACAGGGAGCCTACGATGCTGCCTATTATTTTGCAGAAAACTACGAAGGCTGTATGTCTTCCGACTGGGCTGTTCGCGCCGTTTTGGCCAGAGATACCTATTGGCCCAAATACAGCAAAATCGTGGATCCCACAGTGACTTCCCCTGTGAACGGATCTGAAATCAGTGCAACTTCTCCCGGCTCGCTCATATGGGGGGCGGTGCCGAATGCGCTGTCTTACCGCTATACCATTGCCCTTGTCAATAACTCCAATGCCGTGCAGAAAACAATTGCAAACAATGTGTTGGTTTCTGCTTCCGTAACAAGCGTTTCGCTTTTGCAAAGCAGCAATGCCAACCTGCAGGAAGCATTGCAGTCCGGCAGCCGCTACAGTGTAAAAGTGGTTGCTTATTCAGATGCCTCCGGCACAAAAGCAATCGGCTCGGGCACAACGTTGTATTTTACCACATCTGTCAAACGTCTTGATGTTCCCATGCTTTCGTCCCCTGCGGTCATTCCCACCAAGTATTCCACGCATTATGCGGGCACATACAACGGTACGATATCGGCAGAGGGCGGCTTGAGTGTTGTGTGGACATCGACAGGTAATTATTATACTTACAATGTTCGTATTTTGTCGGGTTCGCCGAATCCTGCAAGAGCAAATGAAAACGGCAAGGATTTGTACACAACCGATCAAACCCGCAATGCCAACTCCTTGTCCTTGTCGGCGGATGTGCTTTCGAAATATGCCGGCAAATGGATTCGTCTGAAAATTGTTGCCCACAGCAACATTTCGGGCGAACAGTCTTCGCTTCCCGTTTACTACTATTTCCAGCGCGATCAGGAAATTGCGGGCTATACTGTTTCTTTTGATGCAACGGGCGGTAAACTGTCTTCCTATTCGCAGTTTGTGAAGAAAAATGAAAGTGTAAAAATGCCGACTGCGGAGTATGATCCGTGCTATGTTAATTACATTCCCAACGGCGGTCGTTGCATGCCCGCATTGCAGAGTTTTAAACCTGTTAACACAGGATGGACAACCTCCCCCTATGGCACCAGTGTCATGTACACTACGGGGGCAAGTTACCCGTTCAGTATGGATACCAGGCTGTATGCCGTATGGGAAGCAACCGTGAAACTCAGTACGGATATTCCCGTGCGCAGCGGTTATACCTTCAATGGCTGGCAGTACCAGTCTGAAAACGGCGCAGAAGTGTTGCAGCCGGGGGCAAGCATTTCGCTGAAAGGTGAAATAACCGACATTTATGTTAATGCGGTGTGGGAGCGCAACTACCGCGAACCCGTTATTGAATCGGTTTCTTTGGTCGGCTTGCCTGAAAAGATCCTGTATCAGATCGGTGATGTGCTCGACACAAGAGGTTTGCAGGTGAAGGCCAACTATTCCGACGGCTCAACTGCCATCATTTCGCAAGGACTCATCATTTCTGCCCCGTCGCTTGAAAACAGCGGTATATACAATGTAACCGTTAACTGCGAAGGGCAACTTCTGACTTACGCAATCTATGTTTTTGTGAACAAAGATACATTGCTTATTGAAGCAGGAGATGTGGATTTTAACGGCATTGTTAACAGCGGCGATGCAAGATACGTTCTTCGTGCCAGTGTCGGTCTGGAAGTTTCCAATGGCGACATTGTGCAGATTGGTGATATCAATGACAACGGAGTCCTTGATGCAGGAGACGCGCGATTGATTCTTCGGGCAAGTGTTGCACTGGAAGATGTATCGAGTTGGCCGATCTATCAGTTTGCATTGAATAACTGATTTTCATTCGGAAAGCATCCGCTTTTGCGGATGCTTCTTTTTTTGAAAAAATTAAGAATTTTTTAGGTTTTTTGTGAATAATGTTGATTTGGGTTGTGAAAACTGCTTTTGGAAACAAAAGGAAAAATATGGTGAAAATAATGAAGAAATACGCTTTACCGGTTTTTATTATTGCTGTTTTGTTGAGTTTAGGCGCTTTTTATTTCTGTAATAGCGAAGCAAAGGCAGGTAAAAGTGTAAGTGCAGATCTGTCTGTTTGGACGTCGTTGGTTTCGGCTTCCGATACGGTATACCGACGCATTGAAGCGGCAGATGCACCGATTGAATCAGAATTTCAACAAGCATCATTCGCAGAAAATGTGCTTGAAATCAGCAATGACGAATTGGATATCATCAGTGAAAAGTATTCTGCCGTCGGTGTGCAGTGTGCCGTAATTGAAAACGGATTTGTGACGGGGAGTTATGTATTCGGACTGGCAGACCGTGAAAGCGGAAAAGCGGTCACGCAGAACACAAAATACCGCGTTGCCTCTCTTTCCAAACTTTTCACAAATATGATTTTTATGGCACTTGTTGACAGCGGACGGGCTTCGTTGGATGCGGATATCAGCGATTATT
Source organism: Clostridia bacterium (assembly GCA_017416485.1). Lineage (GTDB taxonomy): Bacteria > Bacillota > Clostridia > Oscillospirales > Acutalibacteraceae > RUG806. The sequence continues at coordinate 39,729 of JAFQCH010000009.1, read as the reverse complement.
ACGGTTTCAGTGTGCGCAATCCTGCTTATCCCGATACGCCGATCACCCCCCGCATGCTGATGACCCACACCGCTTCTGTTGCCGACGGCAGGCTGTTTGATATTTCTCTTGGTAACGCATCCTCCATCTCCATCAAGCAATTACTGACGGACAGAAGTACGTTTTTTGCGTATAAACCCGGCAGTGCACATTCTTACAGCAATCTCAGTAATGCGTTGGTTGGTTCCGTCTGTGAACTTGCAAGCGGGGTATGTTTTGAAGAGCTTGCACAGTCCTTGTTTCTGGATCCTTTGCAATTGGACGGCGGATATCTTCCAGTTTCCGTTGAGAATGCTGAGGAAATCGGTGTTTTATATGATGGAGATTCTGCGGTAAAGCCTCTTTTATCAACTCGGTTTCATCCGGTATTGGGACAAACCGTACATCTGACACAGGGTAATCTGATTATCTCCGCAACGGATTATGCCCAACTGCTTTGCGTACTTCTCAATGACGGTTGTGCGGCAGACGGCACACGCCTTCTGAGCAAAAAAAGTGTTGCCGAGCTTTTGCGAGTGCAGTTTAATAACGGCGGTGAGTTGGTCGGATTGGGTAGTTTTATCTATGAAGGTGCAGTGGAAGACAGAACCGTTTATGCACATACCGGCAGTGCTTACGGAATGTATGCTTGTTTTTTGTTTGATCCTGCCGCCAAAGACGGGGTTGTGGTGCTGACTTCGGGCGCACGCTATGCAACCGACCCGCAGACGGGTATTTACAGCATTTGCGCAGAACTCATCCGCGCATTGTTGCCGCAATAATATTAAAAAATAGCAGATGCCGCTTTTTCCGCTTGCGAAAGGGCGGTATGTTTTATTATAAAATATAAAAACAGTCGGCAAAGGGCTTGCAATGCTTGCAAAAAAATGATAAAATAAAAAAATCGATTATTATGCACTTTAGGAGTATGTATTTTGGGACGCAAGAAATGGAATGTGGCACAATATGATAAAACAGCGGCTGCTGCAGTGGCGGCAGAGTGCGGTGTCAATGAATTCGCGGCACTCGTGCTCAATGCAAGAGGTTTTCAAACTGTTGCCGATGTGACGGCGTTTCTGGATATGCGTTCGCAGTTGAGCGATCCGTGGTTGCTCAAAGATATGGACAAGGCTGTTGACAGAATCCGTCTTGCCGTTGAGCGGGAAGAAAAGATCACCGTATTCGGCGACTATGATGCAGACGGTGTCACCGCAACGGCATTGCTGTATTCATATCTTGAAATGATCGGTGCGGATGTATATGCCTACATTCCGTCGCGTATGAATGAAGGCTACGGCCTTTCCGATGCAGTCTGCCGGCGCATTGCAGAAGGCGGTACAACGCTCATTGTAACGGTAGACAACGGCATCGGCGCCATTGCCGAAGCCGAACTTTTAAAAACACTCGGTGTGGATCTTGTGGTAACGGACCACCACCGTGCCGGCGAAGTGTTGCCCGATTGCTGTGCTGTTGTGGACCCATGGCGTGCAGACGACGAAAGCCCGTTCAAAGAACTGGCAGGTGTCGGTGTTGCTCTGAAACTGGCGGCGGCTCTGGAAGACGGCGACTACGATTCCTTGCTGGATGACTATGCAGATATTGTTGCCATCGGCACGGTGGCCGATATTGTTCCGCTGATGCGTGAAAACCGGCTCATCGTGCTTGCAGGCCTTGCAAATATGAACAGGTATTCGCGTTGCGGCATTGAAGCACTGCGCCGTGTTGCCGGCAGTGCAGACAAAGAACTCAATTCCCTCGGCATTGCCTTCACTCTGGCTCCCCGTATCAATGCGGCAGGCAGAATGGGCAGTGCATGGCAAGCCTTGCAATTGCTTCTGACGGAAGACCCTGCCGAAGCCGAGCGCCTTGCAAAGGAAATTGACCGTGCCAATGTGGAACGCCAGGAAACGGAAAGCGCCATTTTTGCACAGGTGGAAGAATACCTCGATGCCCATCCCGAACAGCGCAATGACCGTGTGCTGGTGGTGGACGGAAAAAACTGGCACGCCGGTGTTATCGGTATCGTTGCATCCCGTCTTGTAGAACGCTACGGCAGACCTGCTATTGTGATCACGCAGGAATCGGACGGCACCGCAAAAGGCTCCGGCAGAAGCATTGACGGCTTTTCACTCTATGAAGCGCTCACCTATGCGGGTGACACATTGTTGCAATTCGGCGGCCATACGCTTGCGGCAGGTTTTTCCGTTGCGCCCGAAAACATTGGTGCATTCCGCCGCAAAATCAACGAATATGCCGCCCAAACAGGGGATGTGTTCCCGTCCGTAACCATCGATTGCCGCTTGAATCCCGCCCACATCAGTGTTTCCATACTGGATGCCTTGCAGGATCTTGAACCCTTCGGTGCCGGCAATCCCGCACCCTTGTTCGGTTTGTTCGGCATGGAAATCGACAGCATCAAAGGCATGGGCAACAACCGCCATCTGCGACTGGTGCTTTCGCGCAACGGTGCGCATATTACCGCCGTGCAGTTCGGTATGTCGCCCGATGATTTTGCTTACAAAAAAGGCGATCTTGTGGATCTTGCAGTCCGCATTGATAAAAACATATATATGGGCGAAACGCGCGTCAGCATTCAGATCCGCGACATTCGTCCTGCGGGCATCGACGACAATGCGTTGTTTTCATCCCTTGCATTGTTCCGCCGTGTCTGCCGCAAGGAAGAATTGACGGAAAACCAACGTGCACAGGCTTGTCCCGACCGCGCGTTGATCACAAAAATTTATAAATATATCCGCACAAACGGCGAATGGAAATTCGACACGGAAGTGCTGTCTGTGCGGCTGGATGAAGTGCCGCAGCGTGCCTGCGCCATTTCTGTTGCTTTGCAAGCCTTGTTGCAGGCTGGTATTCTGCAATGCCGTGACGGTGTATATGCCTGCACGCAAAATGCAGGCAAAACGGACCTGACACAGACCGAAATTCTCAAACGCCTGGGGTATACGGAATAATAGTGATTGAAATTATAAGAAAAGGAGAGCAGAAGATGGAAGAAAATGTATTTGCGAGGCTTGAAAAACTCATTGAACAAACCTATACGCCTGAAGAAGCAGCAATTCTGCGGAAGGCGTACGAGCTTTCGGAATCTGCTCACAGAGGGCAGAAACGCAGATCGGGGGAACCCTACATCATTCACCCCATTGCGGTTTCGGAGATCCTCATCGGCTTCGGTATGGATTATCAGTCCATTGCCGCGGCATTGTTGCACGATGTGGCGGAAGACACCGCGGTTACCATTGCCCAACTGCGCAAAATGTTCGGTGCCGAAATTTCCGCCCTTGTGGACGGCGTTACAAAACTCGGTAAGGTGCCGCTTGACAAACACAATCAGTCCGACCGCCAGCCCACCTTCATGAGCCGCGAAAGCGAACAGGCCGAAAACCTGCGCAAGCTGCTTCTTGCCATGAGTGAAGACATCCGTGTTATCATCATCAAACTGGCAGACCGTTTGCACAACATGCGCACCATTCAGTTCCAGCCCGAACAGAAACGGCGCGATATTTCCCTTGAAACCATCGAAATTTATGCCCCCATTGCGCACCGACTCGGTATTCGTCCCGTTAAGGATGAACTCGAAGACCTTGCCATTGCAAACCTCGACCCCGTGGCGTATGCCGACATCGAAAAAGCATTGGCAGAGCAGGAACCGCTTCGTATGGAATTTTTAGAAGATATCAAAACACGTGTCAAAGACCGTGTTTCCGAAATCGTGGAAAATCCCGAAGTCAGCGGCAGAATCAAGACCGTACATGGCATTTATCGCAAAATGTATATGCACGGCAAGGAATTTGAAGAAATTTACGACATCTATGCCATCCGTATTATCGTCGATACCGTCGGCGATTGCTACAACTGTTTAGGTGTCATTCACGATATGTTCAAGCCCATCCCGGGCAGATTCAAAGACTATATTTCAACTCCCAAACCGAATATGTATCAGTCGCTGCATACCACCCTCATCGGCAAGGAAGGCATTCCCTTTGAAGTGCAGATCCGTACATGGGAAATGCACAAAACCGCCGAATACGGTATTGCCGCACACTGGAAATACAAACTCGGCTACACCAATTCTTCCCATCAGGCGCAGGCCATCGAAAAGGGCCTCGGCTGGGTCACGCACATTCTGGAAGCGCAGAATGAATCGGGCGATGCCGCGGATATCGTCACGGCCATCAAGTCCGATATCGTGCGTGAAGAAGTCTATGTTTTTACCCCCAAGGGTGATGTTATGAGCTTGCCCGCAGGATCAACCGTCATCGACTTTGCTTATGCCATTCACTCGGCTGTCGGCAACAAAATGACGGGTGCCAAGGTAGACAAACGTATTGTACCGTTGGATTATACCCTCAAAAACGGCGAAATCGTAGAGGTGCTCACCACTTCGCAGCCGGGCAAAGGCCCCAGCCGTGACTGGCTGAAGATTGTCCGCACGAGTGAAGCACGCAGCAAGATCCGCGCATGGTTCAAAAAAGAACGCAGAGAAGAAAATATCATCGAAGGCAGGCAGGATGTTGAGCGTGAGATCCGCCGCAGTAATATCCGCTTGTCCGAAGAACAGGAAATCAAGCTCATGGAGGTCATCTGCGACAAGCAGAAGTGTGCCACACCCGATGATTTCTTTGCCGCGATCGGCTACGGCGGTATTGTGCTTTCCAAGATCATGCCCATGATTAAGGATGAAGCCAATAAGATCATCAATGCCGATGCACCCAAACAGACCGCACAGGCTCGTCCCAAGCGCACGGTCAGCAGTGACGGCGTTGTTGTGGAAGGCATCGACAATTGCCTTGTCAAACTGTCGCGCTGTTGCAGCCCCATTCCGGGGGACGATATCATCGGCTTCATCACAAGAGGACACGGCATTTCCGTCCACAAACGCGATTGCACCAATGTGCCGAGCGTGATTTCCCTTGCAAGCGAGCCCGAACGCTGGATCGGTGTGTATTGGGGTGCCAATGTTAAGACCGAATTCAACGCTTCGCTCATTCTGACCTGCCTTGCAGGCAAACTGCCCATGAGCAAGGTCTTTGATGCACTCGAAAGTTTGCATATTATTGTGCAGAGTGTGAACACCCGCGACACCAAGGATGGAAGAAAACTGATTTACCTGACCGCCACCGTCAACGGCGTGGAACATCTGCGCACGGTCATGGCAAGGCTTGAAAAATTAGACGGCATTCTCAGTGTAGACCGCGGAGGGGTATAAAAGTATGAAAGCAGTTATCCAAAGAGTGTCCGAGGCTTGCGTAAAAGTGGAAGGACAGACAATCGGTGAAATCAGGCAAGGTTTTCTTGTGCTTCTCGGTGTCATGGACGGCGACACCGAAAAAGAAGCCGATGTGCTCGCATCCAAAACGGCTTTGCTTCGTGTTTTTGAAGATGAAAACGGCAAAATGAACCGCAGTGTGCTGGATATCGACGGCGAAATTCTTGTGGTTTCGCAGTTCACTTTGTGTGCAGATGTTCGCAAAGGCAACCGCCCGTCCTTTACCCCCTCTGCAAAGCCCGCAGAAGCCGACCGCCTGTATGAATATTTCATGCAACAGCTCATTTCGCAAGGGGTTCGCAAGGTCGAACACGGCATGTTCGGTGCCGATATGAAGGTATCGCTTCTCAACGACGGCCCCGTAACCATTCTTTTTGATTCAGATACATGGTGTAAAAAATGATTGATATTAAGGTAATTACAAGTAGTTCCATCGGAACGAATTTATATCTTGTCACGGATGTTGCCAGCGGCAAAAAGGCCATTGTGGACTGTCCGCCCATCCGTACAAGGCAAATTGAATTCCTCAAGGAAAATGCCCCCGACGGGGTTGAATATATTCTGCTGACCCACGGCCATTTTGACCACATTCTGGGCCTTGGCGATATGCTCGAAAACTTCGGCGGCAAAATCGTTATTCATGCCGCGGATGCAGATTGCCTGCACGACCGCGAAAAGGCGCTTTGCCGTTGGGAGCCTGCCAAAAAACTGGAATATTATGCCGATATCACCGTAGCCGAAGGGGATGAAATTCAACTTGGTGAAAGTGTTATCAAAGTTTTGCATACCCCCGGGCATACCGAGGGCAGCGTCTGCTATCTTTGCGGCGAAACGCTGTTTTCGGGCGATACACTGTTTAAGGAAACCTGCGGCAGAGTCGATTTCCCCGGCGGTGATGCCGTGAAGATGAAGCAGTCCCTGCAAAGATTGTCTGCCCTTGCCGATGATCTGCGTGTGCTGCCCGGCCACAACGAAGAAACCACCCTTGTCCACGAAAGAAAATACAATCCGTATCTGTAAAAACGGAGAAAATATATGTTTCTGATCTGCAAAAACCACGACTATCTGTTTGAAATGGAAAACATCGTGCGCATCTTTTTCCCCATGGAAAAGATTGTCACACTCGAAGAAGACCTGCCCGATACGGACGGGATGTTTTCGACCATTCTTACAAAAACAGACGGCGGGGCAGATCTTTTTGCAAAAGCCGTTTTGCACAATCAAACGGCAACAGCCACCCGCTTTGCAACCGATGCCCAACTGCTGTGCGCAGACGGCGAATGGCTGATGGCATCCGCACTGTGCGAATGCCTGACTGAATTAACCGGCTACAAGCCGCCGTGGGGATTGATGACGGGTGTGCGTCCGTCCAAACTCATGCGTTCTTATATTGAACAATTCGGTGTGGAAAAGGCCATCGACCGTTTTGTGAATTTCCTCGAAGTCAGCCCTGCGAAGGCTCAACTTGCCGTCAGTGTGGCAGAAGCGGAAGATGCCGTGGTGGCACTGTCGGACGAAAACAGTGTGTCGCAGTATGCCTCTGTTCCGTTTTGCCCCAGCCGTTGCAGTTATTGCTCGTTTGTGTCGCATTCCGTCAAGCAGGCGGCAAAACTCATTCCCGACTACACTGCACTTTTGTGCCGTGAAATCACGGAAAATGCCCGCATTGCAGACGAATTGGGTTTGCAGACGCTGTCGTTTTATATCGGCGGCGGCACGCCGACCTCGCTTACCGCAGAACAATTGAAGGAAATCACCGATGCCGTAAAAAACGCCATCGACCTTGCAAAGGTGCGTGAATACACCGTCGAAGCGGGCAGACCCGACACCATCACAAGGGAAAAATTGCAGGTTTTGTTTGATGCAGGAGTCACCCGCATCAGTGTAAACCCCCAGACCTTCAACGACAATGTGCTTAGCCTGATCGGCAGAAAGCACACCGTGGCAGATTTTTATTCCGCTTTCAATACCGCCCGTGAAATCGGGTTTGATAATATCAATATGGACCTCATTGCAGGTCTTCCCGGGGATAGCCCCGACAGTTTTGCCGACAGCATTCGGCAGGCAATTGCACTCGACCCCGAAAACATCACCGTGCACACCCTTGCCCTCAAACGCTCAAGTGAGCTTGTCACCGAGCACGAATGGCACAAAGCCGCCAAGGACACCGTGCAGATGCTCGACACGGCAAGTGAACTGCTCACCGCGGCAGGCTATAAGCCGTATTATATGTACCGTCAGAGCAAGTGCATCGGCAATCTTGAAAATGTCGGCTGGTGCAAGCCGGGCAAAGAGTGCATCTACAATGTTTATATGATGGAAGAAGTCCACACCGTGCTCGCTTCGGGCGGTGGTGCGGTCACCAAACTCAAAGACCCGCATTCCGCAAAAATCGAACGCATCTTCAATTTTAAATATCCTTATGAATATGTCAGCCGTTTTGACGAGCTGCTTGCCCGCAAAGACCGCATTGCTTCTTTTTACGGTGAAGTGCGCATATAAATAAACCGATCAACAGCAAAAAAAGGGAGAGGAAAACATGGCAGAACGCAAAAAGCAATCCCTGCTCAACGGTGCAATGATTCTTTCCATGGCAGTCGTTGTGGTGAAGATCATCAGCGTCTTTTTCAAAATCTATATGACCTATGCCATCAGCTTTGAAGGCAGAGCTTATTACGCGACCGCATATAATATTTATACTCCCATTTATTCCATTGCCCTTGCAGGGCTTCCAACCGCCGTGTCGCGTATGGTTGCGGAATATGCCGCCAAGGAACGGTTCAAAGATGTCCGCACCCTCATGAAGGCATCCAATCAGTTGTTCATCACCATGGGTATTGTCTGCACGGTGTTGGTGTTGCTTCTGGCTTATCCCTATGCCTTATCTGTCAACATGCTCAATGCCATTCCCGCCATTCTCACGCTGGCTCCGTCCATGTTCTTCTGCTGCATCATGTCCAGCTACCGCGGCTATTATCAGGGTATGCGCAACATGACCCCTTCCGCCATGTCGCAGATTTATGAAGCGGCAGGCAAACTTATTTTCGGTTTTGTTGCCATCAACCTTGTCACCGCAGGTGTGATTCCGTTCCTCGACAAAATTCCCGTGCTCAATAATGTCGTTTCCGATACTGTCAGTGCTTATGCCGCGGCAGGTGCCATTGCAGGTGTCACCATCGGCTCCATCTTCAGTTTTCTGTATCTGTTTATCCGCTACCGCAGCAAAAAGGACGGCATCACGGAAGCAGAATTGCTGTCTTCGCCCGAAAGTCTGCCCGCCAAAACCCTGCGCAAACAGCTTCTTACCCTGTCTGTTCCCATGGCAACAAGCGCCATCGTTTCCAATGTGACCACGCTCATTGATAACTGGACGGTGCAGAACCGTCTGCAATATGTGCTTGATGAATTCCCAAGCCTGTTCAATTCTGAATTTGCCAATGTGGTGCAAACCCTCGGTTTCACCGCCACCACCGAACTCAAGGACTATTTGTTCGGTGCCTATGACACCGTTCTTGAGTTCAAAAACCTTGTTCCCACATTCACCATCACCCTCGGCTTGAGTGCCTTGCCCGTTCTTCGCGAAATGTGGATGAACCGCGATGAAAACGGCATCAAAACCTCCATCGAATCGGTTGTTCGTATGACCCTGATGATCGCATTTCCCGCCGGCATCGGCCTTGCCGTGCTCAGCGAAGATGTGCTTTCCCTATTCTACGGGCTTTCCGAAAAAAATGCCCTTGCCATTGAACACATCGCCCCCGTGCTTGTTATTTACGGGCTTACCGTGTTTCTGCTTGCCATCGAACAGCCGCTTGTTTCCATGTTGCAGGCTGTCAGCAAAGAAAAGGTTCCCATTGTTGCCATTGCCTGCGGTGCGGTGGTAAAAATCATCGCAAACTTTATTCTGGTCGGCCTTCCGTCTGTCAATATGAAAGGTGCCGCAATCGGCTCCTTCCTTTGCAATCTGACCATTGATGCCATTTGTCTGTTCAGTCTTCTGAAAGCCACAAAAATCAGGCTCAACTGGATGTCTGCCGTGTTCAAACCGCTGTTTTGTGCTGTGTGTGCAGGCGGTGCGGCATGGTGTGTCAACACCTTGTTCGAGAAGCTGTTTGGCGGTTTCGAAGGCATTTCCGTGCTCAACGGAGAGAACATTGCCTGCGGTTTTGCCGTGGCGGCGGCAGTGGTTGTGTATGCAGTTACCCTGCTTTTGAGCAGAAGTTTGCCGAAAAGTGATATAAAAATGCTCCCCAAGGGAGAAAAAATTGCTAAAGTACTTGAAAAATACAAACTTATAGGTTAAAATAGATAAAGTCGCAAAAATGAAAAGGAATCGAAATAACACATGATTACGGGTTTTCAGTTTAAAGAACAATACACAATCGAAGATCTGTTGCAGATTATGGAAATTCTGCGTTCTCCCGGCGGCTGTCCGTGGGATGCCGAGCAGACTCATGAGAGCATCAAAAAAGATCTGATTGAAGAAACCTACGAAGTCATTGAAGCGATCAACAAAAAAAGTCCCGTAATGCTGCAGGAAGAATTGGGCGATCTGCTCATGCAGGTTGTGTTTCATTCCCGCCTGTCGCAGGAAGCAGAGGAGTTTTCCTTTGCCGAAGTGTGCGACGGCATCTGCAAAAAATTGGTTGAACGCCATCCGCATGTGTTCGGTGAAGTGAATGTGGCGGATACCGATGAGGTGCTCAGCAACTGGGATGCGATCAAACGCAATTCCAAACATCACGAAACTACCACGCAGGCCATTGATTCCGTCCCGCGTGAACTGCCCGCTTTGATGCGCAGTTCCAAAATTCAGCACAAAGCCGCAAAAGCAGGATTCGATTGGTCTGATGTTTCGGGTGCATTCGATAAAATTCCCGAAGAGCTTGCCGAACTGAAGGCGGCCGTTGCAGAAGGGAATCAGGAGCACATTGCCGACGAACTCGGTGACCTGCTGTTTGCCGTTGTCAATGTTTCGCGTTTTGTGAAGGTGGATGCCGAAGAAGCCCTCACCGCCGCAACCGACAAGTTCCGCAACCGCTTTGCAGGGGTGGAAGCACTTGCTGTTGAACGCGGAATCGACATGAAAAATTCGTCCATTGAAGAGCTTGACTGCCTTTGGGACGAAGTAAAAAGGAATTCATTAGCATAAGCTGGTTTCAGCGAGGCTATTGGAAATAAAAAGGAGGAAAACACAATGAATAAAACCGAACTCATCGCTGCTGTTGCCGCAAAGGAAAACATTTCCAAGAAGTGCGCAGACGCTGCTGTTAACGCTGTTCTGGATGCTATCACCGAAGCACTGGCTTCCGGCGAAGCTGTTCAGCTCATCGGTTTTGGTACCTTCGAGGTTCGCGAAAGAGCCGAAAAGCAGGGAATCAACCCCGCAACCAAGGAAGCCATCACCATCCCCGCAGCAAAGGTTCCCGCTTTCAAAGCCGGCAAGGCTCTGAAGGAAGCTGTTGCAAAATAAGTGAAAATGCAAACCCGGCGGGAGAGATGTTTTCTCTCCCGTTTTGGTTTTTTGTGAGTAATTCCGCCAAGAAAGGATTTTTATATATGCGACTCGATAAATTTTTAAAAGTATCCCGCCTTGTCAAGCGCCGCACCGTTGCAAACGAACTGTGCGATGCAAAGCACGTCGAAGTCAACGGCAAAGTTGCCCGCGCCTCTTATGAAGTTAAGGTCGGTGATGTGATTGCTATTCAGATGGGCGCTAATCTTATGAAAGCGCAGGTGCTGGACATCCGCGAACACACCACCAAAGAAGCCGCTTCTTCCATGTATAAACTCATTTGATTTTGTTCATTTTCAGCCATCTTTAAGTATGTGCATTTAGTATGAGAACAAGAAAACGATAATCGTTTTTTTGTTGCAGAAAGGATGACTTTTCAATGGATGAAAATCGTTTCGATTTGTTTGGCAATCCCATGCCTGTAAAAACAGAAAAGGAAACGGAAAATAAAGAGCCGGCGGTTGAATCTGCGCCGGTGACGGAAACACCCGTTGCCGAACAACCTGTGCAGGAAGAAAAAGTGCAGACCGTGCAGCAGAAAGTGGATTCATTTTATCGTTCAACGAATCCGACCGATAACGGTTGCACCTACGCTTATTCGCGTTATCAACAGCCGCAACCTGCCGAAAAAACGCAGGCACAGTCTTATGCACCGCCTGTGCAACCGCAACAGGAACCCGCTTATTCTGCTCCCAAACCGCAGTATTCTTATTACACGGCACCGCAGCAGAATGCGAATCCGTATTCCGCACCCAAAACGGAAACCGCCGCAAAAACGGTAAAGTCCAAAAAGCAAAAGAAAGAGAAAAAAGAAAAAAAGCCCAAAAGCAGAATGTCCTTCGGGCAGGTGTTTTTGTGCCTTGTGCTGTGCCTTGTGGTGGGCAGTGTTTCGGGCTATGTGTCTTCGAAATCAGCAGTCAAAGATGCTTTGCAGGAATTCAAAGCAACCATGACCACTGCTTCCACAACGGGGTCATACAATATCAATATTTATGAACAGCAACCCGACACAACCGCACCTACCCAAACACAAACGCAACCGGAACCCACCGTGCCTGTGGCAAACAGCGCAACCGCAAGCGACATTTACAAGCAGAATGTCAATGCCGTTGTCAATATCACTGCAAAGGGTGTCAGAACCGTGAATTACGGCTTCTTCTTCGGTTCACAGCAGCAGGAATTTGTGTCTTCCGGCTCGGGCTTCTTCCTGACTGAAGACGGTTATATTCTGACCAATTATCACGTTGTGGAGGGTGCCACCACCTTTATTGCCACCGACTATGACGGCAAGGAGCACAGTGCAAAATTAGTCGGCTTTGAAGAAAGCAACGACATTGCCGTGCTCAAGGTCAGCGGTACTTTCCAGGCTGTGGAATTGGGTGACAGTAAATCCCTTGAAGTCGGTGACACTTTGCTGATCATCGGCAATGCGCTCGGTGAATTGCAATATACTCTCACACAGGGAGTTGTCAGTTATCTTGAACGTTCCGTCACCACCGAAACGGGCTCTGTTATCAATATGTTCCAGACCGATGCCGCCATCAACTCGGGCAATTCGGGCGGCCCCGTTTTCAATGCCAAAGGCGAAGTGGTTGGCATTGCAAGTGCAAAATACGCATCGAGCACCATCGAAGGTCTCGGCTTCTGTATTCCGATCGACGATGTCAAGTATATGATTTCGGATATCGTCAATGTCGGTTATGTTACGGGCAAGCCGTCGGTCGGGGTGTCGCTTTATACCAACACAAGCCGTTCCAACGGCCTGCCGTACGGTTGCTATATCGTTGCCGTTGAAGCGGGCTCTGCCGCCGATCACGCAGGATTGGACGAAGGCGATGTCATTACCGCCGTGGACGGCAAAACCGTGCGCGATGTGGACGATTTCGGCTCTGCATTAAGTGGCAAAAGAGCAGGCGACAGTATCACCCTGACCGTGTATGCCGCCGCTTACGGTTCAAGTTCGCAGGTGTCGCTGACACTCGACGAATATGTTCCCGGGGAACCGAGAACGGATTACACAAACGTATTTGACTATTAAACAGCAAAAAAGACGGATTTCGCACGGAATCCGTCTTTTTATCATTATTGATATGCCCCTCTTGCCCAAAGGATCCATTTGGAACGGTCAAGCGGGTCCACACCGCGGCGCGGAGAAATGTGCTCCGAGCCGTCTTTGCATTCGCGGTAGCCGTAAAACTGTTGGCTTAAAACCGCTTTGCCAGAGGAAAGCACCGCAATTTTTGTGGGCAGATCCATGCTTGTTGCAACGGGGATGATGGCTTCTGTGTGCATTGTCTGCAAATGCACAACGGGGCTGTCGCATTCGCCGCCCGTTTTTACGATCTCGCCCAAAATTTTACCCGAAAGGTCAGCGGGGGCAGTGATGCGTATTTTTAACAGCGGTTCAAGGATGGTCGAGCCTGTGTTCTGCAAGGTGTTCATGAATGCCATCGGGGTTGCCACGAAAAAGTCAAGCGGGTGGGTGTGAATCAGATGATGTTCACCGCCGATTAAAGTACATTTGAAGTCTGTTACTTCCCAACCGTATAAGCCCTGCGGAATGCAGGTGTTTAAGAATGACGTGTGGATGTGCGCCTGATAGCGATACTGGCATTGGTCAAAGGGGAGCTTGCCGTGGTAGGAAACACCGTAGCCGCGCGGCATGGGTTCAAAGTGAAAATCCACGCATGCCCAACAGGGTTTTGGCATCGTGTACCGCGCACCGCCAGTGCCCGCCATGGTCGGGGTTTCTTTGTAAATAACGGTCGGCGGGGAAAAGGACGCGTGCAGGTCATAGCGTTCTTTTAAAAGATTGTCAAGCACTTCGAGCTGAATTCTGCCCGTTGTGTTGATGGTGATTTCCGTCAGCCCGTTTTCCCATTTTGCATCGAGATGGGGTTCTTCGTCCGATAATTCTTTGAGTGCCGCCGCAAGAGGCGGTATTTTTTTTGCATCGCCGTCAGCGGGGGTCACCTTGACACGTAAAAACGGATGCACAAGTGCGGTGTCGGTCAGCGAGCCGAGAGAGCCGACAAACATGCCTGTTTTTGCACTTGTAAGCCCGCTGACGGCGGCAATGTCGCCGCTGCGAATAATCCCGCTGTCGTTACGTTTTGCACCGTTGAAGGTCTTGATTTGTGATATTTTTTCTTTTGCAGGCGGTTTTTCTTCGGTTGCTACCGCATCGGATTCATTTGTTGCTGCGGTCATGTCAGGAGAAAACAGCGTGATTTCTTTTCGGTTCTCAAGTTCACCGCCAAACAAACGGATGTGGGCAATTTTGCCCTGTGTTTTGTCGTGTTCGATTTTATAAATAATGCCGCATAAATCATCTGTTTTTCTGCGGTCAGAGGAGGGTAAAAACTTCGTCAGCACGTCGGCAAGTTCTTTCACGCCGATGCCGAGTTTTGCACTGCCGCACAAAACGGGAACGAGTCTGCAGGCAGCAATTTCCTGTCTTATGAGATTCTCTGATCGTTCTTTTGACAAAAACGAATCACACAAAAAGGCTTCTTCCGCTTCTTCGTTGATGTCTGCAATCACTTCGGTTGCGGTTTGTGCAAATTGTACTTCCGATAAAACGGAAACAGCAACCTGCAGTGTACCTTCATTGGCGACTGTAGAAAGTGGCAAAAAAGCCTGCTTGCAAACATCTTTGAGTTCATTCAGAACCGATTGTATATCGCTGCCCGTGCGATCGGTTTTATTGATGAATATCGCAAATGGTAAATCTGTTTTCCGCAGGGAGTGCAGTATGTTTTCCGTATGTGCCCGCACACCATCCACAGCCGAAATGACCACAACCGCATAGTCGAGTGCATGCAGTGTACGTTCCACCTCGCCTGCAAAGTCAATGTGGCCCGGGGTGTCGACGATGTTGATTTTTACACCGTTCCATTCGCAGGCAGCCGATGCCGCACGCACCGAAATACCCCTCTGTTTTTCAACAGAGAGTGTATCGGTTGCCGTTGTGCCCTCGTCCACACTGCCTGCAGAACGCACTGCACCTGTCAGAAACAAAAGTTGCTCGGTCAGTGTTGTTTTGCCCGCGTCAACATGTGCAAGTATTCCGATGTTGTGAATCGTATTTGACATAATTACTCCAAAAAACAGTCCGAAGCGTTTGCATTCGGACTGTGCTTTCATTTTTACAGGTTGTAATATTTTTCAAATTCTACGGGATGCGGGATCTTGGAAATTTCCGCACATTCCGCACGCTTGGTTTTGATGAAGTTTTTGATGAGTTCTTCGGGGAAGACGCCGCCTTCGGTCAGATAAGCATAGTCCGCTTCAAGTGCATCGAGTGCAGCAGGCAGGGAAGTGGGAAGCCCCTGCAGTTTTGCCTTTTCTTCTTCGGGCAGGTGGAAGAGGTTGAAGTCATAGGGACCCCAGCCGTTTTCGTGCGGATCGATCTTGTTTTTGATACCGTCCAGACCTGCCATAAGAATCGCGGCATAGCAGAAATAGGGGTTGCAGGTTGCGTCGGGGTTGCGAAGCTCAAAACGGCGCTTGTCGGGGCTTTTTGCATAAGCGGGAATGCGGATGACCGCACTTCTGTTGGAAGTGGCATAACCGACCGTTACGGGTGCTTCAAAGCCGGGCACAAGGCGCTTGAAGGAGTTGGTGCTCGGGTTGGTGATGGCGCACAGAGAGCCGATGTGTTTGAGCAGACCGCCCATGAAGTAATGCGCTGTCTGACTCAGGTGGGAATAGCCGTTGTCGTCGGAGAAAACGGGCTCGCCGTCCTTGAACAGAAGCATGTGCACGTGCATACCGCTGCCGGCTTCACCGTAGATGGGCTTGGGCATGAAGGTTGCACTCTTGCCGTATTTGAGGGCGGTGTTGTGGATGATGTATTTGATCATCATGGTTGCATCTGCCATGTGCACGACTTCACCGAGCTGCGGTTCGATTTCGTACTGACCTGATGCGGCAACTTCGGGATGATGATAGTTGATGTCAATGCCGGCTTCTTTCATCAGCAGGCACATTTCACTGCGGCATTCGTAAGAGGTGTCAAAGGGTTTTGCAATGTGATAGTTCTTTTGCTTGGGAACAATAACACCCTTTCCGTCGGTGGTGCTGTTCCAGTAAGACTGGGAAGCATCCACGGATGCACCGATGTAGTTCGGTTCAACGCCCCATGTCACATCGTCAAACAGATAAAACTCAAATTCGGGCAGAATCTTCATTTCGTCTGCAACGCCGCTTGCCTTCATGTAGTCAACCGCCGCACGGATGATGTTGCGCGGATACTGTGCAAGGGGTCTGTTTTCGGGGGTGTCGATGATCATGGCATTGCCCGTCATGGTGAGTGTGGGGATCTCACAGAAGGGGTCAACCATTGCGGTATCGGGATCGGGAATAAAGACCATGTCGCTTTTTTCGACCACGGCATAGCCGTAGTTGGAAGCATCAAAACCGATGCCGCTTTTCATGGTGTCTTCCGAAAAATTCTGTGCGGGGATGGTGACATGACGGTACTGGCCGTTGATGTCTACCATTTTGAAGTCTACCATTTTAATGTCCTTCTCTTTGATGAGAGCTAAAACATCCTGAACACTTTTTGCCATAAGCCTACAACTCCTGTTCCTTTTTTATATTTTACACTTTTTTATTTTAGCATACTAAAGTATTGAATGCAAGACCTTTATTTTGAAATCAGTCTTACTGTATGCCGCAAAGATATACATATTTTTCCTGCAGTTCTTCGTAATGGGTGTAGCTTTCCGCTTGTTTTATCAGGCTTTCGGCTTCGGTATAGGGCTTGGTGGCTCTGTTGTAAACAGACTGTTGCTTCATCCATGCCTTGAGCTCGCGTCTGATTTTCAGGCTGTCAAAAAAGCTTGCTGCTTCTCTGTTCATAATTTCCTGCTTGACGGCTTCGTCGGGTGCGTGCAGGTTGTCAATGCCGTATTTTTTAATCAGGGATGCGGCTTCTTTTTTCATGCGGGCATTCTTAATGGCATCATTGCGGATTTCTTTTTCTTCCTTGGTTCCCTTGGGCAGTTTTTTGGCGGCTTTGCGTTCTTCTGCAATGTTATCGTAAGCATGCAATCTTCCCATGGCAACATCGTTTTTAGCCTGTTGCACTCTTGCTCTGCCTGCGGGGGTGGTGAACTTGTGCAGATCTTCCATGATGATTGCCGCACGTTCAATGGCAAGGTTGTGTTCTTTGATTTCTTTTTTCTCTTCCTTGCCGGCTCCCTTTGCGGACATTTTTTCTTTGCCGAAGTATTCTTTTGCCTGCGTAATCACATCCATGGCATCCATAAGTTCGTCATCATCGAGTTTGCCCAATGTGTGATTCTCAAACATAGCACGGATTTTCAGCACACCCACATAGGCTTTGTGCTTGTTTTCCGTCAGGTCATAGAAGCAGTAGGGAATCAGGTTCAGCAATGCACCGACTGCCGAGCAAATGATCAGCACCTCAAACAGATTGTTGCGGATGGTGTCATCATAAAGCACATTGTAGTCATCCAGAAGCCCCATCTTTTCATAAATGGACGGATAGACCATGCCTGTGAAGAATCCGATCACGGTACCGATGATGCCGAGCGGGCCGAACAGACCGTCCACACGCACCCCCGTTTTCCACTGATGATAGTCGCGCATGTCTGCACTGATCTGATGTTGCACAATGTTCCAGAAGGTGTTGACAAATGTGTTGAGATACCAGATCACACAGATGAGAATCAGATTCTGATAGGTGAAATAAAGTATCATCAGCAGGCCGATGTTGATGGCATTGGCGGTGATGAGCATGTTTCTTTTTCCCATATATTTGATGGCAAGCGGACAAAGAAGCATCGACCACAGGGCGGCATTGCCGATGATGGTGTTTGCAATGCCCAGCGAAGCCTGGTAGTCACCGCTGTGACCGTAAATGAACGACCAACTGAGAATGACGCCGTAGCCCGATTCAAGGAACACCACCCATGCAGCTGCATGAATGATCCAGAAATATTTGTTCTTTGCAACCTCACGCAGGGCATCGAACATTCTGACGGGTTCTTGCGGCTTTTTCGGCAGAATCAGTCTTTCCTTGACCTTGCGGAAAAAGATGGTCGTGAGAATAAGACCGATCACCGTAAATATGGGATAAATTATTCTGTAGGTCCAGATGTTGTTAAGCCCCCATGTAAGGCCTGCAACAAGCGGAACGACCAGTCCCGAAATGGTGGGCGCCAACGAATAAATGACCTGCGAAATGCTCATTACGTTGGCACGTTCCTGTGCATTGGGGGTGATGATCTGCTGGAAATAGGTATAGCTTTCGTTGAAGAAGCAAAGGAAAACATTCAGCAGCATATACATGAACCAAACGACCACGCATTTGGTTATGTATTCCATCCGTTCATACGGCAACCACACCATAACGGTGGAAATAAGAACGATCGGAAGTCCCGAAATTCTTATGAAAGGCAAAAATTTACCGCCCTTGAGTTTGTGATTGTCATAATACCAGCTGCGGAAAATGCCGAGGGGAATGCCGACAATATTGGCAACAACCATCATAACATACAAATCCATCGGTTTGATCCCCAGGCTGGCACCGAGCACCAGGTTCGACGCATCAAGACCGATCGCGGAAGCAAGAAGTCCCATCCAATACACACCGAAGCCCGCACCACTCAGGCTTACAATTTCTTTGTAGGGGATATAATTGCCCTTTGCGGGTTCAGACCAGTATTTCTTTGCGGTAAAAATCAGATTTTTGGTTTTGGTAATCAGTCCTGTTTTTTCTTTTTCCATAACAGTGCTCCTTTGAAACAGTATACCCACGGTGGGAAACATTATCTTTAAAATAATAACATTGAAAGGTGTTTTTTGTCAATATGATAGTTCAAAACAAACGGATAAACAAAAAAAAACACCACGCGAGGTGGTGTTATAAATGCCAAATAATTATTTCAGGAATCTGTCAATATAACCGAACAGCAGTTCATCTGCTTTGTCCTTTGCCGCTTCATCTTTGCCTAAATCGTGGTCTGCACCCTCGTAAACATTAAGAACATGCTCAACACCGTATTGTGCCAGCAGTGCATCGAGTGTCCGGGCATTCGAGAACGGAACGATCGTATCGGCATTGCCGTGGTTGATAACGGTGGGCACGCAGTCCGCGTTGACATATGCGATGGGGGAAACACTGTAAAGTGCATCCTTTGCGCTTTCCTTGTTTGCATACGAGAACCGCTGACCGCAGGCTTTGCTCATCAGATCGCAAATTGCCGCTTCGTCACCGAGTGCATTGTTGTGATAAAAATTATCGTCATAGAGATCCGTCGGACCCGAGTTGCTGATAACCGCAACGGGTGCAATGGGAGCCGTGTTCTTTCTTGCATACGCATACAGCAGAGAAAGATGACCGCCTGCGCTGTCGCCCGTCAGCAATACTTTATTGATGTTCACACCCGCTTCAGCACCCTTTGCCTTGATTTTTGCAAGTGCCGCATCAATGTCATCGAGCACATCAAGAAGGTCAACATCATCCGAAATATAACGGTAATTCACCGATGCCGTTGCAATGCCGAGGTTCGATGCGCCGTAATTCATGCCGCTTTCGTAGCTTTGCTTGTCTCCGCCGATCCAAGCACCGCCGTGAATGAACAGCACAAGGCCCAACTCGCCCGATGCACCGTTGGGCACACAAAGGTCAACAACCTGCCGTTCATGCGTGCCGTAGGACATGTCGAGGAATGTCTGACAGTTGTATTCCTGTCCGCCCGCTCCTCCAAGCCCGAAAAGACCCATGAGGAAATTGATGATTGCCATAAAAAATGCAATGATTTTTTCAAACATAATGCTTTCCTCCTTGTAAATATTTTATTTTTACCGCGACAAACTGTCACTGTATACATATTAACAAAAATTGTTCAGAATTGCAAGAAGAAAGTATGCAATAAGATGCATGTGCAAGGGGCGGATTATCACAAAAGATAAAAATAATGGATGTCCGGCAAAGATAAAACATCAACGATTGCATTGTTACAGCCGCACAGCTCATCCACCGTTTCGTCAGCATCGATGCATTCATACGGCTCCATTTGCTTTTGTTTATAATTGTTGTAACATAAATATTGTGGGATTGCAATGGATAGTGGGGGAGGTACAACGAACTAAAAAAAGTGAACAGTGACCTGACAGCCACTGCTCTTTTTGGTGTTTGCAGCTTGAAATGGCAACAAATCAGTAAATTGCATTTGCCGATCTGCTTGAAATTATCCGTTATTTTTTCTTCTTTTTCACGACCAGGCAAACACCTGCAATCGCTCCGATAAGCGCAAGCGGGGACAGCCTTACAAAAATCCACTCAAATGCATGAAGAAGAACCCCGACAACGGCTATTTCAGGGTCACTGTAATCCCATTCCAGATAGGGACTGTCAAGTTTGATTAAAAGTGCAAAAATTGTTATTATGGCAATTACCAACAGGCTGAAAAATACTATTAACTTTTTTTGCCTGGCTTTTCTGCTCAGAGCAAGCTGTAAATTGATAATTTCCAGTTTTTCAGAAATCACCTTTAAATCATTTAATTCCGGCTGTTCAACAATTTCTCCAAGCAAAACACTGACAGGTGTATCAAGGGCTTCCGATAAAGATATCAACATATAAGCATCCGGTACCGACAAGCCCTGCTCCCATTTTGAGATTGTCTGACGAACCACATTCAACTTGACAGCAAGCTCCTCCTGTGATAATCCTTTTGATTTTCGGATCGCCTTTATGTTTTCGCTCAGCATGAGAAAAGACCTCCTTTCTTTCAGTAGTCACCTGCATTGTAACGCAATATTCCCGTTGCGGCAAGCAACGGGGATTAACATTTTATAAAATCTCTTGCACGAAGGGCACAATCACGGCGGAGCCGTGGAAGAAATCCGCCGCAAGGCGGTATGTAATCGACACGAAGTGTCGTATGTGATCATTTTTGTAAGAAAATGCATGTAATCAACACAAGGTGTTGCATGTAATCAATCCGAAGGAAAATGCACCTGCGGTGATGACATACAGCTTCGCTGATTACATACGCCTGACGGCGATTACATACCAATCCTTCGGATTGGATAAAAAATTCCAAGTCTTGCGACTTGGAATTTTTTTGGCCCGCCCGGAGGGATTCGACTCGCGCGCCTGCGGGCGCTTGGTCGCTCGCGGTCGAAACAGTCCCCCGGACTGTTTCTCTGTGCCGCTCGTCCTTCGAATCCCTCCTTGTATAGCAGAAATCGAAAAAAGGACGGCGACCTGACGGTCACTGCCTTTTTTTTGGCCCGCCCGGAGGGATTCGAACCCCCGATCTTCAGAATCGGAATCTGCTGCGTTATCCAACTGCGCCACGGACGGACATTTTTTTTGCCCGTCTATTTTACACCGAAGTGAGCCTTTTGTCAACTGCCCAATGCAGTCTTTTTATGTCGATTGTCAGGGTTTGCAGCTGCCGCAGGGGGCATAGCCCTGTGCTATCGCTGTGTCGCGGCTTGCAAAATAAATGCGGTTGTGTTCTGCGGGCAGGTTGCCGCAGGTCGGCAGGTGGAACTTTTTGGAGTTGATATTGCCGATGTATTGCTTAACAATCGGGGGATCGGGAATATCTGCCTCAAAGTCATTGTCGGTATAAAACGCGAGTGCCTTGCCGTTGGAAATCACCTGAATTGTACCATGTTTGTCGGTTCTGTAGGTGATGACCCTTGCATCCGCAAGGCGGCTTGTCACTTCTTCGTGCGGGTGGCCGTAGTCATTGTCCGTGCCGCAGCTGATGACGGCAAATTCGGGCATGACCTGCCGCAGAAATACATAAGAGGTGGACGAGGAGCTGCCGTGGTGGCCGACATCGAGCACATCTGCCGAAAGGTCAAAGCCTTCGTCGATCATGGCATATTCGGATGCCGTTTCCGCATCGCCCGTCAGCAGAAAAGAGGTGTCCTCATAGGTGATCTTCAGCACGATCGAACTGTCGTTCAGGTCGGTGGTATCTGCCAGGGCGGGACCCAAAAACTCAATTTCGCAATCCCCGAAGGAGATGGTTGAGCCGAGTGTTGGATGAATCGGTGTCAGCTTCTGCGCCTTGCAGGCATCGCGGAAATTTTTGTAGTTTGCAGTATCAGCGGTCAGCGACGGTGCAAAAACCGCCTGTGTCACAGTGTAGGCATTCATCACATCGGCAAGCCCACCCGCATGGTCTTCGTGCGCATGGGTGCAAACCACAAAATCAAGGCTTGTAACACCGCAATGATACAGATAATCGCAAACCAATTCACCGTCCTGCACATTGCCCGCATCAACGAGCATGGTCATGTCGCCGTTTTGCACAAGAATGCTTTTTGCCTGGCCGACATCAATAAAATCAATGCGGAAATCCCCTGCGAAACGTTCCAGACCGACCACTTCACGCAAAATCAGCCGTGCATCAGCGGCGGTAACTGCATTGTCATTGTCTGCATCGGCGGCAATCAATGCGTCTGCATCCAAGTTTTCAAGATCCACAGAATGCCGCAATGCCAGGCGGGCATCCGCAGAGGTCAGAATGCCGTTGCCGTCCGCATCGCCGATTTGCACGGCGCCTGCGCAAAGAACAAACAGCGGTAACATAAAAAAGCAAAGAATAATAACAATATATTTTTTCATTTATTTCACCCATTGAACATTGTATCTCATTTGCAATAAAAAGTCAATTAAGTAATATTGACTGTATCAAGAAACGGATAAATGAGCATACTCCTTTTTTGTTCGTCAAAAACACCAAAAAACAAAAAAAATATTTTACGCAACACGCATATATTGTGCAGGATTACTGCTTGCTTTTTATTATAAAAAAAAGTATAATAATAAAGGATAAGTCTGCCCGAATCCGGGCAGAAAGCATATTATTTTTAAGGAGTGTACAGCATGAAACTCTTTCAGAAATCCCTGAGCGTATTGTTGACTGCGGTTCTGTTGCTGACAGCCTGTCTGCCCGCATTCAGCGGAGCGGCTGCTGTTGTTGCTTATGAAGAACAGTACAAGGCGCTTGCAACTCTGCTTGCAGACGAACATGTTCGCGATCTGAACCATTATGAGGTTGAAAGTCAGGTCGTTGATGATGTGATTACGGAAGGTTTTAATACCGAAGCGGGTGCTTTTACGTATTATCATACCGTCTATGCCGAAGATAATGCGCAAAGCGCCATTCTGAAGGCTGCAAATCGCTTTTATTACATTGCCGAATCTTTGATGAGCTATACCTACGGCAACGGTATTTATACGGCAGAATTGCTGTATAAGGAAGTGCTCGGCAATCTTGAAAGCTGTTTTGCAGATATGTTTGCCGAAGCATTTTATGTGGATGCACGCGGCAATCGCTATGCTCCCACAGAAACAGAACTTGCTGCATATGCAGAAGCCTGCCGTCAGTTGGCTGCCGAAAATGTTGCTCAACCTACTTTCGCGCAATTGGCAGAACGCGGTGTAAAGTTTGCAGAAGTGTCTGCGTATGAATATTACAATGTTGAAACCGTGATCAGTTACTTTATGGCAACAGGCACATACATAACCTCTGCAAACTGGTATCATGAATTTGATTTCATTGTGCGCACGGATATGGATACTGTTCTGTTGGCAATCGATTCTTTGGCAACCTGTGCTGATACTGACATTGCAATCACAACGGGGATTTACAGCTTCCGTTATCAGCGCGGCGTCGACAGTCTTGGCTCAACGGCACAATATTGCTTCAAACCGACCGAACTTGCAGACATTTATGCAGCATATTCCAAAACATATGCACTTGGTGCACAGCCCGCTGCACTTGCTTTTGTCGGGCAGGATTCTGATGCCGCAGGACAGGCTGCAAATCTGTATACTGCAATAGCGGAAGACACTGCAACCATTCCCGAACTGATTGCAATCAACAATGCGTTCAATGCTGTATTTACATCAGTGCCTGCAGATGCCTATATCGATGGCAGTTATGTCGGCAAAACATGGGATTCGCAATTCCTGCAGTTTGCGGATGATGAATTGAATACCATGCAGGAAGGCACCTTCTCAATTGCCGAGCAGGATCTTTATACACTGCGCAGCTATGCCGAAAAGCTGACCAACAATTATTCCGATGCTGTGGTGCTGCACCTGTTTGCTGATACAATCGGCAATATCAAAACCTTGCAGAATCTTCTGACAAGCAGTCAGCAGATTCCCGTTCGTACCGTACGCGGTGATGTAACCTACACCGCCGATATTGAAAAACTGAATTCTGTTGTAACGGAACTTGACGAGTTACTTCGGAATGAAGATGTAACAGCATTTGGCAATATTTTCTTTGGCGCTGCCGTAAGAGATTTCCTCGGTATTGCCCCCGATGCCGCATTGCCTTACAACAACATTGCTCAACTCGGCGAACTTTTTGTGAAGAAGGTTTTGTATACAGATGCGTTCTGCACAACCATCGTGCAGGTGGTTTATCCGAAAATTGCAAACCTTTTCCTTGCCCTTTTTGATGCGGAACAGCTTGCTGCAGTTCTGCAATCCGATGTTGTTGCACTCACACCCGGTAAACTTGCAGATGATCTGGCAGAATATCCCGCCGCAAAGATCGCGCTTGAAAATGCCGGCATGAACGACTGGAATACCGTCGATTGGGCAGCAATTGACTGGACCAAAAACGGCGGCACACCGCTTAACAGCCGTGATGCCTTTGTGGATGCCCTTGCTGCCGTATTCAGCGGCTTGCGCGCTGCCGCACTTTGTCTGCTGTGCAATGACGATACATCCCTTCGCTTTAATATTGATGATCTCTCTCTTGCATTTGACGGACAGACAGGATATGCAGATCTGATCATTCCGTTGTTTGAAGTGCTTGGCCTTGCACCCGCGAGTGCCAATGAAGAACTGACCGCAGGCTATTACTATACTGCCGATGTTTACGCCGCACGTGCAACAACAGAGACTTATGTTGCAGATATTCTGTTGCCGATTCTGATGTGGTTGGAAGAAATCGTTGTTTATAACCCCATCGCAACCATCTGCGATCTGTTGCCGGATCTTGCAAAATTCTTCAGCAGTGAAAATGAAGGCACGTTGCTTGCTTGTCTTAAGAAAATCGAACTGACCGTCAAAGCCGGTGACGATGTTATCGGCGGAGCAGATCTTGTTACACTGCTCGGCGATACTGCAAAGGTCTTTGATTCTTTGAACCATTTGGCAGAAAAGTTTGCAGGTCTTTTTGTAAATAACGGCATTGCTTATTCTTTGCCGAAACTCAACGAAGAAAAATTGGCAGAAATCAGCGCAATGACCGAAAATAAAACAGGCTACGCATTTTTGTATCTGATGCGCTATGTGCTGACCGCAATCGGCTATCGCTTTGATGTAACAAATCCGAATCTGCCTTATCTTGTTGAATGCTTCGGGCTTAACCTTGAAAGTGAATTGTTTGAGGGTGTAACGGTTGCAGATTTTGTTTGCAATGTTATGTTGCATCCCGATGAAGCTTTGTGCGCATTGCTTGAATTTGTTTATCCGAATGAAGAAGGGAATTACTACAACAAAAAGGCTTATACCTATTCTTTGAATCCGATTGATTACCGCACCGATACACTTTGGAGTGTCACCCTCAATCCCAATCATACTTACGGTACCAAGGTTGTTTATTCCGACATGTGGACTGCGGAAATGGCCGGCGAAGTGGTTGCTGACCTTGATCAGCTCACGAACAATGTGCTGCGGTTGCTTGGTGTAAAAGGAATGGAAAACGGGCTGGAAGCATACTTGAGAGAACTGATTTACGGCTATATTTCCAATGAAACGGTCAATAAGCTGTTTAACCTGATTTATCAGTTGCTTTGCGGCGTGAACGGCACCGTGGGCGGCGTGGATCTGATTGCTTTGATTGACCACTCGTTCGGTGTTGAAATTACCCCCGCTTTGGTTGCTTCCCGCGTTACCGAAATGCTCGGTGATGTCAGTGTTGACGGTGCACAGTCCTACAAGAATCTGGCAGAATTTAATACATGGACCGATGTTTTCAATGACGGTCAGTCGAGTGTCAGCTTTGACTGGGGTGTAGACAAGGCAAAGGACAAGGGTGAAACCTTTATCCGTGTGCTTTCTGCACTGTTGTCGCCCATTTCTTTCCTGTTTGAATACCTGCTGCTTGATCAGCCTTTGCAGGCATTTGATTTTGCTTGCTTGCCGTCTTATGCGGGCTATCAGTATGCTTTTATTGCATTGCTTGAATTGTTGACTTGCCCCGCAGAAAAGATTCTTACATACAAAACATACTATGAGCAGACGATTCTGCAAAAAGAAACCAATCCCGATCGTGCAGAATGCAACACATTCTACTACCTGCTCAGTCCCGTTTTAGGGTTGGTTGATAAATTGATTGAAACCCCCATTGCAACTGTTTTCAATCTGTTGCCCAATCTGATGTTTGTTATGTCAACGGGTGCAATCAATGACCTGATCAACAATTTGCTGCATGTTGTTTATGTGTTGTTTGATATTGCAAAGCCTGTTGTTAATATGTATGACATCCTTGATGAACTGTTTTCCGATATTTCTTTCGCTGGGGTGAAACTGAATCTGAATCTTCCGTTGCAAATCAACTTCAACACGGTTGCCGATGCACTGATCAGTTCTGTGCTCGGTGAAACAATCGTAATCGGCACAAGAGAAGTTACGGATGAGAACGGCAATGTGACAACAGAAGATATTTTGCTGACCTTGCCCTATATTGATTTCTATACCTTGTGTACGGGCAGTTTGGAACGATTTTCTTCCAAGGAAGGGCGCAAGGTTGTTCGTTTGAATGCTTCAGACGGCGGTGATCTGCTGACTGTTCTGCTGCGTCTTGCTGTTTCTGTTTTCTTTGTTGACGGCAATCTGAGTGCTTTGCTTGCTTTGTTGTTTAATATTTCGCCCAAGCTTGATGAGTATGATAAAGAAACCGTAAGCATTTTGCTTGGTGAACTCGGCGGAATGATGGAAGATTTTGACAGCGCCGATATAGTATTGCTTGTGCTCTATCATCTGGTTACCAAAGTGACCGATCTTTCCACTACCCTTGTGGATCTGCTTGCAGATTCCGGCATTACCATTCTGGAACTTGTTGCCATTCTCGGCTCTATTAAGAGTGTTGATGACCTCGGTATTATCATCGATTTGATCGGCAGCTTGGGTGAAAAACAAGATCCGCCCGCAGACGATGACGATGAAAGCGGTGAAAGCGGTGAACCCGGCGAACCCGGCGAAGGCGCAGATGGTGACGAAGGTGAACAGCCTCCTGCAGACAAAGACGAAGGCGGTCCTTTGGATGTAATCATGTCTCTTTTTGATAAACTCAAAGCCTTCTTTGACAAATTGATTCTCTTCTTGAAGAAATCATTTGGCATGGCATAAACCTTGTGTGGCACAAAAAATCCCTGCCCGTGCGGGCAGGGATTTTTGATATCTTGTGATGCAGAAAACGAGGTTTAATAATAGCGGACAAGGGAAACCAGTTTTCCGAGGATGATAATTTCGTCCGAAATAATCGGTTCATATGCCTCGTTTTCGGGTTGCAGGCGGAAGTGCCCGTTTTCTTTGTAAAAACGCTTGACGGTGGCTTCATCATTGAGCATGGCAACAACAATGTCGCCATTTGTTGCATACGGTGTTTTTTCGGCAATCACAATGTCATTATTGAGTATGCCGGCATTGATCATGCTGTCGCCGCGAACACGCAGGGCAAACAAAGATTTATCTCTGGACACATCGCCGCCGTAGGGGATATAGCCTTCAATGGTTTCCACTGCAAGAATGGGCATGCCAGCAGTAACAGTGCCGATCAGCGGAACCTGTGTGTAAGTCGCACTGTTTCCGCGCACACGGATAGAGCGCTTGAGCATGGGGTCGCGCTCAATGTAGCCGGCTTCTTCGAGTGCATCCAGATTTGCCTGCACGGAAGAGGTGGATTTCAACCCCACAGCCGCGCCGATTTCGCGCACCGAAGGCGGAACACCGTTTTGTGAACGTTCAGAAAGATATTCGTAAATCTTTTTCTGTGTTGCGTTTAAATCTTTCATGGAAAACTCCTTTCTGTAAAAAGAATCAAAAATCTTATTACTTAAATACAGTATAGCACAAATGTTTTTAAAAAGCAAACATTTGTTTGTAAAATTTGAAAAAATTTTTTCAAAAAAATCTTCTGTTGCATATTTATCCCGCAAAGGGCAAAACTTGCATCGGAGGTGTTCGTTTTGATGATTAACGATACAGAAAAAAAGAACGGCAAAAATCGCCGTAATGCCTTTATTTTACTCGGTGCTTGTGCGTTTGCGCTGGCCTTGGGTGCAATTGCACAGGTTGCAACAGACAAAGAGGATCCCCTGGCGCAAATGGGAACAAGTCAGGATCCTGCAACCTCGCATGCCATTGAAACCGTCCCGCAGGATGTTGAGAAGTCTACCGCGAATGTCGGCTGGACTCCTGATGAATTTGCATCCCTTGCCGATTCGATTTTTGAAGAAGAAAGCAGTTTTGCAGATGCGGTTTTTGGCAACACAACCGAGGATGCCACCCAAACCGTTGCTGTGGACGGCAAACCTGTGGACGGGCCCGCATCGGTGAAAAAAGAATATATGTTGCCTGCAGGAACGGATATTGTTAAGGATTTCAGCATGGGTATTCCCGTATTTTCGGATACCATGAACGATTGGCGAACCCATAACGGTGTGGACTTCGGCGGTAAAGAAGGCGACAGCGTTGTGGCTGCGGCGGATGCAACCGTTACAGCTGTTTATGAGGATGCCTCATGGGGCGGTGTCATTGAACTGGATTTCGGCAACGGCGCCACGGCTAAATACTGCGGCTTACAGTTTGACAGCATCACCCTTGCGGTCGGTGATACCGTCAAACAAGGGGAAACAGTCGGTGTGCTCGGCAAAATTCCCGTTGAAGCAAAGGAAGGCTGCCACCTGCATTATGAAATGCGAATGAACGGCGAAATTGCAGACCCCTTGGAAGTCATGGGAAGAGGCGGAACGGACGAATAATCAAAATAACAACCCCGGGAAATCCCGGGGTTGTCTGCTATATATAATGTAATATTATATAATGTCGGTTATTCGTAACGGCTGTCAAGTTCGCCCTTGAAAATGCTTCTCACTTCAACCAGTGCAAGATCTTCAAGTCCGACACTGCAACGCAGAATTCTTCTTGCGTCGTCAGCAAGAATCTTTCCGTCACCGTTGAAATCAGCGGCAAGCAGAGTCAGGTCGGAAACCGTGGACCAATCAAGACCGACAGAAAGGCGGAGTGCGGTTCTTGCATCGTTTGCTTCAAAGACGCCGTCTGCATCCGCATCGCCTCCCATGTAAACGATCTTTGTTTTGGACAGGGCTGTTTTGTCGCAAACATACAGTTCGCCGTTTGCATCGTAAGTGTATGCGGCAAAGGTCAATGTGGTTCCGTCAATGGTGACGGCAGAGAACATAGGTGCTTCAACCTGCTGTTCGTCTGTTAGCGGATAGGCATAATAGTTGTTCGGGAAAAATTCGGCTGTTTCGCCGAATTCGGCAGGAGTGTAGCTCTTTACGCCGCTGCTGCCGCCGCACACGAATACGGTACCTTCCGTATCGAGGGTTGCGGTGTATTCAATGCCGTCTTTGCCGATGATGCTGACTGTTTCGGTTTCAGGGCTGGCGCCGAAATGACCAACAGGGATGGTGCGCAGATAAACATGGTCATGGCCCGAAAGAACAATGTCAATATCCAGATCCAGCATAATCTTCAGCAGTTGCTCGCGCAACGCAACAATATCATCTTCGCCGTAATGCGAACCCTGCGAGAAAACAGAAGCGTGCATCTGCATAATGATCCAGTCGGCATCCGTTGCGGCAACATCCTTCTTAAGCCATTCAACCTGCTTGTCGGAAAGTGCGCCGTCTTCATTCTGGTTGTTTGTGTTCAGCACGATGAAGTGGGCATTGTTGTAATCGTAAGAGTAGTAAACACCTGTGTCTGTATACTGCGGAATGGCAACATTGCCGTCGGAAAGAGAGAAATAATTGTCAATGGCATATGTGCCGTATGCCTCATGGTTGCCGGCGGTCGGCATCAAGGGCATGTTCAGCAGATTGTCCGAAGCGGCATTGAGGCCCCATTTCCACTGCAGGAAATTGTCGCCATGGTCAACAAAGTCGCCCGTGTGGGCAATGAATTCGGAATCAGGATAAATTTCCAGCGCATCGTCCAGCAATTTGCCCCACACGTTGTATTGTTCTTCAATAACGGACTGCGTGTCTGTGAAGTGGAAGAAGGTGAATGCGGAATCATCACCTGCGGCAGTGTGCAGTGTGCCCGTTTCGCTCCAGTAGCCAAGGTTGGCATCACCGATGCGGTAATAATAAGTGGAGTCGGGTTGCAGGTTTGTAAGCTGAATCACATGGCGGTAAACATCGCGTTGCACGGTCATAACACCGATCACACCAACGTCAACACCCTTGAATTCGCGCACTTCCTCGGTGGTTGCGGTTTTGATACCAACGCCGTCGGGAATGCTGTTTTTGCCCTTGAAAACAGGCTCACTGTCTGTTTTGTAAAGCTCAATGTCCGTTCCTGGAACGTTGTATTTTGTGTACCAGCTGAGATTGAAAGCAGATGCGGAATCATCGCCGAAGGTAACGGAAATCAGCGCGGGGATCTGCATTTCGTCCTGCGTGGGGGTGATTTCGATGGGACCGTCATAAACGTAGGTTACGTTGTTGTCGCGGTCTTCGTCGTTACAGAAGGAATCAACAACTGTCCACATCATGCCGCCCACACCTTCAAGCATGCTGTCAGCCAGAACATATTCATCCAGCAGATAGTCAATCACTTCTTCGATGGAGGAGCCGTATTTCAGGTTTGCAAGATCCAGAACGATTTCAAGAAGATGCAGATAAGAGGTGTCGGGCTTGCCTTCAAGAGCCATCATGAGGGCATCGAACAAGGATCTCATAACATTTTTGAATGTTGCTTCCTTGTCTTTTACAAGATAATCAAATACACCTGCATCCACCAGTGCAACAATGATATAATAAAGGGAGTTGAGTGTGTCGAATTCGGGAATAACATCAAAGTCTGTTCCTGCAAACAGCTTGGTCAGGTTAACTTCAAGGTTTGCAAGCAGAGTGTCCAAAACAACGTCATCCACAACAGCTTCAATGATGGTTTCCACGAACGGGGCAATAATTTTGCCCGATTTCATGTTGGCAAGTGCATCCTGCATGAACGCATCGTCGCTGATGTCTTCGTTGCCTGCATACATGTAGTACATAACGCTCATGAACAGGTCTGCCAGGGTGCCGCCACGTTCAGCAGAACCGAAGCCGAGTGTGTCAATGAATTTTGTGCAGGGCACTTCACTCATCTGCAGACTGAGCAGTTTTACAACTGCGGGTTCAATGACTTCGTCAAAGGTCTTTTCCGGATCAACCAGCAGCAACTTGCAAATCTGAATGTCCAGATCTTTCAGGAAACGCATGATGTTTTTTGCGGTGAATAACTCGAAATCGGAAAAGACGATACCGCCCTTGAGTAATTCATTGAGTGTTGCTTCAAGGTCAATTTCCATCATTTCTTCAATGAACGGAATGATGCTGCCGGCTTCGCGGATCTGATCCACAAAAGGCAACAGCGCATTTCTGACCAGTCGCATCAGATAGTAGGCCGAATCACCGTTTGCATACTGATTTTTGAAAACCGTTACGCTGTAGGGCATTTCGCCTGTGTATGCAAGGTTCAGTTCTTTCGTTCTGCTGCCGTCCACTTCATATGTATTAAAAGTTGCGGTGATGGATTCATCCTGTGCATCGTAATCGAACGCGGTCACGCGGTAAGCGGCAGGGAATTCGGTAAGTGTCGGGGTGATGATGCTGTACATCGGTTCACCCTTGTCGGAGTAGGTGATGTCGATATCGCTGACATGGTGATGGCCGCTGAATACGTAATGCAAGCCTGCATCTGCAAGAATTTCCTGCAGTTTGTAGTGTTCGTCAATCACAAAACCGACCGTGATGAATTCGTGCAGGTAGTTAGCGCCTGACATATTCCAGTGGGTCGCCATCAGCGGAATTTCGCCGTTTGCTTTGGCATCTTCGATTTCGTTAAGCAGCCATGCAAGCAGTTCTTCCGTTACGCCACCCGAGGTTTCATGCTCGTCTGTGCCGTCTTCGGTAACATCCGCGGAATAATGGCCTGCATCAAGCATAATCAGGCGGTAGCCTTCCTCGAGCTGCACCGAATACGAGAGCATACCGGCCTTGGAGGCAATGGACTGCTTGTCTTCCACACTCTTGTAATCAATGAAAGTGTGATAAGCATCGGAAAAGCCAAATTCGTAATAGATTTCCATGAAGTCCTGCGGGGTTGTTTTTTGCACTTCCACATTGGAATAGGAAGCGGCTTTGGAGTTGTTGATGTCGTGGTTGCCGTTTGCAACAATGACCTGCAGACCTGTTCTTTCTTCAAAGGCATGCAGTTTTTCGGCAAGTGCTTCGTGCCCCTGCTTTTCGCCGTTGAGTGTCAGGTCACCTGTAAGAACAACATATTTCAGACCGTTGGCAATTGACTGTGCTTCAAGGGAAGTGAAGGTTTTGTCAAGAATATAATCAAGAGTTTTGTAATTGACATTGCTGCACAGCAACTTTGTCAAAAAATCATTGTAATTGGCATCATCTTCATGCGGGGCAAGTTCAGCCGCATAATAGTGTATGTCGGAAATGGTTGCAAGTTGTAGTGCCTGCGGGACAGCCTTTGTGTCAACTGCCACAGCCGCAACGGGAAGTCCTGCCATGCACAGAACCACACACAAAACAGCGGCAAGCACACTGCGCAATTTTGATTTCAAGGATTGCTTTTTCATGTTTATCCTCCTTATCCAACTGAATTATTGCCGAAATTCAGGTCAATATTGATATTGTTATCATACGGCTGGCTCGGTGTATTCGGATTTGGGGTCACAACTTCCGAAGAAATAACGCCGTAAGACCAGACCGTGATGAGTACATCGTAATACTGACCGTCTTTTGCATACATTCTGTTTTCGCCGGGCACAACCGCAGTACCGTTGTCGGGGGTTGTGTGTGCAACCGTGCCGCTTTTTGACTTGTCGCCGTCGGAATATTGCTTGTAGTCAACAAAGTAGGTCAGACCGTAAGAATCAAGAGCTGCTTTTGCCTGCACTTCGGGCTTGCCGGTCAGGTCGGGCATCGGCAATGTGCTGACGGAAAGAATCAGCTCGCTGCCCACGGGCACGGCGTCGCCGAAGGAAAGGCTCTGGCTGTCTACTTGACCGTATGCACGCGAGGAGCCCGTTGCCATCACAAAACGAACCGAGAAATTGTTCATAATGTCGGGTGTGTTTTCGATTTCTTTCATCGTAAGGCCGATGCAATTGGGAACGGTGATGGTTTCGTCCGAATAAGCGGGATCCTGAATGATGGGATCGCCCTGTATGAACGAGGACAGATATTTGACCACGAAGCCCAGGCCGACAACGGTCATCACAAGAATCACAACAAGCAGCGCCGTAATGGCTTTATCAATGCTTGTTTTCTTTTTCTTTTCATCTTCTTCGATCTGTTTTTCGCCGTCTTCGGGGATTTCTTCCTCTTCGTCGGCAAGCGTGTCTGTCAGTTCAATTTCTTGGGGTTCTTCTTCCGGCATCTCATCCGGCGGGTTCAGCTGTGCATCCGTCGGATAGTAGGCTTCTTCTTCAAACATGGATTTGCGCTGCGGCACATATTCCGTCGGTGCGGCAATCAGATGGCGCAACTCGTCCATGTTCTGCACACGTTCCAGGGCGTTGATCTCCATACCGTCAATAATGGCATTGATGGCATAAGCGGGAAGCACCTGCGCAATGTTGGCGGGAATGGACATGGTGTCTTCCACGGCTCTGAACGGTGCGGCAACGGGAATATTGCCCGTCAGGCAACGGTAGAGCACGGCGGAAAAAGCATACACATCTGTCCATGGGCCGATGGCTCTGCCGGGGGTGTATTGCTCAAATGCGCAGTAACCGTCAAACAGTTCGGGATCCAGATTCGTTTTTGCAAGGCGCGCATCGGCAATTGCAAAATCAAAGATGCGCAGTCTGCCGTTGCGGTCCACGCAGATGGTTTCGGGGGAAAGACCGCGGTGCACAACACCTGCGCCGTGCAGGGTCGCCAGGGTTGAAAACAAAGGCACAAACAGAATGCGTGCCTGTTCCCAGGTGATTTTGCCGCCGGGCTGTCTGCTCATGAATTCACGCAAGGTGATATCATCCGAATTCGGGGTCACGGCATAAACGGTGTTGTTTGCTTCAAACACATCCGAAATGTTGACAAGCCCGGGAAGCCCCTTCAGTTTTTTGATTTTTGTCCACAACGAATGAAATTCACTGCGGTATGTGTTAAACATGGTATCGCAATCCGCAAAGGGAACAACGCTGTTGTCTTCAAGGTTGCGTTTGGATACCGTGGGTGCATAAAATTCGCGCACAAGGCAAACGCAGCTGTATTCGTTGTCAAATGCCAGATACACGTTTGACTCGCCCGTTCTGTGCAAGGGCATGCCGATATAATAACGGTTTGCCAATACTGTGTGCAACGGCAGGCAGGCAAAATCCTGTGCGGGATCTGTTTCACTGCCGCAATGTGCACAAGGTCCGGGTTCGGTTTTTTCGTGCAT
Organism: Clostridia bacterium; assembly: GCA_017416485.1. Lineage (GTDB taxonomy): Bacteria > Bacillota > Clostridia > Oscillospirales > Acutalibacteraceae > RUG806. Next base: position 5,238 of record JAFQCH010000009.1, on the reverse strand, counting down.
ACAGCAAGCGCAACGGAGGATCAATTCATCCATCAGCTTCACTCCATAATATAAAAATAATACTTTTTTTAATAATTAGAAGTATTATAGCACACTTGTTTCCCTTTTACAACCACAGATTCAAATAAAATGTGGAAAACACAAACAAAATTGCAGGAAAATTTTCTGAAAAAACCGAAAACGGCTATTGACAAACGGGTGGGAATGCTGTATAGTATAGACAGAGTTAGCACTCGCCAAATGAGAGTGCTAATGCAAAGAAAAGGGCGGTGACACTTTTGGAGCTTTCCGAACGCAAAGAGCGAATCCTTGCAACGGTTGCCGAAACATACATTGTAACGGGCGAGCCGGTCGGTTCCAAATATCTGTGCGCAAGCGCAGGGTTCCGTGTGTCAAGTGCCACCATCCGCAATGAAATGGCGGAGCTTTCCGAATTGGGCTATCTTGAACAGCCGCACACAAGCGCAGGGCGAATCCCTTCGCAAAAAGGATTCCGTTATTATGCGGATCATCTGATGGGGCGGTATGAACCCTCGGCGGTGGATATTTTCCGAATCCGCAGCCGTGTGGACAGCAACGAAGGCGACCCGCAGAAACTGCTGTCTGCAGCCGCTTCCGTGCTGGCAGAGCTCACAGGCTGTGCCGCAATTGTGACAACACCGCTTGCCGCCGGCAGTCGCATCAAAAGAACAGACCTTGTGCCCTTGGGCGGCAGAAATGTGATGATGGTCGTTTCCATTTCAAACGGAACACTCAAAAGCCGCATCTGCCGTTGCGACAGCGAAGTATCTTATGAAATGCTTGATTTGTTTTATAAGATCGCCGCTTCCGGTTTTGCCGACCGCGCGCCGGATGAAATCACAACTCCGCTTGTGCAAACCGTGACCGCATCTCTCGGAGAAAAGGCATTTGAAATGACCCCATTGCTGACTGCGTTTGCGGATGCCGCAAAAGAAGCCGCCGTAACCGATGTGCTGACCGCAGGATTATCCAACTTGTTGCGGCATCGCGATTTTGAAGGCCGCGGCGCTGTGTTGCAGGAATTCCTTCGCAATCGCAGCAATGCCGTGCGACTGCTTCGACCCGGCTCGGGCGGGCAGGCAAGAGTCATTCTCGGCACGGAAAACCGTTGCCGCGAACTGATGAATGCCGCTGTTGTGTGCGCAGGCTACACAATTGCAGACAGGGAAGCCGGTATGATCGGCATTGTAGGCCCCATGCGTATGGATTATTCCGCAGTGGTTCCGCTTGTGCAGTATGTTGCGCAGCTCATCGGAGCCATGCTGGATGAAAATATGAGCAATTAGAAAAGGTGAAAAAAATGGCTAAAAAGAATAAAGAAGAGCCGGTGAAAGAAGAAGTCGTTCAAAATGAACAGGCAGAAGCCTGTGACGCACTGAACGAAAAGGTGGCCGCACTCGAAGAAGAGCTTGCAAAAACCAAAGATCAGCTTCTTCGCACCGCCGCGGAATATGAAAACTTCCGCCGCCGTTCACAGAAAGAAAAAGAAGCACTTTACACCGATTCCAAAACGGATGTGTTGACCAAGCTTCTTCCCGTGATCGACAATTTTGAAAGAGCAAGTGCCGCACAGGGCGATATTGATACCTACAAAAAGGGTGTTGAAATGATCGTCGCCCAACTGCTTGAAACCATGAAGAATCTCGGTTGTGAAAGTTTCGGGGAAGCAGGCGAAGAATTCGATCCCAATTTCCACAACGGTGTTATGCGTGTGGAAGATGAAAATTTCGGTGAAAATACGGTTGCCGAAGTCTTCATCAAAGGCTATAAAATCGGTGAACGTGTTATTCGTCCGGCATCCGTCAAAGTTGCAAACTGACATATTTTTTAATAAAAAATAATTCAAATTTTTATAGGAGGCTATTTTAAAATGGCAAAAATTATCGGTATTGACCTTGGTACAACAAACTCTTGTGTCGCTGTTATCGAAGGCGGCGAACCCGTTGTTATCGCCAATGCAGAAGGCGCAAGAACCACTCCGTCCGTTGTTTCTTTCGGCAAAAACGGCGAAAGAATGGTCGGTCAGGTTGCAAAACGTGTTGCAATCACCAGCCCCGACCGCACCATCGCATCCATCAAAAGACAGATGGGTACGGATTACAAAGTCCGTGTAGATGATAAGGCTTACACCCCGCAGGAAATTTCCGCAATGATCCTCTCCAAGCTCAAGGCGGATGCCGAAAGCTATCTCGGCGGCACCGTAACGGAAGCTGTTATCACCGTTCCCGCATATTTCACCGACGCACAGCGCCAGGCAACCAAGGATGCAGGCCGCATTGCAGGTCTTGATGTCAAGAGAATCATCAACGAACCCACCGCAGCAGCCCTTGCATACGGTATTGACAAAGAAAACGATCAGAACGTTATGGTTTACGACCTCGGCGGCGGCACCTTCGACGTTTCCATCATCGAAATGGGTGACGGTGTGCAGGAAGTTCTTGCTACTGCAGGTAACAACCGTCTCGGCGGTGACGACTTCGACCAGAGAATCATCAACTGGCTTGCCGACAACTTCAAGCGCGAAAACGGCATTGACCTTCGCGGCGACAAAACCGCTATGCAGCGTCTGAAAGAAGCCGCTGAAAAGGCAAAGATCGAGCTTTCCGGCGTCACCACTTCCACCATCTCCCTTCCGTTCATTACTGCCGATGCAACAGGCCCGAAACACCTTGAAGATACCCTCACCAGAGCCAAGTTCAACGAACTGACCGCAGACCTCGTGGAAGCTACCATGGGTCCCGTCCGTCAGGCAATTGCTGACTCCGGCCTCAAGATCAGCCAGATCGACAAAGTTCTCATGGTCGGCGGTTCCTCCAGAATCCCCGCTGTTCAGGAAGCCATCAAGGCATTTACCGGCAAAGAACCCTTCAAGGGCATCAATCCCGACGAATGCGTAGCCATCGGTGCCGCATTGCAGGGCGGTGTTCTCGGCGGCGATGTCAAGGGTCTTCTGCTTCTTGACGTTACTCCGCTGTCACTCGGTATTGAAACCCTCGGCGGTGTCTGCACCAGAATCATTGACCGCAACACCACCATTCCCACCAAGAAGAGCCAGATCTTCTCCACCGCTGCCGACAATCAGTCTTCTGTTGAAGTGCATGTTCTGCAGGGTGAAAGAGAATTCGCAAGAGATAACAAGACCCTCGGCAGATTCAACCTCGACGGCATCATGCCTGCCCGCCGCGGTGTTCCGCAGATCGAAGTCACTTTTGACATCGACGCAAACGGCATCGTTCATGTTTCTGCAAAGGATCTCGGCACAGGCAAGGAACAGCAGATCTCCATCACTGCTTCCACCAACATGAGCAAGGAAGACATTGAAAGAGCTGTCCGCGAAGCAGAACAGTTTGCAGAAGAAGACAAGCGCCGTAAGGAAGAGCTTGACATCCGCAACAATGCAGACCAGATGGTTTATGAATGCGAAAAGCTCATGAGCGAAAACGGCGACAAGCTCAGCGAAGAAGATAAGGCAACCGTCAACGCATCCATCGAATCCCTCAAGGATGCTCTCAAGGGTGAAGATTACAACCTCATCAAGTCCCGTCAGGAAGAACTCACTTCCGCATTCCAGAAAATCGCAGAAAAGATCTACAATGCTGCAAATCCCAACGCCGGGCAGGGCTTCGATCCCAATGCACAGGGTTTTGATCCCAATGCAGCTTACGGCAATCCCGGCGGCAATGACGGTTACTACGACGCTTCCTACGAAGACATCAACTAATTAAAAATACACACCAAAATGGGGCATCCTGCGATGCCTCATTCGGTGTTTCAGGTGAAGTATGGCAGATAAACGAGATTATTATGAAGTCCTCGGTTTGCAAAAAAATGCAACGGATGACGAGATCAAAAAAGCATACCGCAAAATGGCAAAGCAGTACCACCCCGACCTGCATCCCGGTGATGCAGCAGCCGAGGCGGCTTTCAAAGAATGCAACGAAGCCTACGAGGTGCTTTCCGATGCCGACAAAAAGGCACGTTATGACCGTTTCGGCCATGCCGGTGTTGACCCCAACTACGGTGCAGGACAAGGCGGCTTCGGTGGCGGTTTCGGCGGTTTTGGCGGCGGAATGGAATTTGACCTCGGCGACATCTTTTCGTCCTTCTTCGGCGGCGGTTTCGGCGGCGGGCAGCGCACCAACCCCAATGCCCCGCAGAGGGGCAGTGATGTGCAGTCGAACATCACCATTTCCTTTGAAGAAGCTGCCAAGGGATGCCGCAAAACGGTGGAAGTTGCCCGTGTGGAAGTTTGCGACGGTTGCAGCGGTTCAGGTGCCGCACCCGGCACGACAACCCAGACCTGTTCCGAATGTAACGGCAGAGGGCAGGTGACAATCACGCAACGCACCATGTTGGGCAATATGACTTCTACCAAACCTTGTCCGAAATGTAACGGAAAAGGGACAATCATTCCTACGCCGTGTTCCAAATGCCGCGGAGCAGGTCGTTATCGCAAGACGGCAAAAGTTGAAGTGGATATTCCTGCCGGTATTTCCGACAGACAGGCTATCAACATACGAGGTGAAGGCAACAAAGGGATCAACGGCGGACCTGCAGGCGATCTTCGTGTTGGTGTCAATGTCCGTCCGCATCCGTTCTTTGAACGCGATGGCTATAATGTCTGGTATGAAGTCACTGTCAGCTTTGCCCAGGCGGCACTCGGTTCGGAACTGACCGTGCCCACGCTGGACGGCAATGTGAAATATTCCATTCCCGCCGGCACACAGCCCGGTGATGTCTTCAAACTCAAAGACAGAGGCATTCCCAACCTCAACGGCAGAGGCAGAGGCGATCAGCTTGTTCGCGTGATGGTTGCAGTACCGAAAAAACTCAACGATAAGCAGAAAGAACTGCTTCGTGCCTATGCCGAGGCCTGCGGCGAAAACCCCGCAACGGGTGAGACCAAAGGCGGTATTTTCGGTAAAAAGAGAAAATGAAGTTAAGGAGACTGTGAAAACGGTCTCTTTTTTTTGCGATAAATTACGGTTTATCGAGCAAGGCTCGAAATGCAAAATGGAAAATGCAAAATGCAAAATTATCGGAATGGCGTTGCCATTATAGAAGATATAATTTTTTATTCTTATGCAAATAAATTAAAAATGTGGCTTTGTATTAAAATCAAATTCATTCATGCTCTATAATCGGAGCGAAGCGACCCTTTAATTTTGCATTTTGCATTTTTCCATTTTGCATTCAGGGCACCGCCCTACAAACCGT
>JAFQCH010000032.1 GCA_017416485.1 Clostridia bacterium | reverse complement strand
CATATATTTTGATGCGTAGCGAGATGATAAGGGGGATTCGTATTGATTGGTCATATTGAGTTCTCCTTATTTTCTTATTATTATGCTGTCTCTTTCAGGTCCTACTGAAACATAGGTTATCGGACAGCCGATGGCTTTTTCAATGAATGTTACATATTCCTGTGCCTGTTTCGGCAGTTCTTCCCAAGTGCGTACGGATGAAACGTCACATTTCCAGCCGTCAAGGTATTCAACAACAGGCTTTGCGGATTTTAAGGCAATAGGGAAGGGGAAACGGTCTGTTTTTTCGCCACTGACAAGGTAATGTGTGCAAACGGGAATTTTATCCATATAACTCAGAACATCAAGCTTGGTAAGTGCAATCTCGGTTGCACCCTGTACCTGAACACCGTATTTTGTTGCAGGTAAATCAATGGGGCCGACTCTTCTCGGTCTGCCGGTTTTGGCACCGTATTCAAACCCTGCTTTGCGAAGCTCTTCCGCTTCATCGCCAAACATCTCGCATACAAAAGGACCTTCACCAACACAGGTTGAGTATGCCTTTACAACACCCACAACATCGTTGATTTTTGCCGACGGCAAGCCCGAACCGATGGGTGCGTATGCCGCCGTAGTGTTTGACGATGTTGTGTAGGGGTAAATTCCGTAATCAAGGTCTCGCAGAGAACCGAGTTGAGCTTCAAAAAGAATGCTTTTACCGCTTGCCTGTGCTTCTTTCAGAAATGCACCTGTATCACACACAAAAGGCTTGATTTTTTCGCAATATTCTGAAATCCATTTATCAAGCATTCCTTCCGTATAAGGCTTTGCACCGTATACTTCGGTTAAGGTGAGATTTTTCCATTCTGCCAAATCTGAGAGATGTGCTTTAAGCTCTTCGGGATAGAAAAGCTCACCCGCAAGAATTGTTTTCTTTTGGTATTTATCGGAATAAAACGGAGCTATTCCTTGTTTTGTTGAACCGTATTTTTTATCCTTGAGTCTCATTTCCTCAAGCTCATCCAAATCGCGGTGCCAAGGGAGCAGGAGCGATGCACGGTCACTTATTTTGAGATTGTCAGGGGTAAGTGAAACTCCCTGTTTCATAACATCCTGTATTTCGTTCCAGAGATTTTCGGGGTCAAGAGCAACACCGTTTCCGAGAATATTCACGACACCTTCTCTGAAGATACCCGATGGAAGAAGGTGCAAGGCAAATTTTCCGTGCTCATTGATAACGGTGTGTCCTGCGTTCCCGCCGCCTTGATAGCGGACTACAACATCATAGTTTTCAGTCAGCAAATCAACCATTCTGCCTTTTCCTTCATCGCCCCAGTTGATTCCGACTATTGCACAGTTTGACATTTCAAATCCTCCCTTATATATGCTGCTCAAGGCGTTTCATGACCTCTGCATAAGCATCTTCAACGCCACCCAAATCACGGCGGAATCTGTCCTTATCAAGCTTTTCTCTCGTTTTGGTATCCCATAAGCGGCAGGTATCGGGGCTGATTTCGTCGGCAAGAACTATTGTTCCGTCAGCAAGTCTGCCGAATTCAAGCTTGAAATCAACAAGTGTAACACTGCATTCAGTCCAGAAAGCTTTCAACTGTTCATTAACTCCAAAGGCATATTTTTTGATTGTTTCTATTTCTTCGGGTGTCGCAAGTTTCATTGCAATTGCGTGATATTCATCCATAAGAGGGTCACCCAAATCATCGTTTTTATAAGAAAATTCAATGGTAGGAGTTTCAAACACAAAGCCTTCCTCCACTCCGTAGCGTTTGGAGAATGAGCCTGCTGCAATATTTCTTACAATCACTTCAAGGGGTACAATGGAAACCTTTTTAACCAGAGTTTCCCTTTCTGAAAGTTCTTTGACAAAATGAGTGGGAATACCAACTCGCTCAAGCCTCTGCATAAGAAGGTTGCTCATTTTGTTATTGATAATGCCTTTGCCTGCGATTGTTCCTTTTTTCAAACCGTTGAATGCCGTTGCATCATCCTTATAGGAAACAATCAAAAGCTCGGGGCTATCAGTCTTAAAAACCTTTTTCGCCTTTCCTTCGTAAAGCTGTTCTTTTTTTGTCATTTCAGTGTACCTCCGTTCAAAATTAAAAAAAGGCAATGACACCTTAATGAATAAACATCAAGACGCCATTGCCTATATCCGCTTGTTTAATTTTCGATAAAAAAAAGGCAGAGACACTTCGAGAATCAAACTCAAAGACGCCTTTGCCTTTAATGCAGATATTATACTCCAACAGACGGCAATTTGTCAACCTCTGATAAAAGATTATTTTTAATACTCACAGCTTCCGGGTGTTCTGTGGAATGGAATAACATCACGGATATTCTCCATACCTGTTACATACATAAGCAACCGTTCAAATCCCATGCCGAATCCTGAATGGTCGCAGCCGCCGTATTTGCGCAGATTCAGATACCACCAAAGACTTTCTTCGGATATGCCGAGCTCATCCATTCTGTTTTTAAGTAAATCATAGCGCACTTCTCTTTGACTGCCGCCCATAAGCTCTCCCGCACCGGGAACAAGAAGGTCAACTGCAGCAACGGTTTTGCCGTCATCATTCTGATACATATAAAAAGCCTTAATATCCTTTGGCCAATCATAAACAAATACAGGTGCTTTGAAATACTTTTCCGTAAGATACTTTTCGTGTTCCTTGGCAATATCCTGACCGTATTCGGGCTCAAATTCAAAATTTTCTCCCGCTTCTTTAAGGATACGGATCACTTCTTCGTGACGAACTCTCACAATTTCTGACTCGGTAACAGCTTTCATTCTTTCCCGAAGAGGAAGACTTGTATATTTTTCAAGAAACGCAAGCTCATCGTCACACTGCTCCATGATATATGACAGCACACTTTTCAGAAAATCCTCTTCAATGTCCATCAGCTGCTCCAAATCGCAGAACGCCATTTCAGGCTCAATCATCCAGAACTCAGCCATATGAGTTTTGGTGTTGGAGTTTTCTGCACGGAATGTGGGACCGAATGTATATACATTTCCGAATGCCATTGCAAACACTTCTGCTTCCAACTGACCCGTTACCGCTAATGAAGTATGGAGTCCGAAGAAATCGTTTTTATAGTCGGGCTTGTTACCGTTTGCTTCGAGCGTAGTAACCGTAAAGGTGTTTCCCGCACCTTCGGCATCGTTTGCCGTTATCAACGGTGTATGCACATAGAGAAATCCCTGCTCGGTGAAATATCGGTGAACTGCCTGTGCCGCCACGCTTCGTATTCTGAATACTGCCTGAAAAAGTCTCGTTCTCGGTCTGAGATAAGCATTTTCTCTCAAAAATTCAACCGAATGGCGTTTCGGCTGCATAGGATAATCTTCGGGGCAGTCGCCGAGAAGATCTATTTGCGAAACATTAAGCTCAACCGTCTCATTCTGAAAGCCTTGTCTTACGGTTCCTGACGCTTCAACGCAGGAGCCGTTGCGAATTGACTTGATTTTTCCGTCGACATCACTCTCGGCAGAATATACAAGCTGCAGGGATTTGAAGCAGCTGCCGTCATACAGCTCAATAAAGCCCATATTTTTCTGCTTGCGGTGGTTTCTTACCCAGCCTCTTACGGTGACTTCTTTTCCGATTTGCTCTTCGGATTTTTGAAATAAATCTTTGATTTTTATTCTTTTTTCAATACTCATTATAAAAGCACCTCTTATTTACCGCTGTCGCCGTAGTTTGAGAGAACTCTGGCTGACGGGTCGTTTACATTGCATCCTTCCCACTCTTTGTTGGGCATCCAGAAATCTGCAATCATTTCTGCCTGATCGGGATAATATTTTTCAAAAAGCTCTCTGTAAAGAAGAGATTCCTTCGTAAACGGCTGTGCGTGAGAATATTTTGATTTTTTCACTTCATATTCCTCATCTGTGTAACATGTTTCGGCGTATTCTTTAAGATAATCCACCATTGAATGACCTACAGCATCCGAAAATGCAGCCTTTTCACGCCACAGAATTTCATCGGGAAGATAATCTCTTTCAAAAGCATGACGGAGAAGGTATTTTCCCTTTCCGTATTTATTAAGTTTTTTATCGGGGTCAACAGACATAACATAATCAACAAAATCAAGGTCACCGAAGGGTACTCTTGCTTCAAGAGAGTTTGATGAAATACACCTGTCTGCACGAAGAACATCATACATATGAAGCTCACGGATTCTTTTTTGCGCTTCTTTTTGGAAAGCACGAGCATCGGGGGCAAAATCGGTATATTTATATCCGAAAAGCTCATCCGAAATTTCTCCCGTAAGCAAAACTCTTATATCGGTTTGTTCATGAATTGCCTTACAGATAAGATACATTCCCATGCTTGCTCTGATTGTCGTTATATCGTAAGTTCCGAGAATATAAATGACCTCTTCAAGAGCATCAAGAACATCATCCTTTGTTATGATGATTTCCTTATGCTCGCTGCCGATATAGTCCGCAACCTGCTTTGCATATTTAAGGTCAATTGCATCCTCGCTCATACCGATTGCAAATGTTTTAATGGGCTCGCTGCTTTTCTTTGCAGCTACAGCGCATACAAGAGAGGAGTCCAGTCCGCCCGAAAGAAGAAAGCCTACCTTTGCATCGGCAACAAGTCGCTTTTCAATGCCCGCAACAAGCTTATCGTGAATGTTCCTACAAACGGTTTCAAGATCATCGTTGCATACCTTTTTGACCGCCGCTATATCTCGGTAACAGATAAATTCTTCATTTTTATAATAGCATCCCGGAGGAAACGGCATTATTTTATCCGCAATGCCGACAAGGTTTTTCGCTTCGCTGGCAAAAAGAATATCTCCGTTTTTATCGTATCCGTAGTAAAGCGGTCTGATTCCGATAGGGTCTCTTGCCGCTATGTATTCCTGTTTTACCCCATCAAATATAACACAAGCAAACTCAGCATCGAGCATCGCAAACATATCTGTGCCGTATTCTTTATAAAGCGGAAGCAGTATTTCGCAGTCGCTCTCGCTTTTAAATGAATATCCTTTTTTTATTAAACGGTCTTTCAGCTTTTCAAAGCCGTAGATTTCACCGTTACAAACAACATAGCTTCCGTCAAGCTCAAACGGCTGCATTCCTTCGGGGTGCAAGCCCATAATTGCAAGCCTGTGGAAACCTACAATCCCCTTACCGGTATCGATTATTTTAGTATCATCAGGCCCTCTTGAAATGGTTTTGTCAAATCCTTTTTTAAATTCATCGGCAGCTGCCTTACTGCTGCACCAGCTCATAATTGAACACATAATATCACTATCCTTATATAAATAATAAATCACTACGAGCCAAGGCAGTTTTTTCAACTGCCTTGGCTGCAATCAAGCGGGGTCAATCCCAAGTTGTAGTGTTTTGAGAATATTCGCTGCAAACTTCATCTTTTATCGAAAGAAAAGCCTTTTCGTACATCGAATCGATTTGTTTTCTTTCAAGAAGCATATCCGGAGTCTGCTCTGTGAATGTTATGTGAGAAATAAATTGAACTTCTGTTTTTTGCATAAGATTATGCTCCTTTCACAAATTTATATTTATCATTCAACATCCTGAAGTGCATCATAGCCTTCTTCTCCGGTTCTGACCTTAACAGCATTTTCAACATCATAAACGAAAATCTTACCATCTCCGATGTGTCCCGTATAAAGAATCTTTTTTGCTGTTTCAATTACCGAACGAACGGGAACCTTGCTGACTACAATATCAACCTGCACCTTTGGAAGAAGATTTGCTTCAACCTGAACACCCCTGTAGTATTCGGGTTTACCCTTCTGAACACCGCAGCCGAGAACATGAGATACCGTCATACCTGTAATACCTATGTTCATCATTGCGGTTTTAAGAGCTTCAAACCTTGATTCTTTGCATATAATTTCCACTTTCGTCATTTTAGGGATACTGTTATCAAAGGTTGGAATCTTTTTTACGGGTATCGCCTCTGCAACGGGGACATCGCCTGTAACCTCAATCGGCTTATCTTCATCAGCAACCGTCGTGTCAGGAAGCATTGCAAAGCCGGCATAAGCGGTGAGTAAACCATGTTCCGAAACATCAAGACCTGCAAGCTCGTCTTCAGGCTCTGCACGAAGTCCTATCGTATGCTTGATAGCAAGAAAAACAACGGTAATCACAACCGCAACGTAACCTGCAACCGAAACCACGCCTAAAGACTGAACTCCGAGAAAATGCAGACCGCCGCCATAAAACAAGCCTTTTTCGGTTGAAACACCGGTTGCGAAAAATCCGGTAAGAATTGTTCCGAGTGCACCGCAAACACAGTGCACGGAAACCGCTCCGACGGGGTCATCAATTTTTGCGATTTTATCAAAAAATTCAACCGCAAAAACAACTGTAACACCACAGATAAGTCCGATTATCGCTGCACCTACGGGACTTACCGCATCACATCCGGCCGTTATTCCGACAAGACCTGCAAGAGCTGCGTTGTATGTCATTGAAACATCGGGCTTCTTATAGCGAATCCAGGTTACGATGAGTGTTATGCAGCATGCAACTGCAGCTGCAAGATTTGTATTGAAGAACACAAGACCTGCGCTTTCAACAAGCTCATCGCTGTCCATGCCTACAGTTGAAGCACCATTGAAGCCAAACCAGCAGAACCAAAGAATAAACACGCCGAGAGCCGCAAAAGTCAGATTATGTCCGAGAATTGCACGAGGCTTGCCGTTTTTATCGTATTTTCCTATGCGGGGTCCGAGAATTTTTGCACCGATAAGAGCACAAACTCCGCCTACCATATGAACCGCTGTTGAACCGGCAAAATCGTGGAATCCAAGTTCACTAAGCCATCCGCCACCCCAAATCCAATGTCCTGAAACAGGATAGATAATGAGAGAAATTGCTGCCGAATAAATACAATATGCGCTGAATTTTGTCCTTTCAGCCATGGCTCCCGAAACAATCGTTGCCGAAGTAGCACAGAAAACCGTCTGAAATATCGCAAAAGCCCAAAGCGGTACGCCTTCAGGTAATATATTGCTGTAATCACCCAGAATAAGAGGGTCTATTCTGCCGAACAAAGCTGAACCGCTTCCAAACATAATTCCGAAGCCGACAAGCCAAAAAGCAGGCGTTCCTATACAAAAATCCATAAGATTTTTCATCAGTATGTTGCCTGTGTTCTTTGCTCTCGTGAAACCGGCTTCACACATTGAAAAACCTGCCTGCATAAAAAATACAAGAGCTGCGCCGATAAGTACCCATATTGTATTAACCGCACTGTATGTCATAAAAATCATTCCCTTCCTTTTTACTTCACGCCGAAAAGAAGGTCGCCGTAAGTCGGGAACGGCCAATACTTTTTAGCTGTTATTTTTTCTGCTTCATCACAAGCTACTCTGAGCTCACACATTCTGACGAGAACCGAATCACGGATTGTGTTTGCTTCTTCACCTATGTTTTCGGCTTTATGAAGAACAACCAGAGCATCCTCAAGCTCATCCGCCTTTTCTGCTATTCTGTCGGTCAGTGCCGAAAGCTTTTTAACAAGACCGCATTCATAGCTGCAGGCAACGCTTTCATCAAGAGCCTTCTTTGCCGCAGCAGATTTTGCAAGCTCTGCAGCATAAGCTTCAACTGCAGGAGCAATTTCTGTTTTTGCCATATCCGCCATGGTATTTGCTTCGATAACAACCGTCTTACAGTAGTTTTCAAGAGTAATCTCATAGCGGGAGTTAAGTTCCGCTTCGGAGAAAACACCGTGAGAGGTAAGCATCTGAACATTCTTTTTATCAAGAAGATGAGGCACGCAGTCGGGAGTTGTACGGTAGTTCAGAAGACCTCTGTTTTCGGTAGCTTCTTTAATCCACGCATCATCATAGCCGTTACCGTTGAAAATAATATTTTTATGGTCTTTGATTGTTTTGCGAATCATTTCGTGAAGAGCGTTTTCAAAATCGGTCGCTTCCTCAAGTCTGTCGGCATAAACCTTAAGGCTCTCCGCAACTGCGGTGTTAAGCATAATATTTGCACATGCAATGCTGTTTGATGAACCGAGCATACGGAATTCAAATTTATTGCCCGTGAACGCAAACGGAGAGGTACGGTTTCTGTCGGTAGTATCTCTGTTGAACTTCGGGAGAACGTCAACGCCCAGCTTCATCTGCGTTTTTTCTGCAGCATTGTAAGGAGTGTCAGCCTCAATGGCATCAAGAATAGCAGATAATTCATCGCCAAGGAATATAGATACAACTGCGGGTGGCGCCTCATTTGCACCTAATCGGTGATCGTTGCCCGCCGTTGCAACAGAGATACGAAGTAAATCCTGATAATCGTCAACCGCTTTGATTACCGCACAGAGGAAAAGAAGAAACTGTGCATTTTCATAAGGTGTTTCACCCGGAGAAAGAAGGTTAACACCTGCATCGGTTGCGAGTGACCAGTTGTTGTGCTTGCCGCTGCCGTTTACGCCTGCAAAAGGCTTTTCATGAAGCAGACAGACAAGTCCGTGCTTTGCCGCAACCTTCTGCATAATTTCCATAGTCAGCTGATTATGGTCGGTTGCGATATTTGTGGTTGTATAAATAGGTGCCAGCTCATGCTGAGCAGGAGCAACCTCGTTATGTTCTGTTTTTGCAAGAATGCCGAGTTTCCAAAGTTCATCATTAAGCTCTTCCATATATGCTGCAACTCTGGGCTTAATTACTCCGAAATAATGGTCATCCATTTCCTGACCCTTGGGAGGCTTTGCTCCGAAAAGAGTTCTTCCCGTAAAACGAAGATCCCTTCTCTTTTCATACATTTCCTTGTCAACAAGGAAATATTCCTGCTCGGGTCCTACCGAAGTGCGGACACATTTTACAGTGTCATTGCCGAAAAGGCGGAGAATGCGGAGTGCCTGCTTATTGAGTGCTTCCATTGAGCGCAGAAGCGGAGTCTTTTTATCAAGTGCCTCACCGCCATAAGAGCAGAATGCAGTGGGAATACAAAGTGTTTTTCCTTTGATAAATGCATATGATGTGGGATCCCATGCGGTATATCCTCTGGCTTCAAAGGTTGCTCGCAGACCTCCCGACGGAAATGACGATGCATCAGGTTCGCCTTTTATGAGCTCCTTGCCCGAAAACTCCATTATTACTCCGCCGTCGGGTGACGGTGAAATAAAGCTGTCATGCTTTTCGGCAGTAATGCCCGTAAGAGGTTGAAACCAATGTGTGTAGTGGGTTGCACCGTTTGCAACCGCCCAATCTTTCATTGCGTCTGCAACTGCATTTGCAACACCGATATCAAGCTGTGCACCCTCATCAATAGTCTTTTTCAATGAATTATAGACCTTTGATGAAAGTGTTGCTTTCATAACTCTGTCATCAAAAACAAGACAACCAAAATAATCCGATACTGTTTTCATAATAAAACCTCCTGAAAAAGAAGCAAAGGCGCCTTCGATGGTAAACATCAAAGACGCCCTTGCCTTTTTATTAATATCCTTCTATAAATTAAACGATGCCCTGAGAATTCATTGCATCAACAACCTTTTCAAAGCCTGCAATATTTGCACCGACAACATAGTTACCGTCAAACCCATATTTTTTTGCAGCAGCATCAAGGTTGTGGAAAATATCCTTCATAATGTGCTGAAGTTTATCGTCAACCTCTTCAAACGACCAGCTGAGTCTTTCGCTGTTCTGTGACATTTCAAGAGCTGATGTTGCAACACCGCCTGCATTTGCAGCTTTGCCAGGAACAAAATAAACTCCGTTTTTCTGAAGATACTCGGTTGCTTCAAGCGTTGCAGGCATATTTGCTCCCTCGCAAACTGCAATAACACCGTTTGCAACAAGTGCTTTTGCATCCTCAAGATCAAGCTCATTCTGAGTTGCACAGGGAAGAGCAATATCCGCTTTGATGCTCCATACTCCCTTGCCTTTATGATATTCCGAATTCGGTCTGTATTTCTTATATTCGGAAAGCCTTGCACGGTTGACTTCTTTGATTTCTTTAAGCGCTGCAATATCAATACCTTCAGGGTCATAAACCCAGCCTGTTGAATCGGAAGCGGTAACAACCTTTGCACCGAGCTGATGCGCTTTTTCAATCGCATAGATTGCGACATTACCCGAACCCGAAACAACAATAGTTTTACCCTTTATATCTTCGCCGTTGCATTTAAGCATTTCTTCGGTTATATAGAGAAGTCCGTAGCCCGTAGCTTCGGTTCTTGCAAGCGAGCCGCCATAGGTTAAGCCTTTACCGGTGAGAACACCTTCAAAAAGACTGCGCACTCTTTTATACTGACCGAACATATAACCGATTTCTCTTGCTCCCGTTCCGATGTCGCCTGCGGGAATATCGGTATATGCACCTATGTGTTTGCAAAGCTCTGTCATAAAGCTCTGGCAGAAAGCCATAATCTCTCTGTCTGATTTGCCTTTGGGGTCAAAATCCGAGCCGCCTTTACCGCCGCCGATCGGAAGTCCGGTAAGAGAGTTTTTAAAAATCTGCTCAAAGCCAAGAAATTTTATAATACCTAAATTAACCGACGGATGAAGTCTTAGACCTCCCTTATACGGTCCGATTGCACTGTTGAACTGAACTCTGTAACCGGTATTTACATGAGCATTTCCGTTATCATCTATCCAGGGAACTCTGAATTTAATCTGGCGTTCAGGGTTAACCAGTCTTTCAAGAAGGGCATCTCTTCTGAACTGTGCTTCATTTGCATCAACAACAACACGGAGAGATTCAAGCACCTCTCTGACAGCCTGATGAAATTCGGGTTCTGCAGGATTTTGTTTTATAACCTGTTCAATTACTTCATCAACATATGACATTGATATTTCCTCCTTTAAACAGAAAAAAGGCGTCTCTAAGGGGATTAACCCTTAAAGACGCCTTTGCCTTTACGAACTGCATTATACACCCTCAAAATTTGTTTGTCAAGCATATTTTGCAGCTTTTTTTGAGAAAATTTCATTTTTGTCGTGAAATTTCATTTTATGCTTGACAATTTGAAGGATTTGGTATATACTTCTTGCAAATGAGCAAAGGCGTTCATTTCAATTCGGACAGATGTCCGGGCTGAAATGAACGCTTTTTTTATTATCCCGAAAGGAAGAATCAATATGATTAAGGAAGGTCAAGTGAGAATACCTTCAGGCTGTGCCATTGCCGCAGTTATATCTAAAGAAGGAAAAAAGATGAGCGGTGAAATGATAACCGAAGCCATGAAACCGATGCATGACCGTTCCAACGGACTTGGCGGCGGTTTTGCGGCTTACGGAATCTATCCCGAATATAAGGATTTTTATGCTTTACATATGTTTTTTGACAACCGTGAAGCAAGAAAAGACTGCGAACGGTTTTTAAAGGAACGGTTTGAAATTGTAAAATCCGAAATTCTTCCTACAAGAAAAATTCCTGCAATTACGGATGAACCCGTTATCTGGAGATATTTTCTTGCCCCTCTTAAATCCATGCTTGCCTCCCTGCAGCTTGATGAAAAAGAATATGTTGCAAGAACGGTAATAAAAATCAACTCCGAAATGAAGGGTGCCTATGTTTTTTCAAGCGGTAAAAATATGGGAACTTTCAAGGCTGTAGGTTTTCCCGAAGATATAAGCATATTTTATAAGCTCGAGGAATATGAAGGCTATTCCTGGACGGCTCATGGCAGATATCCGACCAACACTCCAGGCTGGTGGGGCGGCGCTCACCCATTCACCCTGCTTGATTATTCGGTCGTGCACAACGGAGAAATCTCCTCTTACGATGCCAACCGCCGCTACATTGAGATGTTCGGTTACAAATGCACTCTGCAAACCGACACCGAAGTTATTACATATATAATGGACTACCTCGTTCGAGTTCTATGTCTTACTCCGGAAGAGGCCGCAAGCGTTATTGCGGCCCCGTTCTGGAGCACGATAGAGAACAAAACGGACATTGAAGATAAAAATAAACATATATATCTGCGTACTGTTTTCCCGAGTTTGCTGATAACGGGACCCTTTTCCATTGTTCTCGGCTTTGAAGGAGGACTTATGGCTCTCAATGACCGTCTGAAGCTTCGCTCACTGGTTATAGGCGAAAAAGACGATAAGATATTTATTGCAAGTGAAGAAGCCGCCATCAGAGCGATGGAGCCGGATGCGGAAAATATATATGCTCCCGCAGGCGGTGAGCCTGTTATCATCAAAGTAAAGGAGGGTGCATTCT
>JAFQCH010000008.1 GCA_017416485.1 Clostridia bacterium | reverse complement strand
AGATACTGCTTCTATCGGTATCTTGGCTTTTTAATATGCGTTTTAATCGCCTGTATATAGATAATATATCTCTTATTACAGGATTGTATATCTCGTTTAATGAGAGATGCTATTTCTGTATAATATTATAAATAGACAAAACAGCACGGCTTACAGTTTCTTGAAAGTCGTGCTGTTGCTATACAATATTCAAATGCCTGGCTGTTTTTATTTGTATATCAGTTCATCAAGTACAATTTCTTTTGCTTGTTGCTGAATGTTATTCATTCTCTGTACCCATTCAAGTTGATTTTCTTCTTTAAACTGCTCAGTAACACCCTCAGTCGCTTCCATTTGTTCAATGAGAGTATCAAACATATCACGAGCCTGCCTCTCAACTTCAGCACATTGCTGATAAAGCTTACCTTGCATAAGCAGTGTATTGAAAAATACCTTCTTATTCTTTTGAAGATAATCTTTGTGCATCATTCCCCATTTGCCGAGAGCAACATTTGCTTCTTCAGGTGGTAAGATGAGATTAGGGATTAAATAATCACCAACTTGGCGGTAACTGATAGATTTTTTGTTTGACATAATAAAAACCTCCTGTTATTTGGTAGCTTTATTCTACCTTATAACAGGAGATTAGTCGAATGTGTGAATATTCAATTTTAAATTATATCATTCTAAAATTCCTCAACGCATCCATAATAGCTTCTTCTTTTTCTTTAGGACACTGCGGTACTCGGCTTTTGCCTTCACCCTTGTTATAACACTCTCTTTCAATAATCCCACACTTAGCCTTAACCTGTGATATATAAAGTGTCGACACTTTAAGACCGTGCTTTTCAAGTACATAATCCTTGATTTCCTGATATGTAGCCTTTGTTTCAGCGGAAGTAACATCAAGCTCTGAAAGGTCAAGTTTTATGTCGATATGTGTGTCTGGTCTGCGTTGGGACAAAAGAACAACCGTCTCCACATGTGCGCAGCGCGGGAACATGTCAAACGGAACGGCATTTTTGACGGTGTAGCCGTTTTCGGACAGAATCGCGCAGTCACGGGCGAGGGTAGCAGGGTCGCAGGACACATACACAATGCGTTCGGGTGCCATACGCACAAGGGTCTGCAGAAGTGAAGCATCACAGCCTTTGCGTGGCGGGTCAACCAGCACGCAATCGGGGCGCAGACTGCGGTTTTCAAGTTCCAGTGCGGCCCTTGCGGCATCACCGCAGATAAATTCGGCATTGGTGATGTTATTGATTTTTGCGTTGATTTTTGCATCGTCGATGGCCTGCGGAACGATTTCCACACCGATCACTTTTTCAAAACGGTCAGCCATGGTAAGACCAATTGTGCCCGTACCGCAATACAGGTCTATGAGCAGATCCCTTTTGCCGCCAAGTGCAAATTCGGCGGCTTTGGCATACAGGTTTTCCGCCTGTGCGCGGTTGACCTGATAAAACGCATGGGGTGAAATGCGGAAGCGAAGTCCGCAAAGAATGTCTTCCATGTAGCCTTGTCCGTCGAGAACGGTGGTCTTTTCACCGAGGATGACATTTGTGTCTTCGGTGTTTTCATTGAGAAGCACACCCACAATGTTTTCATTCGTCTTTTTCAGCGAAGCAATGAGTTCTTTTTCCTTGAAAACAAGGTTTGCGTTTACAACAAGGGTAACAAGCAGTTGCCCCGTGGCTTCGGCTTTGCGGATGTAAACATGGCGCAAAAGTCCCTTGCCTGTTTTTTCATCATAGGCAGGGATTTTGTATTTTTCAGCCCAACGCGAAACCGTACGCAGGATATCTGCAAATTCAGTCGGTTGCAATGCACAGGAGCGACAATCAATGACACGGTGGCTGTAAGGGGCATAAAAACCCGTTTTCAGCCTACCGTTTTCCATAGCAACGGGGTACTGTGCTTTGTTGCGGTAGCCTGTTACAACAGGGCTTGCACAAAGCGACTCGACCTGCACATCAAGGTGCGCCAATCTTGTGAAAGCATCCTGCACACGCTGCTGCTTATGCTTGCATTCGGATTCATAGGTGATATGGCGGAATGAACAGCCTCCGCAACGCGGAAACACAGGGCAATTGGCATCGGTTCTGTCGGGAGACGGAGTGAGAACGGCAATGATTTTGCCGATGGCATAGGTCTTTTTGACCTTGATGATGAGCACTTTCAGCACATCACCGACCGCACCGCCTGCCACAAAAACTGCCATGCCTTCATAATGCCCCACGGCACTGCCTTCCGCCGTGAAACCCGTTATAGCCAGTTCAATTTCCTGGTTTTTTTGTATGGGTAATTTTTTTGTATCGATCATGATATACATTCCTTGTTTTTTTAAACAATGCCGATGGCTCGCAGAATCAGCGGAAGATACTGCATCAGGAAATAAACAGCAAGGCAAGCGACGGCACTCACCACAGCGGCAGGAACAGAAACGCCGCCTTTTTGATTGAGTTTCTGCATATAATCGGGGCTTTTGCCATGCTGCTCACGCACGGACAGAATATCCGTTTTTGCCTTTTTGAAATAAAATCCCGTTGCAAAAAAGCCCGAAAGAATCGGCAGAACATAAGAATAAATGCCGGTTGAAATATAAGACCACATTTGTGTCAGCTTTGTACAATTTTCGGCATAGGTCTGCACGGCAAGGGTCATGTTTGCGGTCATATCATCCATAATTTGTGCCACATCCGCACCTGCCTGCTGTGCGAGGGCAAGTGAATCAAAATACAGTGTTTTTGTTTTTTCCATGTATTCCCAATAGGCAGGGTCGTTGATGCAGATCACGACACCTGCAAGCCCCAGTACAAGCAGAAGACACAAAAACAGACCGCCGATTTTATTGAGTTTGCGATAGAAAAACCACACGGGGCCGAGCGAAATGCTGCTGATCATAGCCACGCCGGCAGCCCAGAATGCCGCCCAGTTCCATGCGATTCTGTTGCGGCTCATCATAATAAACCGACGCACATAACCGCCCGATTTTCCGCCGACATACGAAGCATATTCCTGCACGGAAATATCGTCCACTTTTTCCTGCGGGTTAAAGCCGCCGTAGGTGCGAAAATCCTGATACATCAGTTCCCTTTGTTCTTCATCTTCCAGCGGAGAGCCTGCTCTTGCGGAGGCATTGGGATGAATCGGCTCGTGGCAAGCGGAACAATACAATTCATTTGCATAATTCTGCGCACCGCAGAACGGGCATTGGGTGATTTCGTCTTTGTTTTCGGTTTTTAAAACAGGATTTGTGTTCTGTTCTTCGGTTTTGGGGGCAGTCCATGCACCCCCGCTGTCATGCAGATGTGCATTGGCGCAACTGCCGTGCTCCTGCCAGCAGGTTCTGTGCTGCGGGGTGCCGCAAACGGGACAGGTGACAATGTCATCCCCCTCCGCAAACAATTCACCGCAGTAAGCACACGGCACATTCAGATATCGCATAATAAAAAACTTCCTTTTAATTGTATAATCTTCTAATGTATTATTGTAATTAAAATAAGTAAACTTTTCAATAACTTTATTAAAAATTTTTCTGTATCACGAAAAACGATTGACAGAACGGGAAAACTTTCATATAATAGATAGTCGGAAATAATTATTATGAGGGATTATCATGTGATATACACGGCTTTGCCCTGCTGAAAACAAAAACAACATGAGAGGATATAACCAATGCTGCAATTTGAAGAATTAAGACTCCGATTACTTGAAAATGAAAAACCCCTTGCAGACCTTGCAGATGCACTCGGCATCAAAAAGATGGAAGAAGAAATTGCAAAGCTTGAAGAACAGACCACCCAGGAAACCTTCTGGAATGATGTTGCAAACTCCAACAAGGTGCTGCAAAGAATCAGCAACCTTAAGTCCAAACTGAAAAGATACACCGACCTCAAAGGTCTTTATGAAGACACCCTTGTTCTCATTGAAATGAGCGACGAAATGGAAGATGAATCCATGATCGAAGAATGCACCATGAATGTGGACAAGGTCAAAGAAGACCTGGACGCACAGACCCTTTCCACCCTGCTTTCGGGTCAGTACGACAATAACAATGCCATTCTCACCTTCCATGCGGGTGCAGGCGGAACGGAAGCACAGGACTGGGCTCTGATGCTGTTCCGTATGTATCACCGTTGGGGCGAACGCCACGGTTTCAAAACCAGCACACTCGACTACCTTGACGGCGAAGAAGCAGGCCTTAAATCTGCTGTTGTGCTGATTGAAGGCGAAAACGCATTCGGTTATCTCAAGAGCGAAATGGGCATTCACCGCCTTGTGCGTGTTTCTCCGTTCGACGCATCCGGCAGAAGACAAACTTCCTTTGCTTCGCTGGAAGTTATGCCCGAAATTGACGATACAATTGAAGTTGAAATCCGTCCCGAAGACATCAAGATGGACGTTTACCGTGCCAGCGGCGCCGGCGGACAGAAGGTTAACAAAACCTCCTCTGCCGTTCGTTTGACCCATCTTCCTACCGGCATCGTTGTTTCCTGCCAGGTGGAACGTAGCCAGTTCCAGAACCGTGACGTGGCAATGAGAATGCTCAAGTCCAAGCTCATTGAAATCAAGGAACGCGAACATCTTGACAACATTGCCGACATCAAGGGGGAACAGAAGGCTATCGGTTGGGGCAGCCAGATCCGTTCTTATGTTTTCATGCCTTACACCCTTGCAAAGGACCATCGTACAGGATTTGAAAACGGCAACATCAATGCTGTTATGGACGGCGACATTGACGGATTCATCACCGCTTACCTGAAAATGCAGTCGCAGGCGAATCTTGCCAATAACGAATAATAATCGGCAACAAATAGAAACAGCTGTTTATTAACGATTCCCGCAGTGAAATATCTGCGGGAATTGTTGCATTTTCGACACAATTCAACGCCCTTGCTCAATTCTTTATTAACAGTTTGTTTACTTTTTTATGGCACAAGTGTAATCCGCATCCCGTATAGTATAGTCAGTAACAGAAATACATTTTATTCATTTTAACAATTCCTTTTCATTTTATTTTCTCTTCCCCAAAAGGAAAAACCCGGGTAACAATCCGGGTTTTTTCTTTTTTTTTGCAATTTTAAGAAAAAGCAATTGCCAAGCCGCATAAAAAAGAGTATAATATTTTTTGCAGAAAATTTTTTAATAAGGAGTACGTCATGAACGATTACAATGCTTTATATGCGATCTGGAAAGAAAAATGCACGCAGGACAACGATCTTGTTAAAGAATTAAACGACATTGCCGGCAACGAGAATGAAATTCTTGAGCGTTTTTACCAGTCCCTTGCATTCGGCACGGGCGGTTTGCGCGGTGTGCTGGGTGCCGGCACAAACCGCATGAATATTTACACAGTCGGTGCCGCAACACAGGGGCTTGCAAATTACCTCAATGAAGATTTTGAAAGCCCGAGCGTTGCAATCGGTTATGACTCCCGCAACAAATCCGACCTGTTTGCACAAAGAGCCGCTTGCGTGCTTGCTGCAAACGGCATCAAGGTTTATCTGTTCAAGGAACTCATTCCCACGCCCGTGGTTGCATGGGCAGTGCGCAGACTCGGTTGCAGTTCGGGTATTGTGATCACCGCAAGCCACAACCCCGCAAAATACAATGGTTACAAATGCTATGATCCCAGAGGCTATCAGATGACCGACGAAGCCGCCGACAAGACTCTGGGCTACATCAACAGCATAGATATTTTCGACGATGTGCAGACCGTTTCATTGGAAGAAGGTCTTGCAAGCGGCAAAATCGAATACATTGCAGAAAGTCTTCTGGAAGACTACTATGCCGCGGTTGCCTCCCGCCAGATCAACCCCGGTGTGTGCAAAGACAGCGGTCTGAAGCTCATTTACGCACCGCTTCACGGCTCGGGCAACAAGCCTGTGCGCCGCATTTTCAAGGATATTGGATTGGACGATGTTACGGTTGTGGCCTCGCAGGAACTGCCCGACGGCAACTTCCCCACCTGCCCGTATCCGAACCCCGAAATCAAGCAGGCTTTTGAAGAAGCACGCAAGCTGACTGCCGAAAACAAAGCAGACATTCTGCTTGCCACCGACCCCGACTGCGACCGCGTGGGTATTGCCGTGCTGGATAACGGCGACTATACCCTGCTGACGGGTAACGAAGTCGGTTGCCTGCTGATTGAATACATTCTGTCCTGCAAGCAGAAGGCAGGCACCCTTGCAAAGAATCCCGTTATCATCAAAACCATTGTTTCGTCCGAACTTGCCGCTGTGATCGCAAAGTCCTACGGTGCCGAAATATTTGACCTGCTGACAGGCTTCAAATACATCGGCGAACTGATGACACAGCTTGAAGAAAAAGGGGAAGCTGACCGCTTTGAACTCGGCTTTGAAGAAAGCTACGGCTATCTGTCGGGGCTGCACACAAGAGATAAAGATGCCGTCAACGCTTCCATGCTCATTGCCGAAATGGCGGCTTACTACAAAAAGCAGGGTAAGACACTGGTTGCCGTTCTCAACGAACTGTATGCAAAGCACGGCTACTACCTCAATTCCCTGTTCAACTACTATGTGGAAGGTGCCGACGGCATGCAGAAGATGAACGCCATGCTCGACACACTTCGAA
Organism: Clostridia bacterium; assembly: GCA_017416485.1. GTDB lineage: Bacteria > Bacillota > Clostridia > Oscillospirales > Acutalibacteraceae > RUG806. The sequence goes on along the minus strand of JAFQCH010000008.1, from coordinate 34,543 downwards.
CCTCCACCCCCACTGCCATTGCAGGCGTTGCCGTGACCAATGTGACCGACTACAAGGAATGCACCGACAAAGACCTTGTTACGGGCGAAATCAAAAAGACGACACTGCCCGTCAGCAATGTCATTGTGCTGACATTGGGCAGAGATAAACTCATTGTCCGTCCGTCGGGCACGGAACCGAAGCTGAAAATTTATGCTTCGGTTGCCGCTGACAATGCGGAAAACGCAAAGAAGACCACCGAAGAATACAAGGCTGACATGGAAGCCCTGCTTGGTCTGTAAGAAAGGAACACAAAGCAAAACATGAACAGAAAATTCGTTAAAATCGTCGCAATCATCCTCGCTGTCATCATGGTCGCCAGTGTAGGCTATGTGCTGATTGCCGTTGTTGCCGGTATGTTCAGTGCCTGCGCCGCACCGATTGTAACAACCGGCATAGTCAAAGCCACCGCACCCTTACTTCTTGCAGCATAACAAAACAGCACGAAAAAAACAGCACCGTTATGGTGCTGTTCTTTTTTCATAAACAATTCTGATTATTCAGCCTTGCTCTTTGCAAAGCAATCGCTGCAGAGGACTGCTCTGTCGTCACGGGGCTTGAACGGAACTCTTGCAGGACCGCCGCATTCGCTGCAGATAGCATCAAAGAACTGTCTTTCAGTTCTGGGAGCCTGCTTGCGTGCTGCACGGCATTCCTTGCAACGCTGGGGTTCATTTTCGAAACCCTTTTCAGCATAGAATTCCTGTTCACCGGCGGTGAATACAAATTCGTTGCCGCATTCTTTGCAGATGAGTGTTTTGTCTTCGAACATTTTGGTTTACCTCGCTTAGTAAAAAATAGATTTACCCCTGACGCATAGACCTTTTCCGGATTATGTGCTGTGGCATTTATCATACCGCTGTTCGTGCGGTTATGAACCTTCTTTCATACTGTTTCTGAGTTTTTTGCGGATTCGTTGCAGTGCATTGTCCACTGCTTTTTCCGTCAGGCTCAATTCTTCGGCAACGGCACGATAAGGTTTACCCACCAGAACCGCACGCAGAACTTTGCTTTCAAGCGGCGTGAGTTCTTTTGCCAAAAAAGACAGTATTTGTTCGGCTTGTTCGGATGCAACAAAAAGATCTTCCGGATTGCCGCCGGGAATCACAGTTGCATCATCCAAGGGAACAGATGAGTTCAAAGGCGAATGCTTTAATCTTGTGTCTGCACGGACGGCAGACCGAATTCGGTTGGAGATACAGACCGAGGCGTAGGTGTGAAAGGAGGCCGCCTTTTCGGGTGCATAGGAATACACGGCTGCAAGCAACCCGAGCATTCCCTCTTGCGCCAAATCATCGGTTTCAAGCGAAGCGCCAAAGGAACAATCGGCAACGGAATGCACCGTTGCTGTATAGCGTTCAAGCAGGGTGTTCACCGCAACCTGATCGCCGTTTTGTGCAAGCCGAACAAGTTCATCATCCGACATTGCGTGGTTATCTTTTTTATCGGGAGATGCCATCTCACATTCCCCCTTGTATACATAACAAATAGATAATAAACGAATTATGCACTTTTGTCAATATACGATTCACTGAATTTTTACACTCGTTTTTCAACAAATTGCACAAAAAGAAGCCTGTTCAATGCGCAATTCTTTGTTTTTCGATTTATTTCATGCGGGTTCCGGCAAATGGCGCAATGGGAACTGCGGAGGCAACAATCTCTTCAATCTGCGAACACTGCTCTTCGCTGTCCCTGAAGGATCCCAATTGCTCATAGATTGCATATGCCGCTTCGATATCCCCTGCCATTTGCAGTTTCTTTGCGCGGTTATAATCCGCCAACGGAAGAAGAAATTGCGTAAACAGCAACACCACACAAGTGCAAAAACTGACAAAAAGCAAAGTACATACCGTCAGCAACAAACGTTCCTGATTCTTCTTGCCTTCTCTTTTTTCTTTTCGTTCTTTTTTTGCAACAGTTTGTGTGTATTTTTTATTTTCAAGCAGCAGTCTTTTTGTTTCTTTTTCGCGCATGGCATCAAAACGATACTGCTCGGCTTTGCGTGCACACGCAAGCGCACGGTCAGACGCATCGCGGTAATCCGCAAGGCGGCGGAATTCTGCCGCCAGCTCTTCGCATTCTTTTTGCGATGCAAGACTTCTCTGTTTTGTGCAAAGCGAAGCAAACAAGGCGGCTTTCTGCTCCTGTTTTTCGCGCAATTGCATGGCAACATCAAACTGGCGTGCCACGGCATCTGCCGCCAGAGTCTGTGCGCGGGATTGCGCATCTTCGTTCTGTGCAAAATTTCTTGCCGATTCCATTGCAAGGCGCACAAATGCCGCCACACTGCCGCCGTTCTTATAATAACAATGTTTATAAGGTGACAGAATTTCGGGCAACTCATCTTCCGCCATGCGGTCATGCAGAATAATCAACTGCCCGCGGTCGGTATCGCAGGAAATCTGCAAATATCGCGCCCAATCGCGTTGCAGGTCATGATGCAACAAAATCCGCGAAGTGCCGCCGATAAGGAACATCACCTTTGCGGAATGCAGGGCAGAAAAGACAGAAGCCTCATCTGTTTCGCCGCACACACCGCGCAAATACACGCGCAATCCGTTTTTGACAAGGCGGTGATACAACTGCACAGCCACCTTGCGGTCTGCCTGCGAAGTATAATCCTCTCCTGCGGGGTTGCAGGCGATAAACACATCGAACACCTGCGACTGCAATGCAGCATGGCGCAGTCGGTTCTGTTGCTCATCAATAACTGCCGCTGTTTCTTCGAGGAAAGCCCCCAATTCCGCATCCGCACTCGCCTGTGCCGCAACATAATGCAAACATGAACGCACGGGCAGCACATTCAGCAATCCGCTTTCGGCGCGGGGACTGCTGGCATCTGCCATACGCACATACTCAACCCCATATTGTGCGAGCACCGCCAACCAGTGCGAACAGGCACTTTCGGGAAACACGGAAGTGATTTCCTCGCACATGCGCAATGCCGCAACGGTGTTGCCGTCCCGAAGACAATCGCACGCTCTTGTGTAAAGACCGAGCATTTCGGGGTTGAGCAAAACAGGCGTTGCCTGCACAACACCGCAGTTGATACATTCGCAAACGGATGTGCCCGTTTCCGTATTCAGCGCACTGCCGCAAGACAGGCAAGAAAACTGCAACATTTTTTCAACCCCCTATATAATATGATTGTATTTTATAAATCAAAAATGAAAATACGCTTTGCATTTTTCAGCAAAAAACGGTTTTGCGGTTTCTTTTTCTTTGTTCTGCTTGCAAGCATTATAATTTGTTTCATTTATATATTCAGTCAGCGCAATGCCCGATTCGTTGAGAATCTGCTTCATTGCCGACACAATACGGTCATCGTGATTATTTGACGAAATGCAGAACACAAAACGGTCATTGAAACCCGCACTTGAGCAGGTGGACGGCAAGCCGTAGCCGCTTGTATCGCCGTTGACAAATTCAATGCGTTCAATGCAATCGGCAATATCGTCTGCAATATCGATTCTGCCGAGATTGGTAATGATGGTGGTTTCATCCGAATGGCTTCTTGCCTGCAAAACACGCAGAACAGGTGTTTTCAGGAAGTTCGGCACAAGGCGCACAACAGGATTTTTGGCAAGTCCCGTCAAGCCTTTCAGAATTGCCTGCAATTCCTCTTTGTTCAAATGTGAACGGACTTGTCCGCGGATCGCATCGGCAATTTTTTCCAGTGTCCAATCCTGTTTTCCGTTGACGGGCAAGAGCACACTGACCTGATATACAAAATTACGCAGTGTGGCGGATTCAAAAAATGAGCGCAGATTGACGGGGATATCCACCCCGACACTGTTTTGAATCGGTTTTTCTGCGGTGCGGATAACAGCAAGCATATACACGGCTGTCATAAATTCCGTCATGGTTATCTGCATGGCTCGCGCTTCGGTCTGCACCTGACGAACAGACATTTTAAGATAATGAATGCGAAGATAATCCTTTTCGTATACGGCAGGCAGACGGTAAACATCGTTGATGGGTGTCTTTATTCTTTCACCGTCCAATGTGCCGTAACGAAGAAAATCATCGTCTGTTTCTTTTTCGGACGGTGCATCCTGCCAATACAGAATGCCCTTTCTCGGTTCTGAGGGCAGATTTTTTGCAAGTTCAAGGCAGCGCTGCGTCAGTGCAAGCAAAAAGGTCAATGCACCGTGCCCGTCCGATATATAATGTGCAATTTCAATTGCAATACTGTTTTGGGTGTAAACAATACGAAAATCGGGTCCGTTGTTGCATAATGCAATCGGCTCTGCCTGACAACCATTTTCGGGACGAATTTCAGGCAAGCCGTTGACCTGTTTCAGATAATTCCAGAAAAATCCCCTTTTCAGCTTTGAATAATAGTGCGGAAATCTGCCGCGCAGATCCGCAATTGCCTTTTCTATAATCTGCGCATCAACGGTTTTCTCTTTCAGAACCACCGCAATGCGGAAGGTTCTCCCCCATTTTTTTGTTGAAAGACATGAAAACATGATCGACGGTATGTCGGTTTTCATCCATCTGTATGCACTCATATACTCTTTCTCTCTACTCAATTCATTCGGCAACAAATGCTGCCGTTTGTTTTTTATTGCCTTTTATTTATTATTGCAAGAATGCAGCCGGCGAAAACCGACTGCATGTTTTTTGATTTTAAGCGGCACGGGTGTAGGTAACGGTAGTGGTGCCTTCCGTCAGGTTCAGGGTGTCTCCCTTGATTTCAAAGGTGTAGGTTTTGGTGGATTCCACACCGAAAATGTTGTAAGTAACGGTAAGAACATTTTCATTGATTGCATAGGTCATATTGCCGGTCAGACCGAGAAGTCCCGAAACGGAACCTGTTCCGTCTTCATTGAAAACAACGGAAGATTCGGTGACAACACCGAGGGTGGTCTGCTGGGAAGTCCATGTGCCGATGATTTTGTCTTCAGCCGAGCAAGCGGCAAAGGCAAACGAGCAAACAAGGATCACTGCAACAAGAAGAACGGAAATTTTGGTTTTCATAAAAATAACCTCCGAAAAAATTAAATTTATATCCGAACAGGCAAAGCCTACGGAATACATTTTATATTTGCACGCACTGCACGGCACCGTCCAGACTTCTGCCGAGGAACAATTCTGCGTTTTCCGTAAAGCCTGCGGCATCGTCACTGACAAAATAACGGTGCACACCTGCGTCTTGCGAATCGTTCAGCAGATCGTTTGCAACAAGCATTTCGTGCAAAGTGTCGGTGGATGCTTCACCCGAGCAGATGATCTGCACATCGGGCAAACACTGCGCCACGGCATCCTTTAAAAGCGGATAGTGCGTGCAACCGAGCACAAGGGTATCAATACCTTCACGGTGCAAAGGCTCCAGATATTCATCCAGAATGATCTGCACCACTTTGTCTTCCTTTGCGAATCTGCCGTTTTCCACAAGCGGCACCAACAGCGGACAAGCGCGTGTAAAAACCCGAACAGCAGGATCAACAGCTTTTGCCGCCGCTTCGTATGCACCGCTTTTTACGGTGGCGCGAGTGCAGATAACACCGATTTTTTTGTTTTTTGATACCGAAACTGCCTTCTGTGCGGCAGGCCCGACCACACCGACAACAGGCAACGGATAGCGCTGCTCTATGAGTTTGCGTGCCATTGCATCCGCCGTGTTGCAGGCAATGACCACCGCCTTGACATCGTATTGCAGAAGGAAGTCCACATCCTGACAGGCGTAGGCTTGAATGGTTTCGCAACTTCTGCCGCCGTAGGGCACACGTGCGGTATCACCGAAATAGATTATATCTTCATACGGCATCTGTTCAATCAGGCTTTTAACGACCGTTAAGCCGCCAAGCCCCGAATCAAACACGCCGATGGGTTGTTTCTTTTTCAATTTTTATACCTCTAATGCGTTGACGAGTTTCACAAAGATCTCGCCGCGTTGCTCATAACAGGAAAACTGATCGAAAGAACTGGTTGTGGGGGAAAGCAGAACCACGTCCCCCGTCTGTGCAATTGAATGTGCCTGTTGCAGGGCTTCATCCATGGTTGCAACCACAATGCCGCCGGTGCCGACCAATTCTTTCACAAGTCTTGCACCGCAAGCACCGAATCCGATAACCTTTTTGACATTGCCGATGTATTTTTTGACTTCATCCATGGCAAGGCCTTTTTCGAAACCGCCCACAAGCAAAATGACGGGTTGTGTGAATGCCTTGAGTGCAGTGATGGTGGCATCGGGATTGGTTCCCTTGGAATCGTTGTAATAACGCACGCCGTGAAGTTCTCTCACAAATTCAATGCGGTGTTCCACACCCTTGAATGCAGAAATGACACGGCGGATGATTTCATTGGAAACACCTGCGGCTCTTGCAAGAGCTGCGGCAGCCATGCAGTTCTGCACGTTGTGCATACCGACGATCTTGATTTCATCAAGTGGCATGATTTCCTCATCACCGGCCCACATCCGACCGTCAGCAAGATGATAAAACGCATCCTTGCTTGCAAGGCTCATATCGAGTGTTTTGCAGGGTACAGGGTACATGCCGCAGTAATCCGTCACATCCGCATCATCCACATTACGGATGAACAATTCATCCTCGGTCATGCGGCGGTAAACACGGGTTTTGGATTCATAATAATTCTGCAAAGAGCCCATAACATCCACATGGTCGGGGGTGAGATTGAGAATCACAGCCGCCTGCGGATGGAACTGCACAATATCCACAAGCTGGAAATTGGAAATTTCCAGAACAATATAGTGTCCTTCGTTTTCGAGCAGGTTGTAATCAAGCACGGTGCGGCACAGCGGAATGCCGATGTTTCCCGTTACATGGGTCTTGTCGGGATATGCCGCTTTGATGATTTCACCAAGCAGGGTTGCGGTGGTGGTTTTGCCGTTTGTGCCCGTCACCGCAAGATAATGCTGCGGCTTTGCAACCATAAACGCAAGTTCAATTTCGGTGATCACGGGAATCCCGCGCGCACGCAGTGTTTTCACAAAAGGCTTTGAGGACGGAATACCGGGGTTTTTAATAACAAGGTCATAGTTTTCTTCAAACACATCGTCAGTCTGCCCGACAATACGCACACCCTTGGCACGCAGGTCGGCGGCTTCTTTGATGGCGCCTTCTTCGCGCATTTCAGACAAAGTAATGTCTGCCCCGAGTTTATGAAGCAGATCTATTGCGGCAAGGCCGCTTCTTGCAAGTCCGATTACAAGAACTTTGCGACCGTGAAAATCATACATAACAAAGATTCTCCTCTTTCAGAAAGCATCAGGCGGCTTTGTTCAAAGTCACCGACAGCATATTGACCAAACCGAAAAACACGGTTTTGAAAAAAGCAATGATTTTTTCTGCAAAATTAAATTGAACGGGTTCTTTTGCTTCCTCTGCGGGATTTACAAGGTCAGATACATCATATGTGCAAACAACCACTTTGATACCCGCATAATACTGCGAAACAAAACGCACACCGTCTTTGGTGGTAACAACACACATGCCTTCTGCTTCCGCCTCATCACCGAGATTACGGTCAAACAGATGTGTCATCACACCTGTGTCAAGGTCAACGGCAAAAAACGGCTGTTCGGCGCCGATATCGCAGGAGGCATACAGCACATTGCCGTAAACATCCGCCCCCTGGCAACGGTGTAGGGTCACGTTTTCACCGTCCATATTTGTCAGTTCCACAAAACCGACAAATTCAAAGGTGTCAAGGCTGAACACATTCAGGCGCTCCGCTTCGCTCCATTCAGCGGTGTAAAAAACACCTCTTTCATGGTCCACAGCCACCCACGGCACACCGTCCATGTGCATGCGGATATCGCCGTTTTCAAAATTGACATCGTCCTTTTCTTCGATCGGCTGACCATCTGCGGTAACTGCGATCGGCAGACGCTTGTAAGACAGCAAAGCAAGGCTTTCGGCATCAAACACGGCAATGTACGGATTGTAGTACCCCGAATCCTCAATGGCGGCATAAATCTTGCCGTCGTAGTAATCGATACCGCCGACATGGAAACAGCCGTCCAGCTTGGCTTCAAAGGGAATGGCATTGGGGTTGATATTCACAGCATCCCCTGCAAAGGTGGTTTTCAGAATATCGCTGCACTGAAAAACAAATTCATTGGAACCGAAAAAGAGGTATTCTCCGTCGGAAGCAACGCCCTGTGCACGGTACAGTGCATCCAGCAGCAGATAATCATCTGCCGCAAGCAGACGGTCTTTTTCGGTTTCAGTTGCAGAAACGCCGAAACAGCAAGCGGTGAAAATCATCAGACTCAACAACAAAGCAATTGCTTTTTTCACAAAGAACCCTCCTTTAGGTTTTTACTCTTCGGTAATTTTTTCAAAAACGGCTGTATAGACGGCAGATGTATTACCGACGGTAATGGTGCGGGTTGCATCCGTATTGCCGTCGCTCCATTTCACAAACTTATATCCCTTTTCAGGAGTTGCTTTGATGGTTGCGGTCGTACCGGGCACATACAGGTCGCTGCCCGTGACCGTGCCGCCTTCATCACACAAAACGGTGATGCTGACATAAACACGGCTGACGGTAATGTAAACCGTGCTTCCCTTTTCGGCTACAGTGTTTGCGGCCGGGAACTGCGTCAGAACATTTCCGTTGGTGCCCGTGCCGCTGTAATCATAAGAAATGCTGACCTTGAAGCCTGCATTTTCGAGTGCGGTTTTTGCGGCAGCTTCGGTTTTGCCGACCACATTGGCAACAGTTGCATTTTTGTCGGCAACGGTGACGGTGCAGGTTGCGGTTTTGCCGCCTGCGGTAGCGGTGATGGTAGCAGTACCTGCCGCTTTTGCGGTAACGGTGCCGCCCGAAACGGATGCAACACTTGCATTGGAAGAAGACCAGGTAACATTCTTGTCGGTTGCATTGGAGGGAGAAACGGTTGCAGTCAATGTAAGGCTTTCACCGACATTCAGACTTGCGCTTGTTCGTGACATGCTGACACTTGTTACGGCAACGGAGGATGCGGCAACAGACACGGTGCAATAAGCCGTTTTACCGCCGTCGGCAGTTGTGGCAACAATCGTTGCGGAGCCGACTGCCTTTGCGGTGACAAGGCCGGAAGAAGAAACCGTGGCAACGCTTGTATTGGAAGATGTCCAGTTGACAGTCTTATTGGTTGCATTGGAGGGAGAAACGGTTGCAGTCAGCGCACGCGTTCCGCCGACACTCAGGGAAACAGCTGTCGGAGAAACCGAAATGCCTGTCACAGCAACGGTTGTTCCTGTGCTCGGATTGGTGGGTGTTGTGGTGGTAGAATTCTTACCGAGGCTGACAACCAGTGTGATTGCATCGCCTGTTTTTGCGGTTGCACCCGCAACAAGGCTCTGCGAAATAACTGTTTTTTCAGGCACGGTATCATGGTGCTGTTCAACGATGGAAACATTCAGACCGAGGGATGTAAGCGTATCTTTGGCAACGGTCTGATTCTGACCGACCATATTGGGGACTGCAACATCGGTTGCGGCAACAACGGCAACCGTGCAGGATGCGGTCTTATTGCCGTCCACGGTGGTGGCGGTGATAATGCAGGTGCCTTCCGCAACACCCTGCACCACACCGTCGGAAGTGACGGTTGCAATGGTCGGAACTGAGGTGCTCCATGCCACGGTGGGATTCTTGGCATCAATGGGTGTGATGCGTGCGGTCAGCGTGATTTTCTGGCCGACGGCAACGGTAGCAACCGACTTATCCAGAGTAACCCCCGTGACGGAGCCTTCCTGCTGACCGAGACTGATGGTAATGGTAACAACAGAACCGCGGGGGGCTTCTGTATTGGCAACGGGAGATTGCCCTGCAACAAATCCTTCTGCCATGGTGTCGCTGCTGACATTGCGTTTGAGCACGCGGAAACCGAGTTCCTTGAGCAGAATTTCGGCATCATTTGCGTTCATACCAACAAGAGAAGGAATGTTTTCTTCGGCCTTTGTCGGTTCTTCGCTCGGCAACTCGGACGGCAGTGTATCGCTCGCGTCGGAAACCTGATCGGAGGGATCGGGCTGGCCGACGGCAGGTTCATCATTCAGGAAGAATTTGACACCGAATGCCGACAACGCCACCACTGCCAATACGGCAAGCACGGTCAGCACCGTGGTCAATCGATCGCGTTTTTTCTTAACTTCTTTTACACTGTCAACAGAAATAGCGGGTTCGCCCGTTGTTGTTTTTTCATAATTTGTTTCGGGCTCGTAAACATTTTCCGATTCAGCGGGCTGTTCAGCCGGAACATCCGCTTCAACAACCGCAGCAGGTTCTTCCGGCTGCGAATAGAGCACTGCATTCAACGCGGCTTTCATTTCGGCGGCAGAAGCATAACGGTCTTCAATTTCGGGGGAGCAAGCCTTAAGAATAATGGCGGAAAGGGCTTCGCCGGCGTTTTCGGGCGGAGGCAGCGGTTCACCGTGGAAACGCTTTTCGTTGGCAAGCACGGTATCGGACAGAGCAAGCTGCTGCGGATAAGGCGGCATAAAGGGCAAACGGTTGTTATTGAGCAAGCCGTAAAGCAACAGACCCAAAGAATAGATATCCGAAGACACAACGGGTTCTTCACCGTAATATACTTCGGGAGCCATATAGCAGTTGGCATCGATATCGGTCAGTGTGGACAGCAGATTGCCGTTGGGATCTTCAATGGCAAAATCGCCGACCTTGAACACGCCGTCGGTGGAAACAAAAATATTCTGCGGGCAGATGTTGCGGTGCACAATATCATGCGGATGGCAGAATTCAAGCATGGAACACACGTCACATCCCAACAGCACGGCATCGCCGATGGTGAAGGGATTGGAACGGATGTATTCGGGCACGGGAGTGACCATTTCCATGCGGATAACGATATCCCAGCCGGGTTCATCCCCGCGGGAAAGCACTTCGTATTCTTCATACGCAGTCACATTGATATGATCCTTGAGTGCCTGCATCATTTCGATTTCGGCAACATAGTCTACCTGCAGTTTTTCCGCATAGTTTCCTTCCGGGTCCAGACCGGGATCGGGCATGCGAATCACTTTCAGAGCCTTGGACGGCTCGTCGGAATCCTTTTTGCGGATTTCATATATACCGCCGATCTCATTTTCGTAAATCGGACGTTCAATGTACCATTCGCCGAAAAACGGCTCATAGCTATTTAAGTCTTTCATAATTAAACCCCTTTGCATAATAGGCATCATCAGGCATAAAAACCTATTTTTAATAATAACATAACAATAAAATAAAGTCAATGCGATTTTATTATTTTTAACTGCCAAAACATACCATACATCATCTTGCTGTTATGGCACTTAAAAAATAACAAAACCGCATTTTGAATCTTTATTCTTAATATTGCATTTTTATTCAGATTTAATGTATTCTTCCAGTGCAAAAATATCCTTCTGATCCTTTTCACGGTTCAGGCGTTTTTTGAGTGCAAGCACTGCCTGCGGAGTCTGAATGCACACACCTTCGCATTGTTTATAAATAATATCTTCCTGCGATGTCACATACAGTTCAATATCTTCACCGATCGCATAATGACGGCGTTCTTCGTCCAACAAAACAAGCTTCTGCGTTGCAAGCAGATGCGCAAAAGCTTGTTCGTTGACATGCAGATCGATATCGCTGGTCTGCGCACGCAAGCCGTAAAAAAGCATAGCGCCCCCTGCAAGAACACAGTAAGTTCCGTCTTCCATGGCAAGTGCTTTCACCTTATCAATGAGTGTATTTTTATCCAATTCAAATTCACGCTTTCAATCATTTCTGCATCTATTTTACTTATATTTTCAAAAATAGCAAGAGGAGATTAAAAAGATGTTGAATTTTCCGTTTAATTCATATATAATGAATAAGTTATTTAAGTATTTAACAAAATTTTTAATTTTGCATTATAAGGAGTCTTTTTTGTGAAAAAAATCCTTTGTGCCGTTGTTGCAATTTTGCTGTGCGTTTGCGGCATGACCGCCTGCACCGACACACAGACGGCAAGCGAACAATATGATATCGTCACCACCGTGTTTCCCGCTTATGACTTTGCAAGAGCCGTTGCGGGCGATACATTAAAAATCAAAATGCTGATCACTCCCGGCGGTGAAGCACACGGTTTTGCGCCGACTCTTGACGACCTTGCCGCTGTGCAGGGTTGCAAATTATTCATTTACACAGGCGGTCCGACCGATGCTTGGGCTGCCGAGCAATTCAGAAGCGGCAACCTGGACACAAGCCGTTTTTCCGCTTTTTCCATGATGGATCATGCAGACCTGCTTGCCATCCCCGAATCCATTGAAGATCATACGCACGAACACGAAGAACATGCCCATGACGGCGAATATGACGAGCACGTGTGGACATCCCCTGCAAACGCAATCCGTTTGATTGAAGACATCTGCGAAGAACTTTGTGTCCTTTATCCCGCCCATGCCGACACATTCCGCACCAATGCAACCGAATACACTGCCAGTATCCGTTCCTGTGAAGCGCAAATGCAGGAAATTGTGAGCAATGCCCACAACAAAATGCTTGTTTTTGAAGACCGTTTTCCGTTTGTATATTTCTGCGATTATTTCGGTCTTTCCCACACGGCGGCATTCGGCAGTTGTGCAGGCAATACGGAAGTTTCCGCAGCAACCCTTGATACACTCATCAACACCATTGAAGACAACAACATTCCCTGCGTGTTGCATCTTGAATTTTCAAAAATGATAACTGCAGACCGTATTGTCGAACAAACGGGCTGTAAAAAATATGAATTCCATTCTTATCATAATATTTCACAGGAAGACTTTGACAACGGCATAACGTATGTTGATCTGATGCTTCGTAACATCCCCGTTCTGAAGGAGGCGCTGTCCTGATGCCGTTATTATCATGCAAAAACGTATCCCTTGCTTATGACGGGGCAACGGTGGCTACCGACATCACATTTGACGTAAATGCAGGAGATTATCTGTGCATTCTCGGCAGAAACGGATCGGGCAAAAGCACCCTCATCAAAGCCCTTGCAGGGCTTATCAAACCCGCAGACGGGCAAATTATATACGGTGAGGACTTAACCGCAAAACAGGTCGGTTATCTGCCGCAGGCAACCGTGATTCAGAAAAACTTTCCCGCATCGGTACGTGAAGTTGTGCTTTCGGGCACAAGAAGTCTGTTTTATTCAAAAAAGGACAAGCAGAAAGCCGATGAAGTGTTGCAGATGCTCGGTCTTACCGACATTGAAAAACATTCCTGTTCGGAGCTTTCAGGCGGACAGCTGCAACGTGTTTTGCTTGCAAGAGCCTTGTGTGCATCCACAAAACTTTTGTTGCTGGATGAACCGACAGCGGGGCTGGACAAGCTTGTAACCGAAGAACTGTACGGCATTGTCAACAAACTCAACCGCGAACAAGGCATTACCGTCATTATCATTTCACATGATATTGACACCTCCCTGACCGATGCCACCCATATTCTGCACATGGATCACCGTGTCTTGTTTTACGGCACATCGGACGAATACATCAACTCCGGCAAAGCCAAACGCTTCTGGGGGGTGGGAGAATGATCGGTACCTTAATTTCCTCCATTGATTACAAGCCTCTTTCATATTATCTGACAAGCGACTTTATGTTGCCCATCATTCTCAAGGCTCTTGCGGTGGGACTTCTTGTCTGTCTTTGCTGTTCTCTGCTCGGTGTTACGCTGGTACTCAAACGCTTCTCCATGATCGGTGACGGACTTTCACACACGGGCTTCGGTGCACTTGCCATTGCAACCGTGCTCGGTGCCACGGGAGCTGCCTATCATATCACATTGCCCATTGTTGTGATTGCTGCATTTTTCCTGCTTCGCACGGGTGAAAACAGCAAAATCCACGGCGATACCGCCATTGCGGTGTTGTCCACGGGGGCTGTCGCATTCGGCAGTCTGCTGTATAATTTTTCAAACCAACGCTATCAGGAAATCTGCACTTCCCTGTTCGGTTCGGCAGGCATTTTCACCATCAGCAACACAGATCTGCTGTTCAGCATTCTGGTTTCGATTGCGGTGCTCGTGCTGTTTGTTGTGTTCTACAACCGCATTTTTGCAATCACATTCGACGAAGCCTTTGCGGGGTCTGCGGGTATCAATGCATCCGTTTACAGATCGCTGATTGCGGTGTTGACCGCCGTAACGGTGGTTGTCGGCATGAAGATGATGGGATCCATTATGATTTCGGGTCTTATCATTTTCCCTGCCCTTGCCGCAATGCGCCTGTGCAAAAGTTTCAAGAGTGTGGTCATCTGTTCGGTTGCAACGGGTATTTTCTGTTTCCTTGCAGGATTTTTCACTGCCGTTTGCATCGGGTTCCAGACCGGCCCGATGGTTATTCTTTTCAATATCATTGTTTTTCTGCTGTTCACGGCAATCAACTTTTTGCAGAATCTCATCAAAAAACATAAAGGAAAGGAACTGCCCTTTTCCAAACAGGAAGTCAGCGGGCTTGTTACCCTCGCCGCCGTGCTGACAGGCATCGTGGCACTGATTATTACCGTTGCTGTGCAATAAAATAAAAAGACACCTGCAAGCGGACAAAATGCAGCTTGCAGGTTTAATTTTATTGAACTAACGATCAAATGATATTTGCACTCCGTTGCAAAATGATTAGATTTTTCTAAAAATTAAACTATAAATATACAAAATCCACTGAGCAAATCTTTATGATCTTCCAGTGGCTTTATTCTTTTATTGAGGACAGTTCTTAGTACAACAATTCCTTTTGACTTTGCTTATTCAAAAAAATTCATTTTATCTTCTTCTGTAATTTTTCTTACAACTTTACACGGCACACCGCAAGCAAACACATTTGACGGAATATCTTTCGTGACAACACTGCCTGCACCTATAATCGTATTATCTCCTATTGTTACTCCGGGACAAACAACACTGTTTGACGCAATCCATACGCTATTACCAATACTGACAGGTGCAACAACTTCTATATTTCCTCGTTTTTGAGGTTCAAAACTATTTTCCATTATTTTTACATTTCTCTCCTCATGCCATTTAGGGTGCGATATACTTGTAATAATCACATTTGGAGCCAACATAACATTATCACCAATTGTAACCCTCGCTCTATCCAAGATTGCACAATTCCAATTAGCGAAAAAATTTTTACCTATGTGAATATTCTTGCCGTCACTAACATGAAAGGGCATTTGTATCTCATAAGCTTTCCCATCAATACTGCCTAACAATAATTTTATTAAAAAATTGCGCTTTGGTATATTCCAAACCGCAGTTTTGTTTAATTGTCTTTGAATAAATTCAGATTTCAACATGGACAAAAAATTGTTTTTGTCCGTAGGGTTAAAAATTTCCATTTCTTATATACCTCTCATGTTTTTATGCGACCACAGAGGACGATTCCGTGTGTTTACACTTTTAGAATCATCCTCTGTGATGCAGGACTTTAGCTGTTAGCATCCGAAGTATTTTTTAAACCATGCCCACATACCTTTCACCACCTTTCTTAAAATACCACTGAATGACAGATAACTATTTTGATCTTTATATAATTATCACCATTCAAAATAATATCAATTTACAGTTTTATCATACAACAACCAATGGTTGTTGTCAAGTAATAACTGCTGTGTTTTTTACTAAACTACTGTTAGTTGTTATAATTATGAAAAGAGGGGTGATATTAATGGTGAAGAATCTCCGAAATTTAAGACTCCAAAAAGGTATAAGTCAGCAGCAACTCGCTGAGATTATCGGCGTTACTCAGCAGTCAATTTACAAATATGAAACTCAAAATGTGGAGCCTGATTTAATTATACTCACTGCCATTGCCGATTATTTTGCCACCTCGGTTGACTATCTTATAGGGCACAGCGAAATAAACCACAAAATCGAATCTGTTACTCCATTTGATTTAAACAACGACGAAGCCGATCTCATCAACTCTTACCGAACACTGACAAAAGAAGAAAAAGATAGTCTTCACCTCATAATCAAAAACTACAACACAAAAAAATAAGCTCCCTGCATCTGATACTAAGTGCAAGGGAGTTATTTTATTATTGAAACCAACAGGGATGTAAATAAGATATTGAAGTTTATCTTATTTACATCCCTGTTGGTTTTGTTACCTTTCTTGTAAATCCATTCGGTTTTATCTCAATGTTTGGCTGTCAAAAATATAATTATATGCAATTTCGCATTTATATATGATATAAAAAAAAGACAAGTCTTTCGACTTGTCTTTTTTTGGTGCGCGTTAACGGACTTGAACCGCTGACCACTCGCACGTCAAGCGAGTGCTCTACCAACTGAGCTAAACGCGCATTTCTCAACTGCGAGAGGTATTATAACCCATCAGGTGGCAAAAGTCAAGTCTTTTTTTCTTAAATTTTCATTTTTTTTATTCCGCCTCGTCGTTGAGTTCCATCCACTCTTCAAACAGGCTTTCGAGTTCTTCCGTGGTGGTTTGCAAGTCGGCGGTCAGTTGCAGAATTTTTTCATAATCGGCAGCCAAGGCGGGGTCATTGAGCTGTGTTTCAATGTCCGTCTTTTTGGCTTCCGTTTCTGCAATGGCAATTTCAAGACGGCTGATGCGGGTCTTTTTTTTGCGTGCCTGACTTTCGAGTTCTTTTCGCTGTTTATATTCATTGGGCTTTTTTTCGGCGGCGGCTGTTTCCTTTTTCACAACAGCGGTTTCGTGCACGCGTTGCGCATAGGTGTCGTAATTACCTTCCATGGGAATAACGGACGTGCCGTTGAAAGCCATGATTTTGTTTGCAATGCGGTTGACAAAATAACGGTCATGCGATACAGCGAGAATAGTACCGTCATATTCTGCCAAAGCATCTTCAAACACTTCGCGGGACTGAATGTCGAGGTGGTTGGTCGGCTCGTCCAGAATCAGCAGATTGGGTTTGGAAAGTATGAGCAACAGCAAAGCCACTCTCGCACGTTCACCGCCCGAAAGTTCGCTCATTTTCTTTTCGATTTCATCGCCTTTGAACAGGAACACACCGAGATAACCGCGGATTTCAGATACAGTCAGTTGCGGGAATCGTTCATAGACTTCCATAAGAATCGTACGGTCGGAATTGAGCCCTGTCTGATTCTGATCGAAATAACCGATTTTGACATTGGCTCCGAAATAGGCATAGCCTGCATCGTGCGGCAGTCTTCCCGTCAGCACACGCAGAAGTGTGGTTTTGCCGCAACCGTTGGGACCGAGCAGGAACACACGGTCTTCGCGGTAGATATTCATGGAAACATCTTCGAACAGTGTGTGCGTACCAAAGCTCTTTTTAAGTCCCTTTGCCATCAGCACATCGTCGCCCGTGCGGCAGGATGCGGTCAGGCGCAGTTTCAGGCTCGACTGCGGCGGGGGCATTTCGGGCAATTGCGCACGAAGATGCTCGATTTCTTTTTCTTTGCTTGCAATGGTTATGTAATTGCGTTTCTGATTGAATTGTTTTTGCTGAACAATAATGCCCTCAATGCGTTCAATTTCCTTGGAAATACGATCGTATTCACGGCGTTGGCTTTCCATGGTTTCGGCTTTGAGCTTCATATACAGCGAATAACCGCCCTTGCCGCAACGTGCCGTACCGTTGGTGATTTCAATGGTGCGGTCGGTGACACGGTCAAGGAAATAACGGTCATGGGAAATGATGATAGCGGCTCCCTTGTATTTGAGCATATAGTCTTCGAGCCATTCCACACTGGCAATATCGAGGTGGTTGGTCGGCTCGTCGAGAAGTAACAGATGCGGCTCACTCAGAAGCAGTTTGCCGAGGCTGAGTTTGGTCCGCTGACCGCCGCTGAGTGCGGTGACGGGCAATGTATGCTCACTTTCGGGGAACCCTAAACCGACAAGGCAGGATTTTGCCCTTGCTTTATAAGTAAGACCGCCTTTGTTCTGGTATTCTTCGGTCAGTTGGGCTTGTTTTGCAATCAGTTCATCTGTGTTGCCGTCGGCATGTTCGAGTGCGGTATGCAGTTCTTCGAGAAGCACTTCCATGTGGGCAAGGTCAGAAAACACGGTAAGCATTTCCTCATACACACTGCGGCTGCTGTTGCGGCAGGCATGCTGTTCAACAAACCCGACCTGCGTGCCCTTGGCAAAATAGAAACTGCCGCCCGTGGGTTCATGTTCACCCGTAAGCACCCTGAACAGGGTGGTTTTGCCGCTTCCGTTTCTGCCGATGAGTCCGATGCGGTCATTTTTGGCAACCTCAAAAGAGACGTCCGTAAGAACGTCTCTGTGCGCAAACGACATTTTTAATTCGGATACGGTGAGAAGTGACATGGTTTATACTCTGATTTCTACGATTTTCATTTTTCCCTGCAATTTGAAGTCGCCGTGGCCGGCGGGCACAAAAATGCAGGAGCCTTTTTGCAGTGCAATACTCTGTTTGCCGTCGGCAAGACTGCCGTTGCCGTCGGTGACAAGCAGGCTGACAAAGGAGGTTTCATCAGCCGTGCGAACCGTTTCGCCATCGAGCACAAGAGCTGTCATAGAGAAATATTCGCAGGATGCAAGCAGCTGCTGTGTGCCGCCGTTGATGGCTTGCACTTCACCCTGTGCGGAAAAATCGCGGGCAGGTTTGTTCAGATGCACAACATCCAGCGCCTTGTCCACATGCAGTTCTCTCTGTTTGCCGTCCTTGCCGACACGGTTGTAGTCAAACACGCGGTAGGTCACGTTGGAACTCTGCTGTACTTCTGCAAGCAAGATTCCTGCGCCGATGGCATGCAGTGTGCCTGCGGGAATAAAACAGACATCCCCCGGTTTTACGGCAACGCGGTTGCATTTTTCAAGCAGTGTTCCCTGCTCAATGGCGGTACGGCATTCGTCTTTTGTAAGATCGCCGTTGAAGCCGTAAATCAGCTCAGCCCCTTCATCACAAGCAAGAATATACCATGCTTCGGTTTTGCCGTTGTCGTTTTCAACACGGCGGGCATATTCATTTTCGGGATGCACCTGCACAGACAGTCTGTCGCGCGCATCAATGAATTTCACAAGAAGCGGAAAATCGGGAAGATCCGCACACTTCGTGCCGAGCACTGCATTGCCGTGTTTTGCAACAGCTTCAATGAGAGTCATACCGTCATCTTCGCCGCCGACGACCGTGCAAGGGCCGTCCTTGTGGGCAGAAAGCATCCATGCTTCTGCAATATTATCACCTTCGGTCTGAAAACCGAAGCCGTCTTTCATGCGGTTGCCGCCCCATATAATTTCCTTGAGAGCAGGCTTCAGGTTGAGAATTTCCATACAGAACCCATCCTTTTTTACAAATATGGATTGAGTATACCCCATTTTTACTTTTTTGTCAATCGCTTCCCACGGCTTCCCACAGCCGTTTCAGAATCACATTTTTGCACCCGCCGATTTTGTTGCAATTCGGCAGATTGGTGCAGATTGTGCTTTTTGTGCCGTTGTGAAAAACCGTTACCTGCATGATGATGTTTTTGTTGAGCACACTGCAATATTGTTCATAAGAATTAAAATGTTTTTTCAAATAAATCACCCGTTAATCATTATACGGTAAGAGCCTTGAAAATAAACGCAGGTATTGACGAGAAATATTTTTAATATTTTTGAATAAATGTGTTCGTTTTTAAGTAAGTATTGACAAATTATACAATATTGGCTATACTTAAATCTAAATATTCTTTTATTAAAGGAGAAATAAAAGTGGACGTTCCCATACGATCGTGGCATTTGCTTGTAGCATCGGCTGATGCAACTGCCAATGCAGTTTCATCAGGAGTCGGCGGAGAAATTCTGTCTAAAATCATTGTTTTGTTTATCCTCATTCTTGTGAATGCGTTTTTTGCAATGAGCGAGATTGCCATTATCTCTCTTAATGACACAAAAATGCAACGAATGGCGGAAGACGGCAACAAAAAAGCAAAACAGGTTTGCAAACTGACCGAAAATTCTTCGCAATTTCTGTCCACCATTCAGATCGGTGTTACATTGGCAGGATTTCTGACCAGTGCCACGGCGGCATCGTCTTTTGTGCCGTTACTCAGTCCCTTTGTGCAATCCGTACTGCCTTCTTTGAGTCCCTCGCTGATTGAAAGCATATTGATGATTCTGATCACGATTGTCATTTCGTATTTCTCGCTCGTGTTGGGTGAGCTTGCCCCCAAACGAATCGGCATGATCTATGCCGAAAAGGTATCGTTCAAGGTGATCGGCATTCTGCTTGTGATTGCAAAAATCACAAAACCCTTTGTGAAAATTCTTGCTTTTTCCACCAACCTTGTTGCCCGCATTTTCGGTGTTGACCCGAATGCAGACGAAGAAGAAGTGACGGAAGAAGAAATCATGATGATGGTCGATGTCGGCGAAGAAAAAGGGGTTATTGAAGACCTGCAACGCGACATGATCAACAACATTTTTGAATTTGACGACATCAATGCCGCAGACATCATGACCCACCGTGTGGATCTGACCTGCGTGAACGCAGATGAACCGTTGGATGAACTTCTGCGCGAAACACTCGTCGAAAGCGGCTATTCGCGTATTCCCGTTTATGAAGATGACCTTGACTCCATTGTCGGCATTCTGTATGTCAAGGACCTCATTAAATACATTGCAGGTTCCCTGCCCGAGGGCATCACCCCCCGCCAGGTCATGCGTGAGGCTTTCTTCGTCCCCGAAAGCAAACCCTGCGGCGGATTGTTCCGAGAAATGACCGACCAGCGTATTCAGATCGCCGTTGTGGTGGACGAATACGGTGGCACGGCAGGTATCGTTACATTAGAAGACCTGCTTGAATCCATCGTCGGCAATATCCGTGATGAATATGACTTCGACGAAGAAGAAGACATCAACCAGATCAACGAAACCACTTTCGATGTGGACGGCAGCACATCCATTGATGAACTCGATGACCTTGTGGGTGTGAAGATTCCCGAAGGTGATTATGACACGGTTGCAGGCTTTGTGCTGTATCAGCTCAAAACCTTACCTGTCGGCGGCGAAATTTTCGATTACGAAAACCTGCACTTCACGGTAACGGAAGTAGAAGAACGCAGAATCTGCTCGGTCAAAATTGAAATTCTGCCGAAAGAAGAAAAAGAAGAACCGGATGAAAAACCCTTTGACCGCTTAAGACGCGACAGAGACAAAGACTCCGATAAAAACTAAATACACTTTCGTAAAAAAACGAACAACAAAAAAACATCCTCCTATGGGCAGATCACTCTATCTGCCACAGGAGGAATTTTTTTGTCTGCTTATTTCTGCACGCCGTAAGCTTCGACGAGCGTATAATATTCTTCTTCCGTGATCGACACGACCGAGCCGTGGCGGGGACGCAGCTGATTCATTGCATAAGACGAACGCTGGACTTGTCTGAAGTTTTCAAAATCCCGTGTCATCTGCGCAAAGAAAGTACCCTGCCCGTATTCATCCATAATCATCATCCAGGCATCCGTGCCGTTGATGCGATACATCGAACTGCCTTCAACACCCCAGTAATTGAGTGAAACGATGGTATAATCGGTGTTGTACGGCCCTGTCAGCGACTTGGAACGCACATAAGCGATCTTTTGCGTGATATCTTCTTTGAAATACAGATAATAATATCCATCCTTTTCATTGTATATGATGTCGCCGTCGATACACTGAATGTTTCTTGTTTCTCCGGTTTCGGGATCGACTTCATTCCATCTGCCGTACAGCACCTGCGGTTCGGTTTCAAAGGTCTTGAGATCCTTTGAATAGGCATAATAATGCCCCGCCGTGTCATTTTCTTCGGTGGAATTTGCCCAATAGACCATATACATCTGCTTTTCACTATCCCAGATTGCCTGCGGTGCCCATGCACGGTTGGTATGCTCAAAGCCTGCAAACTGACGAATATCAATAACCGTTTCGTCAATCCAGTTTACAAGGTCATACGACCGCCAGGTGATCAGACAATGGTTGGAAGTCCAGCCTTCCAGGGCATTCATGTCCGTACCGATAATAAAATAGCAATCCTTGCCGTTTTCATCCGTTCCTTTGAACATATAGGGGTCACGGACGCACCCCGTTCCGAGTGTCTGCATAATGATCGGCTCATTGTTATTGAGTGCTTTGAAATGATATCCATCCGTGCTGACTGCCATGTGCAAACGCTGTTCTTCGACCTCATTGCCGACAAAATAGCAGAACACATAGGCGCCCTCCCTGCTGAGCGCAGGGTAGGCATAATTGTTAAACGCATAATTGAACAGATAATACACCGACATCAGAATCGCAATAAGATAGCGTGTAAACTTCATCAAACTCATAAATCAAATCCTCATAAAATCAAAAAACCACTTCAATGAAAGGCACATCAAACCCGTCCTCTTTAAGGTCGGAAAATACACCGATGTTATTGAACACCGCATAGATCGTACCGATGAAATTAACAAGCTTTGCAAACAGCTTTCTGAAGAAGCTGAAAGACGGTGCATCAAAATCTTCTGTTTTGGTCAGGGTGAAGTTGGCATGCACTTCGTCACTGCCGACTTCATAGGTGGTAACGGTGATGGCATCGGAAGAAAAATCGATGATATTGTAAAGACGGTCAGTGTGTTCATCCATACCAATGGCAATCAGATCGCTGTAAGGAATTTCGCCTTCTTCGTCACGCGGCCTGCTGACGGATGCGGAAACCATATAAACCGTGCCCTGTGCATTTTCGACCGTGCCGCCGTTTGCAAGTTCTGCAACACTTTTGCCGTTGTAAACCACATCGGAAACGGAATAATGGTGGGAATGTCCGAGCAGTGCAAGGTCAATATTGAATTCATCCATAATGGGAGAATACAGCAGCCTGAGCAACCTATTTTCGCTTTCTCTGCTCTCAATGGTTCCGCCGTACAGGTCATGGTGCATCATCACAACGCGCCATTTGCAATCGGGATTTTCCTTGACTGCATTTTTGACAAAACGGTAATGATCCGTTCCGCTTGCATTGTTGGAATCAAGGCACAAAAACAGCACTTCGCCTTTGACAAAATAATAATTCCCGCCCTGATAAGAACTGATGACAATTTTATCTTCATTCGGCAGATTTGTAAAATAACGGTAATCCACACCCTTACGGTCATGGTTGCCGATGGTGGTGGCAAACGAAAGCGAACGACTCAACGGAGAAAAAGTGAGACCCTCATATTCACAGCGAAGTCCGTCCGAAGCCTGATCGCCCGCAGAAAGAATGAGATTCACATCCGCACGGGCAGTGGCATCGTTGAGCAGATCCGCAAACATAAAAGCGGTATCCTTGACCGCATCTCTGCTGTCGCCCGAAATGTGAATATCCGAAAGATAGAGTGCGGAAAAACTGTCTGCTTCCACGGTTTCAAAGGTGTAAACAGCGCTCTTTTCATCCCCCGAAACGCAGGTATAATAGTAGGTTTCGCCAAGCTCAAGTTCACTCACGGTCACTTTTGCAACCTTGTCACCCCGGTAAGCATCAATGATTTCACCACTGATGATTTCGGCATTTGCCATCTGGGGGTTGTCACTGATTTCAACATGGCAGGAAGTCACATCCGCATCCATATACCACGAAAAATTGCGCTGTGTTTCGTCTTCACCCGGTTGCATGATAATGCCTCTTGCAGCCTCTTTGCTGTCAGCCCAATATACATCCCACGCAGACACGGCTCCCGCAGGCACAAGGCAGCTTGCCATCAGTATAACTGCAAGCAGAACAGATGTAGCTTTTTTCATTTTTCAGTTTCTCCTTTTTATAAGAATGGAATAATTATACCATACCGCATTTTGGTTTACCATGTTTTTTGAATCTGAAAAATCAGTTTCATTTATTTTTAACAAAGAATTATAATAATTTTTGTTGCACTTGCCTTGTTTACTTGCTTGATAAAAACATATATAATTGAAAAATAAGAACTATTTCTTATCGTGGGAGGGAATTGCATGAAAAAAATCGTTTGCCTGTTATTGTCGGCATTGTTTCTGTTTTGTCTTGCTGTCAGTGCATCTGCTGCCGAAACACAAACCAAAATCACAGATGCGGTGATTTTGATTGCGGAGGATGCAAGCGTTACCGACAGCTATGCCGCACAAAGACTCAAATATTATCTCGATGAAATCACGGGCGGTGATATTGCCATTGTCACGGATCAGAAAAAAACAGATGCCTGTGCCGTTTCCGTCGGAGCAACCGCACTTGCAGAAGTCGATTTTAAAAATGAAACAGACGGTAGTTATGTCATCCGTTCCGAAGAAAATGCACTTATCATCAACGGTGTCGGCAACCACGGCACCATCAACGGCGTGTATGCCTTCCTCGAAAAATACTGCGGCTGCCGGTGGTATGAAGACGAAGTCATTGTGATTCCCGAAAACAAAGATTTGACCGTACCTGTTGACCTTGATGTAACCTACATCCCGTTTTTTGAATATGCCGAAACCGACACAAAAAGTTCCCGTGACCCCGAATTTGCCATTGCAAACGGACAAACCGGCGGCATTTACAAAAATCTGACCGCCGAGCAGGGAGGTTCGGTTGAATATCTCGGCGGCTCAAGCCACACACTTGTCAACCGCTACTGCAAGCCATCCGTTTATTTTGAAGAGCATCCAGAATATTTTGCACTTGTAGACGGTGAACGCAGGGGCACCCAGCTTTGCTTGACCAATGAAGCTGTGAAGCAGATCGTCACCGATGAAGTGCTTGCCTTGCTTGCCGAACAGCATGACCCGACCGCAAGCATTCAGATCGTTTCCGTCACACAGGCAGACAACGGTGAATACTGCCAATGCGAAAACTGCAAGGCACTCGACGAAGCCAACGGCTCGCAAGCCGGCACCATGATCACTTTTGTCAATGAAATTGCACGCCGTGTCTGTGCCGCAGGCGATTATGGCAACATTGCCTTTGACACATTCGCTTATCAGTACACCCGCGAAGCACCGACCGATGTTGTGCCCGACAACAATGTGATCGTGCGTCTTTGCTCCATTGAATGCTGCTTTGGGCATACCCTTGACGACCCGAAGTGCAAGGAAAATATTGCCTTCATGGAAGACCTTGCCGCATGGAGCAAGCTCTGCAAACGACTTTACATCTGGAATTATTCCCTCAACTGCGATGAATCCGTCAATATTCACCCCAATTTTGGCGTATTGCAGAGAAATATTCAGATTTTTCATGAGCACAATGTAAAGGGCATTTACGAGCAGGGTGTGTTCTACATTGCCGAGTGCGATGCCGAATTCGGTGAAATGAAGACTTATCTTGTTGCAAAACTGATGCAGGATCCCTACCTGGATTTTGATGCGGAAATGCTCGGCTACATGCTCGCGGTTTACGGTCCGGGCGGCAAATATCTCAAAGAATTCGTTGACATTATGACCGAGCATGCCGTCACCCGTTTTTCACACCTGCAACTCGAAACTCCGTCCCGCAGAAACTTACATAAGATGAAAAAGGATATCATTGCGCACTGCGACGAGCTGTGGGAGAATGCAAAAACGGAAGCCGAAAACGAAGAACAATTGGCACAGATCAGGCGAAGCGAGCTTTGCTGGCGCTATTGGAAATGCTCCAACGGCAAAAGCGAATTCAAACTTTTCCAACATCCGTATCTGCGCCTGAAAGCACGCCAGGAACTGTATGATGATCTCATCAAAATGGGAATCACCCGTATGGGAGAGCGAAAAAACCACGAACTGTCCACGGACAATGCCTTCAACCGCTTTTTCAGACACATTTACACATGGATCACCCTTTATGACGAAGACTTCCTGACTCCCTTGAACCGTTTGTCGGAATCCGTTTACAGGTTCATGGAAAAGATGTATAATAAAATGTAAACTTTTACAGGCAGGTGAACTCTCAATCATGAAAAATGTTTATCTTGTGCAACCAAGTGCGATGCTGAACAATTCTGTTTATCTGCCCTATTCTGTCGGTTGCATCGCCGCATATTCATTCACAAAAGCGGACATCAAAGAAATTTACCGTCTTTGTGATTTTATCTTTTGAAGTCCCCTGTTGATGATGTCATTAAAACAATGGAAAAACCTTTCATTGTCGGTTTTTCCTGCTATATGTGGAATATTGACTACAACCTTTCGCTTGCCAAGGCAATCAAAGCCGAATGGCCCGATTGTGTTATTGCCCTCGGCGGTCCGCAGGTGCCAAACGATTTTGAAATTCTGGAAGAGTATGACTTTGTTGACATACTTATGCACGGAGAAGGTGAAGTCACCTTTTATGAACTTCTCAAAGCATTGGCAGAGGACAAAAAGTTAAAAAATGTACATAATATTTCGTACAGAGACAACGGCACATTGACCCGCACGGAACCTTTGCGGCTTCGTCGTTGGAAGACTTCCCGAGCCCCTATACAACGGGCTTATTCGACAGCATCATCAACAATCCCGCCTATAAAGACATTCAATTTGATACCGTTCTTGAAACGACCCGCGGATGCCCTTACAACACCTGCGTTTATTGTTGCCGGTCAGGAGTAAAGCACAAATTCCGCACATTCCCCGAGGCACGCGTACTGGGAGATCCGGACTGGATGGCAAAAAACAGGATCTGCTTCTGCATTTGCGCCGACTCCAATTTCGGTATTCTCGACAGAGACGAAAAAATTGCCGACTACATCACAAACTTAAAAAAACAGTACGGCTATCCGCAGAAGTCTGAAACAATTGCAACCAAAAACAAAAGCGACCTGACCTTCCGCATCAACAGCAAGCTGGAAACTGCAAATCTGAACAGAGGAATATCCCTTGCCATTCAGAGTTTTTCGCCGGATGTGCTGAAAATAATCGGCAGACAAAACATTCCCTATGAAAATTTTGCAAAAGAACTGACCCGTTACCGCAACGGCGGCATGTTCACCTACACGGATTTGATTCTCGGTCTCCCGGGCGAAACTCTGGAAAGTTTCTGCAAGGGCATGTTTGAAGTCATCGAAGCAGGCCGGCACGACTCCATCAACATAAACCGATGCGAACTGCTGCCCAACTCAAAAATGTATGAAAAGGATTTTGTTGAAACATACAAAATCAAGACAATCAGATCTGAACTTTGCCAAAACCACAGCAAAATCTCTGAAAATGCATTAAACAGCTCCCGTTCCCAATTGGTTGTTGAAACCGCCACCCTACCGATGCAGGATTGGAGAACAGCATTACGCATTTCCGTTTGCGTGCAGAGTTTCCATTGCTTTGGTCTGCTCAAATTTTTGGCAATCTGTCTGCGCAAAGCGCACAATGTATCTTACTATG
Organism: Clostridia bacterium; assembly: GCA_017416485.1. Lineage (GTDB taxonomy): Bacteria > Bacillota > Clostridia > Oscillospirales > Acutalibacteraceae > RUG806. The sequence continues at coordinate 7,290 of JAFQCH010000008.1, read as the reverse complement.
ATTTTTATATGAATCTTTATGCATGGATCGAGCGTGAAAGTTCATTCCTGAAGCAGACTGTTGACACCGTTTGTGCAAGCATCGACAAATTTCTGCAAAAGGAAGGCAATCTTCCCTTCTTGATCGTTTATTGATATTTTATATCCGTTCCGATGAATGCGACATTGTTGAAATCAGACGGATTGGTGCGGATGATATAGTCAATATAGGAATCGATCAGCTTTGCCGTAAAAATATACCCCATCGGGTTCATGTGTCCGTGCAGGAAATATTTTTTTCTGAATTCTTCATCATACACGGGGCCGTAGGCATAGAGGTCTATGACATAAGAATTGTCAAAATGCTTTGCAAGGGCATACAAGGCGTCCCGTATGCCTTCGACTTTCGATTGATCCCGCCACACCGTATCTTGCGGCATGGTGACAAAAAAGAATTTGGCATCGGGGCTGATTTGCTTGTATCTTCTTACAATTTCCGCATAATAACTGATAAAAGGTCTTTCGTCCGCAAAGTCGGTTGCGCAAATATCCTGCTCGTCGCCGATTTTCATGTTTGCATTGCAGATGTCATTCACACCCAAGGCAATCACATACGCCTGACAGGCTTTGTCCTTGTTCCAGAGATCGTGTTCATCTGCAAAACTGTCAAGATACCATTTTGCGGTCATGCCGCCGCGGGAAAAATTGTAGGCAGTCAGCCCGTTGCTGCGGGCAATATACTGCCCCCATGAATATTCATACAAATCGTGATAGCCGCGGTTGCCGTTTTCGTCAACCGTTTCAAACTCGCCCGAGGAAAGGCTGTCGCCGATAAAGGCAATTCTTCTGAATATGGCGGTGTTGCTGTAAGAACCCACCAGATTATCCAACGGTTTTTCCGTGCACATAACAAAGCCTCCTATCTCCTTTTTTTTCATTATACTTCTTCAAAAAAACAATTGCAATAAAAAAACATTATTGCTTTTCGGAAAATACAAGTGTATAATTTAATTAAAAGATTTTTAACGGAGACGATTTTATGGCAAAAAAAATAGTTATTGCAATTTCAGCTGTGCTTGCGGCGGTGCTTCTTGTTGTGCTGCTGTTGTTTTGCAAGCCCACAACCATACACGTTGATTTTGACACCGTAGTAAACGAAATGCTGCCTGTTCACAACATCGGAAGAATGGCCGACTATGAGCTGAACAGCCAAATGAACCGCTACTACACCGAAGCGAACATGACCTCCTGCAGAACACATGACATCAACTGCACCGACATTTACAAGATTTTCCCCGATTTTTCAAAGGATGTCAATGACGAAGCAGCCTATGATTTTACCGAAAGCGACAAGGTGATGGCGGCCATCGTCGATGCCGGTATGGAGCCGTTTTTCCGCTTCGGCATCAGCTGGAGTGATCCCGAAATTTCAAGAAAACACCTGCAGCCGCCTGCCGATTTCAGCAAATGGGCACAAATATGCGAGCATATTATTCTGCACTACAACGAGGGCTGGGCAAACGGTTTCCGCTATGACATTCAATACTGGGAAATCTACAACGAGCCCGACTGTCAGCCTGTGCCGAGCGAAAACAACTTCTGGCAGGGCACACCCGAGGAATTCTACGAGCTGTATGACCTGACAGCAAAATACCTGAAAAATAAATTTCCAGCTCTTAAAATCGGCGGCTACGGCTCATGCGGCTTTTATGCACTGACCAAAACCAACGCAGTCAACACAGGGTCAAGTCCGCAAAATCAGTATTTTATTGAATTCTTTGAGGATTTTCTTGCTTACATCACAGAGCACAACACCCCGATGGATTTTTTCACCTGGCACAGCTACACCACCACATGGAAAAATAAGCAATACATAGGCTATGTCAGGGATATGCTCTCCGCTGCCGGCTATGAAAACACGGAAATTATTGTGGATGAGTGGAACTTCAACCCCATGGAAAACGACAAAATTGACCGCCGCTACGGTGCAAATCAGGCATCCATGCTCATTATGTTCCAGCATGAGGGCATCGACATGGCACATTATTACTGTGCAAATTACTGGCCCGAATCCGTGCACGCAGGTATGTTTGTCGGCGATGGAATCCCCTCCTCGGCATATTACAGTTTTCTGGCATTCGGAGAAATGTTTGCACTCGGCAATCAGGCCGCAATCACCAACAAATCCCTCCCCGAGGACCTGTATGCGCTTGCTGCAACGGGTGAGGACGGACAGGCATTGCTGATTTCCAACATATCCGAGAAAAAGGACCGCAAGTTGATGCTTGACACAGGTGCATACTCCGTTGTCAAGTGCATGACCGTGAACGAAAGCTGCGAATGGGTCGAAATTCCCCTGCCCGACAAAATCGAAAGCGGCGAAATGCTGTATATCACATTCAAAAAATAACAACACCTGCAAAAACAACGGGGCTGCTTCATGCAGCCCCGTAACAATTTTCATTTTTGAACCGGCTTACTTACAGCGCAACAGCCTTTTCGACAAGCTCATAGGCCTTCTGCACAACTGCTTCGTCGCCGTCCTCAAGGCCGAGCAGCGGTGCTCTGACCGAGCCGAAGTCCTTGCCGGTACGCTTTTTGAGCACAGCCTTTGCAACGGCATACATATTGCCCTTTGCCGAGCACATGGTGTAAATCACCTCGTTGGCTGCATTCTGCAGCAGACGGGCTCTTGCAAAATCACCGGCAGCAAGTGCTTTGTCCATGGCGACAAAAACCTCGGGCATGACGGCATAGGTACCGCCGATTCCGGCATCCGCACCGATCAGTCTGCCGCTGACAAACTGTTCATCGGGACCGTTGAAAACAACAATCTCCTTGCCTGCCTTGGCTGCCTGTCTTTTGAACATCTGAATATCCTGCACGGGCATAGAGGAGTTCTTGACACCCACAACGCGCGGGTTCTTCATCATTTCGTCAAGAAGCGGCAGTGTCAGGGCAACACCGGCAAGCTGCGGAATATTGTAGATCACAAAATCCGTGTCGGGGGCAGCTGCGGAAATATCATTCCAATACTTTGCAATTGCCTTTTCGGGCAAACGGAAATAAATAGGCGGGATGGCGGCAATTGCATCGGCACCGACACTCTGTGCATGACGGGCAAGCTCACAGGAGTCCTTTGTGTTGTTGCAGGCAACATGTGCAATAATGACAATTTTGCCCTTTGCAACCTCCATAACCGCTTCCAGCGTTTTCTTTCTGTCCTCCACGGAATGATAGATGCATTCACCGGAGGAGCCGCCGACATAAAGACCGGAAACCCCTTTTTCAATGAGAAATTCCACCAATTCCCTTGTGCGTTCGGCGGAAACATTGCCTTCATCGTCATAGCAGGCATAAAATGCCGGGAAAATACCTTTATATTTGTTGAGCATGGAAATTCTCCTTTTTTATTGTTTTGTAAAATTATAACACGGAAAACCGACATTGTAAAGACGGAACATCGTTTTTTACATCAATTCCGCAGCAAAGATTTTTATATATTACTCTGATTATGACTGATAAAATATTTGACTTGTTCTTGTAAGTATGATATAATTTTCCAATAACGAAAAATAAAGAGAGTCAAATCAGATGAAAATGAAGGAATACCTGCAGCAAGCAAGATTGGCACCCGACAGCGGCGACAAAATTGAATACATGAGCCTGCGAGACAAGATGGCAAGCAATGCGCTCGTCAACGCACAACGTAACACGCCCGGAGTTGCCTGTAATTACGAGGCTGATATAACCCGGCTTTTTGAGGTTTTTGAAAGTCTGAAAAGCAGCTGCGACTACAGATTGACTCTCAACGCACTCCTGACAAAAATTCTTGTGGAAGGCTTGAAGGAAGTCCCTCGTCTGAATGCGCATTTCATATACGATCATCGGGCAACATCCGGCAAGCTCATCATCAAAAAGCACATTGATGTATCAATGGCAGTATGCCTTCATGAAAGTAAAACCTTCCAGATAAAAATCATGCATCTTGAAGATAAAACCCTGCAAGAAACCGCTTTACTCATAGAAGACGCAAAAAGAAGACTTGAAAACACAGACCTTAACGATTTGATGTATGAGGTTTCAAGACAGCGGCTTCTTGGAGAATTGACTTACGGCAGAATACTGACTCCCTTTTGTCAGGCCGTGAATGCTTGCTTCGGCAAGGGAAAGGTGATCCATCTTTCACAATCTTTGAAATCTGATTTTCTGAAGCTGACGGGCAAAAAGCCGTTTTATGATCCCGACGGACTCAGACCCGATGAACTCAACGAAGGCTCTGTCTGCTTTACAAACTGGGGAACGCTTTATGACAATCTCAATACAAATATAACATATGTGCCGCCTGTTTATCCGCAGGTGTTCCTGTTTGGGGTGAGCAGAACAAGAGAAAAGGAATATGTTTTCAAAGACGAAAACGGCAATTTACAGCTCGGCACAAAAAAGATTCTGCCGTTGACTTTGGTTTTTGATCACAAAATCGGCGGTGCTGCCGACATTATGCCGTTCATCCGAAAGCTGGACGAAATTTTTGAAAATCCCGAAATCATTCTCACATGGTAAGCAAAACGTCCCCACCGATTGCTCGGTGGGGACGTTTTATTGGGTTTGATTGACTGTCCGTTTAAGGCTTAGCCCTTGATCGCTGCCTGTGGTACAAGGAGGGGATGGCGGAGATTTTATAACTTTTGCGCGTCTTTTTCGAGTGCTCGGTAATCGACCTTGCCTCGATTAGTTCTTGGGAAATCTTCATATATTGCGATTTTACAAGGAATCGCATCAATCATAGAACACCGTCCCCTGATTGACCATACCTAAAAATCCCCTGCTGTCAGGGGATTTTTAAGGTTAACGTGTTATCTTGTGTTACGCCGTTACGGTTAATATTATGTTATTTTAAGTCGTCCGATTAGCAAGCAATTAGCAAAGAAAGTGAATTTAGGGTGGAGGTAATATGCTTGTGTTTTACCACGGTGTTACTGCCAATATCTTATTGTAACTTTTCTGCTTCTTTCTCAAGCGCCCGGTAATCTACTTTGCCTCTATCAGTTCTCGGTAAGTCTTTGCGATATACGATTTCTTCCGGAACCATATACTCAGGCAATTTTTCGTGGCAAATGGCAAGGATTTCGTTGATCATAATCTCATTTATCTCATAACCTTCTGCCAATACTATGTATACCTTCGCATAATTGATACGTGCTTCATTAGTAACACCGATTGCACAACAAAGTTCAACTGCCGGATGTTCCATAACTGCCTTTTCAATTCTGTCTGGGAACATCTTGGTTACGATACCGTCGTTGCCCTTGGTCATAATAATCCGCTTGATTCTACCGCTAACAAATAGTACACCATCATCATTCAAATAGCCAAGATCTCCGGTGTGTAACCAACGTTCTCCGTCATCGTGAATTTTAATAATATCATCCGTTGCAGCTTTATTCTCGTAATATCCAATCATCATCTGAGGACCTGCGAAACAAATTTCGCCCTCTTGATTACAGGTGAGTTCTTTTCCGGTGTCCGGATCAGTTATCTTGCAGTTTACCTTTACAAGTGGAATACCAACGCTGCCCAGCAAATTACAGTCCTGATAAGCGGCGGTAGCAGCACTCACCATTTCGGTAGAACCGAGCCCCTTAGCTAACTTGTATTTTGCGCCACGAGAAAGAAGCAGATCATTAACACTCTCTTCTATTTTCTCGTTCATACCTTCGCCACCATAGAAAAGATGGCACAGGCAAGAACAGTCGGTTGTTTTTAAGCGTTCATTGGTGAGCAACGCTTCCCAATAAGCAGGAATGGAGTTGATATGATTCGGATGATATTTGTTGACATACTCATCAAACTTATCCGGCTCATACTTCGGAATCATAACAACCTTGAAGCCAAATGCCAACGGCTCCAACATACAGTTCACCAAACTGTAATTTACAAATGGAGGAAGCACCGGCATCATGATCTCTTGGCGGTTGTGAGGAAGATTGCAGCCAATTTCCCAAATCAGAGTGTTTGTACTCATGTCGGAGAGAACAACGCCTTTCGGTTCTCCTGTTGTGCCTCCAGTATGAGAAATGATGGCGGGTGTATTGGGATCCTTCTTGTACGTGGGGATAGTTGCACTTTTGCCTTGCTTTAGAAACTCATTCCAGCAAATAAGCGCGGAATTCTCAAAGGACGATTTTTCTTTGGTTTTGAGTTTATATAGTTGCTTAATACCAAACGGCAATGATTCAGCTGCGGAAATGACAACACCGGTTTTAACAGAGGTCTTATCCAAAGCGTTTTTGACAATTTCGTATGTACCATAGAACATAAAGAAATGTGTTGCTTTTACTTCGTTAAGATAATTGACAATTTCGTTTTCACCGGCAAGCGGGTGGATCATGTTAGCAACTGCACCAAGTTTGTTAATTGCATATACAAGATATAATGCTTCAGGAATTGTCGGAAGAGCAACTGTAACAATATCATTCGCTTTAACACCTACAGAAACAAGTGCTTTTGCAGTACGATCAATATTCTCAAACAGCTCGCCGTATGTAATGTTTTTTCCAAAGTAAATCAACGCAATGTCTTTGGGGAAATCCTTGTTGTTTTCCATAAGGTATTCGTATATTGTACCGGCAGGCAGATCTGCGTTTATTACCTCATCGGGATAGTATTTCAACCACGGTTTATCAATAGACGGATAACCCGTCAATTTCTTTTCTGTAGGCATAATTATTTCTCCTCTTCGTCAATTAACTTATAGTCTTTATACATAGGGATTTCAATTTTTTGCTTTTTCAATTCTTTTACCCAAGCGTTATAAATACCAAAACACCCTTTGTAGAAATCAGAGTATTCGTTCAACTCCAACTTCTGAACAATCGGATTGTTCATTGCAATGAAATATCGGTACGACATTAAATCGTCAATCATTTCTATGTGGAGGATTTTGTTTTTTACCAGCGCAGCGATACCCTCTAAATGCACAAGGTAGTTTACGAGATTTTGTCTGTTTTCACTTTCAATATCAAAGTGTTTTCTAAATTCTTCTATGTATTCTTCGGTCAGTTCGTCGCTTCTATACTTATAGAAAAACTTTTCTAGTTCCCACTCAATAGCTGACATTTTCTCGTTGCCGATAAATTGCTCGTTTAGATCAGTGATGAACTGTGCCTCGTTTCTTAACTGATTCTTTTCGACTGCTGTCATCTCTTCGGTCAACATAAACCATACCGTGTGCCCAGGCAGCATAAAATTGAGGGTTATACTCAACCTGATGAGTTGCACCTGTAAGCAACCAAGCATTGCGGTCAATCGT
>JAFQCH010000031.1 GCA_017416485.1 Clostridia bacterium | reverse complement strand
ACTTTTCCTTATGCATTGTTTCTACAACTTTTTGCTTGAATTCTCCTGTATATCTTTTGTTCGGTATTCCTTTGGGCATAAAAAATCACCCCTCCTGTTAAACATTATACCACAATGTCTAACATTTGGGGTGCATTTCAGACCCGTGCCTTCAGCCGTATTTACATTTTCTTGAATAGCTATAAATGTTACACCAAGCGAAGGATATACAATTTGGGTTAATCTGCCCATTTCAACCTGTTCACGACCGAAACGGGAAAGGTCTTTTACAATAATGGTTTCAATTTCTCCGTTTTCAGCCATTTTTTGCATACGTTGAAATTCAGGACGGTCAAAGGTTGTACCTGAAATACCGTCATCAGCCGCTGTCAAGTAAGGACTAAATATTTTTGAAATTTGTTTACAATTTCGGGGGTTAAGAAGCCGCATCCACCGTTTCAAGGCAGGTCAGCAGCTTCTCCAACTCGTCACGCAAGGCAAGTTCGATTTCAATGCCGCCGTCCTTGTAAACCGTAACACGCTTCACAACATCGTTTGCAATATCCGAAGTCAGCGTTTCAAGCTCGGTGTATTCCTTGTATTTCTCAATAAAGGCTCCACCTTGCTCGGTAGTGGTCTGCGAGGATTTTTCAAGGCGTTCCATTTTCTCGTTCAGCTCTTGCATCTGTGTTTGGTTGCTTGCCTTTTGGGAAAGGTAAGTATTCTTGTCGATGGTTCCGTCGATCAGCTTTTCATATAAATCTTGGAGAGATTTTTCAAACTGATTTTTTCGGCTTTGCAGTACGGCAAGCTCACGACGAGCTTGCTTTTTCTCTGCCTGGATTCGCTCTTTCTGTAACAGAAGCAAGTGCTCCAAGCTGACCGTATAGGCGGCATAGGTGCGAATCAAGGTAACGACCATTTCGTGAATATCCGCTTGCAGGATACCCTCGGAGGTACAATCAAAATCCGTTTCCAGATGTGAAGTGCGGCAATGGTATTTTGCGTTTTTCGTATTGGAGAGCACCATAGCGTAGCCACAGGTTCCGCAGATCACTTTACGGCGAAGCGGATTTCTTTCGGATACGCTCGGAATAAATTCCTTGTACTCTTTCATACGGCTTGCCACTTTCTGAAAATCGTCTTTTGAGATAATACCCTCATGGGTCTCGTCAACAACGATCCAATCCGCCTTGCTTCGTTTTACGGTGTGCCAGTTGCCCACCATATCACGCTCACGCTTACCATAGACACATTTGCCGATGTAGCGTTCATCACGAAGAATTTTGAAGATGTTGCCCTGTGTCCAGAAGTTTTCCTCATGGATGCTCGGCCAACGGTCACGGGAGCATCCCGCAGCCCTTTTGTGCAGCATCGGTGTGGGAACGCCCTCACGGTTGAGCATAGCGGCGATTTCCGTAGGTCTTACTCCGTCAATCGTCAATGCGAAGATCTTCCGAACAACTTCTGCCGCTTCCTTATCAATAATGAGTCGGTTTTTATCTTCGGGGTCTTTCACATAACCATACGGAGCAAAGGGGCTGAGAAACAAGCCTTTTTCTGCTCGCATACGCTTTGCATTTTTGACCTTTCCCGAAAGCTCTCGGCTGTAGAGGTCATAGATCAGCGTTTTGAACGAGGTATCAAGGCTGTCGATGTCCTGCGGTCTGGAACTGTCGAAACCGTCGTTGACGGCAATGAAACGGACACCAAGGAACGGAAATACACGGCTGATGTAGTTGCCGACCACGAGATAATCACGCCCGAAACGGGAAAGGTCTTTGACTACGATACAATGTATCTGCCCCTGCTTTACCTGT
>JAFQCH010000007.1 GCA_017416485.1 Clostridia bacterium | reverse complement strand
TATGCAAATAAATTAAAAATGTGGCTTTGTATTAAAATCAAATTCATTCATGCTCTATAATCGGAGCGAAGCGACCCTTTAATTTTGCATTTTGCATTTTTCCATTTTGCATTCAGGGCACCGCCCTACAAACCGTAATTTTTCTAATTGTACGAACCCCCCAAGTTTCCGTGAAGAATCATTTTTTGTGTTTATTTTAAAATCTTATTGCAAATTTGGCAAAATAAAGATATAATAAACGCATACAACAACGGAGGTGTTTTGTAATGAAAAGGTTTTTTGCTGTTCTTTTGAGCGTGCTTCTTGTGTTCGGTTGTATGGCGGTCGGCGCTTCGGCTGAAGAAAAGGCATTGCACTATGTTGTGCTCGGCGACTCCATTGCCTACGGTTCAGGCTTAACCAACCCCGTGCAGGCATGCTACGGTAAAATTGTTGCCGATACCAATGGCTACACCTATGCCAACCATTCCGTACCCGGACACACAACACAAAACCTCATTAACCGACTGGCAGACGAAACCGTGCTTGCCGATGTCAGAAAAGCAGACATTATCAATATTTCCATCGGCGGAAACAACTTTTTGATGAACAATCTGATGGGGCTGATGGCAAGTGCACTGATTCAGAAAAATTATTCCGAATTCGATGCCATTGCCGCAGGTTTTTATGAACAGTTCGGTGAAATCATGAACCTCATCAATGCCGCAAACCCGGATGCAGTTGTGCTTCTGCAGACCATCTACAACCCGCAGACAGGCCATGTCGGCGAAGTGTATCAGCAGGGCGCCGACAGACTCAATGCCGAAATGGTTCGCTTCGCACAGGAAAATCCCGGTGAAATCGTGATTGTGGACGTTGCAACCGCACTGCTTGACACCACAGACAACTTTGCCGATGACGGCATTCACCCCTCTGCCATGGGTAATGAAAAAATCGCAATTGCCGTGCTTGCCACCCTCAACGAACTTTCCCTCGGCACTGCAACCGAACCCGTTATCACCGAAAAGGGACAGGATTTCCGGCTTTCCAAACTGATTGGCGGTTCTGTGAATGTGCTGGCTGATATTTTCTGGTTCTTCGGACTGATTTATGACTTCATCGCAAGCAAACTTGTCATGCCGCTGTAAACTGAAAAAAGAAAGTGCTTTCACTGTCGGGTGAGAGCACTTTTTTGCTGTACAAGCGGAGAATAAAATGGTATAATACAGGCAGAAAAAGGAGGCGAGTTTTATGAAGCTCGAAAAATGCACACTTCATATCGGACTTGAAAAACCCTTGAAAATCCTTCACATCACAGACAGCCACATAGCCCTGTGCGATGACCGCGACAACGAAAGAAAAAAAGCACTTGCCAAAAGATTCAACAGTCCCGATCGGGAAAGAAATCTGGAAGAACAACTTGCTTACGGCAGAGAAAATTGCGACCTGATCGTCCACACAGGCGACCTGATCGACTTTACCTCGCACGCGAATTTCGATTTTGCCGGAACAATTCTTGCCGATGAAAAGGTGTTTTTTGCCGCGGGCAATCACGAATTTTCCCAATATGTCGGCGAAGCGTATGAAGATTATGCTTACAAGATGAACAGTTTCCGCGAAATGATGCCCGGGCTCGGTGCACCCCTCTTTTTTAACACAAAGATCGTCGGCGGAGTCAATTTTGTCAGCATCGACGACAGTTATCATCAGTTCGAGCCGTGGCAGATGGCAAGGCTGAAAAAAGAGATCGAAAAAGGTCTGCCGATCATTTTGTGTCTGCATGCACCGCTGTTTGAGCAGTCGCTGTATGACTATCACATCAGCATCACCCATCCCGGCAGCAGCACTTACCTTGTGGGTTGTGATGAAGACCATCTGCCGTTTGACGAATGGAGAGCAATCGAAATCAGACCGCGCGGCATAACAGCGGAAATGGTTGATTTTATCAAATCGCAACCGCAAATTAAAGCAGTGCTCGCGGGGCATGTTCATTTCAGTTTCGTCAGCGACATTGCCCCGGGCAGACCGCAGTTTGTTACCGATGTCGGCTATCAGAACCATGCCAGAGAACTAACAATTTTTTAAGGATTTCACATGAAAGGGGCTGTTGCATTTAGCGCAGACCAAAAAGAAAGAATAAAAAAGCAGATGCTCTTAGGCTGATGTCGCTTAAGAACATCTGTTTTTATGATTTATAATCCGCAAATAAGGAACATAAAAACGCTATTTTTCTTTTTTAAGTCTTTTCGCCCTCTCGCGGTATCCGCATACAGCTTCGGGGCGAAGAAAAAGCCTTCTGCATCTAAATGCAACAGCCCCTTGTTTACAGTTCGATTCCCAGTGCATCGGCAAGGTTTTTGCCAAGGATGCCTTCTTTGGCTTCTTCGGGAATGTCCATATTTTTAATGCGTTCGATGAAGCGTTTGGTGTCGCCTGCATCGTTGTAGGGAAAATCAAGGCCGAAACAGCTGTGATCGTGCCCCGTTTGTTTGACGACGGTGCGCAGTTCAATATCGGACAGATGCCAACCGCCGGGGACTTCTTCATTTTCTTCGCCGACACTTGTCCATCCTGCATACACCGTGGGATAGGGTGCCGCACGGCGGTTGTTGCAGATGACGGCGAGGGCATCGCGGAAAAAGTGATAGCCGCCGATGTGTTCCATGCTGAAACGAAGACGCGGATAATGCCATGCGACCTCATCAAACAAAAGCACATTGTAGTCGGCAAGGCGGTGCCAGTGCAGTCCCGTGTGGAACGACAAAAACAGCCCGCGTTCCTGTGCCTTTTCATAAACCTTGCGTGCTTTGTCGCACATGATATTGATTTCCTGCCAGGCGGGGTGAATTTTGATACCCTTGAAGCCGAGCGATGCGATGTATTCGACTTGCTCTGTGATGTCATCGCGGTTGAAATCGATGGTGCCGAAGCCGACCAGTGTGGGGTCGTCCTTGATTTGGTTATACAGCCATGTATTCGGGTCGCCGGGGACACCGCAACGGTCATACTGTTCCTGAAAACAGGTGAAGCAGACGGCTTTGTCGATGCCGCATTCCTGCATAAGCTGTTTTAAATCGCGGATCTGCGCATTGTCTTTTGCGCCGTCGGGAAACACGTGGCAATGGTTTGCAAACAATTTGTAAGCCATTTACTTTACCTCCGTTTGTAAAGATTTTTAAGATTGCGGGGAAGCGGAGAGGTAAATGCAAAATGCAAAATGGAAAATGGAAAATGCAAAATTATCGGAATGGCGTTGCCATTATAGAAAATATATTTTTGTTGTTTCAAATTTCAGTTTTTAATATTTTTACACTCGATATTGCATAAAGCGAATTGCGAATATTTGAAAACAACATTGTTTAATTTTTTGATGTTCTTGCTTCATGCTCTATATATAATCGGAGCGAAGCGACCCTTTAATTTTGCATTTTGCATTCCTGCATTTTGCATTTACAGTTAGTCGGGTGCAACCCGACTAACTGTTACTTGTTCAGTTTTTCAACTTCCTCAAAAATATCTTCGTATTCGTCCTCGTAGTCTTCTCTGAAATCCTTGATGAAGTCTTCCAGATCATCAAAGTCCATCTTGGGGATGTTAACGGGTTTGAGCACCTTGACCTTGCCGATGCAGGATACGATTTCGCCCGTGTCTTCAAATGCCTTGGATGTGCCGCAGATGATGACGGGAACCAGCGGCACGCCGGCTTCCATTGCCATGCGGAATGCGCCCGTCTTGAATTTGCCGAGCTTGTGTTTTTCGTCGCGGCTGCGGGTGCCTTCCATGAAGATTGCCATGCTTCTGCCGTTTTTGAGGTTCTTGACGCTGGTTTCGTAGGCTTTGTGCGAAGAATCCTTGTCCTTACGATTTACATAAACACAGTCAAAGAACGAGAACCACAGTCTGGTCAGCGGAATCATGCGAAGCTGATGCTTCATGATGAAACCGGGCAGATCGCGGGAAACACGCACGGTAACGGTGGTGTCAAAAATGCTCTGATGGTTGCAGGCATAGACCACGGGGCCCGAAGAGGGAATGTTTTCAAGTCCTTCGATGGTGTAAGTAAAACCTGCTTTCTTTTCAACGGCATCACAAAGCATATTGACTTTGTTGTCCACATACTTGTCGAATGCCTTGCGATCTTTCTTGCGAAGGGATCTTGCCTTGTAAGAATAACCTTCGAATTTGAAGAGCCAGAAGCAGAGGTCTGCCATCCAGCCGAACGTTTTTGCTGTCATGTTTTGTTCACTCCTAAATTAAATATCAATATTCACAAGCAGTTCCACCGGGCAATGGTCGGAACCGAATATTTCGTTGTGGATGGATGCACCTGCCAATCTTTCACGCAGGCTGTCAGAGGTAACAAAATAGTCGATTCTCCATCCCGCATTGTTTTCTCTTGCTTTATAGCGGTAGCTCCACCATGAGTATGCACCCGTGGTTTCGGGTTCAAACCAGCGGAATGTGTCGGTAAAACCAGAAGCGAGCAGGACGGTGAATTTTTCTCTTTCTTCGTCGGTAAAGCCTGCTTTGCCGCGGTTGGGTTTCGGGTTTTTCAGGTCAATTTCCTTGTGTGCCACATTCAGGTCGCCGCAGAAAATGACGGGCTTTTGCGCATCGAGTTTCAGGATGTGTGCACGGAAGGCATCTTCCCATTCCTGACGGTAGGAAAGTCTCGACAAATCCTCTTTTGCATTGGGGGTATACACCGTTACAAGGAAAAAGTGCTCGTATTCGAGGGTGATGACTCTCCCCTCTTTGTCGTGTTCTTCGATGCCGAGTCCGTAGGTCACGTTCAGTGCGGGCTTTTTTGCAAAAATGGCAGTGCCCGAATAGCCTTTCTTTTCGGCATAGTTCCAGTAAGAGGTGTAGCCGTCAAACTGCAGATCAATCTGACCTTCCTGCAACTTGGTTTCCTGCAGGCAGAAGAAATCCGCATTCAGTTCGTTGAAAGCGGGAATGAAAATGTCCTTGCTGACAACGGCCCGCAAGCCGTTGACATTCCATGATATGAATTTAAGCATAATACACCTCCTCATTATAACAGTATATCAAATATTTTCCGCTTTTGCAATAGAGCATAAAAAATTTAAGCAATAAAGTGCTCTCACCTGCCCGCAGTGAAAGCACTTTTTTGTTATTCAACAATTTCGTTTTCCTCAAACATAACATTGTCTGCGTCGTGCTGCAAAAGCGGCTCGGAACTGACAAAGCGGTTGTTGAGAATTTTTATATTGCGGTGATAAAACGGCGCTTGCCCGGTCGGGGTAAAGGACGGCTCAATGCGCACATTTGCCCGTTCGGTGGTGAAATTACAATTCTGCAATGTAAAATCCTGCACGGGCGAAGCTTCAAACCAATAGTCCATGTCCCCTGTCAGCAACACGGGCAATTCAAATTCGCAGTTTTCAATCACCGTTTTGCCTCTTGACTGAAAACGCAGATGCGTGTTGGCTTTGCCAAAGCGGCAGTTGCGGATCAAAATTTCGGGATTGGTTGAAATGTTTTCAATCAGGTCATCGGCTGCTATAAAGTCTGCTGTCGAGTCTGTTTCAAGCTGTACCGTCCAACGGTCTGTGATTTTCACTTTTCGCAGGACAAAGCGTGCTTTTTCCTCCATGGTGTGTCCGTTGTAAACGGCAATGGTGTCCCCTGCATGAAAAACCTGCGAATATGCATTCAGTGCATGGCTTGCCTGACTTCTTTCTGCCACAAGGGTGTTGCCCTTACCGGAAACAGTGGAATAAAAATTGGAATGGATGTTCAGTGCATCGTCAATCATACCCTCAAAAATGCAGTTTTCCATGTGCACCATGCCTTTGCAGGCAACAAAATGCACACCGTCCGCAGAGTTGGTGACAATGCCGTGGGATTTTTCATCCCGATACAGCTTATAGCTGTCAAGGCGGATGTTTTCGGTACACAGTGCGAAAATCCCCATGCCGCAGCCGTTGAGAATGCGGTAATTTTCAACAAGCACATCCTTGCAGTGCAACACGGCAGCGCTCGACTTGAAGCGGTTTTCATGCTCGAGCGCAATGACGGTGTTTTCATCCCAATGCGACGGAAATGCCCCGTACAGCACAAAATTCTCACCGTCTTCTTTTACTTTCACATGCTTGATATTGCTTGCGGGCGGTGAATCCTCAGGGATGATATTTTCACCGAGATAAATCACATCCAGTCCCATGCCTGCACCGCTTTGCCTGTGAAAAGCTTGAATAAACATACAACCCTTTTTGTAAAGGTCACGGTCCTCATAATCTTCACCAAAGGGAATAAAATGACCGTTTTCCACACGGCAGGGGAATTTTTTCTTTTGCCGCACAACAAGGGTATCCCGCGTATTGCGCACCACATCAAGCTCGGTAAACAGCGAGCGCTCATACTCCACGGTGACATTGCGGATGGTCACATTTTCGCATTCGTCAAGCAGAAACGGCTGAATCCGACCGCGAAGCCGCAACACCGCACCGCCGAAATCGAGCACGACATTGCGAAGTCCCTGCAGGAAAAACGCAACATCAATATAGACGGCACCCTCATGCACGGTGAGGTATTTTTCATCCGTCACACGCTGCGTATCGGCAAGGGTAAAAAGCAGTTCACAAGAAGAACAAAGGTAAGTATTGTTGCTTTCAAAAACAGTATTTTTATCAAGATTTTTCATAATTGTCACCATGGAGAATCTGCAATTATATTTATATCTATTATACATTAAAAGCCGTTCAAATAGCAACACAATGTCACTACAAACCTTCAAAAGCAGAAAATACACCTTGCAAAAAACGAATGACTCCTGTATACTTTAATTATATTTTCCTGCTGGAGGTGGTTTGATGCTTGAATTTCTGAACAGTATTCCCCGCGAAGTGATGATTCTGATTATTGCACTTGCAACACTGTTGTGGTTTTATCTTGTTTTCAGGATGGCTTCAAAAAGCCGCAAGATGAAAAATTACAGAAGTGTGCGAATCGGACAGACAAGCAAGGAGGTCATCCGGCTGCTCGGAAGACCCAACCGCAAGCGACAGCTACAAGACGGAAAAGTAAAATATGAATGGTATCACGATACCCCTGTTACGCGGTTTAAATTTGCAGGTCACACAATCGCCAAAAACAAATCCGTGCACCGATATGTCAGCGTGACATTCGCAAATGATCACGTCATCGGTGTCGATGCGGCAAATATGCATTAAAACTCAAAAAGTGCTCTCACCGAAAAAGGTGAAAGCACTTTTTTTATTCCTGAATCAGGGGAATGACTCTATTGTTCCATGGTTGATTTTCAGTTATTTTTGCACTTTCGCAAAAACTTACTTCCCAAAAATGAAAATTTATTGATTTTGGGAAGTGAATGTAGTATAATACCCTTACGAGGTGTTTTTGCGTGAAGCTGATTGAAAGAAAACAATACTTAAATAAATTGATTGGTGTTATCGGCACACCCGATATTAAAGTTCTGACGGGAGTGCGGCGCTCGGGTAAATCCAAGCTGTTGGAAGCATTCAAAGCCTATGTGCAGGAAAATATTTCAGAATCCAATATTATTCATATCAACTTTAATCTGTCTAAATATGACAGTCTGAAAGAATACAAGGCCCTTAATGAATATATTGAAGCCAATTATGCAGAAGGCAAGGACAATTTTGTTCTCATTGATGAAATTCAAATGTGCAATAACTTTGAGTTGTGCGTAAACAACCTGCACGCAACCGAGATGTACGATATTTACATCACGGGTTCCAATGCCTTTTTGCTCAGTTCAGACCTGGCAACCTTGTTTACCGGACGGACATTTGAAATCAGAGTATATCCGTTCTCCTTTGCCGAGTATGTTCACTACTTTGAATTGACAGACAAATATACCGCATTTGATAACTACATGCTTGAGGGCGGTATGGCAGGCTCTTATCTGTATAAGGAACAGGAAGATAAATACGATTATATCGAAAACGTTTTCGACACCTTGATTTTAAGAGATATACGGCAAAAGTATAAAATCAAAAACCCCGCTTTGATGGATAGAATTTCTCAATTTCTTATGGATAATGTATCCAACCTAACCTCGGCAAGAAGCATTACGGATACGCTTACGTCAAACAAGGATAAAGTCAATCATAAAACGGTTGGTAATTATCTGCAATTTCTTTGCAATGCTTTCGCTTTTTATAAGTTCAACAGGTACGATATCAAAGGAAAAAAATATCTTACTTCCAACGATAAGTATTATTTGAGCGACCATACCTTCCGCTATGCAAAGCTCGGAACCAAAAACGCAGACAACGGCAGAGTGATTGAAAATATAGTTGCTATGGAATTACTCAGACGTGGCTATGAAGTATATGTCGGTGTCTTATATAAAAAAGAGATTGACTTTGTTGCTTTAAAAAGAAACGAAAAAATTTATATTCAGGTTTCGGACAATATAACCCATCCTGAAACCTTTAAGCGAGAAACAGATCCTTTGCTCAGCATTAAAGATGCTTATCCGAAAATGGTGATAGCGCGGACAAGAAACCCAAAGTATCAATATGAGGGGATTCAGATTATAGATGTGGCAGATTGGCTGTTAAACAAGTAGTTACTTCCCAAAAATGAAAATTTATTGATTTTGGGAAGTGCAATCCATTGTCACTACAAAAAAACATGAAACGGGATAATAGAATCTCAACGAAGATATTAACTAAAAAGGACGATTTGCAAACGGGCAGATTCTGCATCTGATCCGCCAATGTATGCGTCAGTTTGAAGAAGAACACGGAGAAATTACACTTCCCCAAAATCAGGAATAATCCCTGAAAAAAGTGCTCTCACCAAACACGGTGAAAGCACTTTTTTAGTTTTTCATAAAAGTTAAAATACAGCTTCGCGATGACCCGGGTGTTCCATCACTGCACATCCCCTGATCGGACTAATTCAGTCTGCGCCATAGTTCAATGTTTTCGTTTCCGCGAATATATTGCCCTTTGGGCAGATCTTTGTTTTTAAGGTTATAATGTTTTCTGTTTTTTCCTGCATAAACATAAGACAAATCCAGACAGGGAGACAAATCTCCGTCTGCCACATTCACAGTGAATATGAATGTCTTGAGATTCTTCATATTTTTAAGAAAATGCAAATCGGGCAAGACATTCTCTCCCGTAAGTTCAAGCAATTCTAAATTTTCCAGCTCTCGCAAAACCGAAAAGTCTTCAATTTTCGGACAGTGATCAATCCGTAGTACTCTGAGTGTATTTTTCACTTTTTTCAAAGCACTGATATCCCGCAATGAACGGTTATAATGCAAATATAAACATTGCAGTTTCGGTGACTTTTGTATTCCTTCCAACGTTTCTGTTTTGCTCTGAAAGATTGAAAGCATATCTAAAAGAGAGCTGTTGAATGCTTCGGAAAGATCTGTTTTTTTATAACCGGTCAAGCCAAGACTTTTCAATGTTTCAACCGTATTATAATTTTTATAGCCGTCATTTGTTACATGTACACTTTCAAGTCCATTGATCGCAGCACAATCAATCTGCGTGCAAAACTCTTCTTTTCTTCCATAAACAGTTGCACATTGTATGCTTTTTATTTGCGGCATACTATACAATGGGGAATAATCAAAATTGTTGCCGCAATCATCAGGCGGAATAATGCGCAAATGTTTCAGAGTCGGACAGTTTGTAATAAAATCGATATTTTCAGCTATTATGAAAGCTTTTTCAAGTTTGTGTGCATTTATGAAATCAATCTGTTCTTGCAAACTGTACGAGGATGCGATTATGCCTGACGAGAAACAAGGCGCATCGGACGGATCTTTCATTACAATGGTATCAAATACATTTGCGGGATGTGTGATGGAAGTAAAAACAAAACCATCCCTTACAATATATCGATTGGCTAAAGCACAGGGAGAGGTAATTACTTCATGAATATCAATCATCAGAATATCCCCTTTCCGAACAATTCATCTGAATTGAAAATGCAAAAAGTGCCTTCACCAAAATGCGATGAAAGCACTTTTGTTTTAACTTATTTTACAACAATGTTGACGAGCTTGCCCTTGACATACAGTTCCTTGACAACGGTTTTGCCTGCAATTGCTTCCTGCACGGCGGGCTGTTCTTTTGCGAGTGCAATCGCATCGGCAGCTTCTGCGTCGGCGGCAATGTTCAGACGGGCACGGATTTTGCCGTTGATCTGCACAACGATTTCAACAACATCGTCCTTGCACTTTGCTTCGTCCCATGTCGGCCACTGGGCAAGGCTGAGCAGCTCGGTGCTGCCAAGCTGTTCGTTGATTTCTTCGGCAACGTGCGGTGCAAAGGGGCAAAGGATGCGGATGAAGGTGTAAAGCTCGTCCTTGGTGAGGGTCTTGACTTCGTAGATCTGATTGAGAAGTGTCATCATAGCGGCGATTGCCGTGTTGAACTTCATGCTTTCAATATCTTCGGTGACCTTCTTGACGGTGCGGTGGAAGGCACTTTCGAGAGCAGGGGTTGCACCCTCGCCGTTGACCATGTTCACAAGGTCGGCAATTCTGTCGATGAATCGCTTGCATCCCTTGACGGAGCTGTCGGACCAGGGTGTTGCCGCACCGTAGTCGCCCATAAAGAGGATGTATGTACGCAGAACGTCTGCACCGAAGCCGTCAATAACCTCGTTGGGGTCAACGGTATTGCCTCTGGATTTGGACATCTTTTCGCCGTCGGGACCAAGAATAAGGCCCTGTGCGGTTCTCTTTGCATAAGGCTCATCCGTGTTGACTTCGCCGATATCGAACAGGAATTTATGCCAGAAACGGGAATAGATCATGTGGCGGGTAACGTGTTCCATACCGCCGTTGTACCAGTCAACAGGCATCCAGTAGTTCAGCTTTTCGGGATCTGCCAATGCCTTGTCGTTGTGCGGATCGATATAGCGCAGGAAGTACCAGGACGAGCCTGCCCACTGGGGCATGGTATCGGTTTCGCGTTTTGCATCGCCGCCGCACTGCGGGCACTTGCAGTTGACGAAGGAGTCGATCTTGGCAAGGGGGCTTTCGCCGCCTTCACCGGGTTCAAAGTTTTCAACCTCGGGAAGACGCAGCGGCAGTTCTTCTTCGGGAACAGCCACCATGCCGCACTTTGCACAGTGCACGATCGGGATGGGTTCGCCCCAGTAACGCTGGCGGTTGAATGCCCAGTCCTTCATCTTGTACTGCACGCCTTCTTCACCGATGCCCTTTGCTTCAAGGACTTCGATCATCTTTTTGATGGAATCCTTTTTATTGGTAAAGCCGTTGAGGAAATCGGAGTTAACCATGTCACCGTCACCCGTGTAAGCGGCTTCTTCAATGTTGCCGCCCTTGATGACTTCGATGATGTCAATGCCGAACTTCTTTGCAAAGTCATAGTCGCGTTCATCATGTGCGGGCACTGCCATAATGGCACCTGTGCCGTAGCCCATCATAACATAGTCTGCGGTGTAAATGGGAATTTCCTTGCCGTTTACGGGGTTGATGCCGCAGATGCCGTCGATGCAGACACCCGTCTTTTCCTTGACAAGCTGGGTTCTCTGGAACTCGGTCTTTTTGGCGCATTCTTCCTTGTATGCGTCAAGCTCTGCAATGTTTTTGATCTGATCTCTGTATTTTTCGATCATGGGATGCTCGGGAGCAATGACCATGAAGGTGACACCGAAGAGGGTGTCGGGTCTTGTGGTGTAGATGCGCAGTGTTTCACCTTCATCGCCGCCCTTGACAGAGAAGTTGACAAAAGCACCCGTGGATTTGCCGATCCAGTTCACCTGCTGCTGCTTGATCTGCGGCAGATAATCGACCGATTCAAGTCCCGTGAGCAGTCTGTCGGCATACTTTGTGATGCGCAGATACCAGACATCCTTGGACTTCTGCACGATGTCGGAGTGGCAGATGTCGCACTTGCCGCCCTGCGAGTCTTCGTTGGAAAGAACGACCTTGCAATGCGGGCAATAGTTTACGAGGGCTGTGTCACGGAACACAAGACCCTTTTTGAACATTTCTAGGAAGATGTGCTGGGTCCAGCGGTAGTAATCTTCATCGGTTGTATCGACGGTGCGGGTCCAGTCAAAGGAAAAGCCGACACGCTTGAGCTGGCTTGTGAACTTTTCAATGTTCTGATCGGTCAGAATTCTGGGGTGGGTGTTGAACTTGATGGCAGAGTTTTCGGTGGGAAGACCGAATGCATCAAAGCCGATGGGAAACAGAACGTTGTAGCCTTCCATTCTTCTCTTGCGGGAAACGACCTCAAGCCCGGAATAGGCCTTGATGTGGCCGACGTGCATACCTGCACCCGAGGGATAGGGAAATTCCACAAGGCCGTAGAATTTAGGTTTTGAAAAATCGTCCTGCGCTTCAAAGATTTTTGCTTCTTCCCAGCGTTTTTGCCATTTGGCTTCACTTGTTTTAAAATCGTAGCTCATATCTGTTTAATCCTTTCCGGTTATTCACTGATTAAATCGCTGATGTCAACAGGCGCTGCATCACCCCAGAGTCGTTCAAGGTTGTAGGTGTCGCGCACTTCGGGCATGAAAACGTGCACAAGCACATCGTAGCAGTCAAGAAGAATCCAGCCCGTGGCTCTGCCTTCGATGCCGCGGATTTCGATGCCTGCTTCTTCGAGTTTAAATTCCACTTCTTCGGCAAGCGAGCGCACATGGGTGTTGGAGGTGCCGCCTGCGATGACAAAATAGTCACCGATGGAAGTCAGGTCTTCCACTTTGAGCACCTGAATGTCTCTTGCCTTTTTGTCGTCAAGGGCTTTGACGATGATTTCTAACTTCTTATCCATTTTTATTCCTTCTTTCCGTTTGGAAATCGTTTTAACAAACATATATCATTGAACGCATGGATGGTGTCGGGATGCACGGGACACAGATCATTGACAAGTTCGTCAATGGTGAACCGCAGTCCCTCCTCCATGCAGTATTCAAGGCTTATTTTTACACGCTCGCGCATGTCATCCACACCGGGATAATCACGCTCGGCGGAAATAAAATCCGCACAGAAGACGATTTTTTCAAGCAGGCTCATGTTTGCTCTGCCCGTGGTGTGGTAGCGCACGGCACGGATGAATTCTTCATCGAAGCCGTATGTTTTTTGCAGATAGACACTGCCTGCCATGGCATGCCAGAGCTTGGGGGCATTGCGCTCGCAGTCGGTCAGCACAATATTGTTTTCCGCAAAAAACGCGAGGGTGTTTTCTTTGGTTTCGTTTTTGAAAATATCGTGCAGAAGTCCCGTGTACCAGGCTTTTTCTTCGTTTTCGCCGTACATTTTTGCCAATTCACGGCAGGTGTGGGCAACGTTGACACTGTGGGCAAAACGGTAATCATCCAGTCGGAAACGCAGGTCTGCAAGATAGGTTTCTTTATCGTAATTCACAAGTGTTATCCTTCAATATAAAGATTGTTTTGCTGTATATAGTCTTTGACGGCGGGGTGCAAAAATGCAGAAGTGTCTTCACCGTTTTTCAGTTTTTCACGCAAAAGCGTGGAGCTGACCACAAGCGGCGAAAAGGGCAAAATGAGCACTTCGCCTTCTTTGCGCAGATGCGATTCGGCAAAATCTTCCAACTCCTGCAAGGGGTCTTCATCACAACGCGAGACCGCACAAAGGGTGGCAAGTTTCAGAATATCCTGCCAGCGATACCAGCGGTTGAAAGACAAAAGCATGTCCGACCCGATAATCAAGAACAGTTCATCGTCGGGATACCGTTCTTTGAGTGCGGTGAGGGTGTTGACGGTGTAGGACGTTTCATTTTTTGCGATTTCAAGGTCGCTTACTTCGTAGTTCGCCTCACTGAAAGCGAGTTCACACATACGAAAACGGTCTTGCGCCGTAACACTGCTTTTTTTGTCCGTTTTGAACGGTGACACAAAGGCGGGCATGATGATGCACTTATCGAGATTCAGTTTTGCACACATAGTGTCGGCAAGATGCTTGTGCCCGCGGTGCACGGGATTGAACGAGCCGCCGTAAATGCCGATTCTCATTTCTTGCCTCTGCCGGCTCTGCCCTGACGGTTGCTTCTGCCGCCGCGGTCTTCACCGAAAGAACGTTCTTTGCGTTCTGCCTTTTTGGCAGGTTCTTTCTTTTCAAAAGCACGGCTCTTTTTGGTTGCAGGCTTTTTGCGCGGGTCGGTCTTTGCCTTTTTGGGTTCTGCCTTGTGCAGTTCGGGATTTTCACGGTACAATACCATGATATTGCCGATCACCTGCACCACATCCGCGTTTAGATGTGCCGCAATTTCGTCGGCGGCGGTGCGTGCATCCACGGGGGATGTTTCACGCAGGATTTTGATTTTCATCAGTTCACGAAGGGCAATGGCACCTTCGAGCTGTGCCAAAAATTCAGGGGTCAGGCCGTTTTTGCCGACCTGAAAAATCGGTTCAAGGGAATTGGCTTTGCCGCGCAATTCGGCTCTTTGTTTGCTTGTAAGCATGGGGTTTTCTCCTGTTTATTTCAAATATTCTTCCAGTTTTTCTGCAAACGCTCTCAGTGCGTTTCCGCGGTGGCTGACGGCATCCTTCTGTTCGGCGGAAAGTTCCGCAAAACTGCCGTTTTCGGTGTAGAAAATGGGGTCAAAACCGAAGCCGTTGTCGCCCTTGGGTTCATAACCGATATACCCTTCGCATTTGCCTTCGGCAACCAACTCACTGCCGTCGGGAAATACGCAGACAACACAACTGACAAAACGGGCGGTGCGTTTTTCGGTCGGCACACCGTCGAGCTCTTTTACGAGCATTGCCATTTTTTCTGGATAAGACAGGTCTTCCCCGCCGTAACGCGCGGAATACACACCGGGTCTGCCGTCGAGTGCATCAACTACAAGCCCCGAATCATCTGCAATGCAGGCAAGAGAGCTGTCTTTGCAACCGCTTGCGGCCTTGATTTTTGCATTTTCATAAAAGGTGGTGCCTGTTTCTTCGGCTTCCGCAAGGTCAACACCGATTTCATCTGCCAACAGCACACGCACACCCAAAGGGGCTAAAATGCGTTGCAGTTCTTCGCGTTTTTTTAAGTTATGAGTGGCGATTAAAAAGTCCAAACAGACCTCTCCTCTTCTTTTCTTCGGGTTTCTTTTCAGCAGCCTGTTCTGCGGCAAGACGTTCTGCTTCTGCTTTTTCGGCGGCGAGTTTTTCTGCGGCTGCCTTTGCGGCGGCAAGGCGCTCTGTTTGTGCCTTTTCGGCGGCAAGACGAGCCTCGGCGGCAAGTCGATCGGCTTCTGCCTGTTCGGCGGCAAGTCTTTCCGCTTCTGCTTTTTCGGCGGCAAGTCTTTCCGCTTCTGCCTGTTCGGCGGCAAGTCTTTCAGCCTCTGCCTTTTCAGCGGCAATACGGGCTTCTTCTGCCGCTTTTTCAGCCGCAAGACGCTCTTCTTCTGCCTTTATTGCAGCTTCGCGTTCTCTTTGTGCTGCTTCAAGTTCTCTTTGAGCTGCGATTTCGCGCTCTTCTTGATCTCCTTCGTTTCCGCTTTGAAGACCTTCTTCGCGGCTTTCTTCGTTAGTTTCGCGGCTTTCTTCGCTTCGAGTTTCGCCTGTTTCGCTCTGCGCTTCTTCTGCTCCTTCGTCAGTCTGCGATTGCGTGTCAGTGCCGTCTTCGCCTGATTCACTTCCGATTTCAGAATAGACTTGGAGTATTTCTTCAAAAGCCTGCCTAAGCTCCCCGTCAGGATCGGGATCAAGGTCGTCAAGATGGTATTCTGTTGCTCCGTTTTCTTTGATGTACTTTTCAATTTCCGCATCCTCCTGTGTATGGTCTTCACCTTCCACGAACAAGCTCTTGGCAAAAGCGGCGGGATCAAAGGGCTGTAAATCGTCGATGCCTTCGCCGACGCCGATGAACTTGACGGGCAGTTTGAGTTCGTTTTTGATGGAAAGGACAACACCGCCGCGGGCAGTGCCGTCCAATTTGGTCAGCACAATACCGGTCAGGTCCGCAACACCCATGAATTCACGTGCCTGATTGACGGCATTCTGGCCCGTGGTGGCATCGAGCACAAGCAGAATTTCACGGTCGGAATAGGGCAGTTCGCGGTCGATGACACGATAGATTTTTGCAAGCTCGTCCATAAGATTTTTCTTGTTATGAAGTCTGCCTGCGGTGTCGCAGATGATGATGTCGCAATCTCTCGCCTTTCCTGCGGCAATGGTATCGAAAATAACGGCGGCGGGGTCTGCACCCTCTTTGTGCTTGACAATGTCAACACCGGCACGGTTTGCCCATTCGTCAAGTTGTTCGATGGCGGCGGCACGGAAGGTATCAGCCGCACCGAGAATGACCTTTTTGCCCTCTGCCTTATACATGGAGGCGAGTTTGCCGATGGTGGTGGTTTTGCCCACGCCGTTGACACCGATCATCAGCAAGATCGACGGAATGGTGATAAGCCCCATGTCTTCCCCGCCGTCCAGCAGCTCCGCTATAATATTCTGCAGTTCGGCTTTGATCTGATCGGGCTTTTTGATACGTTCGGAACGCACACGGGAACGAAGTTCTTCAACGACCGTAACGGCGGTTTCAACACCGACGTCGGACATGACGAGGATTTCTTCGAGTTCCACAAACAGGTCATCGGAAAACTCGTCAAACGAGTCGAGCATATCGTCGATGGCACCTGCCATCTTGTTGCGGGTCTTGGAAAGCCCGAAGTTGATTTTTTTGAATATTGCCATTTATAATTCTCCTTTAAATAGGACTTAATTCTCTAATCCCAATTGCTTTGCCATTTCGGCGGTGTGCAGTTCGAGCAGTTTCGAAACGCCTTCTTCCTGCATGGTGACTCCGTAAAGCACATCGGCTTCTTCCATGGTGCCGCGGCGGTGGGTGATGAGAATAAACTGTGTTTCATTGGTAAGACCACGCACGAACTGTGCAAAACGGGCGACGTTGACATCGTCCAATGCGGCTTCGACTTCGTCGAAAATGCAGAACGGTGCGGGTGTGACTTTGAGGATGGCAAACAGCAAAGCGATTGCACAAAGTCCCTTTTCACCGCCCGAAAGCAGGGACAGGTTGCGGACATTCTTACCGGGGGGCTGTGCCTTGATTTCGATGCCACATTCCAGAATGTCGCTTTCGTCTTCAAGAATGAGTTCCGCCGAACCGCCGTTGAAGATCTGGGCAAAGGTCACTTTGAAACTTTCGTTGATCTGCGCAAAACGTTCGCGGAAACGCACTGCCATGTTTTCGGTCAGTTCCGAAATCAGACGAAGCAGTTCCGCTTTGCTCTTTTCGGCATCGCTGACCTGTTCGGACAGGAAGGTATAGCGTTCGCTGACTTCCTTGTATTCTTCGATGGCGCCAACGTTAACACTGCCCAAAGCCTTGATGGCATGCTTGAGTTCGCTCAATCGCTTTTGTGCATGCGAATGACTTTCCAGTTCAATGCCGAGGTCAGCCGCTTCTCGGCGGGTCAGGCCGTATTCTTCAAACAGCTTACGCTCGATTTCCTGCGCATCACGCTCAATGGCGGCAAGTCTTTCTTCCAATCGGACAAGGTCTGCACCGATCTTTTCGCGGTCTGCGGTCAATCTTCTTTCTTCGGCACGGGAATTGTCTGCCGCTGATTCGGTACGAACACGCTGTTGGGCGAGTTCTTTGGTTTTGGTTCTGGCTTCGACCGCTTCTTCACGCAGTGCTTTTGAACCGTCACGCTGATTGCGTACATCCGAGCGAAGCAGAACGGTTTTCTGCTCAATGGCGGCGATTTCTTTTGCAAGCAGACTTCTGCGTTCGGAAAGTCCGTTCAGGCGGGTATTGAGCATTTCAATGCTTTCTTTGCGTGCATCAATATCCTTGCGGATTTCCATGATGTGCAGTTGCACTTCACTTCGTTCGGCGGTTAATTGTTCGCGTTGTTCGGCAAGGTCATCCCTGCCGCCCGAAAGGGTGTGCAAAGTTTGTGTAAGTTCTTGTTTTTTGCCGAGTAAGGTTTCATGCTGTTCATTGGCAAGGCGGATGGATTCTTTATAATAATCCGTACGCTCGGCGGCATTTTTCTTTTCTTCTTCCAATGCCTGCACAGCGGATGCGGCTTCGCTGATTCTGCCTTGCAGAATTTTGAGGTCGCTTTCAATGCGCAGTTTTTCTTCGTTTGCGCGCAGGAGGTCTGCCTGTGCACCTTCGAGTTCAGCATTAGCAAGCGAGAGGTCGGCATTTGCCTTTTTGACTTCTTCACTGCATTTTGCGATTTCACCCGCAAGGGCGGTACTTTCGGTTTTCAGACGGTCGATTTCATTGGCACGGGAGATAAAGCCCGCATTCTGAATGCGTGAGCCGCCCGTCATGGAGCCGCCTGCATTGATGACCTGTCCGTCCAAAGTGACGATTTTAAAACGGTAATTGTATTTTTTTGCAATTTCAATGGCACAATCGAGGTCTTCGGCAACCACGGTTTTGCCCAAAAGCGAGGAAATGATCTCGCGGTACTTATCATCACACGAAACGAGGTCGGGGGCAAGGCTTATAAAACCGTAGCAATCGTAAAGTCCTTTTTCGTCCAGGCTTCTGCCGCGCACGGCAGACAGCGGAAGGAAGGTGGCACGGCCTGCATTGGTGCTTTTGAGAATGGCAATGGCACGCTTGGCATCGTTTTCGGTTTCGCTGACGATGTCCTGAATGGCATTGCCCAGTGCCGTTTCGATGGCGGTGGTGTAGGCATCTTCAACGCTTATCAATTGCGACAATGTGCCGTGAATGCCCGTTAAGTTTCCTCTGCGAACTTCACGCATGACCGCTTTGACGGAGCCCTGATAGCCTTCCATGCTCTTTTCGGTGTCTTCAAGAATGGCAAGACGGGACTGCTTTGCGGATAATTCAAGTTTCTTGTTTTCGTATTCTTCTTTTTTCTTTTCCGCTTTTTCTTTGCGGGAATTGAGTCTGAGTGTGAAACCCGTTACGGTGTTATTGAGTTCATTGACTTTTTCGTCCTGTTTATGCAGTCTGCCCTGCAGGGCTTCCTCCTGCGTGTGCAGAAGGGCAATTTCTTCATTTCTGCGTTGCATCTGCTCTTGGACAGTATTCATTCTGCCTGCGATTTCATCGACCGAACTTGCGGCGGAAGACACCATGATCTCCACTCTTGACAGTTCAAGGGAAAGTTGATCAAGTTCACGGCTGACAGCGTTGTATTCGTCGGAAAATTCTTCGTCGCGGCTTTTGAGTGCGGTCAGTTCCGCTTCAATGCCTTCGGCGGTACGGTTCTGTTGTTCCTCACGCTCACGAAGCGAGTCAATTTCGTGTTGTGATTCGGCTATGGTCTGCTCTAAATCCAGACGGGTCTGTTCTTCCCCGCCCAATTCTGCCTGCAAGCGGGAAACGGTATCGTCATTGTGGCGGATGTTCGCTTCGCCGACTGCCGCCTGTGCATCGAGTGCGGCGGCCTGTTCTTCATACAAAGATGCACGGTCACGCAGTTCTTCCATGCGAAGGGTGATGTTGCGACTTTCTTCGGCAGATGAGTCGATGGCGGCTGCGGCTTCTTCGAGAAGTCGGCAGATGTCATTGTATTGTTCACGGGCAACGGTGATGCGGTTGGACTGCTCACGTAGCTGATCCTGCGAGCGGTTAAGCGTTGCCAGCCACAGCCCGATTTCGAGTTCTTTTTTTTCTTCGGCAAGCACCAAAAACTTTTGTGCTTTGCGACTTTGTTCGGCAAGCGGACCGACACGGGATTGCAATTCGGTCAGGATATCACGAAGACGCACAAGGTTGTCTTCTGCCTGATTCAAGCGGCGCAGTGCATCGGCACGGCGGTAGCGGTAATGCGAAATGCCTGCCGCTTCTTCAAACATATCGCGGCGGTCTGCGGACTTGGCAGACACCATGTCTTCAATTTTACCCTGGCTTACCATGGAATAACCGTCGCGGCCGAGGCCCGTATCCATGAACAGCTCATGTACGTCACGCAGACGCACGGTGTTGCCGTTGATCTGATACTGGCTTTCGCCCGAGCGATAGTAGCGGCGGGTGACGGAAACCTCCGTTTCGTCCGATTGCAGGGCATGATCGGCATTATCAAGACGCAAGGTGACTTCCGCAAAACCCTGCGGACGACGCTCCCTTGTGCCGCTGAAAATAACATCTTCCATTTTACTGCCGCGCAGGCTCTTGGTGGACTGTTCACCGAGAACCCAGCGTACGGCATCCGAGATGTTGCTCTTGCCCGAACCGTTCGGACCGACAACACCTGTCATGCCTTTATCGAATTTTAAGACTGTCTTGTCCGGGAAGGACTTGAAGCCCTGCATTTCCAATGCTTTTAAATACATTCGTTTTCCTCTGTTTCACCGTGTACAAACACACGGTATTTTTCTATGTTGACATCCGCTTTCACACGGCAAGTGCAGCCTTGTGAAGAAAGTCGGATAAGGTTGTTTCGTTTTTGTCCCACGGCTTTTGAATATTCCTTAGGATGCACAAAAACCGTGTAATTGCCTTGCGGTTTTCCGTCAAGGGCTTTGCACATTGCATTATAATAGATTTCGCCCTCGCACAGTTCACCGAATGCAGGGTGAAACACACCTGCAAGCAGATTGCCCTGCACATCGCCGCCTGCGTGCAGTCCCGTGCGGATAACACGGATGTTGTTTTCATAAAACAACTGCAACAGCTGTGAACAAAGTGAAACCGCTTCGTCCAAGGTCTGCGGACGGTATATGCCTTGCCTGTAAAGGTCGGCAAGGACGGTGTGCTCCAACACTGCGGTCGGATAAATTCGTACCGTGTCGGTCTGCAAACGAACAAACTCGGTTGCCGTGAACAGGTCTGTTTCGGGAGTGGATTTATAAAGCCCCGTCATCATCTGCAAACCGACACCGAAGCCGTGTTTTCGCAACAATGCGACGGCATTTTCGGTGTCTTCCGCGGTGTGTCCGCGGTGGTTTGCCGTGAGCACATCATCGGACATACTCTGTGCACCTAATTCGACATTTTTGACATTGTATTTCTTTAAAACTGCAAGATTTTCTTCCGAAATGCAGTCGGGACGGGTCGAAATACGAACCCCGCCGAACTTGCCGTCGCCTATGAATTCCTGCACCGTTTCAAGATAAAAAAGTTGTTTTTCTTGGGGTATTGCCGTAAAACTTCCGCCGAAAAAGGCAATTTCGCTGTGTT
Source organism: Clostridia bacterium (assembly GCA_017416485.1). Lineage (GTDB taxonomy): Bacteria > Bacillota > Clostridia > Oscillospirales > Acutalibacteraceae > RUG806. Next base: position 43,654 of record JAFQCH010000007.1, on the reverse strand, counting down.
CGGGCAGGTAGCCGTCAGACTGCAAAGCGGTCAGACAGGCATGGCGGATTTCCTCTTTTGTGAGCCCCGCGATCTGCCCGGAAATTGCTTTCTGATTGCAGAATGTGCAGGCATGGGGACACCCTTCATGCGGCACAAACAGCGACACATTGCGGTGCTTCATTCTGCACGCACACCCATCAGCAGCAGTGCTTTGCGGGCGGCATCCTGCTCGGCTTTCTTCTTACTGGATCCCGTTCCCTCTGCAAGGCAGTTGGAATTGAGATGCACTTCCACCACAAAGGTGCGGTTGTGGGCAGGGCCACTTTCTTCGACCGTGAGATAAGACAGTGCTTCGCCGGGGTTTTTCTGCACGATTTCCTGCAGTTCGGTTTTGTAGTCAATGAATTCTTCGGTCTGCTTGTCGCCTTCAATTATGTATGGCAGGCAGAATTTTTTGGCTTTTTCGATGCCGCCGTCAAGATAGATTGCGGCAAGCAGTGCTTCAAACGCATCGGCAAGGATGGATGCACGGTTTCGTCCGCCCGTCATTTCTTCGCCGCGACCCATGTGCAGATAGTTGCCGAGTCCGAATTGTCGGGCATAGCCTGCAAGTGCCTTTTCGCAGACGGCGGATGCACGGCGACGGGTAAGCTGCCCTTCGGGAAGTTCGGGGTGTGCATTCCACAGATATTCGGCAGTGATGAAGCCGAGCACCGAGTCACCTAAAAACTCAAGACGCTCGTTGTTTTGCCCTGCCGTTTTTTCGTTGCAGGCGGAAGAATGCGTCAGCGCAAGCTTCAACAACGCACGGTCATGAAATGTATAGCCGATGGCTTGTTCAATACTCATAATTGTTCCTTTTCGATGTAACTGTCAAGCGCCGCAAGCGAACGATCCGCTATTTTGCTGTAGCGCTCGGCGCGATCTCTTATTTTTTCTCCGATGGGGGGCAGAAGTCCCATTGCCGCACCCATAGGTTGATAATTTTTTACACTTTCATCCGCAACATAAGCACTCAAAGCCCCGAGCATGGTGACTTCGGGCAATTGCAGAGGATCTTTTCCGTTCAAGTACCGCACGGCATTAAGCCCTGCTAAAATACCCGATGCGGCAGACTCCATATAGCCTTCCACACCCGTAATTTGCCCCGCAAAGAAAATATGCGGATACTTTTTGAGCTGAAAACCGCTGTTGAGAAGCCGCGGGGCATCAATGAATGTATTGCGGTGCATAACCCCGAAGCGTTCAAACTTCGCCTCATGCAAGGCTGGAATCATGGAAAACACGCGTTGCTGTTCTCCGAATTTCAAGTTGGTCTGAAATCCGACAAGATTATACATCGAACCTTTGTCGTTTTCTTTACGCAGTTGCACGACCGCCCACGGACGGTGGCCTGTGTTGGGGTCCACAAGACCAACGGGCTTCATGGGGCCGTAACGGATGGCATCCTTGCCGCGTTTTGCGAGCACTTCGATAGGCATACAGCCCTCGTAGACATCCTTTTTCTTGTCCACATCGTGCAGGTGTGCGCCCTCGGCGGTGATGAGTGCTTCATAAAAACGCTCATACTCCTCTTTGTTCATGGGGCAGTTGATGTAATCATCCTCGCCGCCGCGGTCATACCGCGACTGTGCAAAGCTGAATGCGGGGTCGATACTGTCTGCCGACACAATGGGTGCCGCCGCATCGAAGAAATGCAGTCCCTCTCCGCACAGTTCATCCAGCACGGGCGAAAGTGCATCGCTTGCAAGCGGACCTGCGGCAATGACCACACAATCGGCTTCGGGAAGTGCGGACACTTCCTGCCGCGCGACGGTGATGTTTTCTTCTTTTTCAATGAGTTCGGTGACCAGTGCCGAAAACAGGTCACGGTCCACTGCGAGTGCGCCGCCTGCGGGCACTTTGGTCTGCTTTGCGGCATACACGCAGACAGAACCTAATTTTTCCATTTCCGCTTTCAGGAGTCCTGCGGCGGAATTGATGCGTTCCGCTTTAAACGAATTGGAGCACACAAGCTCCGCTAAATTTTCACTTTTATGGGCGGGGGAAAAACGGTGCGGCTTCATTTCGTACAGGGTGACTTTCACTCCCGCACGGGCTAACTGCAAAGCCGCTTCCACACCCGCAAAACCGCCGCCGATGACGGCTGCTGTTTTATTCATCGCTTTCCGCCTTCTTGCCGCGGCGGGCTTTGGTTTCGTAGCCGCAACCCTCTTTGTTGCACTTGATGGCACCGCCACGGGTGCGGAACAGCGACGAGCCGCACTGCGGACAGGGGTCTGCCGTGGGAGTATCCCATGTCATAAATGTGCATTCGGGATAGTTGGAGCAACCGAAGAAGGTGTATCCCTTTTTGGTCTTTTTGCCGATGACTTCGCCGCCGCAGACGGGGCATTTTGCCTCGGTCTTTTCAACATAGGGCTTGGTGGTTTTGCAATCGGGATAATTCGGACAGGCAAGGAACTTGCCGAATCTGCCAACCTTGATAACCATCATTGCACCGCATTTTTCGCAGGGGATGTCGGTTTTGTCTTCTTCAAGCTGAATTTTGACACCGTCCATAGCGGATTTTGCCTTGTCGAGCGTGACAACGAAATCGTCATAGAATTCGTGCAACATCTTGACATAGTCATAGCCTTCCTGCTCGATGCGGTCAAGGTCGTTTTCCATGGTGGCGGTGAATTTGGTGTTGACGATTTTGGGGAACTGTTCACGCAAAAGGTGCGTGGTGGCGATGCCGAGTTCCGTCGGCTTCATCAGCTTCTGCTCACGCACGACATAGCCTCTGTCCACAATGGTGGAAATGATGGAAGCATAGGTGGAGGGTCTGCCGACACCCGTTTCTTCGAGGGTCTTGATAAGGCTTGCTTCGTTGTAGCGTGCAGGGGGCTGGGTGAAGTGCTGTTCATCCTTGAGTTCTTTAAGTTTCAGCACATCGTTTTCTGCAAGCACGGGAAGGGCGCCCGTTTCGGCATCGTCGGAATCGTTATAAAGCACGGTGTAGCCGTCAAAACGGACGGTGTGGCCGGCTGCCGTGAACAGAACATAACGGTCAGATCCTGCATCGGCTGTGCCGACGGCACGGATTTCAGCCTTTGCGGTGTCCTGCACGCAGTTTGCCATCAGGGAAGCCAGAAAACGCTTCCAGACAAGGGAATACAATTTATACTGATCGGGCGTAAGCGAGGCTTTTGCTTCCTCCGGGGTAAGGTCGGGCATGGTGGGACGGATTGCTTCGTGGCCGTCTTGTGCGTTGGCATTGGTTTTGAAATAACGCGGCTTTTCGGGAAGATATTTTTCACCGTAGAGATTGCGGATGACTTCGTTGCCGGCGGCTCTGGCTTCTTCGGAAATACGAAGCGAGTCGGTTCTCATATAGGTAATAAGACCGACGGTGCCTCTGCCTTCCACATCCACACCTTCATACAGTTCCTGTGCAACCTTCATGGTGCGCTTTGCGGTGAAGTTCATGCGTTTGGATGCTTCCTGTTGCATGGTGGAGGTGATGAACGGCGGTGCGGGCTGCTTGCGGCGCACACCCTTTTTGAGTTCAGCCACAGTGTACTGTGCACCGTCCAGACGGGCAAGAACAGCATCGGTGTCTTCGCGGCTTTCGAGTTTGATTTTGCCGCTTTCGTCACCCACAAAGGAGGCCTTGAATGCCTTTCTTGCGGGGGGATTGGTAAGGGACGCATCGAGTGTCCAGTATTCTTCGGGCACGAATGCGTTGATTTCTTCTTCACGGTCTACAATCAGACGAACCGCAACGCTCTGCACACGGCCTGCGGAAAGACCGCGGCGGATTTTCTGCGAAATAAAGGGGCTTAAACGATACCCCACAAGACGGTCAAGAATACGGCGAGCCTGCTGTGCGTTAACAAGATCCATATCGATCTTTTCGGGGTTTGCAATGCCGTTCTGCACGCTTTTTTTGCTGATTTCGTTGAACTTGACACGGTTTTTCTTTTTCATATCAAGCCCCAGAACCGTTGCAAGGTGCCAGGAAATGGCTTCGCCCTCACGGTCCGGGTCGGTTGCGAGAATAACTTCATCGGCTTTGGCGGCGGCAGCCTCCAGTTCCTTAAGAAGTTTCTCCTTTCCTTTGATGATGGTATATTTGGTTTCAAAGTTCTTTTTGACATCCACACTCAGCTTGGACGGATACAGATCACGCACATGACCCATGGATGCCTTGACTTCATAATCCGAACCGAGGTATTTTTTGATTGTTTTTGCCTTTGCGGGCGACTCTACGATAACAAGTTTGGACATAGAACTGTTTTTGCTCCTAACTTTTGAAAATTTATTTTAATGACACTTTGCCGAATTCTTTGACGGCAAGTCCTTTGAATTCAAGTTTTGAAATGGAGATCATCACCTGACGGGCAGATAAGCCCGTGGTTTGCACAAGGGTGTCGGGGCTTTTGGGGCCGTCTGCCAGAGCGTTCCACACGGTGAGCACATCCCCTTCGAGGTCTGCGGGGGCTGTTTTTGCATCCGCAACAGGGAGTTGCTCCTGTTTTTTCGGGGTGCACGGCTTGGATTGTTTTTTTTCTTTGCCAATCGATTCTTCCGCAACAGCAGATTGCACAATCTGTTCTTCGCTTTTTTTGCGCAGGAATTCTTCATAGCCTGCAATGAGTTTTCCGGGCGGATCGGGTTGCAACACCGCTTCGTATTTTTCCGACCAGTCCTCGCCATACTGCATTTGCAGCATGCGCACAACCGTGGCGGCATTTTCGGCGGCATAGGCTTTTTTTTGGCGGATGAGTTTGTCGGTTCCGCCATAGAAAGAGCCGGACACTGCGGCCGGAACGGCAAACACCATGCGGTTCATGTGCAGCGCGTTACCCGCAGTGATGAACGAACCGCTTTTTTCGGACGCTTCCACCACAACGGTTGCCTGCGCCATGCCCGCAAGAATGCGGTTGCGGGTGGGGAACGATGCTTTGGTCGGTGCCATGCCGGGGAAAAATTCGCTGATGACTGCTCCTTTTTCGGCAACCTTGCGGCGCATGGGTTCGTTCTGCATGAGGTATTCATGCCCGAAACCGCAACCGAGCACCACAACCGTGACACCGTTTGCTGCCAAAGCACCCTCATGTGCCGCGGTATCGATGCCGAGTGCACCGCCGCTGACAACGACCACCTGATTTTCGGCAAGGTCGCGACTGAACTGACGGGTGAATTTATCTCCGCCGACAGAGGCATTGCGTGTGCCGACAATGGCGGCAAGCACGGGGGCATTGAGCGCGGCTTTGTTGCCTTTCACATAAAGCACCATGGGATAGTCGGGAATGCGCAGTAAATTCTGCGGATAATACGGGCTGTCGGGCGTGATCACATCGAGGTCATGTTGCAGGCAGTCCATCATTACGTTGAACGATTCGGACGGGCTGTGCTGACAAAGTTTTTCGCACTGTTTTTCAGTCAGCAGACCGCTTGCGAGCCACGCTTGCTTGCCGGCACAATACAGTTTTTCGGGGTCACCGAACTGCGCCACGAGCTTACAGGCGAGCGAGGATGCAAAACCCAGTGTTTTTTGCAACCATATCCAGTATTCTGCACCTGCCATGCGGCCTTTACACCTCCCACAAGCTAATTCTTACTTCAGGAATTCCCAAAGCAGAATGGCTGCCGCAGCGGCGGCGTTAAGGGATTCTGCCCTGCCTGCCATGGGAATGGTAATGCGTTCATCCGCGGCATTGATGACCGCTTCGGACACACCGTTGCCCTCGTTGCCGATAACAACCACACAGCCCTCGCCTTTTGTAACAGCCTGCACGGGGGCGGCACCGGAGTCCACCACAGAAGCGAACACACGCATGCCTTTTGCCTGCAAGGACTGCACAAGGGCAACCGCATCGTCTGCCGTGAAAACCGCCAGCCGCAACAGCGAGCCCATGGATGCACGCATGGCCTTGGGGCTGTAAAGATCACAGCCGCCGCAAAGCAACAAACCGTCTGCGCCGAGTGCTTCTGCGGTGCGTGCAAGAGCACCGAGATTGTCGGGATTCTGCAAACCGTCCGCAAGGGCATATATACCATTATACTTTATTTTATCTATATTGTTTGTTTTGTCAAGTGTTTTGCAAACACAAAATACACCCTGCGGATTTTTTGTGTCCGCAAGACGATCGGAAAGGGCATCAATGATCATAAAAGATTTCTCTGCCGCCGCCTGCAAAGCTTTACATTCGTTTGCATATTTATGCAGTGCAGTTTCCGTCATAAAGGCTTTTTCAATTTTAATGCCGCTTCGCACCGCATCATAGCAAAGACGTGCACCTTCCAAAAGAAAAAGACCTTGTTCACGGCGTGCATCCGCATTTTTGAGTGCGGCGGCAGCCTTGACGGTTTCATTGTTTCGAGAAGTCAGAACTTCCATAAGAACAGTCCTTTGTATTCAGAATTTATGTAAAAGAAGTGTATTATATTTTCATTTGCATCCACTGCCCGCAGACAGCAAAACCCATCCCTGCATACCATTTTTCAATGCCGTTGTCGGCACAGGCGAGGCAGGGAATTTGTCCGTTTTGCAATGCACTTCGTGCCGCAGTCAGAGTGCAGATTCTGCCGAAGCCCCTTTTTCGGGCTTCGGGCAGGGTTGCAACCCCGCCGATGCAAGCGTACTGCGCGTTGGAATACAAAATGCCCGCACACGACACAAACGCATTGTTTTGCGCTACATAAAACCATTCACTCAGACCGTGACGCACACGGTGCGAAAGGTCGGCAAACCATGCCATATACGCACGGCGGTCGGCTTGTTCAACCGTTTTTCCGAACAGCACGGGATACAAAAGGGGCAGTTGCTCACTGTCGGTTTTTTCGGCAGAAAACAGCGGCAATTGCGTTTTTTCCGCAGACATAATATACCCTTTGTCCGTTTGCACAAAGGGCAGTTTTGCAATACAATCCGCATTGCCGATGACGGTTTTTGCGCCTGCAAACAGAAGCAGTGCCGCAAGGCTTTCAAAATCGGCTTTTGCGGTGCATTTCACCACAGCCGCATCTTCCGTTATCTGCATCACGCCAACCACGGCGCCGTCCGATTCTTCGAACCAGGTTCGCACAAAGCGGTCATCCGTTTCGTAAGCGGCAATGGCGGTGTTGATGCGCGCGCCGAAATAGCCTTCGGAGCAGAACGCACGCACCTTTTTGATTTCTTTATCGGTTTCGACGAGCTTATACACCGGCAAGCTCCCCGATCAGAAGTCTTACGAGTTGCAGCAGGCTGTCGTAATCACGCAGGTCTGCCACGGACGAGCCCGAATGGATATAGCGGCAGGGCACATTGACGGTGAGCACCTGCACACCTGCACCCGCCTTGTGGATGGCACCTGCATCATTACCGCCTGCGACCATGGTTTTGGTCTGCACAGGGATGTTGTTTTCTTTGGCAAGCTCCCATGCACGTTTGTAAAGTTTGGGGGGATAGAGGGTGGATCTGTCCATAAACGAAACCGCCGCACCGTTGCCCTGGATGCAGACTTTTTTCACGCCGTCCGCATCGGGCAGGTCTGCCGCCGTGGTGCCTTCAAGCACGATGCAAAAATCGGGCGCAACCTGAAAAGCCGCTGTGCCTGCACCGCGAAGCCCGATTTCTTCCTGCACGGTGAACACAAAATACGCATCTGCGGCAATTTCTTCGTTCAGCAGGGTGAGCAGTGCAAGGCATCCCATGCGGTCATCGAGTGCCTTGGAGCAGACCTTGTTTTCGCCGAGAGTGATGAATTCTTCGTTGAACACGGCAACATCGCCCAAAGCAACCTTTGCTTCGGCTTCTTCACGGGTGTCAGCGCCGATGTCGATATACATTTTGTCGGTGTCGGGCAGATTGCCTTCATCGCCTTTATCGGTCAGATGAATGGGCTTGATGCCGAGCACACCGACCGTACCGTTTTCAAAACGGACACATCTGCCCGCAAGAACAGCAGGGGTGATGCCGCCGACGGTGGTGAATTTCAGATAGCCTTTTTCGTCAATATGCGTGACGATCACACCCACTTCGTCCATGTGGGCGGCGAGCATGACTTTGTTCTTTGCTTCCTGCTTGCCTTTTTTGAACACAATGAGATTGCCGAGGGCATCGGTTCTGTGTTCGCAGTCTGCGGGCAGATGTGCGATGATGTATTCCCTGATTTTGTCTTCATGGCCGGAAGTGCCGTCCATGGTGCACAGTGTCTTTAAAATTTCAAGCATCGTTTCTGCCCCCTCTCATTTTCACATAAGCCGCCATGAGCTGTGCGGTGGCTTCAATGTCTTTCATATCAATAATTTCTGCCGCGGTGTGCATGTTTCTCTGCGGCAGGCTCAACAGGGCGGTTTTTACCCCTGCACGGGAAACGGCAATATCATCGGCATCCGTGCCCGTGCTTCTGCCGGCTACTTCCACTTGGAAAGCTATGTTATTTTCTTTTGCAAGCGACACGAGCGTGTTGCTCATTTCCTTGCTCAAACCGGGGGCAAAGCAGATCATGGTACCCTTGCCGAGGTCGGCATATACACCCGACACATCGGGGGCTTTTGCAAAGCTGACATCCACGGCAATGGCTTCTTCCGCCTGCACACCGAATGCGGCGGTTTTAGCCCCGCTGCCACCCGTTTCTTCCTGCGAAGCAAAAACGGCAATCAGCTGACAGCCGTGGTCGGTTTCTTTAAGAATATCAAGCGCACGAAGCACGGCAAGAACCCCTGCACGGTCATCGGAGAACGAGGCACAAACACGGTCGTTCAGCAGGGTTTCAAAACGGGGATTGACGGTGATTCTGTCGCCCGCGTGAATATATTTTTTTGCTTCTTCGGGCGTAAGACCCGTATCGGCGGCAAGCTTATCAAACGGCAAAGCCTTGTTTTCGTCCGCTTTGTCAAGCAGATGCGGCGGGGTGCTGATGATAACAGCGGGAATATCCTTTTCTCCGTGAATGGTCACACGTTCAGCCGCAAGCACACGTCTGTCTGTGCCGCCGCAGCGGTCAAAACGGACAAAGCCCGTCTGCTCGTCCACCGCGGTAACAATGAGCCCGATTTGGTCAAGATGGGCTTCGAGCATAATTTTCGGTCCCGTTGTACCGATTGTGCCGATGACACTGCCGAGTGCATCGGTGCGGATATCATCCGTATAAGCAGACAGCAGTTCTTTGGCAACTGCCGCCGCCTTGATTTCATCACCCGAAACGCCGACGGCTGTGGTCAATCGACGCAGGGAATTGAGCATATCCATAAAATAACCTCCTTATTCACTGATTTCATCCAACGTCAACTCATAAGCGCCCATGAATTCGTCCATAAACAATTTCACTTCGGGCACATTCAGTTTTTCAATCGAAGTAAGGGTGCTTTTTTCTGCCCCTGTGAATTCGGTATTGCCTGCTTTGCGTTCCTCAATACACTTAACAAGGGCGGAAAGTTTGTCGGCGGCTTTCACGAGCTTTAAAAGTTCCTTGTCTTCGTCTTCGGTAAGCAGAGGGCAAAAATCAGCCTGCAGATCTTCGGGCAAGGAAGACAAAAGCCGTTGTTGCGACACCTTCTCCACCGCACCGAATGCCGCACGGATGTCGGGGCTGAAATATTTGACGGGGGTGGGCATGTCCCCTGTTATGATTTCGGGCATATCGTGGTAAATGCCCAGCAGTGCCGCACGCTCGGCATTGTAATTCTTCCCGAGTCTGCGATTGCCGATTACCGCGAGAGCGTGTGCAAATGCCGCCACCTCCAGCGAATGCTGCGAAAGACTTTCCTGCGCGGTGTTGCGCATGAGTGCCCAGCGGTTGATGTATTTCATTCTTGAAAAAAGTGCAAAAAAACGACTTGCCAAGATGTTACTCTCCTTTTTATAGAATTATACTATTATAACACCAAAAAAAGAGCAGTGCAACAACATTTATAAAAAGACTGTCATTGAGTAAAAAAGTCCAAATATTTATTTACTTTTTCCATAAAATATGATATAATTTTAAAGTTAATGTTTTTAATATTCAAAAAAGCGTTTTTGTTTTTGAAGAGAGGCGAAAAATATGAAACATGAGCCGGAACTGACCGTGATGCTCACCTACGATGATCGCACCGTCCGTGATGCGGCACAGGTGTTTGAGCAGTGCAAAGACACAAAGGCAACATACTGGGGCTTCAAAGAGGAAGGATTGCCCGTTGAGCAGATGAAAGCCCTGTTTGCACACATGAAGGAATGCGGCAAAAAAACCGTTCTGGAAGTGGTTGCCTACACCGAACAAGAATGCATGGCAGGTGCACGTCTTGCTGCGGACTGCGGATGCGATATTCTGATGGGTACCGTGTTTTTTGACTCTGTCAACGCATTCTGCCACGAACATGGCATTAAATACATGCCCTTTGTGGGGCATGTGCATGAACGTCCGAGCGTATTGGACGGCGACATTGAAGAAATTCTCGATGACGCGAAACTTTGCATCGAAAAAGGTGCTTACGGTGTGGATTTGCTCGTTTACCGCTACACGGGCGACCGCAAGGAATTGCTTCGTGCCTTTGCCGAACAGCTTGATGCGCCCGTCTGCATTGCGGGCAGTGTCAATGACTATGATCGCATTGACGAAATTCTGCATGCGGGGCTTGATTCGTTCACCGTCGGCAGTGCATTTTTTGATAACCATTTTGAAGGCACATTTGCCGAGCAGATCGACAAGGTCTGCGAGCACATTCACGAAGTCCGCACCAAGGAGGAACAAACGGTATGATGCATCTTTTGTATCCTTATGCTTACGTTGACAGTGTGTTTGCAATTGACTATGAGAAATTGCAGAACAAAGGCATCAAAGCGATTATTTTTGATATCGACAACACATTAGCCCACCACGGCAAGGATTCAACACCCGAGGTCGATGCGTTTCTGCTCGACTTGCAAAAAACTGGGATGAAACTGTTTTTGCTGTCAGACAATGACGATGAACGCATTGAACGTTTTTTGAAAAATATCGGAAAAATTCCTTACATATCCGAAGCGGGAAAGCCTGCACCCGATGCATTCTTAAAAGCGGTTGAACAGCTCGGCGTCAACAAGGACGAGGTCGTGGTCATCGGCGATCAGATTTTTATGGACATTCTGGGTGCCAACCGTGCCGGGTTGCCGTGTATTCTTGTTAAATTCATGCGTTATCCCGAGGAAACAAACTTCGGAAAACGCCGTGCGGCAGAAGACAAGATTCTCAGTGTTTATAACAAGAGCAAAAAATACAAAGACCGTCTTGGCGATATTTTGATTGATTGAGGTTGTTAAAAAATGTTTGGTAATAAATTATTTTGTGAATTGAGCCCTACGGCATATGCCATTTCCGTCAAAAAGGAAATTTACAAGCGGCAACTGACCGATAAGATGAGCGGTGAAAAGTTTGCAAAAACCAAAACGCAGGAAAAACTCCCCTTTGTGGTTGCAACGCATTGTTCAAACATGATCAAACGTGCACCCGGTGTGGATCTGACTTTGCAGTTCAACAAAGCCGACAACATCCGCCTTGCCTGCGCCGGCATCAACGGCATTGTGGTAAAACCCGGTGAAACATTTTCATTCTGGCAGTTGGTGGGCAATCCGTCCAAAAAGAACGGTTTCAAGGACGGCAGAGTCATTCATCAGAATAAAATCATTGCGGGCACGGGCGGCGGTCTTTGCAATTTGAGCAACACCGTGCATCTGATGATTCTTGAAAGCCCCATGACCGTGACGGAATTCCACACCCATTCCGATGCACTTGCTCCCGACCCCGGCAAAAGAGTGCCGCTGAGCGCAGGCACCTCCGTCAGCTACAACAATGTGGACTTCCGTTTCAAGAACAACACCGACCAGGCCATTCAGCTTTTGATGTGGTGCGACGGCGAAGACCTGAAAGCGGAATTGCGCAGTGAACGCGAATTCGATTGGTGCTACGAAATCGTGGAAGAAGACCACCATTTTGCAAAAGAGGGTGACAAGTTCTTTCGTGTTTCCAAAATTTTCCGTGCCGTCAAGGACCGCAAAACTGGCAAAGAAGTCGGCAAGGAACTCATCTGGGATAATCACTCCGAAGTCATGTTTGATTATGACCTCATCCCCGAAGATCAGATCCGATAAATCTTTATATCAACAAAAAAGAGGCTAAAAGCCTCTTTTTTGTTGCATAAATTACACTCTAAAATATTGTTTCCACCCGTTTTGCCGCACAGGCGGGGGAATACAAAAATGAATCCATGTGCTCACCCTCAAAGAAATACCGCGGCGGGTTGTGGTGGGCTTTTTCGTCAAAGGAATCCACAAGAATGAGTTTGACTTTCATCTTATCGGGCAGAATGCTTTTTATGTAAACTGCCGCACGCTGACCAACCTTTACATCGGGGGTGTATTCCGCAAGACCTGCCAGGTTGGGGGTGAGTTCCACAAAAATGCCGTAAGGTTCCACCGAGCGCACCGTACCCGACACCGTTTCGCCTGCGGTGAACAGAGCCGCGTTTTCTTCCCATGTGCCGAGCAGCTCCTTGTGTGTAAGCAGGATTCTGCCGAAACTGTCCGTGCCCTTGACCACGCAGCGAATCTCCTGCCCTGCGTAAAAACGCACACCCGGGTGCGGAATACGCGACACAGACACTGCATCAATCGGCAACAAACTTGCCACCCCCGCGCCGATATCACAGAATGCACCGAAAGGCTCACAGTGTGTCACGCGCACCGTCACAACATCACCGGGTTGCAAGGTTGAAACATAATGCTGATTGCACAGCTCCTGCGCACGGCGGCGCGAAAGCATGGCAACCAATTGCCCGTTGTTGTCAAAAACAAGATCCTGCACCACAAAGCAGACCGCTTTGCCCACGCGTGAAATGAGTGCAATATCACGCACTGAGCCGTCGGCAATACCCAAAGCCCCCTCTTCACGCGGGATGATTCCGCGCATGCAACCTAAATCCACATGCAGATTGTGGTCGGAATCGCATTTCAGAGCCCGTGCTTCGAGCACGGTCTGTGCGTGCATTGCATCGCGCACGGAAGAAACACTGCTCATATAAGAAAGATTGGACGGTATATTCCAAAGACTGCCCTCAGGCAAAAAAACCATAAACTCGCATCCTTTCGGAAAATAAGACTTGTTATAAAAAATATATTTATCTTGCGGCGAAAGTATGCTATAATGAAAACAGAAATTACGAAAAGGTGATCTGTATGGATATCCGACTCGGCGATGTGCTTGAAATGAAAAAAAACCACCCCTGCGGGTGCAACCGCTTTGATGTGCTGCGTATCGGCATGGATTTCAGACTGCGCTGCAAAAACTGCGGTCACATGTTCATGATTCCGCGCGTAAAAGCCGAAAAAGGCATCCGCAAAATCATTCGTGAGGGGGAACAGGTATGACCGTTCTGCAGTGTGAAAACAAAATCATTCTGTGCAACGACTATATACAACTCACCCTCGGCACGGACGGCAAAGCGCACTCTCTTGTTTGCCTGCCGACGGGGGAAGAATTGCTGGACAAAACGCAGCTGTGTCCGCTGTGCTCGGTCACGCAGGATCGGTTTTACAACAACGAACTCAAACTCATACACACAAGCCGTCGCAGACAGATGCAGAGCAATTCTATACGATACGAAGACGAAAAACTGTTTGTCGGTTTCGAGGAATTGCGATATGAAGCGGTCATAAAAGTCGAGGATAAAGCGCAGTATTTTGTGTTCACACTCGAAGATTTTGTCTGCCGCGAAGACGCATTCCCGTGGTTGCACATGCCCAAACCACCCGTGGAGGAATGCTGCATTCTGCAGCTGCCCGTGCGCAGAAAAACGCAGTTCGGGGCATGGCTGAATCTTGTGTCCGACGAAAAGACGGCGATATGCCTGACCACCCCCGATGTGCTTGTGCGTGCAGATTCGGAACGAAAAGAAGATCATATTTTGCTGTCTGCAACGGCGGCAAAGGGCATGCGGATGAAAGGCGCAATTGCGGCACTGCTTGCGGATTCCAACGACACTTTTCTTGACCGCATGGATCGTTTTGAACGCGATTTCAACCTGCCCTTGGGTGTGCAAAGTCGCAGAAGTGACTGCATCAATGCCTCCGTTTATTGGGTGCATGATGCCGACCCGAAAAACATTGACGAACACATTTTATATGCCCAAAAATGCGGTTTCCGCCTGATGCTGTTTTATTACACCTGCTTTTTCAAGGAAGACGGCTACTATTACAACGGCGATTTTGATTTTAAAAAAGAGTATCCCAACGGTTTTGCCGATGTGCGCACCATGCTCGACAAGGTGTATGCCGCAGGGATGTTGCCGGGATTCCATTTTTTACAGACACATATCGGTTTAAAAAGCCGTTACATGACCCCCGAAGCCGACCACCGTGTGTTGCACCGTCAGATGCTGACTTTGGCAAGACCTGTCGGCGCAGAAGACACCGAAATTTTCACCGACCAATGCTGTGCCGAACCCGATCTGCCGCAGAATTGCAGGTTGCTTCGCATCGGCAAAGAACTGATTTCTTACACCGATGTCACGCAGGAATATCCTTACCGTTTTGTCGGTTGCAAGCGCGGTTTCAACGGCACAAAAGCCGTGCCGCATGAAGCGGGAACGGCGGCGGGCATTGTGTGGGTCAGCGAATTCGGTGCGATGAGCGTGTATGCCGACCAGCGCACCGACCTGCCCGATGAAGTGGCAGACAAAATTGCCGCCGTGTATAATCAGGGCTTCCGTTTTATTTATTTTGACGGCTCGGAAGGCACCAATGCACCGTTTGAAAACTTCATTCCCCTTGCGCAATGGCGTGTTTACAAAAAATGCAATCCCGCACCGCTGTTCTGTGAGGGGGCGGCAAAAGGACATTTCAGCTGGCACATGCTCAGCGGCGGCAATGCGTTTGACATTTTCCCGACCGACATTTTCAAACCCATGATCGACCGTTATCCCCTCCACGAAGCACCGCTGATGCAACAGGACAGAACGAGGCTGAATTTCGGCTGGTGGGAATTTTATGATGACACGCAGGTCGATACCCTTGCATACGGCACATCGCGCGCGGCGGGGTTTGATTGCCCCGCAACACTTCGCGGAAACCTTGAACGATTCCGCAAGCATCCGCGAATGGATGACATTGCACAGATGTTAGCCTGTTGGGAAGAAGTGCGCACAAAAAAACTGCTGACCGCAGAACAAAAAAAAGCCCTGCAACAAGCGCAGAGCGAGCATATTTTGCTGAAAAACGGCAAGGGTGAATATGAACTGCTTGCCTGCGAACGCTTGCAAACAAAAGACAAAAAGATTTCTGTTTTCCGTTTTGAAAGAAACGGCAAGCAGTGCGCTGTGGTGTGGCACAACACGGGTTCCGGTGAACTGTTTTTACCCGTCAATACCGATAAACTGCAATACTCGGACACCCCCGACGGCACACTTTTTCCCCTCACCGAAATCGACGACGGGGTGCGCCTGCCCGTAGCAGGACGCCGCTTCCTGACCACGGAATTAACGAAAGAAGAACTCAAAAAATTATTCACATAATATAATAAAGGGACTGCGCAAGCAGTCCCTTTTGTTGTGCTGTTTTACCCGAGGTGATCCGCAACATTCTTTTCGTAATGTCCCGTATCAACATAGCCATTGGGTGTCTGCATACATTCGCCGAGTTTACGGGCGATTTCTTCATAAGAATCGGTTTTGAGCTTTGCGCGTTCAAAGCCGTCGCGGCTGCCGTACAGGCACCAGTCAGATTCCCACATCATATGGCCTGCTGCCTTATATGTCCACAGCATCCAACTGTAATTAAAGAGTTTCATGGACTTGAAGCAACCTTCCCATGTGGTTTTTTGATGCGGATAAAATTCACCCATCAGCATCGGCACATTGGGGTGCAGAATCTTCTGCAAAAACAGGAACAGCGCAAAAATGAAGTCGGAATTGTTATAAAAATGCACCTGATAGACCACATTATTCCAGCCCTTGAACCATGTCGGCGGCAGGGCAAAGCCCGTCCAGATGCATTCCATGGTGATGATATGGTCATCATCCGCCGCACGCACGGCATCGTAAAGGATGGTATAAATATATTCGTTGTTGATTCTTCTTTCAACTTCCGTAGCATCCACATCGCACATGGGTTCGTTGAGCAGGTCATACATAGCGACTGCGGGATTGCCTTTGAAACGCTCTGCAATGGCTGTCCACAGTTCCACCGTCAGAGAACGGTAGAATTCACCTTGCTCGGTCTGTTCATAAAGACCGCAGGATCCGCCCTTGCCGTTATGGGGAGCATCACTCTGGAAGCCGGGAGCACCGTGCATGTCAAGAATGACATACAGCCCTCTTTTTGCACATTCGGAAACAACCCAATCCAGACGCGAGAAATCCCATTCTCCGTTCTCGTCAAGAATCTTTGTACCGATGTCATCATAATAGAAATTGCGATACCAGAACGGAACACGCACACAATTGAATCCCATTTCCGCAATGCGGTCAAGGTCGTATTCGGTAAACCAGTTATCCATATACGTGTCCATCAGCGCATAGGCTTCTTCAAGACCGAAACGGTCGATGAGGGTTTCAAGCGAATCGTAATGGTCGGTGGTTTCTTCATAAGGAGAAAGCCAGTCTTCCCAGATCATCCACGAACCGATGTTGACCCCCTTGAGAATCACCTGTTCGCCTTTTCGGTTAACGATCTTCGTGCCCTTGGTGGTCAGAAAATCATCCTGTGTGAAAGCACCCGCGGTTTCTGCCTGTGCGTCATCAGCCGCCAGTGCAAAAACAGCAAACGGAACCGCCATCACGAGGCAAAGAAATACACAAAGAACTTTTCTGCATGCCTTTTTCATGTTCATTCTCCTTGCAAAAAACTTAATCTTCTTTTTCGTTCAAGGCACTGTTGACCTTGTCTGCCGCACCTGCAAGGGCTTCTTCGACTACATCAGCCGCACCGCCGAGGGCTTCGCCGACCACGTCTTCCACGCCGCCGAGAACGGTATCCAGGAAAGATGAGCCTGTGCTTGTTCTCGTGGTGCTTTCTTTTACCTCTTCTGCTTCGGTGTTGTCGGAATCGGGGTCTTCTTCATCCGCCGCAGTTGTACCGTCATCTGTATCGTTTTTATTATTCTTTTTTGTGGATTCTTCTTCGTTCACTTCGTCAACAACACTGCCCGTGTCAGGGTCCTCCACGGTCACAATATCTCTGTTACCGCAGGACGCGAAGACCACGATCATAATGATTGCAAGAAAGAAGCAACCCAAAATAGCAAGAAAATTCTTCATCCCAAAAACCTCACAATAATAATTCTTTTTGTATTATACAATAATAATCACAAAAAAGCAAGTTTACACATCGAATCTGCCCGTAAAATCGGCACTCGAACACTCGGTCAGCGGCAAGCGGACGGGCTTGCCTTCTGCCGCGGATTTGTAGACAGCAAGCACGGTTTCAAGCGCATCTCTGCCTGCTTTGGCAGTGACATACGGTTCTCTGCCTTCGCGCACGGCGGCAGCAAAATCTTTGAACAGACTGGTGTGCCCGTTGCCGTAAACATTGTCGGTCTTTTCAATCAGCCCGCTGAGGTCGGATTCCGCATGGGGCATCTGCCACACTTCGACCGTGTTTGCAGACGTGCCGCCGAGCTTGATCATGCCTGTTTCACCGAACACGGAAAGGTGTTCTTCCAGGTCAATATCCGTGCAGTTGACCGTGCCTTCGAGAGTTGCAACCGCACCGTTTGCAAATTTAAGCACCGCAACGCCGACATCTTCCGCTTCAATATAAGGATGTTGTCTGCGTTCGGTAAAGCCGAAAACTTCAACCAATTCACCGCCGAGCATCCAGCGCAGAAGGTCAATGCCGTGAATGCACTGATTCATCAGTGTGCCGCCGTCAGATGCCCATTTTCCGCGCCAGTCTGCCTGATCGTAATAGCCCTTGCCGCGGCTCCAACGGACGGTGACGGCCCCGTGGGAAAGTTGCCCGAGCCAACCCGCATCAATGGCCTTGCGCATTTCCTGCACAGCAATGTTAAAACGGTTCTGATGGCAAACACCCACCGTAACATTGTGATTTTCAGCCGCCGCAATGATTTTCTCGGCATCCTGCACAGACATGGCGATGGGTTTTTCAATAAGCGTATGCACGCCGCTTGCAATGCAGTCAAGTGCCGCCGCCGCATGCAGACCGCTGGGCAGTGCAATGCTGACCATGTCGGGTTTTTCTGTATGCAATAAGGTATTCCAATCCGCATAACGGGGCAAAGTGCCGAATTCTTCGGTCAACGAAGCCCGACGGAGCATATCATCAATGTTTTCAGAAGAACAATCGCAGAATGCAACGATTTCCAATCCGTTTGCTTTTGCGGCTTTCAGATGATGCGGCGAAACACGGCCGCAACCGATGAGTGCATATTTCATGGATTTCCCTCGCTTTCGGTTTTTTTGTTTATATCCTGTTTAATTGTAGCATACTGAAAAGGGAAAAGCAAGATGAGAAAAATATTAGCACTCTCATCATGAGAGTGCTAATATTTACAGTTTGGCAACAAAACGGTCATTTATTCGTAACAATATTGCGTTATATTATAATTGCCGAAAGGGAAAGATACCTAAGGTGATCCAAACAGGAGATGAGTCCCATGCACAACCAATCATAGCTTGCATATAGTATACAATATCAAAAACAAAAAACAATCTTACGGAGGTATTTATTATGTTAGAAATCAGACCCGCAACCCGCAGAAATCTTTATGCAAATCCGTTTCGTCTTTTCGATGAATTTGACCGTGCCTTTTTCGGCAACACCTTCGGCAACCTGAATGCCGACACCGCATCCATCCGCACCGACATCACCGAAACCGCCGACGGCTACCTGCTCGAAGCTGAATTGCCCGGCTACGGCAAGGAAGATATTCAGCTGTCCGTAGACGGCGACATGCTCACCATTTCTGCCGAGCGCAAGAGCGAAACGGAAGAAAAGGACAGCGAAAACCGCGTTATCCGCAGTGAACGCAGATACGGAAGCTGCTCGCGCCGTTTTGACATTTCGGGCATCAACGCCGAAGAGATCGGCGCAAAATACGAAAACGGCATCCTCAGCCTGACCCTTCCCAAAAAGGCAGTGGAAGTACCGCAGGCACGCAGAATCGATATTCAGTGATTTTCTCCTTCCTCACAGCGGGGGCTTTGCAGAAATGCAGAGCTCCTGTTTTTTAATTTGTGATTGCAAATTATGTCGAAATGTGTTAGAATCATTTTCGGATGAGGCAGACCTTAAACGGTAGGCGGTTAGGGTGACGGGTATAATCTGAACCCGCCCGAAAACGGTTCTTTTTCAGTCTTTTCGGCGTTTCACCCTTGAAAGGCGACAGCCTTCCTGCGGTCTCAACACCAAAAATCCAATAAAAATAACTCATCTTCGGGTCGAAGATTTTTTACAGAACGGATTTTTGGCGAGACAAGGCACAAAACGCAGAAAATCCTCGGCGGATTTTCGAGTATTTTAACGAAGGATCGGCGGAAATCCGCCTGTAAAAAACGGGTTCGGATTATACCCGTCACCCTACCCTCGCAATTCGGAGGGTGTCTTTTTCCCTCCGGAAAGGAGGGGATGTGCATGGTAACATTTGAAGAACTTCTTTTATTGTTAGGGCTTCTTGTTGCAGTTGCAGATTTTGTTTTCGTTGTATGTAAACATATTTTTGAAACAAAAAAGAAATAACCGCCCCCACCTTCCCAAGTGAAACGGTTATTTCTGTTCTGACGGAAGGCTGACCGTCTATCGGTCTGCCTTGTTCACTTACATTATACCAATCTTTCTTCATTCTGTCAACACCTGTTTTTCAGGTGTTTTTTTGTGGCGGAAAAACGCGCTTCAGTGCAAAAAAAAGATTGACATACCTTGTTTTATCGTATATGCTGAAATCACAAAAACATAAAGTGAGGTTTGTTATGAAAAAGAATTTTGCAAAAATCGTCGCTTTGCTTTGTGCCCTGCTGTGTGTTGTTACACTTTGCGCCTGCAACAGCGAAATTGAGTACAAGGATGTGCTCACCGATGCAGACTCTGTTCGCATCATGTCCTTCAACATCCGTTGCGGCGAATACGGCAGAAGAAAAAACATTGTTCCGCAGCTGATTCTTGAATATGCACCCGACTCGCTCGGTATTCAGGAATGCACCTACGAATGGTATCAGCAACTGCAGAAAAAACTGCCCGACTACGAATTCATCGGTGTGGGCAGAGATTCGGGTGATTTGAGCGAAGAATGCGGCGAAATTTCCGCCGTGCTGTTCCGCAAAGACAAATACACCCTTGTTGACAGCGGCACATTCTGGGTCAGCGAAACCCCCGAAGAAGTTTCCTTCGGCTGGGATGCCGCTTGCCGCCGCATCTGCACATGGGTCATTCTTGAAAATATTGAAACAGGTGAACAGTTTGCCCATGTCAACACCCACCTTGACCACGAAGGACAGCAAGCCCGCGTGAACGGTTCAAAGATGGTGGCAGACCATGCAAAGACCTTCGATATGCCCACCGTGCTGACGGGTGACTTCAACTTCAAAAAGGAAACCGACCTTTACAACGGCATTGTTGCCGCAGGGCTTCGCGACACACAGGATCTTGCCGCAAGCACCATGAACGGCAAGACTTATCACGGTTATGAGGGTGGCGAAGACGGTCTTCCCATTGACTTCATTTTTGTGAATGACAAAATTGAGTCCGTTTCCGTTTACAAAATCCTGCGCGAAAAATACAATCTCAAATACACATCCGACCACTATCCCATCTATGCGGATATGAAGTTTTAAGGATTTTTAAGCACCACAACCGTTTTATCCACTTTGCGTTTCCATGCAATGAATTGCGCTTCGCTGTAAACGGCAGGAATCTGCTTGTATACTTTTGCGACATGGCCGCCCGCAAGGGCGGCTTTTGCCGTCTTTAACAGAGTCGGCAGATGGAAAATACCGCGCCCGACCTTGCCGAACAGTTCCTTTGCACCCGCGTTTGCACCGCCGCTTGAAAGATCATTTGCATCAACAATGCGCTTGTCAAACAGCAGGTCGAGTTTTTCGGGTTTTAAGTTGAGCAGGGTGTTTTTTAAGATATCCACCCCCGGAAGATGCGCATGACGGCAGATGTAATCATAATTGTATTTCCACAAGGTCTGCGTGGTAAAAGCACCATCTTTGTCGGCAAGAATACATGCGTGCAACATATACGCCGCACGGATGGAAATATCAATGCCGCAGCCCGACATCGGGTAGGTCATGTAGGCACTGTCGCCGATGGCGGCATAGCCATCGCAGGCCATTTTTGCAAGCGGTCGGCGCACGGGAATTTTGCCGAAGGTGCCGCCCCGAAGAAGATTTTCACCCAACTGCGGGTGATTTTTTTTAAAGTTTTTCCACTCGGCATCCACTTTTTCCTGCCCGAAAGGACGGAAACGACCAAGCAGAATGTCGGTGCTGTCCTCTTCCGTTATAAACCATGACATGCCCGGCTCACCGCGGTGCATGAGATACAATTCATAAGCATGTTCGTCCGGCGGCAGGTCGTTTGCCTTGTTGTAAATACCGCGATACGCATAAAAAACCTCTCCGGCGGCATAATTCTGTTCGATGCCGCAAGCATCGGGAAGGCTTTTGCGCACGGGGGAATCGACACCGCAGGCATCAATGACGAGGTCGGCGGTGAATACTTGTCCGTCTTCGGTGCGAATGCCTGTCACACGGGCATTGTCCGTCACGGCGGCAACAATTTTTGTATGCAGGACGAATTGCACTCCGTTATTTTCAGCATACTCTGTTAAAAGACGGGCGAGCAGTTTTCGTTCCATTTTTTCGGGCGGATTGCCGCCGAAGGAAGTTTCAATCGGTGTTTTTTCAGACGGGGAATAATAACGGTTGTCGGCAAGAACACCTTTCTGCGTGTCGTCAAGCGTCACACCCGTCAGTTCTTCCACAAGGCGGGTGGTGTTGCTGTCTTCCCAGTCGTAAGCGGATTCGACGGGGTCATTTTGTGTATAAATTGTTACATTGTAACCGTCTTTTGCAAGCAGTGCGCCGACGGCAAGACCGCCGATGCCTGCCCCCGCAATGAGAATATTTTTCATAAAAAAACACCCCTTTCACGTTTTTATTAAATCAAATAAAGAAAAATTTGTCAAGACAAACAAATTGGAGTTTATCGCTGACTTTTGGCTATCGCCAGTAATCAAAAGTTTTGGTCAAGCTTTTTCAAAAGCTTGTGGGTTCAAAGGGCGACGCCCTTGCCGCTCGTCGCAACGAGCGGAACACTTTATGCGTCAGGAAGCGCAGGAAAGTTGTTAAGAAAACCCTCGCCGGGGGTTTTCTTAAGTGCGAAGCACCATAGCAAGCTGATGATATGGTTTCACTTAAAATCAAACACTAAACACTGATATTGTTTGCGCTTTGCGCAAATGGAAAACCCCCGGCGAGGGTTTTCCACGCAAAACAATTATCAATTGTTTTGCTCCTTTCCTGCGCTATTGTGCGGCATAAGGATTTCGTCCGTTGCGACGGACGACGAAAGGCTCCGCCTCTCGACACCGCGAACTTTTAAAAAAGTTCGATCAAAACTTTTTAATTACTGACGACAACCACAAGTTTGTGCGTAATCCCCCCCCCCCGATAAACTCCAATTTACAGTTTTTTAAACTTTTAAAAAAATTATAAAAGTGTATAGATTTTAAAGGAAATATATGTTATAATTATTTTAATTATGGGCATTTTTTATGCTTTTTGAAAGGAAGGATCCTTTTTGAATATCAACATCAACGGTATTGACGTCAATTGCCTGCACTTCGGTGAGGGGGATGCTGTTGTCATGCTGCACGGTTGGGGCGCAAACGCACAGCTTTTTGAAAATGCCGCACAGGTGATTGCACAAAAATATGCGGTGTATGCACCCGATTTCCCTGGTTTCGGAGGCACTGCCGAACCCAAGGACGTCTGGACGATGGATGATTACACCGATTTCACAATTGCATTCATTGCCGCACTCGGCCTTAAAAAAGTCATTCTTTTGGGGCACTCGTTCGGCGGCAGAGTGATCATCAAGCTGGCAAACCGCAAAAACCTGCCGTTTGAAATCGACAAAATCATTCTCACCGATGCCGCAGGCATCAAGCCCGAAAAGAGTGAAGCACAGCTTAAAAAAGAAAAAGTCAGTCGGCTCGGCGGCAAGCTCCTGAAACCCTTCCCCGGTGTGCTTGAAAAGGTGCAGAGCATGACGGGTTCTGCCGACTACCGTGCCGCTTCACCGCACATGAGAAAAATTCTTGTCAATGTTGTAAACGAAGACCTGACCGACCTTTTGCCCGGAGTGAAACCCTCGACCCTTCTCATCTGGGGCGACCTTGATACCGCAACCCCGCTTTCCGACGGTCAGAAAATGGAACAGATGATGCCCGATGCAGGCCTTGCCGTCATGCACGGTTGCACCCACTTTGCCTTCCTTGAAAATCCCGTTCTGTTTGCAAACATTCTTCGTTCATTTTTGAACATTCAATAAGAGAGAGAGGATAAGAAATGAGTCCTGCATTGCAAATTCTGTACGGACTGAGCGTTCTGCTCGGCTACTATGCCGTGTTCCGTATGTCGCTTTCCAACCTGCACATGTTCCAGCTCAACGGTTACCGTGCCGACACGCAGTTCGGCTGGATCAAAAAGAATTTTTCCAAGTATATCGTCAATGTTCTGCTGATTCCCGTTGCAATTCTGTTTGCATTTGTGGAGGGTGAAGTCTTCCCCGTTCTTGCCGCAACGGTGGTGAACGTGCTGTACTGCGCCGTTCTGCCGAGTAACCGCAAGACGCAAGCCAAAAAACCACTTGTGTGGACCCCCCGTGTAAAGCGCATGACCGCAACGGCTCTGCTTGAATACGCAATTTTCATGGGTGTATCGTTCTACACCCTTTCCACCGAAAAATACCTGCTTGCATTCGGCATCGTGGCACTCAATGTTGCCCTTTGTCCCGTTCTCATTGTGCTTGCCAACGGGTTCAATCAGCCGATGGAAAAAGGCATCAACGCCCGCTACACGAGAGAAGCCAAGAAAATGCTTAGCCGCTGCCCCGATCTTGACATCATCGGCATCACGGGCTCTTACGGCAAAACGAGCGTCAAGTTCTATCTTTACACCATTCTTCGCGCATGGAAAGACACGCTTGTGACCCCCGAAAGCTTCAACACCCCCATGGGCATTGTCAAAACCGTCCGTGGTGACCTCAATGCCATGCACCGTATTTTCCTGTGCGAAATGGGTGCAAAATGGGTCGGCGATATCAAGGAACTGTGCGACATCGTGCATCCCGCACACGGCATCATCACCGCCCTCGGTGAACAGCATCTTGAATCGTTCAAGTCGGTTGAAAACATCCGTAAAACCAAATATGAACTTGCAGATGCACTGCCCGAAAACGGCAGACTGTATGTCAACTTCGACAACGAAGCGATCCGCAAAAATCCCCCCAAGCACAAATACATCACCTACGGCACAACGAGCGACTGTGACTGGTACGCAAGTGACATCGTCAGCACCGCCGACGGTACACAGTTCACCGTCCACGGTCCCGACGGCAAGCAGTGCCGTTTTGCAACCAAGATGCTCGGCATTCACAATGTGCTGAACATCACCGCCGCCATTGCCGCGGCTGACGGCTTCGGCATGCCGCTGGAAGAAATGAAAATGCCCGTACGCCGCATTGAACCCGTCAAGCACCGTATGCAGATCGTGGAAAAGAACGGCGTGACTATTATCGACGATGCGTTCAACTCCAACCCCGCAGGTTGCAAAGCTGCTCTGGAAACCCTCGGCGGCATGGACGGCATGAAGGTGCTTGTCACCCCCGGTATGGTCGAACTCGGTGCAAAAGAAGAAGAATGCAACCGCACCTTCGGTCAGCAGGCGGCTGCTGTGTGTGACATGGTGGTGCTTGTCGGCGAAAAGCAGACAAGACCCATTCTGCAAGGACTTAAGGACAAGAACTTCCCCGACGAAAAGATTTACATTACCGACGAATTCCTCGACGGTATGCAGAAAGTTTATTCCGTATCGAGCGAAAAGAAAAAGATCGTTCTGCTTGAGAACGACCTGCCCGACAACTATTAAGCAAGGAGGAAAAACGAGATGAAAATCAAACTTGCCGTTCTGTTCGGCGGTATGAGCGTTGAACACGAAGTTTCCGTTATTTCCGCTTTGCAGGCGGTGGCTTCGCTCGACACTTCCAAGTATGACATTTACCCCATTTACATGACCAAGAACAATGAATTCTACACCGGCCCCGATGCAGGCTTCATTGAATCCTACCGCGACATTCCCGCACTGCTCAAAAAATGCACCCGCTGCTTCTTTATCAAAGACGGCAACAAGGTGAAACTCATGCGCTATCCGTTCAAGCGCTTCGGCAACAATGTGCTGACGGAAGTGGATGTTGCATTTCCCATCGTGCACGGCACAAACGTGGAAGACGGTGTTCTGCAGGGCTATCTGAAAACCCTCGGTCTGCCGTTTGTCGGCTGTGACGTTCTGTCCTCGGCTGTGGGTATGGATAAATATGTTATGAAAACCGTGCTCATGCAGTGCGGCGTACCCGTTCTGGATTGCATCCGCGTGAATGTGCGTGAATTTGCGGACCCCGATAAAATCCTTGACGAATGCGAAGCCAAAATCGGCTATCCCGTGATTGTCAAGCCTGTCAACCTCGGCTCATCCGTCGGCATCAGCCTTGCAAAGGACCGCCGTGCACTGCTTCATTCCCTTGACGATGCGTTCCGTTATGCACCGCAGCTGCTCATTGAACGCGCAGTCACCGACCTGACTGAAATCAACTGTTCGGTCTGCGGAGATGTGGATTACGCAGAGGCCAGCGAATGCGAACAGCCGCTGAAGACGGACGAAATTCTCAGCTATGCCGACAAATACACCTCGGGCGGTGGCGGCTCCAAGGGCGGCAAAATGGGGGCAAAGGGCGGAAAGCTCGGCGGCGCAAAGGGCAGCGGCTCCAAGGGTGCGGGCATGGCAAGCCTATCGCGTAAAATCCCTGCCGACATCAGCCCCGAACGCAGAGAAGAAATCCGCACCATGGCGGTCAAAGCGTTTCAGGCACTCGGCTGCAACGGCGTTTCCCGTATTGACTTCATGATCGACGGCGAAACCGACAAGGTCTATCTCAACGAAATCAACACCATTCCCGGCTCGCTTTCGTTCTACCTGTGGAAGCCTGTCGGCGTGGAATACAATGTGCTTCTCGACCGCATGATCGAGCTTGCGCTCAAACGCCGCAGGCAGGAAGACAGCTTCACCTATTCATTCGACACCAACATCCTTGCTGTGGATCGCTCATTCACCTCAACAGGTGGTTCCAAGGGCGGAAAACTCGGAACAAAAGGTTGATAAAAATCCCCGTTCAGTGATGAACGGGGATTTTTTATTGCAAAAGGATTACCAGACGTGGTTCCAGAGAAGTTTTTTGAGGATGGTGGCGATGATGCCGTGGCCGAATGTTGCATTGAAGAAATCCACAAACAGACGCATGAAGGTGGAAAGGTCGAGGGTGACATAAATGTCTGCCGAATATTCCACACCCTCTGCCATGGTCACGAACGGCTGGGAATAAAGAATGCCGCCCGGGCCGAGAAGCTGGAAGCGGACGTAGCAATCCAGTTCATCCTCGTAATCATTCAGATCGATGCCGGTAAGTCCTGCACCCTCTGCAATGATCTTGCCGCCGGAAATCCACTGCACATAGTCATACTCGCTTCCTTCAAAGGAGATGACATTGTTTTCTCTGTCCACATCCACTCTGCTGACAGCAGGAGGAAGATTGCCGTGGCCGTCAAAATCTTCACCGAGATACAGTTTATCCACTCTGCCGACCGAGAACCATGCACCGCTGCGCATACAAGCCTCAAAGGCTTCGTATGTAAGCTCGGGCATGAGCATCATGATGAATGCCCAGTCGTTGCCGTCAAGTCCGTGGGAATCGGTAAAGGCAATGCCGGGAACATTTCTGCCGTTGGGAATGGTTTTCTTGAGGATTTCATCCCAGATGACGGAATCGTAGCGGGTGCTGTTGACGTCGAATGCCACGCAGGACTCGTAATCAAGGAAGATATTTGCAAATTTGTTGGAATAATACGGCTCATAGGCACGATAGTGGTCTTCCGGATTTCTGCCGACATATTCGCCCACATGGTCAAGGAACGAGAAGCCGCCTTCGGCATCGCAGTCTTCCACAACCGATTCAAAATCGCCGTAGACACCCATTTTGGCACGCACGCTCTCGCAGTTGAAGGTGTTGATGTGGCAGTCGTTGATGGGGGTTGCACCGTTGGCTTCGCAGGAACGCGTAATTTCGAGCATACCACCCAGGTCATAACCGAGCTGTTCAGCCAGTGCATCGCGTGCGGCGCTCTCATAGGTACCGTTGATGATCTGCTCACGGTCTTCACTTGTAAGCACAACGGGATCACGCATTTCGGTACGGGAGAACTTGAAGAAACGATACAGCGGCACGGTTTCGGGCACTACATCCCAACGCTCGCCGATTACGGCATGGTCGGAAATGGCTAAAATCTGATAACCGAGATCGTAATGGCTTTTGACATTTTCCTCAATGGTCTGGTCGGCATCGCTGGCATCCGTATGAGAATGCAGGTCTGCCTTGTATTGATTGATATTGTCCCAGTCAATGCCGTCATAGGGGCTTGAAATGTTATAGGTGTATTCCTCACGCACTTCCCCGCTGTCATCCGCAAACGCAACCGAAGTGCAAGTAAACACCAACAGAATGCTCAAAACAACGCAGAGCACTTTTTTTGCTTTTTTCATGAAGACAACTCCTTTCGCCACACCCTTATGCCCGTTTTAAAAAGGGAAAAATTACGCTGAGTTTTTTGATGATGTCATAAAGCATGTAGTTCATTTTTGCAATCACGTTGCGAAGCAGCAAGTTGGTATCAACAAATTCAATTTCAGGCATGGTAAAAACTCCTTTCGAATTAGCAAAATATGCAAAAGTATATGATTATAGTAATAAATTTTAGTAAAAATGTCAACTGTTTTTTTAAAGGAAAAACCGCCCTTTAGGCGGGCTCACATAGGGATTTACACGGTTTTGAAGGAATCTTTTCCCTCACAGAAACACCCGAAGGCTTTGAAAGACACAAAGTATTTCTGCATCCTTCGGTTGTCCCTGTGAGAAAAAATCTAACCTTCAAAACTGCAAAGCACTCCAAAAGGAGAGATTTTTTCGCAAGACAATGAAAAAAGCCATGGCAAGGCTGACGCCTGCCATGGCTTTTTGAAGCAGTATTGTGGAAAAAGATCCGTTTTGGAGCGTATAAATCCCTATGTGAGACCGCCTTTCGGACGGTTTTTTGTTATGCTCTGGACCATTTGACACCCTGCGGAGTGTCTTCGAGGACGATGCCCATTTCCTTGAGCTGATCGCGGATGCGGTCGGCTTCTGCCCAGTTCTTGCTCTTGCGGGCTTCGGTTCTGGCGGCAATGAGGGCTTCGACTTCGTCATCAAGGGATTCGGTCTTGCGGTTGTAAACAAGGCCGAGCACGTTGGTCAGCTCATCAAACAGTTTGGTGGCTTCTTCTACGGCTGCCTTTGCGGGTGCATCGGTGAGCACGGACTTGTTGATGAAGCGCACAAAGTCAAACAATGCGGCGATGGCATCGGCGGTGTTGAGGTCGTCGTCCATGGCTTCGCAGAATGCTTTCTTGGCTTCGGCGCAACCGTCAACAGCAATCTTGACTGCTTCTTCGTTGACTTCGTCGGAAGCATTCTTAAGGGCGAACTCAAGCGCTTCGCGGCAGTTGTAAAGACGGGTCAAAGAAGCCTTGCACTGTTCAAGCGAATCGTAGCTGTAGTTGATGGGGCTTCTGTATTGGCAGGAAATCATCAGATAACGAATGGGTTCGTAGCCGAACTGCTGCGAAACGTCACGCACGGTGAAGAAATTGCCTTTGGACTTGCTCATCTTTTCGTTGTCAACGGTGATGAAGCCGTTGTGCATCCAGTAACGTGCAAAAGGAACGCCGTTGCAGCATTCGCTCTGAGCAATTTCGTTTTCGTGGTGGGGGAACACAAGGTCCTGCCCGCCGCAGTGGATGTCGATGGTTTCGCCGAGGTAGCGGCGCGACATAGCCGAGCATTCAATGTGCCAGCCGGGTCTGCCTTTGCCCCAAGGGGAATCCCACCAGGGTTCACCGGGTTTGGAGGCTTTCCACAGTGCAAAGTCAACCGCTTCTTTTTTGACTTCGCCGATGTTGATTCTTGCACCTGCAAGCAGATCTTCCATGGGCTGATGGCTGAGCTTGCCGTATTCGCCAAACTTAAGGGTGCTGAAATACACATCGCCCTGTGCTTCATAAGCATAGCCTTTTTCGATGAGGGTGGAAATGATGGAAATGATTTCGTCAATATTTTCGGTGGCCTTGGGATGCACCGTTGCGGGACGGACATTCAATCCGCCTGCATCAATTTTGTATTCTTCAATATACTTTCCGGAAACGGTAAGATAGTCAGAGCCTTCATCGTTGGCGCGGTTGATGATTTTGTCATCAATATCGGTGAAGTTCTGCACAAAATTTACTTTGTAGCCGATGTATTCAAGGTAACGGCGCAGAACGTCAAACACGCAGATGGGTCTTGCATTGCCGATGTGGATGTAGTTATAAACAGTCGGGCCGCAAGCATAAATGCCGACTTCGCCGTTTTTCAGCGGAATAAGTTCTTCTTTCTGTCTTGTAAGTGTATTATAAACTTTCATTATTATTTATATATCTCCTTTTGCGATTTGTTTTTCAAGTTCTTCTATGCGGCGGTGCAGTTTGTCAAGCTCTTGTTGAACAGGGTCAGGGATGTGCACCTGATCAAGGTCATCGAGCACCCTTTTGCCGTCGCGCTTGACGACCCTTGCAGGGGTACCGACCGCCGTGCAGTTTGCCGGAATTTCATTGAGCACCACACTGCCCGCAGCAATATTGGTGTTGTCGCCGATTTTGAACGGACCGAGCACCTTGGCACCTGCGCCGATGAGCACATTGTTGCCCACTGTGGGATGGCGTTTGCCGACATCCTTACCTGTACCACCGAGGGTGACACCCTGATAGATGGTGACATTGTCGCCGATTTCGGCAGTTTCGCCGATAACAACGCCCGTGCCGTGGTCAATAAAGAAGCGTTTGCCGATTTTGGCACCCGGATGGATCTCTATGTTCGTTCTTCTCGCGGATGCCTGCGAAATACATCGTGCAATAAAGTGCATATTATGGGTATAGAACCAGTGCGCTTTACGGTGCGAACGGATGGCGCGAAGTCCGGGGTACAAAAACAAAATCTCAAGTGTACTCGTTGCGGCGGGGTCGCGTTCACGGACACTTGCAATGTCTTCCCGAAGCCGATCGAACATATTTCTCCTCCTTTGCTCATAGATTAAAATATTATACATGAAAAAAACGAAAATTTCAATATGGAGTGTGGTATCTTTGAAAAAATTTTCATCCTTGCAAAAAACGCACCTTGCAGGCTTTGTTTTTACCTGCATTGCGGGCTCACTTCTGCATTTTGTGTATGACTGGACAAATCAGAACAAAATCGCTGCTCTGTTTTCCGCCACCAACGAAAGCACGTGGGAACACTTAAAACTTTTGTGGGTGCCGATTGTTCTGTTTACGATTCTTGAGTATTTTTTGTACGGCAGAAAAAACAAGAATTTTCTGTGTGTCAAATACCTTTCCGCCGTGATTGGAATGAGTTTTATCACCATTGCGTTTTACACCATTTCAGGTGTAATCGGTAAAAATATCGATATTGTCAACATTTTGCTGTTTTTCATCGGTGCGGCACTTGCGTGGAAATTCTCTTACAAGTATATGCAGACCGAACGGTTTTCATCCCCCGTTTGCGCACCTGTATGCAGGGTTCTTACAGCCTTGACGGCGGTGTTCTTTGTTGTGTGGACCTATAACCCGCCGCAGTTGGGCATTTTCATTTCGCCGGTGTGAGATTTACCGTGCAAAAAAAGGGGGGGGCCGTTAGGCGGACGCACATAGGTGCGTCTGCCTAACGGTCCCTTTTTTCGCTTTTGTTATTCCACATTTGCAAAAATTATTCCCCTGTATGCCAGCAACCGGCGGGAAGACTTGCCATGTGGCCGTCGGCATAGGTGAGGGTGATTTTTGTGATTGCAGCGGAAACAACCGCAGCATTTCCCCAAAGATCTTTCCACACATAACCGGCACGTACGCCGGACGCAAGATTGCTGATTGCGCAACCCTTTGTGGTGAGCAATTTGCCGTTTTTATCGTAGCCGACAACGGTCATGTCGATTTTTGTGAGCCCCTGCGTGTCAATGTTTTTCACCGTAACAGCAAGGTCATTGCCGCCGCTGTTAACAACAACGGACACAACGCGCAGACTTTTGCTTTTGACCGTAACGGTAACCTTTTCAGTATAGTCGACCCCCGAGCAGGTCAGCGTGGCAGTGCCCGCAGCCTTTGCGGTGATAACATTGCCGCTGTCTACGGAAAGCACCTCGGTGTTGTCGGAAACAACTTTCAAAGAGGCATTCTGAATAACGCCGGAAAGTTTGAACTGCTGCCCTTCGTTGACTTGAATGGTTTCATATTTAAAACCGCAGAATTTTGCATTTTCGGGAAGAAGCGTAATATTGAAGGAAGCAGAAGTGCCGCACGGGAAGGTGCAGGTGATTTTTGCCGTTTTGTTGGCAACGGCATTATAGTCTTTTACACAACTGACAACGCCGTCTTTTACGGTAACGGCACTGTTGGAGGATGTCCAAACAGCATCCGCGGCAGTGATTTCGGACGGCAAAATTGCAATGGAATCGGTCAGATTTCGCGTTTTACCGACAGGCAGATAAAAATTGGTGCGGTTGACGGTCAGTTTTTCAACCGCCTGATGAACCGTAACCGTGCAGGTTGCATAGACCCCGGAATTGGCGGTTGCCGTGATCACTGCGGTGCCTTTTGCTTTTGCGGTGATAACACCGTTGCTTACGGTTGCAACAGAAGTGTTGCTGCTGTTCCATTGCATGGTGCGGATGGTGGTATCCGTGGGAAAAAGAATGGCAGTAAGCGTTTTCTGCTCGCCGATATTCATTGTCAGTTTTGATTCAGACAGAAGCACGGATGTTGCCTTGACCGCATAAAAAGCATCCAGATTTACGGAAACACGCAAAATAAAACGTGCATCGCCGGCATCGATTTTGTTGTTGCTGTCGGAATCAAGTGCAAACAACTGCTCTTCGGACAGATTTTTTTCAAGATCAACGCTGTAGCGCAACGCAATACGGGCATCACCGGCAGTGACCTCACCGTCACCGTCGCCGTCGCCCCAAACAGAAACAGAAGCGGCAAACTGCACATTTGCATCCATGCCGTCGCCCTCATCCAGAACAAGCAGGGTCATGCCGGTGGCAAGCACATCATTGCGCGACTTGCCGTTGCCGTTTTTGTCGATCACCTGCATGGTGCCGCCGGTGGTCAGGCTGTCAATCAAGGTGCCTACCGTTGTGCCGGGGGCAATGGCATACAACATCTTTTTGTCTGCATTGTAGCTGATTTTTTTGGCATCGTCTTTCAGTGCTATGCTGTAATCCACATAAGGCACGGTGCGTTCTTCGCGCATATCGCAGTGCAAACAATCGCGTTTCTGCTTCTGCATTTTTCCGTCTTCAGAAACGGAAACAGTAGTCCAGCCGCCAAACGCATGGCGGTGATCCACTTTTACCGAAACGGGATCGCACAGTTGCGTTTGACCGTTGTGCAGTGAAAATGTGTAGGCGGTTTGCGCAATGTCTGCTTTGTTGGAAAAGGTCAGGGTTGCAAGCTGCACAAGGCCTTGGTTAGCACTTGCCGCATTGTATTGGTAGGTAAAGGAAATCGAACCTGCCGATACCCCCGTTGCAGTCAGCACTCCCTGCCCTTCGGCTTCGGCAATTGCAAGTTCCTGCAGGGTAAAGACTGCATCATTATACTGCAAGGTGAATGCCGTTTGTGCGGTTTCGTCCACATTCACATACAGATGCAAAGTAATCGGGTCGCCGACGCCTGCGGAGAGGGTATCGGTTTCCATTTCGTTTGCTGAAACCGCCCAAAGAACCGCAAAGGGTTCATTTTCTGCGGACCCGGCCTGCGAGGCGCTTGCCGTCAGACACAAAGAAGCCAACAGCGCAAGAATAAAAAATAAGGTAGAAAATCTTTTTTTCATGGCTTTACGCACCCGGGGCAATGGTTACAACGGTGTTTTCGGTGATATTATCGATGTTGTAGATTGCGTAATAGTAGGCTCTGTCTTTATTCTGGTCGTAATCGGCCTTCCATTCCACTTCATACGGTTTGTCTTTGTCGGCACCTGTTTTCCAGCTTACGGTGATTTCCTGTTCTGCATCATATTTGTAAACAACGAGAGAAAGGTAGTCGCCGCTGCTGACCTTGTAAACATTGCCGTTAAGTTCACCCTGCGTTGCACCCTGCAACACAGTGTAATCCACATCGTCACAGTTGTTCTGCACGGAAACATCAATCGTTGCATTCATATCCTGCAGGAAAGGCAGGTTGATACCCAGCAGATTCAGAATAAAACGAAGAATGCGCATAATCAGGTTCATTGTGTTGGCACTTTCCTGCGTTTTGATGCCGCTGACATTGATGGTGATGTCGGTGGTTACATCGGTAACTCTGTACAGTCTTGCACCCGAGGCATCCGTGCCGTAGCTGGTCAGGGTTTCAATATTACCGATCCCGATCTGCCCGAGAATGGCGGAGGGGTCAAAGCCGAGTTCTTCCGACAAAACATCCTTACCCCTGGTGACGGTAACGGCAAGGTTATTGACAACGGCATCCTTACCGAGAACCAGACGGAAATCAAAGCTGTCGCCGTAGTAAACGACCTGGTAGTTGGTGTTTTCAAGGGTGCGGCAACGGTATTCGCCTTCTTCACCCTTGGGAAGATACACAAAGAAGTGCGAACGCAGCAGAACATCGCCTTTTTCACCGCGTTCAACAACACGGATTGTCATATCCTGGTTGACAAGCACGGAATATTCACCCTTGACATTGGGCTGCACATTGATATCGTTGGCTCTGACAACAACCGTGGTCTGGTTGTATTTGGGAGAAGTCTTAACTTTGAAGGTGACGATTTCTCCTGCATTCACAGCCATTTTTTCGGGCATTTTTTTGATTGTGTAATAAACGGGATTTTCGGGAAAACCGCGCACGATATCTTTTGCAAGAAGATATCGGTCATTTTCCGCATCATAAATATAATCGTTTTCATACAGCCATTCGGGATCGGCAAGTTTTTCGGGATCCGTTTCTTCCACATATTCATATTCGCCGTCCTTACTTGTGGCAAACCAATAGCCGTCTTCAAAATCTTCGGTGGGCGGTGTGAAAGTAAGGGTATACACACCGTCGCCGTCATCTGCAAGATCTGCGCCGGGCAGGGGGCTGACAGCAAGGTCAGTTGCCGCGGCAGCGGGAATGCAGGCAAAAACGGTCATCATGAGTGCAAGCAGAACACAAAGCAGTTTTTTCATCGTTTTTTCCTCCGTTTGGTGAATTTTTATATACAGAATACGGCAAGCAACTGCCGATTCTTTTCGGACTTGGTTTGATTTTACAGCCCCACGCTGTAACGCAGAACGGTTCGGGCATCCCCTGCGGTGATTTTGCCGTTCCAATCAGTGTCGGCACATTCCGCTTGCAGGACATTGAGCGTTTCAAGCCCGACCGAAGCGCGAAGCACACTTCTGGCATCGTTTGCGGTCACGGCAGAATCGCCGTCAATATCGCCCATCAAAAGGCGGGCGCCGTAAAAATTCAAGGCACTGCCCATGGCGGGAGCAGACGGGGTGGGTGCGGCATCCTCGCCCTTGCTTTCATCTGTTACAAAATAAAGCCCGGGCCCCTTGCTGCGAAAGGAAATGCAGGTGCGGTCATAATTTGCGGGCAGTTCCAGCAAACGCTTGCCGATTTCATCCACATAATAGACCTTGCATTTTTCTCTTTTGAGCTGTGTGCCCAACGGCAGACGGATGATTGCCGAATCAGCGGGGTCGAAGGTGTGCCCGTCGGCATACAGAAAATAAATATCATACAATTCAAAGTGCTTGGAGGTCTGCACGGCTTGTTGCACATCCTCAAACACCTTGCCCGAAGTGATGCGGTCTGCCGAAAGGTAGGCATTTGCGGGGAAATTGTCCGAAGCGCGGTAGGCAATACCGGCACCCGACACGGAATCGGTCAGAATATAAGCCGAACCGAATTCAACACGGGTGCTCCAGACTGCACTGTACCAACCCTCAAACGTGCAACGCAGATACACATTGCCGCCGTCGGGAATCTGCATTTTGCCGCCCGCACCGTCGGCAACACGGATCCAGTCCACATAGTCGGTTCGCAGTTCGTAAGCGTCGATCTGCCCGAGATACTGTGCAGGGGTTTCAAAATGCAAAACGGCATGGTCTGATTTTTCTTCCGTGTAAGCCCAGGTAATTGCGGGCACCTCGGCGGCTTTGGCAACGGGCAGACTGCAAAACACAAACAACAGGCAGACAAAGCCGCAAAAAAGGGATTTTCTTTTATTCATCGTATCCGTTGGGGTTGTTTTTCTGCCAACGCCAGCTGTCTTCACACATTTTGTCAACACCGCGTTCGGCTTTCCAGTTAAGCAGCTCGTTGGCTCTGGAAGCATCGGCAAAAGAAGTGTCGATGTCACCGGGGCGGCGTTCTGCAATCACATAGGGCAGCGGCTTGCCGCAAGCCTTTTCAAATGCTTTCACAAGTTCAAGCACGCTGACACCGTGGCCTGTGCCGAGGTTGAAGATTTCGGCACCTGCGGTTTTGAGTGCGCGCTCAACCGCACGAACGTGGCCGATGGCAAGGTCGGTTACATGGATATAGTCACGCACACCCGTGCCGTCGGGGGTGTTGTAGTCATCACCGTAGATGCTCAGTTTTTCGCGCTTGCCCACTGCAACCTGCGTAATATAAGGCATAAGGTTGTTGGGGATGCCGTTGGGGGCTTCGCCGATCATGCCGCTTTCGTGTGCACCGATGGGGTTGAAATAACGAAGAATGCAAACATGCCAGTCGGGATCGGAAATGCAGAGATCCTTAAGAATGCGTTCAATGTAAAGTTTGGTTGTGCCGTAGGGATTGGTGGTTTTGCCTTCGGGCATATCTTCCTTGAACGGAACGGGATTATTGTCGCCGTAAACGGTTGCGGAAGAGCTGAATACGATGCACTTGCAACCTGCATCGTCCATTGCCTGCAACAGGGTGACGGTACCTGCAATGTTGTTATCATAATAAAGAAGCGGTTTTTTGACACTTTCGGGAACGGCTTTCAGACCTGCAAAGTGAATAACGGCTTCGGGCTTTACTTCTGCAAAAACCTTATCAAGACCCGCCTTGTCACGGATGTCGCAGGTGTAAACGGGGAAAGACTTTCCCGTGATTTTTTCAACGCGTTTGCAACTTTCGGCATTGGAATTGCAGAAATTATCAAGCACTGCAATGTCAAAACCTGCATTGAGCAGTTCCACGCAGGTGTGCGAACCGATAAAACCGGCACCGCCGGAAATAAGAATAGCCATAATATATGTTCCTCCTGATACTTAGGATTTATTGTTGTGTATCCTCGGTGATTGCCGTATCATTCTGCGCATTTTGCTGACCGAGCACATAATCGGTCGCAAAGTACGATACTGCAAAGCCGACTGCCATTGCCAAAACGGTAAGCACTGCAAGCAGTGCCTTTTTTCCGGGGGTGAACAGCGAAACGGATGCCTCGTCATCGTCTTCGGCAAGCACCTTTTTGTGCATGGCCTTTACCTTTTCGAGTGCGAATTTAAACAGTTCTTCCGTGCAACGGTTCAAAAATTCGGCAATTTCCTCGCCGTTTACGGAATGAACCTCGCGCACCTCGGTATCATCGTCATCAGTAAAAGCCAGATAAACGCATTTTTCGGTCTGCGCCGTGGCTTCCGTACCCGTAAAGAAGGCGCTTGTCATTGCTGCGCCGTAGGGGTTGCCTTCCAGCTCGCAAGCGGCAATGGATAGGTTCGCGGCATATTCAAGCGGGGGGAGTTTTCCTCTGGTTTCCGCAGACGGAGTAAAACGCAGCATCGGCAGAAAACCGGGAATTTTTTCGGCCGCATTGCGGATGAGCACGGCGGTTTTTGTGCCGGACACACCCATTTTTTCATTAAACGAGTGCAGTTCTTCACAGAGTTTGCCCATATAGTAGCGGCAGGAGGCATCTGTGGGAATGCGGCAACCGTAAAACTCGTTAAGATACGGGATGACCTGCTGATTGAGCAGAGTCACGGTTCTGTCCTTATGATGCGGCAACAGAATCAGATTCTGCTGACCTGCCGTAACAGCGAAGCCCGCATACAATCCGTCACCCAAACAGAAAATCTTTTTACCCGCAGGCACGGCACAGTGCGCAATCATTTCATCCGAACCGGAAAAAAAATCCCCGATGGTGTTGCGGGTGTTCTTTGCGATTTCGGGCATGGATTGCAGTTGCAGATGCAGAGCCTTTGCAAGCAGACTCTTGATGTGTGCGTAGTCGGACGTGTCTGCCAGAAGCAGAACGGTATGCGTTCCCTGAAAACGGGTGGAAAATTCAGGCAACGCTTCGGTTACGGATTCATAATAGGCAATTTCCTTGCCTTTGGGAAGATAACCGTTGAACATGTAGCGCAGCACGTCGCCGAGCTGTGCGGTGTTGGAGTTCCAACGGGCGCCGAATGTCAGAATTTTGATCTTTTTTTCCATATCGTTTTCCTCTCACACTGCGGGATAGAAAAAGTTTTATCCTAAACTGCCTTCGGTGGCATCCTCTGCGGGCGATTCTTCACCGCCGTCTTCGGGCTCACCGGGGATGAATTCGGGCTCTTGCGTTGCTTCTTCGCTCTCGGTCGGGTCTTCAATCAAAGCCTCGGTGGGGTCTTGCGAAACGGTCGGTTCTGTCTGTGTTGCGCTGTCGGCTGCGGTTGTGCCCGTGACCGGCGTTGTGGAATTTTCATAGGTGATGCCGTAATAAGCGTTGGGATAAATGCAATCGCTGTTGACCGTTGCATTGGAGGTATCAACAAGCAGATCTTCACCGGCACGTACCTGACGGGCAAACACGGTCAGTCTGCCGTCCTTGAAAAGATCCTGATAGCAGGTGTAAAGGGTGATAATATTGTCGCCTGTAACCACGTCCACATCAATATCAAACATGGAATGTGCACGGATATCGTCAATGAATGAAAGGAATGTGTTTTCGTTGGTGAAATGGGTGTACAGATATTCAAATTCATCCGTTGTAGAGTCGGACAGTGTGACGGCAAAAACCTTCCAATAGGTCATACCGTTGAACAGGGTATTCACGGAGAGAACGGGTGCATTCTTATACCCTGACAGCTTCAGATAACGGGTCAGATTGTAGAACAGCAAGCCGTCGTGTGTATTATGCCCGTAGACGATGGTGTTACGGCTGAGTCCCGGAGTGCTCATATTGTTACGGTAGTCCACAAAGGGGGTGCCGTATTTGGTCTGGTCTTTATAAAGGTCACGGTAGAGGTAATAATCGTTGTCGTCTGCTTGCAGAATGACGGTGGAGATGTCTGCACCATCAATCTTGACCCAACCTGCCACATCCTGATTGACTGCATACAGCTTTGCAAAGTCAGGATT
Source organism: Clostridia bacterium (assembly GCA_017416485.1). Lineage (GTDB taxonomy): Bacteria > Bacillota > Clostridia > Oscillospirales > Acutalibacteraceae > RUG806. The sequence goes on along the minus strand of JAFQCH010000007.1, from coordinate 4,948 downwards.
CAGGCCTTCGGGGAAATTGACATCGGGATATGCCGACTTCAGATCAGACCACAACTGTGCAAGTTCAACATCAGTCAGTTTATCAGCAAGACCTTCTTCATAGATACCGGTATTTTCAATTTTGGGCATTTCGCCCTTTGTTTTGAGGTAATTTACAAAGTAAATCGTACAGAAAATCAAACCACCGATGAGCACAAGGAATGCAAGGTCCATAATGATGCAGCTGATCATCTCACGCTTGGTCTGGCCTTTGTGCGGGGTGTTGCGGCGGATGAACGCGGTAAACTTGTTGCCTTTCTTCTTCTTTTCTACCGGCTGTTCGTTCACATCCGGGTTGTTTGCATCGGGACTGTTATAATACAATTCCGTGTCGCCTCCGTTCTCGTATTCATTGTAATTGTAATCGTAGTCAGAATCGGAAGAATCCGTATAGTCGGAATCGTCCTGGGGTGCTCTTTGGGCATCGCGTTCAAAAGTTTCGGTGCTGTCGAACAGGATTTCTGCGGCGGCAGACTGCGAGAAGCGTTCGGCAATGATCTGCTGTGCTTCTGCCCTGCGGTGGCTTGCATCATCGTCTGCTTCGCCCGTTTCAACAACCACTCTGCTTGTATCGGGCATTTCAACGAGATCCAGTTCAAGTTCCTGCATCGCATCTGCCGCTTTACGGCGGCGTTGTTCGCGCGAATCGAGCAATTCCTCGTCGGTCATCATCCATTCACGACTGCGGTGCTGTGTTTTTTCGTAATCTTCGGAAAAGTCTGCGAAAACCTTTTCGCGTTCTCCGGCAGAAGCCGCATTATTTTGTTGGGCGGTTTTTCCGTTCGCGGCACCTGCATTATTTTTTGTTGCGGAAAAACCTGCCGGAAAAAAATCCGTACCTTGTTTTTTTGTTGCGGGCTGTTGGGGTGCTCTTGCATTGTGTCGGTCTGCAAAAGAAACACTGCCCGTGTAGGGGGACGGCACTTCTTCATCGTCATCATACGAAGACAGAGGATCGATGAATGCGGGGTTCACATGGGGTTTGCCGCTGTTTGCTGTCTGCATAACAGGCACAGGCGGCTGGGCGGGCTGCGATTTGGGCGACTTGCCTTCTGCCCAGTCGGCATCGTACACCACGCGTGAGCCTGCCGCGGCGGCATAGGCATTCTGCCCTGCATTCTGTTCGGGTGTTGCCTGCGGCTGCTCGGCGGGATATTCTGCGTATGCTTCATACCCTGTCGGATAGGCGGGATAAGCATAAGGCTGGGGATAAGCCGGGTATGCGGGATATGCGGAATACGGCGCATAGGCAACGGGCTGCGGATAAACAGGATAAGTCGGGTATGCGGGATAGGGTGCATACGGTGCATAACCTGCGGGCCGGGCAGCAGAAATGCGGTAGCCGTTCACGTCATATCTTGCGGCGGCGGCGCGGTAAGCTTCGTTAAGCATTTCGGGGCTCATATCATAATTTTGTGAGGCACCTGCCGACACCGTATTTTTGGGTGCGGCAACAGCGGGCTGTGCAGGCTGTTGCGGTGCGGGCTCTTCCACCACTTTGCGTTCAGGAACGCTTGTCCCGTCGCCGGAATAGCGTTTTGCCATGTTCGACCCTGCCGAACCGAGCACTTCAGCAAGAATTGCGTCGACGGCTTCGTCGGATGCAGGCAAATTCAACTCTTTTTCGGACATTTTAAAAACTCCTTACACCATAATCTTCTTATTGGCCGGGGATTTTGATACTCATGCTTATTCTATTTTATAATAACATATAAAAAATTATAAAACAAGTAGTTTTACAAAATAAAAAATAATATAGCCATGTTTTTTTTACATCCTACTTCCCGCGCCTTAAAACAATCTAAAAAAGAAACATATTCCGCACCCCGGCTGCGTTTGTGCATAGTATGAACTGCGGAAGAATGTGCTTCTTCCGCGATTGCTTGAAAAAGGAGGCAATTATGGCCAAGTATCAATATTTTTGCGATGCGGGCAATCCCGATTTTTTTGACGGCATGCAAACGAACATCGTGCGCAGTTCAGACGGCGGCTGCGGTTGCGGCAGACGCGGTGTACACGGCATCGGCTGTTCGGATTGCTGTTGGGGTTACGCGGTTCCCTGCTGTCCGACCGCCCCGACGGGACCGACAGGCCCTGATGACACCACCGGTCCGACAGGTCCTACGGGTCCTACGGGTCCGACCGGACCTACAGGTCCTACGGGTGTAGCCGGTGCGACGGGTGCTACGGGTCCCACGGGTCCTGCAGGTGCCGATGGTGCAGTAGGTCCCACGGGTCCTGCAGGTGCCGATGGTGCAGTAGGTCCCACGGGTCCCGCAGGTGCTGACGGTGCAACGGGTCCCACAGGTCCCGCAGGTGCCGATGGTGCAGTAGGTCCCACGGGTCCCGCAGGTGCTGACGGTGCAACGGGTCCCACGGGTCCTGCAGGTGCTGACGGCGCAACAGGTCCCACGGGTCCCGCAGGTACTGACGGCGCAACAGGTCCTACGGGTCCCGCAGGTGCTGACGGTGCTACGGGTCCCACGGGTCCTGCAGGTGCCGACGGTGTAACACCGACCTTCACAATCGGCACGGTCACAACCGGTGCCCCCGGCACGGCAGCCGCCGTCACCATCACGGGCACCGCACCCGATTACGTCCTCAACTTTACCATTCCGCAAGGTCCGACAGGCCCCGCGGCATAACAAACAAGCCGCAGCAGATGCTCAATTTGCTGCGGCGAAACTGTATATTTGGAGGAATAATATGTATAAATATTCAGTTTTTGTGTATGCTATATGCAAAAATGAGATACAGTTTGCCCCCCGTTGGTACGAAAGCGTGAAAGAAGCAGACGGCATTGTGGTGCTGGACACAGGCTCCACGGACGGCACGCCCGAATTTTTGGAAACCTGCGAAAAGGTAAGCGTTTTTCGCGAAACAATTTCGCCGTGGCGGTTTGATGTTGCAAGAAACCGTTCGCTTGACAAAGTGCCGCACAGCGCGGATATTTGCGTTTGCCTGGATCTTGACGAGGTGTTGCAGGCGGGCTGGCGGGAAAAGGTTGAAGCCGCATGGAGTAGCGGTGCAGGACGGTTAAAGTACCGATACACATGGAATTTTAACGAAGACGGAAGCGAGGGAACGGTGTTCTGGATCGACAAAATCCACGCCCGCCACGGCTACCGTTGGGTGCATCCCGTGCATGAAGTGCTACGTTGGGTCGGCACACCCGAACCGCGTTCGGTGTTTGCACAGGGGGTGCAGGTGGATCACCATGCCGACAACACAAAACCGCGTTCGCAATATCTGCCTTTGTTGGAACTTGCCGTCAAGGAAAAACCGCAGGATGACCGCAACGCGCATTACCTCGGACGGGAATACCTGTTTTACAAGCGTTGGGATGATTGCATAAATATGCTAAAACACCATCTGGAGTTACCAACCGCCACATGGGCAGACGAACGGTGCGCATCCATGCGCTACATTGCCCGCGCCTACACCGCAAAGGGCAATGCAGACCAAGCCGAGCAGTGGCTTTTGCGTGCGTGCGCAGAAGCACCGCATCTGCGTGAGCCGTGGCTGGAAACGGCGCAATACTATTATGCCAAGCACAATCCGCTTGCCTGCGCCTTTGCCTGCGACCGCTGTGTGGCAATAGAAGAACGCCCGACCACCTACATCACCCAAGCCGATGCCTGGGGCAGTTTGCCGTGGGATCTGTTGAGTGTGTCGCTGTGGAAACTGGGACAAAAAGAAAAAGCCCTTGCCGCCGTGCAGAAGGCAGAAGAACTGTCGCCTGCTGACGAACGCATCCGCAAAAACCGCGAATATATGGAAAAGAATATATAATAAATAATAAATTGACACCGCGGTGTGTTTTTGTTAAAATGGAATGCAGATTACAACAAAAAAGGAGAAAATGAAATGAAAACAGCCAAAAAAATTGCTATCGGAGTCGGCGCCGCCGTGCTGGCAGGTGCCATTGTGTTTGCGGGAATCTTCTTTGCCCCGTATGCAGGTTACAAAAAGAATCAGCGCGCCATTCTGACCGAAACACCCGAACAAACGGGCACATTGCGCATTATGAGTGCCAATGTGCGCTGCGTGAGCCCCACGGATTTGTTTGAAAAAAGCTGGTTCAACCGCGCAGCCTTGCTGATGGACTGCCTTGAACAGCAAGCCCCCACCGTTATCGGTTTTCAGGAGGTCAGTTCCATCCATTACAAATATTTGTGCAAAAGTCTGCCTGCTTACGATTCGCAGATCACCTACCGCGACAATTCCCCCACCGCCGAAGGATGCCCGATTTTCTACCGCACCGACCTTTACAGACTCATCGACAAGGGCACATTCTGGCTGAGCGAAACACCCGACGAAATGAGCAAGTCCTGGGGTTCGGCATTCAACCGTGTTTGCGGCTATGTCATTCTTGAAACGCTGACCGACAACACCCGTTTTGTGGTGTTCAACACCCATCTTGACCATGTCAGCGAGGAAGCCCGCATCAACGGCATCGGCGTGGTGCTTGACAAAATTGAGCAATTCGGCGGCATCCCCGCGGTGCTCATGGGTGATATGAACGCAAACGAAGGCTCCCCGACCTACCTTGCCGCCACGGAAGACTTTGCGGATGCACGTTATGAAACCGAAAACACATCCGACAGCGGAACCTACCAGAACTGGGGTGCACAGAACAAAATCATCGACTATTGCTTCGTGTCCAAAGATGCGTTCAATGTCAACAGCTTCCACGTTGTGACCGACACCTATGACGGTGCACATCCCAGCGACCACAACCCGCTTTTCGTGGAGCTGACGATTAAATAAATTACGGTTTGTAGGGCGGTGCCCTGAATGCAAAATGGAAAAATGCAAAATGCAAAATTAAAGGGTCGCTTCGCTCCGATTATAGAGCATGAATGAATTTGATTTTAATACAAAGCCACATTTTTAATTTATTTGCATA
>JAFQCH010000030.1 GCA_017416485.1 Clostridia bacterium | reverse complement strand
TGAGACGCTTGACGAGATCAGGTCTTTGGGTTGCGATACCCCAGTTGCATTTACCGCTCTGACAGGTACGGCAAAGATGACAGCCGAGAGCAAGTAAAGCTGCTGTTGCAATATAGCAGGCATCCGCACCGAGAGCAATCGCCTTAACAACATCCGCCGCACTGCGGATACTGCCGCCGACAACAAGAGACACATTGTTTCGGATACCTTCATCACGAAGTCTTTGATCTACTGCAGCCAAAGCAAGTTCAATCGGGATACCGACGTTATCGCGGATACGGGTTGGTGCCGCACCTGTGCCGCCACGAAAGCCGTCGATAGCGATAATATCTGCACCGCTTCTGGCAATACCGCTGGCGATTGCCGCAATGTTATGTACGGCGGCAACCTTTACAATGACAGGCTTCTTATATTCTGTAGCCTCTTTCAGCGAGAACACAAGCTGACGGAGGTCTTCAATCGAATAAATATCGTGGTGTGGAGCCGGAGAAATGGCATCCGAGCCTTCGGGAATCATACGAGTGCGGGAAACATCACCCACAATTTTTGCACCGGGTAGATGTCCGCCAATACCGGGCTTTGCCCCCTGGCCCATCTTGATTTCAATGGCGGAACCGGCTTTCAGGTAATCCTCATAAACACCGAAACGTCCGCTTGCTACCTGTACGATTGTGTTTTTGCCGTAAGCATAGAAGTCTTCGTGAAGACCACCTTCGCCGGTATTATAAAGAATACCAAGCTCAGTAGCAGCACGGGCAAGAGAGGCGTGAGCGTTATAACTAATGGAACCGTAGCTCATTGCCGAAAACATTACCGGCATGGAAAGCTCAATCTGGGGAGGCAATTCGCATTTTAATTTGCCGTTTTCGTCACGTTGAACCTTTTGGGGCTTTTTACCCAAAAACACACGGGTTTCCATTGGTTCACGCAGAGGGTCAATCGGCGGATTGGTTACCTGTGAAGCGTTGATCAGGATTTTATCCCAATATACAGGCAACGGTTTCGGATTGCCCATAGAAGAGAGCAGTACCCCGCCGCTGTTGGCCTGTTTGTAGATTTCTTTAATGGTATCATTCTGCCAGTTGGCGTTTTCTCGGAGAACACAATCACTTTTTATGATTTTCAGTGCTCTTGTAGGACAGAGAGATACGCAACGCTGGCAGTTGACACACTTGGTTTCGTCAGCCATCATAACACCTTTTACATTGTTAAAGGTATGTACCTCATTAGCACATTGTCTCTCACACACACGACAGGCGATGCAACGGTCTGTATTTCTGATTACTTCAAATTCAGGATAAACAAATTCTACACTCATTTTAATATGCACCATCCTTTACATAAACGATTACCGGTTCACCACCGGCAGGTGCCCAAATATTTTCGGCGTTTGGTTCCATTGTGCGGATTGCTGCTTCCTCGCTGGCAATATAAATCTTGTCATCCTTTTCGCCTACGACCATAGAGCGAAGTTTTAGACGGTCATTTAATGCCATAAGTCCTCCGTTAAAGCCGAGAACGATAGAAAACGGTCCGGTAATGAGAAGACTCGGAAATACAGTACGCAGGAAGGTATACTTTTCCTTATCCGCTAAATCGGTTTTACCTGCAATGGTACTCCAGAATGGTGCAGCAATAACGCTTGCGGCTTCATCAAGAGTAAGTCTCTGTACGCGGATCAGATAATCCATAATATAGGTAATAACCTCGGTATCAGTCTGCAGAGTGCATTTATATCCGAACATTTCAATAAAGCGGCGGTTGGCATCATACGAAGAAATCTCACCGTTATGGACGATAGACCAGTCGAGCAGGGTAAAGGGATGAGCACCGCCCCACCAGCCGGGAGTGTTAGTCGGGTAGCGTCCGTGTGCTGTCCAGGAATAACCCTCGTATTCTTCTAATTTATAAAAGACACCCACATCCTCCGGAAAGCCGACTGCTTTGAAGGTTCCCATATTTTTGCCGCTGGAAAATACATAGGCACCTTTCATTTCGGTGTTGATCTTCATTACCGTGCGGGCAACAAATTCCTTTTCATCAAGCTGCATCGAAGCAAGCAGGGATTTCAGTGGAGCAACAAAGTATCTCCATATAATCGGCTCATCCGTGATCGCAGGAATGGTGCGTGTGGGAATAATCTCACTTTTTACAATTTCAAAGCGTTCCTTTAAGAATACTTCGCAGTCCTTACGTGTTGCACGGGAGTCGAAAAACATATGTAATGCATAAAATTCCTTATATTCAGGATAGATGCCATAACCGGCGAAACCACCACCAAGTCCATTGGAACGGTCGTGCATCGGCTTCATAGCATTGGTAATCATCTCACCGGACATTCTGTTTCCTTCTTTAGAAATAACAGCAGCGATTGCACATCCGGATGGGATTCGTACTTGGCCTTCAACTTTCATATCGGGTTCTTTCCTTTCGGGTTAATAAAAAGAAAAGGCGCTCATCTCAATGTAGAAGATTTTTCTACACTGAAATGAACGCCTTTGCTCATTTTTTCGCAATTATACTCCTGCATTTTTGCTTTGTCAAGAGTAAAACCCTAAAAATATTTCAAAAAAAGTTTGGCAAAAAAATCAAAAAAAGGATGTCAACCATTTTTGAAAATGTCACAGAAAATTTAAAACATTTGCACCGGTAACTGCCGGTGCATTTTTATAAAAAGGAAAATCGCGCATTACGACAATGAAATGTCATCATGCAGAC
>JAFQCH010000006.1 GCA_017416485.1 Clostridia bacterium | reverse complement strand
GTGCTTTTTCTTTTGCTTTCATCTTGCTGTCTCGAACCAACTTCCTTGTGTTTCCACAGACGCATCTTGCGGCTGTTATCCGTCGAAACAGGAAAAACAATCCGGTGAATTGTTTTTCCGTTTCGATACAATATCGGCGCAAAGCGCCGCACCTTAAAGAGGTCGTTGGTTCGAGTCCAACAGGCGGAGCCAAGATTGGGTTCCTTTTTTGAACCCCATATGAAAACCCTTGATTTTTCAAGGGTTTTCTTCATTTTTATCTTTAAACTTATAGTTTTGGTTCAGATGAACCCTTTTTAGAAGTAATAGGACTCGAACCTGTGATGCAGTTATTGACTTTTGTTATATAAAATGTATATAATTAAGTCATAGAGGTGAGGTTATGAATGGTCAAATATTTGGTGTTAAATTGATTTTTAAATATGTTGTTAACAGTAAAATGCCTCAGGTATTATATGAAGAGCAAATATTAAGAATCAAAGCTGAGTCTTTTGACAATGCATATCAAAAAGCAGACGAATATGTTGCATCATATATTAATAAATATACCAATATTAATGGTGATACCGTTGAGATTTCTTTGCATAAAGAGGTTGACTGCTTTTTGGCTTATGATGAGAACGATGAAATTCAAGAAGTGTATTCAGGTATCTACAATTTAGACAGCAATGCATTAAATGCGATGTCGACACCATGTGATAAAGACGAAATGAATATCTTAAGACATTGGTAGATTAGAACTTGAGGTTCAAAATCGAGGTGCAAACACAAATGAAAAGCACACCAATCGGATGGTTTTTTTTGCTTTCATCTTGCTGCATCGAACCAACTACTTTGTGTTTCCACAGACGCATCTTGCGGCTGTTATCCGTCGAAACAGGAAAAACAATCCGGTGAATTGTTTTTCCGTTTCGATACAATATCGGCGCAAAGCGCCGCACCTTAAAGAGGTCGTTGGTCGCTCGTTGACGGGCAGATTATACTTTATGAGGAAATATTTGCTTTTATCATGATGCGACCGCCTGATTTTGTTTCAGGCGGTCTGTCTTTATGTGTTTTTCTGTTAATGCCCTTTTTCAGTTCCTTCATTCCGCCCAGGGGAGATAAGTGCATCCGCTTGGTTTTATCTTCGGCGGTGGATGGGGGGCAGAGGAAAAATGCCTGGGATTGGATAGGGGATTTATAGGACAGCGAACCCTCCTGTCCTTTGTATGCTGTTCAGAACTATTTTTGATATTTTCAAAGAAACGATTACATACCGAAACTCCGTTTCGGATTACATGCATCACTGCGTGTTGATTTTGATTCGAGTTTGTAGTATTATTTTCTTATCAAATATTAAATTGAGGAGGTCCGCTTATGGAATTACATATCAATTCGCCGGCTTATTTTAAGGAGCATTATGGAATTGACGATCAAGTGTATCAATTCTGTCAGAAAGTGCATTTGTTTTTTTTAGATAAAGAGTATAGCGAGACCTTACACATCATCGGAATTGTGCCGCTTGTAGCTCCTCAGGAACTGTATGATAATGGGGAATTTAAAGAAGTAATAAGATTTATAGATAATAAAAGTTGTGCAACTATATTTATAAGAATGGATTTTAAAGAATATTATAATGCGGACAGTGCAAAGAAAATATTATTAACAAAAGATGTGGTTTTAAAAGCTGTAAAAAAAATAAAGTCAAAAGGAAAATTTGATTTTGAGACATTTGAGCGTGATTTTGTTTCCCTGAATGCAGATTGACTGCACCGACGGACTTCTGTCAATAGCCTTATCCCATTTCCTACCCACCGCCCAGGGGAGATTAGTGCATCCGCTTGGTTTCATCTTCGGCGCGGGTGCAAACGCTGAGCAGTGGATAGGGGACTGATTGCTGATTTATAGGACAGAGAACCGTCCTCTGTCCTGTCTTTTTGAAGTCTTTGATGCAAAATTTGACTTTTTGTAAATGTGATGTTATACTCTTCTCAGATATTTGGTTGTGTTGAAATTTTTTTAATCTAAAAAGGAGGAAATCGCATGATTGCAAACAAACTGAAACCCGGCGATGAAATTCGGGTTGTTGCACCATCCCGAAGTCAAGCCATAATTAAGGAGCATGTTCATCATCATGCGATGAACTTCTGGAATGATTCGGGATATAAACTGACATTTTCCAAGAATTGTCGGGAGCTTGACAAATATGATTCATCAAGCATTTCATCAAGGATTGAGGATTTGCATGAGGCTTTTCGTGACCCTGATGTGAAAATGATTATTACCTGTGTTGGTGGATTTAATGCCAATCAATTGCTCCCTTACCTTGACTACGACCTGATTGCCAAGAATCCGAAAATTCTTTGCGGATATTCGGACATTACGATCCTGCTAAATGCTATTTACGCAAAAACGGGACTTGTAACATATAGCGGACCGCACTACATCACTTTCGGATTTGATGGTGAGCCGGCATATACAAGGCAAGCATTTTTGGATTGTTTAACGAAAGATGATCCGATTCGTATTACTCCTTCTGTAACGGCAGGTCAATATTATGTTCTTCAAGAAGGTATATGTGAGGGAACTGTGATCGGTGGAAATCTTTGCACACTAAATCTGTTGCAGGGCACACCTTATATGCCTGACATCCGTGACAAGGTGTTGTTTATCGAAGACGACAACATTATGGGCGAGTATTTCAGTTATGAGTTTGAACGCAATCTGCAATCGCTGTTGCAAATCGATGGTGCAAACACCGTCCGAGGCATTGTGTTTGGTCGTTTTGAGGATAATTGCGGTATGACATTGGAACGCATCACCGATATTGTTCGAGATAAAGTGCCCGCCGACATCCCTGTGATATTCGGCATAGATTTCGGACATATTTTTCCGATTATAACATTCCCCATCGGCGGAACAGTCAAAATAACTGCGCGCAAAAATGTAGCAGAGATTCAGATGCTTACCCACTAAGGTATCACTTTGTGTGCTGTTGAATTGTTTAGCTGTATATTTGAATAGTATTCAGACCGCTTGATTTTATTTCAGGCGGTCTGTTTTTGTGTGTTTTTCTTCTTTGTAAGCTGTGTGTTGATTCTTGCAAATTTTCTTTCACCCGTGTATAATAAAATCAGGTGATGCATATATGGAATTTTATGATTCTCTGCAGGAATATGCTTTGAATAATGAAAATTACAAAAAATGGCGGGAAATACATGGAAAAGCATTCGGCAAGGTATTTTTGTCTGCATTTGAAGAGTTGCCGGATGCACAGATTCATCTTACCGCCGCACTGATAAGAATATCAAAGCGTGATTTTAACGGCGGTCTGGAGAAACTGCTGGAACTGGAACAGATTTGTTTTCATGATTTTGATTGGTTTGCACTTTCTTATTTTCTCGGGCTCTGTTACGAGTTTCTTGAAAATGAGGAGAAAATGAACAAATATTATGAGCAGATGACGGAATATGATGAAGAGGGGTTATTTTTAATTGCTTTTCATCCCTTTTACCGCACGGCAAAATTTGCACAGCGCAAAGCAGAAAATGAAAAAGCACTGCGGTATTATCATAAAGCACTTTCGTTGTATTCCGAAAACGAATCAGACCCCGAAAAACTGGCAAACATGGGACAAATCTGCGTGGATCTGGGCACGGTTTATTTTTCTTGTCAGAAATATGAAAAAGCACGGGTATTTCTTGAAAAATCCGTACAATACAGTCCTGCCGTGAATCCGCAAAGAAATTATGTGACGGCACTTCTGCTTGCCGTTGAGGGAAAAAGAGAAGAGTCTGCAAAACTGGTTGCCGGCTTGCCGGATTTTTTGAAAACGGCTTGCGAACAGGTGCTCGCTTCACTTTAAAAAGAGAAAGACAAATCAGCCACACATTTTTTAACAGAAAAGCAAAAAACAGTCCGGTGGTAGGAAGTCGCCAAAGGAGTTTTTGAAATGAAAACAGCAAAAGCAATCGGCATCCTTTTTATTGTGGTGGGACTTCTGTTTGCAACTCTCGGAATCATTGAGCATGTCAAAGCAATTGCAGAAAAAGAGAATTATATATACACAACCGCACGTATTGTCAGAATAGAAGAACGAGAAACAGGGGACTCCGATTTTCCTGTTGAGCATACAACCTATGTTGAGATTGAAGTGGACGGCGAGAAAATAACAGTGCCGTTAAATACATATAACTCGAGCTTTAAAACAGGGAAACAAATAGATATTTACTATCTTGAAAACGATATGCAGATGGTATATGAAAAAGGAAGCGAGCATTTTTATCTCTTGTTTGCATTTGTCGGAACCGCATTTGCAATTTTGGGAGCGATCTTTGCGTTCAGAAAAAGAAATATGCAGACTGATTGTGAACTGCAGTTTTCGATTTGATCCTTTTTTATGAAAGATTTAAAATACGAAAGGATGCCGAACTATGAAAAGAAAAAGTATGGTATTGTTGCTTGTTTTTACTATGCTGGTCGGCTTGCTGTCGACAGGCTGCGGTGACACAATCCCCGCAGCAGAATCGGGCCACGATACGGAATATGTCGGTGGTTTTAAGGACAGTGTTCCCGAAAAAGAAGGCTACGTCCTTGATTTCAGCACCGAATTCAATGACAGTGCTCTGGAAACAGAATACTGGCTGCCGCAATATCTGCCGCACTGCACTGCCAACACGGCAGGCTCCTCTGCAAGGTATAAAGTTGAGAATGGTTGCCTGAATCTGTATATCACAAAAGATTCACCTGATTATTTCGGCGGTCAGCCCGGCTCGGCCGATCCGGATAATCTTTTATGGATTGCAAACGGCATACAGACATGGGAAAAGAATCATTTGCATCCGGGCGGTACACAGCAGATGGAAGTACAACCCTTTGAAGGATATGCCACACAGTACGGTTATTTTGAGATACGAATGAAGATGCCCGTCAGCGGTGGCGGCGGGTATGCTTCGTGGTGGCTTGTCGGTGCGCAGGATGATGCGCTCCCCGACACAGCGATGTCTGTACAGAATGGCGAAATAGATGTATTGGAAACCTTCTTTGATTCTCCCGGCGTGTTTGAGCCTAAGGTGCACGCCTGGGATGATCCCGACCTTAACGAATGGTCGGACAGAATCGAACTGGATGGCGACCCGAAGGATTATGTAAACGAGTTTCACACCTATGCTTTTGACTGGCGCCCCGAGGGGATCACCTTTTATGTGGACGGCAAAAAGGTGGCAAAAACCGGACAATCGCCGCAATACAGAATGGGTATGATTTTATCTATGTATATCAATTCTGATTTCAGCGGTTGGGATGAACCGGAGAATGTGTATCCCATCGAATGGCTGATCGATTATGTCCGTGTTTATAAAGATGCAGACGGTTATGAGGGACCCGGACAGCGCTTTTCGTCATTTTTGCAACGGCTTTTCTGATACAAATGAGAATCCGGAAAATCAATTTTCGTATTGTTAAACCACCAACAGAAAAGACCGCTTGATTTTTTTTCAATCATTTGATATAATTTTTGTGTAAAACAAATCTGCGGAGGAGAGTATATTGAGTCTGCACGCAAAAAAAATGATAGCCCCCATTGTGGTGACGATCATTATGATCATTTATTATGCTGTTTACTTTGGTTTCATCATATACGCGGTGGACGATGTGTGGAAATGGCTGTTGGGCATTGTTCCCGTCGCATTTGCCGCGTTGATGATCAAAGTTTGCATAGACAGAATAAAAGAAATCAAGAAAGGTGAAGAAGATGATCTTAGTCAATACTGATTACATCAGCGGAAAAGAACTCGAAATGCTGTCCATTGTAAAGGGGAGCACCATTCAGACAAAAAACATCGGCAAAGACCTGACACAGAGCTTCAAAACACTGGTCGGCGGCGAGCTGAAAGCCTATACCGAGATGATGAACGAAGCCCGTGCCCTTGCCACGAAGCGTATGGTCGAAGAAGCCGAAGCACTCGGTGCGGATGCCGTTGTGAACATCCGCTATGCTTCTTCCGCTGTTATGCAGGGTGCTGCCGAGGTTATTGCTTACGGCACGGCTGTTAAATTTGTGAACAAGTAAACCAATCTTTTCAATCCGCAGCAGGATGCAGTCTTTCAAACAATACTTGAAAGGCTGCTTTTTTGCTTATTACTTGTCAAAATCCGTATTTATGCTATAATGAAAACGGATCCTTATATTAAAAACACGGGAGGGAAATAATATGAGCCTTAGTATGCTGCATTGTGACGGTGAAAAAATAATCAATGCCGCGGGAAAGCAGGTCTTTTTGCGCGGAACCAATCTCGGCGGATGGTTGCTTGATGAATTGTGGCAGGGATTTTTCAAGGGCGGAGAAGCCCAGTGGGATATTGTAACCACGCTTGAAAACCGCTTCGGCAAGGAAGAAGCAGACCGCCTGATAAAAATCCGCGAGGATAACTACATAACCGCATATGATCTTGACTATCTGCAGTCGCTTGGCTTTACCTGTGTGCGTGTGCCGTTCTGGTATCGGAATTTTCAGACGGATGATAACGGCACATGGAAACGCAAAGAAAACGGCGAAATCGATTTTTCACGCCTTGATTGGGTTGTTGCGGAATGTGAAAAAAGGGGCATGTATGTGATTCTCGATATGCACGGTGTGCCGGGGCATCAGAGCATTGCGCACCACAGCTGCCGCGTGAATCATTGTAAGTTATATGATGAAACCGAAGAAGGGGCACACTTCCGTGCGCTTGCCTGCGAGCTGTGGATTGAAATTGCCCGTCATTTTGCAGGTAACGGCACGGTTGCTGCCTTCGACCTGATGAATGAGCCGATGTGCGATTACGAAGGGGAGGATAAGGTCAACAGCAAGTATCATGATGTCTATTCGCTGCTTTATGATGCAGTCAGATCTGTTGACCCTGACCACATTATAACCCTTGAGGCAATCTGGACACCCGATGACATTCCGCATCCTGATGACCGCAACTGGGAAAATGTGATGTATCAGTACCACCTTTATGACGATTCAAACGAGAGCTACAAGCAGGTCACCGAACACCATGCAAGCCGTGGGTTCAACGTGCCTGTGCTGGCAGGTGAATTTTCTCCCTGCCGCGGCACTGCAACATGGGATTATATTCTGAATCTCTTCAACGATTGCTCGTATCACTGGCAGACATGGACCTATAAGGGACATTGCCCCAAGGGCACAACAAGCCAATGGTTTATGATGGGCTCGGATGACGAGGATATCGTTGTTGATATAAACAACGATTCGGTTGCGGAGATCGAACGCAAATGGTCATCTGTCAGAACGGAAAACTGTTGCAAGCCGATGAATGACCATGCCTTGCTTTCAAAATATGCAAAAGCATAAGAACATGATTGCAACAGAAAGGTGATAAAAATGGAAAAACACGATTCCTTGCAAATCATTTTTATAAGACATGCCGAAACAAATTATACTGATATCGCCGATCGCGATCCGAGTGACGGTGAGCTGACCGCAACAGGGGAACAGCAGTGTGTTGCCTTGGGCGAAAAACTGAAAGATCTGCCGATTGATGCCTATTTTACAAGTTCGCTGTTGCGTAGTTTCAAAACCGCAGTCGGTGTTTGCAAGGCAAAGTCTGACAGCCCCTTGCTTGAAATCTGCCCCGAGCTTGTGGAATGCGGGTGCACACCCGGCTATTACGGCTGCAGTGAAGCATATCTGCAGAAATATTATAAAAACACAAAAATGTGTGAAAAGCTTTTCGGTACCGAAACCTATGAATTCGGATGCGAGGCTTTTGAAGATAATGTCGCACGTGCAGAAAAAGTAATTTCTTACATTAAAAACAGATTTTCATACGGGAATCGCGTTGCGGTGTTCAGCCACCATGGATTTCTTGAGTATCTGATTCCCGTGGCTTTGGGAGTTCAGCCGCATGTTTTCAGATTTGCGCTTGACAATGTCTCCATGACGGTTGTGGATTTCTGTCGCGACGGTAATGCGGTGCTTCGCTGCGTCAACAAACAGGGGTGATTTTATGAAATACAATCTTATTGTTGCAGGCGGCGGTCTTTCGGGTGTTGCGGCTGCAGTGAGTGCTGCGCGTGAGGGACTCAGCGTCTTGCTTGTAGAAAAATCGGGTTGCCTTGGTGGAGCTATCGCCAATAACCTTGTTTACCCATTTATGCCTTATTGGACGAAAACAGACAAAGCAACAAACAACAGAAAATACCTGTCACAAGGTATTTTCAAAGAAATGAAGCAAAGACACGACAGCTATGTTTCCGATTGCAAAGACCACGAATTCAATTCGGAATATTTTAAAATCGTGCTTGATGATATGACGATCGAAGCGGGTGTCGATGTCCTTTTTCACGGTATTGTGTATGATGTAAAGACGCAAGGAAGAAATATAACCGAAGTCGATATCACTGCAAAAGGGCAGAAAATTACCGTTCAGGCAGACTTCTTTATTGATGCCACGGGCGATGGAGAATTATTTTACCTTGCAGGGTGCGATTATCAATTAGGTCGTGACAGCGACGGTCTTTGTCAACCAATGACAACCTGCTTCAGAATGAGTGGTGTTGCTCTTGATCTTTTTACAGAGGAAAGACCGCGGTTGCAGGAACTTTATAAAGAAAAACAAGCAAAAGGCGAAATTAAAAATCCCCGTGAGAATATTCTTGTTTTCTTTGGTGTGGGTGAGGATGTTTTGCATTTTAACACCACCCGTGTTGTGAAACTTGACCCGACAAATCCTTTTGATGTGAGCCGTGCAGAGGTTCTTGCCCGCCGTCAGATTCACGAGATGGTAAGTTTTTTGAAAGAAAATTCAAAAGCCTTTGATGAAAGTGCTTTGATTTCCATTGCAATTGATATTGGTGTGCGTGAAAGCCGCAAACTCAAAGGGGTTCATATTCTCACAGCCGACGAGCTTATAAATTGTACCCGCTTTGAGGATTCAATAGCCTTGGGTAATTATGATATCGATATTCACAACCCCGCAGGCACGGGAACAAGCCACAGATATTTCAAGGACGGAGAATACTATACCATTCCCTACCGTTGCCTTTTGCCGAAAGAGTTTGATAACCTGCTTGTTGTCGGACGTTGCCTTTCTGCAACGCACGAGGCGCAGGCATCTGTAAGAATCATGCCCATCTGTTGTTGTCTGGGGGAAGCCGCAGGCACGGCAGTTGCCACAGCTTATAAAACAAACACAAATGCCCATGCGGTTGATATCAAGACTTTGCAACAAAAACTCAAAGAAAACGGAGCCGCGCTGTAGGGCGATAAAGTAAGAAGTTATGGAGATATTGAAAAACCAAAGAGGTTTTATATAACTTCAAATTTGTCAATTAAATGCCATGGGGAACAAATTGTACTTTTTAAAGTCGGTTTGTTCCTTTTTTATTATATAAGACATGGAACCGTCCTCGTCTCAATCGCATATTTTTTCAGATCACGGAAAAAATATATAAAAAAGAGTGGAGGTAATAAAATGTTCAAACACGAAAAGATGCTTTTTCATCCCGTGGCAGTAGAAAAACCAAACCCGCAGTATGCGGCACTTTTGCAGGAACAGCTTGGCGGCGGCAATGGCGAAATGAAAGCGGCCATGCAGTATATGTCGCAAAGTTTCAGAATCAAAGATCCTGAAATCAAGGATCTGTTTCTTGATATTGCCGCCGAAGAACTCGGGCACATGGAAATGGTGGCACAGACCATCAATCTTTTGAACGGACACGATGTTGATGCCGAAAAAGTGGCCTCGGGCGAAATTCAATCTCATGTAATTCTCGGTCTTAATCCGGGGCTTATCAATGCTTCCGGCTATTCCTGGACTGCCGATTATGTAACGGTTACGGGCGATTTGTGTGCCGACTTGTTAAGCAACATTGCATCCGAACAGCGTGCAAAAGTAGTATATGAATATCTTTATCGCCAGATTGATGACAAAAAGGTGCGCGAAACCATTGATTTTTTGCTGAACCGCGAAGAAGCGCACAATCAGATGTTCCGCGATGCCTTCAACAAAGTGCAGAACTCCGGTTCGAACCGTGATTTCGGAACAACCCGTGCGGCAAAAATGTATTTCTCCTTGTCGGATCCGGGGCCCAATGCTTTTTCTGCAGGCGAAACAAAGCCTGTTTCTTTTGATAAATAAAAAAATGATAAAAACAGCCTTGCAGTGTTGGCTTTTTATCCCTGCAAGGTTGTTTTTTTGCGATTGACGTATTTTTATTTTTACTATATAATTACAGCAAATATTGCTGATCCCTTTTTTGCAGGATAGAGTGACGGATTATACCCGTCACCCTGTGCAACTCCTTTTTTAAAAACACAATCGTGCAGAATGGTTGGGAGGGTTTATGGTTTTTTTATTGATCGTAATCTATGTTGCATTTATCGGACTCGGTGTGCCTGATTCGCTCATCGGCTCGGCATGGCCTGACGTGCATACGCAAATGAACATCCCCGTTGAAGCGGTGAGTATGCTCACATTCATCATTTCCGGTTGCACGGTGCTCTCAAGCATGTTCAGTGCGGGCATCCTCAATAAATTCGGCACGGCGAAGGTTACGGCGTTCAGCACCGCCATGACGGCACTGTCTTTGCTCGGCTTCTCTTTTGCACCGGCTTTTTTGGCTATGATCCCGTTGGCGGTTCTTCTCGGACTTGGTGCCGGTGCGATTGATGCGGGGTTAAATAATTATGTTGCCCTGCACTTCAAGGCAAGCCACATGAACTTTCTGCACTGTTTTTACGGAGTGGGGGTATCCTTAAGCCCTTATCTTATGTCGCAGGCATTAAGTGATGCGGGATGGCGAAGCGGTTATCGTTATGCTTTTTTTGTGCAGGCGGCGATCACCTTGTTGTTGCTCATCTCTTTGCCCCTGTGGAAAAGGACGGCTTCGGCAGAGCCAGCAGAAGATGAAAAGAGTGTTAATCTCAAGCTTTTGCAAATGGCAAAAATGCCGCAAGTATGGCTGGTGTGGGTCATTATGCTTGCAACCAATGCAATTGAATATGCCTGCGGAGTCTGGGGAAGTACATACCTTGTAACCGCAAAAGGCTTTGCGGCAAAGCATGGGGCTCTTGCGCTGACGGTTTATTATATCGGCATGTCCGTCGGCCGTTTTCTTTCGGGGGTACTTTCCGAAAAAATCAACACATGGAAACGCATTGCAATTGGTGTTGTCATTCTTGCCCCTGCCGTTGTGCTGATTCTTCTTCCTCTGAACGGTGCATTTGCTGTGATCGGATTGTTCCTGATCGGTTTGGGCAACGGCTCGGTCTATCCGAATATGATCCACCTGACACCGCACAACTTCGGCAAAGAAGTATCACAATCGATTATGGGTTCACAGATCGCATTTGCCTACATCGGTGTGATGCTGGCACCGCCCATGGTCAGCCTTGTAAGCAAACTGTTCGGCATAGGTGTGTATCCCGTTGTGCTTGCTGTACTGTATGGTGTTATGGTCATATCTCTGCTGCTGTTTGTAAAAAAACTGAAAAAGCAGAATAAATACAATGCTGATGTCTGAAAAAGCGAAGGACTACAACATGATGAATAATAATGATACGTTCGATATAAATACTTTTCGCACCCCCGATGTTTCATATTCGCCTGTTTATGTGTGGGTTTGGAATGATATCTGCACCCGAGAAATCATAGACGAACAGCTGGCTGAAATGTGCGACCTCGGCATACGGGCCTTTTATATTCTTCCCGAGCCGAAGAATTTTCGCCCTGACAGCATGCCCACCAATCTTGCACCTGACTACCTCTCCGCAGAATACTTTGCACTTTGTGCCTATGCCGTCCGCAAAGGCAAAGAATGCGGCATGCATTGCTGGATTTATGATGAAGGCGGATGGCCGTCGGGCGGTGCTTGCGGAAAAGTTCTGCAGGCGCATCCCGAATATGCCCGACAGGTTCTCAAATTTTATGAAAAACCTTTTTCGGCAGGCGAGGTGTATAAAAAAACAAGTCCTGCCGTGCTTGCAGCTTTTGTGAATGACAATGAACTGATTACGGAGGGGGTTGTGTTTTCGGCAGACACCCTTGTGTGTGAGTATGTCGCAGAAAAAGAAAGCTACGGCACTGCAGATTATCCCGATCTGCTCAACAAAGATGCAACGCAATATTTTATTGCAATCACGCACGAACAATATGCCGCGGCCACAAAAAAGCTGCTTGGAAATACTGTTACTGCCGTTTTTACGGATGAGCCAAAAGCACCCTTGCGCCCCTTTAACAAAGAATTGGCAGACAAGTATGAGTGCCTCTACGGTGAATCCATATTGCCGCATCTGCCCTTGCTGGCACAAAAAATCCCCCCTTCAGAAGAAAATGTGCATATCCTGCACCGTTGGTATGATTTGTGCAGTCGGATGTTCTGCGAAAATTTTCTTCTGCCGTGCAAAAAATGGGCAAACGAACACGGTATGGCTTTCACGGGGCATCTCGATAAGGATCACTCTCCGCTCGGCTGCATGCACGGCGGCGGCAACTTCAACCTGATGCGTGCCTTGCGGTGTTTTGATATTCCGGGTGTGGATGTGATCCGGCGTCAGCTCTATCCCGAAAACAGAACCACAGACAACGACGATATGAACGCTTACAACGGATTTTTCCCGCGGTATGCGTCCTCTGCCGCCGCACACAACGGCACAAAATTTGCCATGAGTGAAATCTTCGGTGTGGCAGGTCCCGGGTTGACGTATGACATCATGCGCTACACGGTCGGCTATCAGGCTGTACGCGGAATCAATATTTTCAATCCGTTCAATTTTCCCCTTGCCCGCAAAGGTGCATACCTTGCACAGGAACTGCCTGTTTTTACAAAAAATCAGCCGTATTGCCGCTTTCTGCCCCACTTCAACCGCTATACGGAACGCTTGGCATACATATCGTCCCTCGGAGATCGTATCTGCGAAACGGCACTTTACTATCCCGTTCACGATTTTCAGGGCGGTCTGCAAGCAGAAAAAACGGCGGAAATTTTCGACACCCTCGGCAGAGCACTCGAAGACAAAACGGTCGATTTCGATATTGTTGATGATGATGTTATACAAGCATCCAAAGGCGCAGACGACGGCTGTATTTGCATTGGCAGTGCGGTATACCGACACATTATCATCCCTGCAGGCGCCTTTGTGCCGCAAGATACCCAAGAGGTACTGCGCCGTTTTGTTGCAGGCGGCGGGTGCGTTTCGCACGACCTTCCTGCCCTTACCCCTGTTCTGCAGGTAGAGGGAAAAGGGCTTCGTGCCATGCACAGAAAAGCAGAAAATGCAGATTTGTTTTTGCTGTTTTGTGAAAAAGGGGAAAGCCGAGAATATCACATTCACCTGCCTTCAGCAGACGGATATCTGCTTGATTTGGAAAACGGCACGCTTCGGCATTTTGAAACCGAAAATAACATTCTGAATCTTTCTCTTACCGTCGGCGAAACGGCTGTAATCTTGCTGACAGACGAAACCCTGCCTGCAGAAGACAAAACAGAGTGCAAAGACAGATTCGATCTTGCCGACGAATTTTTGTTCCGCAAAGAAACAGAACTCGTTTGCAATGAAAACGGATTTGAAACCATAAAACACGCAGACCCTGCTGTTGCCGTCCGCACGGGGGAGTGGTCTGATTTGATCGGCAGTGCTTATTCGGGAAGCTGTGTTTATGAAACAACATTCACACTTCCCGCTGAAAAGACGGGGAAAGCCGGTGAACTCGACCTCGGAGAAGTGCATTTTGCAGCACAGGTGTATCTGAACGATCAGCCTTTGGGTGCTGTTCTGATGTCGCCACACAGGGTGCAGGTTCCTGCGGGTGTGCTGCGCAAAGAGAACCACCTGAAAATTAAAGTAACGAACACTTCGGCAAATTGGTATCTGCACACCGATTTCTTTGACAATCGGAAAACAGAAGAATTATCGCCGTATTTTGAAGCGGAGAAACATTTCGCCAAAGACTTTGTATCGGGCGGGCTGTTCGGTCCTGTCGCATTGCATACGCAATGACAGGTTCCGCGACGTTTTTTGAAAGATCGGCAAGAAAATCGAAGTGTATTACAGCCGGGGCGAGCAGACGAAAATGACCGTCCCGGCTGGCGATTGCATATATACGGCAACGCCCGATAAACCGTAATTTCTTTATCAAATTTCCTTGATTATTTTGATTTGCAGATATGAAAATGCGTGAATTGTTGCATTCAAAAACAGCGTATGATAAAATAAAAACAAAACAGCATACCGACTTTTAAAGGAAAGGAGCATGGAGAAAATGAAAATTCTCGACAATAGCGACAAGCATTTGTTGCCCATCTTGCCGGGTATTATTTTTAACAATCTGAACAAAAAAACCGAAAAAATCAAATTCATCGGCGGCGGCAGCTTCGGCAGGGTTTATAAGGCTGTCCTTTCTGATGGTGAAACAATTGCCGTCAAGGCTTACAGGGTGCAAGGCTCTCAACATGAAGAATCAGAACAGTTGCAGATTCTTTCGCAGAATACACAGGTTCAAATGCCGAATGTAATTTTTACATATGAAGATGAAGAAACCGCGATTCTTGCAATGACCTTTGTGGATGGACATAATGTGCTGAATCCTGCGTTTTTATTAAGAAAGAAGGAACAAAAACAGAAATTTGCTGATGATGTGGTTGCAGGTATGCTTGAATGGCACGGGGTTTCGGGCGAAAAATTCGGCGCGTTGTCGAATCCCGTTTATGACAGTTGGATAGAGTTCTATAAAAAAGAAAAGCAAGAGCCTTGGCTCAAAGCATTAAAAGAGTTATCCGAAAAAGGTAAATTCAGCAAGAAAAAATTGCAACTGCTTTGCGAAGCGACGCAGCTTTTTAATAAACTACCCGAAGAAGAATCAAAGCCTATACTGATCCACGGCGACCTGAATATCATGAACATCATGGCTGACCCGAAAACATTAACGCTGCATGCTTTTATTGACCCTTGCGGTGCGATGTGGGCAGACAGGGAATACGATCTGTACCAATTGCGCAATATGTGGGGTGACGCCTACGGTCTGTATGAAACATACAAAAGAAATTGCCAAACCTCTGAATTTACTGATTTCAGAGTTGCTTATTATGCCTCCATACACGAAGCGTCAATGCGACTGAAAGGCGGTCTTGATATACACTTGTGGGAGGATCTGAACAATATGCGGCTGAAAAAAGAGATGAAAAAGCTGAAAGAAAAGATGTGAAAAAGATGAACATCGGCGAACTCGTAACCGTGAAGACGGCACAAGGCGGTGCTCTCGATGAAAAGCATACACCCTACAGTGCCGAGATTCGTTTGTTTTCCTGCGTACAACAGGGGGATGTTGGAGCTTTGCTTGCACAGCTTAAAAACATTGATTCACTCATTGTGATGGGCAGAATGAGTGAGGATGACGTGATGCAGTATAAATACATGGCGGTCAGCACCATCACCCTTGCAACTCGCTATGCCATACAAGGCGGCATCAGCGAAGCCAAAGCCTACGACTTTTCGGACAGAATCATCAAAAAAATTGACACCCTGACAGACAAGGATTCCATTTTGATGTGTCTGGGACTTGAGATTATCAACCTGACAAAAGAAGTAAAAAAGAACAAAAAGCAGCCTGTGTTTTCGCCGCATGTCAGAAGTTGCATCCGATACATAAACGAACATCTTGCCGACAGAATCAGCGTGGAATGTGTTGCAATTCATTGCGGGATTTCGGCGGATTATCTGTCGCAGATCTTCAAGAAAGAAATAGGTGAAAATTTAAGTTCCTATATTCTGCGGCAAAAGCTGGAAAAGGCAAAAAGTCTGCTTTCGCGGGGAAAAACAATCAAAGAGATCTGCGCAGAAATCGGGTTTTCGTCCCCGTCTTATTTTGGCACGGTGTTCAGACGGTTTTATAATATGACTCCGTCTGATTTTGTGAAACTTACAAAACAAGAACCGTAAAAGGGTCTGCATCGGCAGGCTCTTTTTTGGTTTTTTGTTTTTGTGTTGACAAATTTTTTTGCAAGTAGTAAAATATTTACATATCAGAAAATTGGAGGGATATCCATGAAGCGTTGTTCCAAAGCCCTTGCTGTTGTTCTTTCCGTTTTGTTTTTGATGCAATCCTTTTTTGTCGGTTCGTTTGCTGCATTCGATAACCAATCGCTGACGCAGGAAGAATGGAACGCAGTCTATGCTGATCTGCGTGACGAAAACACCCTTCCCACTCTTTGTGTCGGTGCAGACGAAACACAGCTCAACATCTGCTGGCATGCCGACAAAGCGACCGCACAGCCTGTGGTCAGACTTGGCCATGATGCCGCTATGACGGACTATGTTGAATTCACAGGTGAAACCACCCCTGCCGAAAACGACGAACAGCTTGTCTGCCGTGTGACCATGACGGGAATCGAAGAAAACACGGTCTACTATTATCAGTGGCTTGGTGACGACGGCTGGAGTGAGGCTTACAAGTATGAATCCAAAGGCTTCGACAGCTTCAAGATGATGCTCATCGGCGACATTCAGATCGGCGGTCAGTCCTATGACAACCCCGAAGAACAGTCCAGAATCGGCTATGTCTGGCAGAGTGTGCTTGATGAAGCACTCACAAAGAATCCCGACATCAGCTTCCTTCTGTCCCCCGGTGACAACACCTCCACAGGCAATGCCGCCGACGAGTGGCAGACCCTGCTCATGCCCCCATACACAAGAAATCTGCCCCTTGCACTTGCCATCGGCAACCACGACAAAAAGGGGATGACCTACGAATATTACACCCACATGCCCAACGAATTTTTCGGCAAGTATTTCACGGGGCTTGACCGCGATTTCTGGTTCCGTTACGGCGATGTGCTGTATCTTATGTTTGATTCCTGTTCGGGTTCTGCGGCTGACCACAGAGCCATGGCAAAAGAAGCTGTGGAAGCAAACCCCGATGCAAAATGGAGAATCGGCGTGATGCACCAAGGGCTTTATGCCCCCGGTGTTGCCGCATTGGAACCCGAAACGGGCATTCTGCTGAATGCGGTCTTCCAGCCCATCTATGAAATGTATGACCTCGACATCGTCTTCACAGGTCACACCCACATGCAGGGGCGTTCTCATTTTATCAGTGACGGTCTTGTGGTCGGCAAAGCCGAAAGCGGCGAAACCTACACCGACCCCAACGGCATTATTTACCTCAACACCAATGCTTGTTGCGACCAGGGCAGCATCGAGGGTATGGAAAAATGGCCGCACACCGCCTATGCGTTTGAAGATGCCGATGTGACCACCTATTCCACGGTTGAATTCACCGCAGACACCATGGCGGTCAAGACCTTCCGCGGCGACAACAGCGAGCTGCTCGACAGTATCACCATTCAGAAAACCAAAGGCTTTGAGGACGGCAAAATCAGACTCACCATCCGTTCGCTTTTCTATAAGATCATCGAATTGTTCGGACTGATTTATCTGAAAATCGACGAAATTGCCGTTGCCATCCGCGGCGGACATTTTTAAACAGAATATAAAACGAAAGACCGCTTGATTCAGCATCAGGCGGTCTGTTTTTATGGTTTTTATTTCATCAATTTGATTTGCAGATATGAAAACAGGTGAACGCTGCATTCAAAATTTATTTGTAATAAAAACGGCAAACAGCATAATTTGTTAAAAAAGTATCAATCTGCACGAAAATACTTTTTTTGCAAGTGCCTTTTTTGTTGTCCTTTTTGCTTGTGTTACCTTGACAAACCCACAGCACAGACTATATAATATATAAAAAGAAAATAATAAACAAACGGAACCAGCTGTCTGCAGAGGATGTTGGTTCTTTTCTGTTTTTTTCGGGCAAAGCCTGTAAAAAACGGCGCCGGAACGGCAAAACTGAAAGTATTCAGGTAAAGGAGAAATACCATGGAAATACAATTGCAGGAACTCATTGAACAAATCAAAAAAGACGGTGTTTGTGCCGCCGAAGAAAAGTCGGCTGCCATCATCAACGAAGCCGAAGCCACGGCGGCAAGAATCATTGCCGAAGCCAGGGCAGAAGCGGACAAAATGATTGCCGATGCAAAAGCAGAAAACGCAAAAACCGTAAAGTCGGGTGAAGATGCACTTCGTCAGGCAGGTCGTAATCTGCTCATCTCGTTCAGAGAAAGCGTGGCAAAAGAGTTAAATGCACTTGTCAGCAAAAATGTGAATGCGGTTTATTCTTCTGCTGATTTTGCGGGCTTGATTGAAAACGCCGTTGCCAACTGGGCGGGCAAGCCCGAAGCGGATGATCTTGCCGTGATTCTGAACAGCGCTGACCTTGCAAAGATGGAAAACACACTGCTGTGTGCACTCAAGGCGAAACTCGGTGAGGGTGTGACTCTCAAGGCCAATGACCGCATGGACGGCGGTTTCCGCATTGCCGTCAACAACGGTGCGGTGTATTATGATTATTCCGCCGAAGCTGTCACCGAGCTGCTGTCGGCTTATCTCAGCCCCCGTGTGACGGCACTTTTGAAAGAGGCTGAATAAGTATGGCTGAATATTATCTTATTTCGCAGTTGCCGTCTTTGGACGGACTTGCCGAAAATGCCCTCCTGCCCGTCACGCAGGCACGGTTCGACGAGCTGTGCGGGCAGTTGCTCAACAAAAAAGCCCTCGCAGAGCTTGCAAAAATTACGCTCAATCCCCCGCGGGACGCAGAAAAAACAGCATCCGCGGTGGTGTCACAGTGGCTCGAAAATGAACGCATGCTTCGTCTGGCACTTGCCAAATTGCGTGCCGACAAAATGGGAAAGCATTTCGATTGCGAATTGCAGTCGTTCCCCGCAAATATCAGTCAGGCGGCACGTGCGGCAATTGAAATCGAAAACCCCATGGATGCCGAGAAATTCCTCAACCGTTTCCGCGTGGAACTGCTCGACAATCTGCGTCCGTCAGACGCATTTTCGCTGGAATCTGTGTTCTGGTATTCTTTAAAACTCAAGCTGCTTGACCGTGTGCGTCAGTTTGACACCGAAAGCGGACAAGCCGCCTACAAAAATATTTACCAATCCATTCTCAATGGAGAAAATCCGGAGGTTGTGCAATGACCGAAAACAAAGGAAGGGTTGTCAGTATCAACGGCAACCTTGTGTCCGTCCGATTCGAAGGCAATGTTTCGATGAACGAAATCTGCTATGTGCATGTGGACGGCACAAAGCTCAAAAGCGAAGTCATCCGTATCCGCGGCGATATCGCACAGATACAGGTTTATGAAATGACAATCGGCATCAAATGCGGCGACGAAGTTGAATTCACGGGCGAAATGCTGTCTGCACAGTTAGGCCCGGGGCTTTTGGGTCAGATTTATGACGGCCTGCAAAATCCGCTGCCCGTGCTTGCCGAGCAGGCAGGCTGGTTCCTCGAAAGAGGCAATTATGCAGACGGCCTGCATGCGGAAAAGAAATGGGAATTTACCCCCACCGCCAAGGTCGGCGCAACATTGCGCGCAGGCGAACACTTCGGCACCGTGCCCGAAGGTCCGTTCACACACAAAATTTTTGTTCCGTTCCATCTGCTCGGAACCTATACCCTCAAATCCATTGCCGAAAAAGGCGAATATACCATCAACGAAACCGTTGCCGTGCTTTGCGATGAACGCGGCAGAGAAATTCCCGTTTCCATGTCCTTCCGTTGGCCCGTCAAGCGTGCCGTCAAGTGCTACGCCGAGCGCCTTGCTCCCACCGAAACCATGGAAACCAAGGTGCGCCTGATCGACTCGTTTTTCCCCGTCGCAAAAGGTGGCACCTACTGCACCCCCGGTCCCTTCGGCGCAGGCAAGACCGTTTTGCAGCACACCACCTCCAAATATGCGGATGTGGATATTGTGATCATTGCGGCTGTCGGTGAACGTGCAGGCGAAGTGGTGGAAACCCTCACCGAATTCCCGGAACTGATTGACCCCAGAACGGGCCGTTCGCTCATGGAACGCACCATCATCATCTGCAACACCTCGTCCATGCCCGTCGCATCCCGTGAAGCATCGGTTTACACCGCCGTGACAATGGCTGAATATTACCGTCAGATGGGGCTGCATGTTTTGCTTCTTGCCGACTCCACCTCCCGTTGGGCGCAGGCAATGCGTGAAATGTCGGGCAGACTCGAAGAAATCCCCGGCGAAGAAGCATTCCCCGCCTACCTTGAATCCTACATTGCCGCGTTCTATGAACGTGCAGGCTGTGTGCTTCTGCCCGACGGCAACAAAGGCTCTGTTACCATCGGCGGCACGGTTTCCCCCGCAGGCGGTAACTTTGAAGAACCCGTCACCCAGGCAACGCTCAAGGTGGTCGGTGCGTTCCACGGTCTTTCCCGTGAACGCTCGGATGCAAGAAAATACCCCGCCATTGATCCGCTGATTTCGTGGTCGAAATACAAGACCGTCACCGAACCCGTCAAGTGTGCATTCTGCAGGAATATTCTTCTGCACGGCGATGAAATCGGCTCGATGATGAAGGTCGTCGGTGAAGAAGGCACAAGCCTTGAAGACTATATCGTCTATCTGAAAGCGGAAATGCTGGATGCTGTGTATCTGCAGCAGAATTCCTTCGATTTGATTGATGCCGACACCTCCAAGGAGCGTCAGCGTTATGTAACCGATAAGCTCATTGTTGTGCTCGGCAGTGAATATGCACTCGCTGACAAAGACAGTGCACGCAGCTTCTTTAACCGTTTGCGTCAGAAATTCATTGACTGGAATTATACCGCATTCAAGAGTGAAGCCTTTGCAAAAGCGGAAAATGAAATTGAAATGCTTTATGCCGACGGCGACGGCAAATTAGGAAACAAAGCCGAGCGTTTGTTGAAAGGCGGTGTGTGAAAATGAGCAAAGTTTATAATAAAATCGAATCCGTTACGGGTAACGTCATTACCGTGCGTGCTGACGGCGTACGCTATCAGGAATTGGCACAGATCACCACCCGTTTCGGCAAATCCCTCGCACAGGTCAACAAAATTGACGGCAATCTGGTTTCCCTGCAGGTGTTTGCAGGCGGTCAGGGTGTTTCCACGGGCGACGAAGTTCGTTTTTTGGGCCATGAAATGCGTGTTTCGTTCAGCGAAGATTTGCTCGGCCGCATTTTCGACGGTTCGGGTGAACCGCGTGACAAGGGCCCCGCTCTTACCGACAACATGAAGTCCATCGGTGGACCGTCCGTCAATCCCACCAAGCGTATTCTTGCCAACCGCATGATGCGTACCAATATTCCCATGATCGACATGTTCAATACCCTTGTCGTGTCGCAGAAACTGCCCATTTTCTCTATTTCGGGCGAGCCTTACAACCAGCTTCTTGCACGCATTGCCTTACAGGCAGATGCCGATGTCATCGTGCTGGGCGGCATGGGGCTTAAATACGATGATTTCCTTTATTTTAAAGAAGAACTTTCCAACGGCGGCGCTCTGAGCAAAACCGTTATGTTCATTCACACCGCATCCGACCCCACTGTTGAATGTATGATGATTCCCGACATGGCACTGGCAGTTGCCGAACAGTTCGCCTTGCAGGACAAGGACGTGCTTGTGCTGCTGACCGACATGACCAACTTTGCCGACTCCATGAAGGAAATCGCCATCACGCAAGAGCAGGTGCCCTCCAACCGAGGCTACCCCGGTGATTTGTATTCGCAGCTTGCATCCCGCTACGAAAAGGCGGTTGACTTTGCAAATTCGGGTTCCGTTACCGTTCTTGCCGTCACCACCATGCCCGGTGACGACGTTACCCACCCCGTCCCCGACAACACGGGCTATATCACCGAAGGACAGTATTACCTTAAAGGCGGCAGAATCGAACCCTTCGGTTCACTCTCCCGTCTCAAGCAGAATGTTAACGGTAAGACCCGCAAGGACCACCGTGCACTCATGGATGCCATGATCCGTCTGTATTCTTCTTACAAAGAAACCCTCGAAAAGAAGAACATGGGCTTTGCCATGAGCCGCTGGGATGAAAAACTGCTGAAATACGGTCTTCTTTTTGAAAACAGACTGATGGATCTTTCCGTCAACATGCCGCTGGAAGAATCCCTCGACACGGGCTGGAAAATCCTGGCAGAATGTTTCGAAAAGGATGAAACCGGCATCAAGTCCGACCTCACGGAAGCCTTCTGGCCCGTAAACTAAGGGGGACAGTATTTTGGCAAAAATCAAATTAACCAAAAATGAGTTAAAGGTACAAAAGGATGCCCTGAAAATGTACCGCAGATATTTGCCGACCCTGACGCTCAAAAAACAACAGTTGCAGGCAGAAATCCGCACCATCGAAGCGAAAGCGAAAGCGGTCCGCGCCCAAAGAGAATCCCTCGAACAAGGCTTTTCCTCGTGGATTGCCGTGTTCAGCGAAGAAGAAGCCTTCCCCGACGGTATCATCTCCGTGCGCAACATCCGCAAGGGCGAAGGCAACATCGCGGGTGTTTCCATCCCCGTGTATGAGGGTGCTGATTTTTCCCGTGCGGACTACGATCTGTATACCACCCCGCTGTGGGTCGATCTTGCCGCCAACCACATGGAAAAAGCCATCTCGCTGGATTTAGAGGCAGACGTGCTCGACGAGCAGGTCAGGCTTCTGAACAAAGAGCTGCTTGCCACCTCGCAAAGGGTCAACCTGTTTGAAAAGGTCAAAATCCCCGAAACGCAGGCAAATATCCGCAAAATATCCGTTTATCTGGCAGACCAGCAGGTCAGTGCCGTTGTGCGTTCCAAAATTTCCAAACGCAAAATCGCCGCACGCGACGATGCACAACCCGTCGAGGAGGTGTATTCGTTATGATCGTGCCGATGAAAAAAGTTTCTCTCATCATCATGGGAGATCAAAAGACCGAAACGCTCCGCAAGCTGCGCTCCCTCGGCATCATGCACATTGAAGAAACCGAGAGCACGGGCAAAAGAATTGATGACATCAAAGAAAAAATCAATCTGCTTGAACGCGCTTTGTATTGCATTTCGGAAAAGAAAGTCAAAAACGCGGGCTCGCGTGACATCGCCCCCGCACAGGTCATGGATATTGCACAGCAAATCGTTGCCCTCGACGAAGAAAAAAAGCAGTGCACTGCCACAATGCTTTCTGTCGGTGCCGAGCTTGACCGCCTGAAAGATTGGGGCGATATCGACCCCGCACTTTTTGCACAGCTCGCAGAAAAAAATATCCGCCTTTCGCTTTATGAAATGCCGAAAGACGAATACGAAAATGTAAGCGAAAATGTAAAAACATTGGCTTTGCAAAAAACAAAAACATCCGTGCGTTTCCTGCTCATTCAAAGGGAAGAAGATACGGACGAAACCGCATCTTTACGCCGCTACAGCGTGCAATTGCCCACCGTATCCACCGAAGCATTGCGGCAAAAGTGCGAAGAACTGGCAAAACGCATCAAAGAAATTGACGAAGCCGTTGTTGCCTTTGCAGACTGCGAAACCTGCTTTAAAACGGCAATCAAAGCCTGCGAAAAGGACATGGAGTTTGAAAAACATGCCGCGGGTATGGCAAGCGAGTGCCTGTCAGACAAAAGCAAAGTAAAGGTAAACTACTTTACGGGATTTGTGGAGGAAGAAAATCTTCCCCGCTTGCAGACTGCCGCCAAAGAAAACGCATGGGCGCTTCTTGCTGAAGACCCCACCGAAGAAGACAACGTGCCCACGAAGCTGAAAAATAACAAGTTTGTCAGCCTCATTTACCCCCTGACCGACTTCCTCGGTACCGTGCCCGGCTATTTTGAATATGATATTTCTGGTTGGTTTTTGGGCTTCATCCTCATTTTCTTCGGCATCATCTTCGGTGACGGCGGTTACGGCCTTTTCATCTGTGCCGTCACAGGTATTCTGATGGCAAAAACAGCCGCCGCAAAAAAGAAAATGCCCCCCGCATTCCTGCTTTTGGGACTGTTCGGGCTTTCCACCATCTTGTGGGGCACTGTTACCTGCACATGGTTCGGTCTTGCACCCGAACAAATCCCCGAATGGTTGCAGAAATTGTCGATTCCCGTCATTTCCAACGTGTATGCCGACAAAATCTGGTACCCGCCGTGGACAAACGGTGAAGCGGGTCTTACCACCGCACAGAATCTGCAGATTTTCTGCTTCTCGCTGGCGCTTGTGCAACTCACCGTGGCACACATCAAGGTCGCCGCACGAAACAGGAAATCAATTAAAATTCTTGCAGACATCGGCTCTGTCATGCAGCTTGTCGGTATTTTCTATGTTGTGTTGAGCTTCGTGGTCAACGGCGCGGTGTTCCCGTTCGGATTGGTCATCGGCGGTGTACCTGTCGGCACGGTCGCACTTGTGATGGTCGCAGTCGGTTTTGTGCTGAGCTTCGTGTTCGCTAATTACGAAGGCAACATCGGAAAATCCATCCTCGCAAGCCTTAAAAACATCGTTTCGGTGCTTCTGGGCATCGTCAACGTGTTCTCGGACATCGTGTCTTATATCCGTCTGTGGGCGGTCGGCCTTGCCGGTGCTGCCATTTCCGCCACCGTCAACGAGCTTGCAGGCCCGCTTCTGGGCAATTTCCTGTTCATGATCATTGCAATCGTGCTTCTTGTGTTCGGCCACGGACTGAATATGATTCTCAATGTGCTGTCCGTCATCGTGCACGGCATCCGTTTGAACACACTGGAATTTTCATCGCATCTTGATATGTCCTGGAGTGGGCATAAATTCAAACCCTTTGAAGAATAAAATTTAAGGAGAAATCATTATGAATTTAGGTTTATTGGCAACAGCTCTGGCAATGGGTATTGCCGCAATCGGCTCTGCAATCGGTATCGGCTTTGCAGGACAGGCATCCATCGGCGCATGGAAAAAGTGCTACATGAGCAACAAAGCAGCCCCCTTCATCCTCACCGTTTTTGCAGGTGCCCCCCTCACACAGACCATTTACGGCTTCCTGCTGATGCAGCAGATGAAGGATTCAGGTGCAGACCCCGCATTCCTGTTCGGTCTTGGCATCGCTTCGGGTCTTGCCATGGCAATCTCTGCTGTCATGCAGGGTAAGGCAGGTGCCGCAGGTGCCGATGCTCTCGCAGAAACAGGAAAAGGCTTTGCGCAGTATATCACCGTTGTCGGTCTTTGCGAAACGGTTGCTCTGTTTGCCCTCGTTTTCAGCATGGTCGCACTCGGCTAAAAAAAAGAATATAAAAGCCAAAGGGGCCGTTGCCGTGCAACAGCCCCTTTTTTTTGGTTTTTAAAGAATAAACAACACCGCCGCGGCAACAATTGCAACGTGCAGAATGAGCATGGCGGGCAAGCCGATCATAAATTTTTTGTGCTTGGTTTTGTGGCGAATGGCCAGCATAACCGCAAGCTCTGCCGCAGCACCGCCCGCAAGTGCCAGAAGCAGCAAGGTTTTTTCGGAAATCCGCCAAGCCCCTTTTTTGGCGGCAATTTTGTCATACACCGTAACAGCAGCGGTAATAAGCGAAATCACCGCAGCATACAATAAAAGAATTTCCATGGGCGGCTCCTTTTATTCTGCCATTTTGCCGAGCTTTTGGGCGCATTCCTTGCAAACGATGGTGTCTGCAAATTCAATTGTATTGTCCATGCTTTTGCAAAAAATGCAGGCGGGGCTGTAGCGGCGCAGCATCACCGTGTCACCATCCACAAAAATTTCAACAGCGCCGTCGGCCTTGTCAAGCCCCAATGTACGGCGCAGGGAAATGGGCATCACAAAACGGCCCGCATTGTCCAGCTTTCTTATAATTCCGAGTGATTTCATCTCTTTGGCCTCCCGAAAAAGGTTGTTTTTTGTTTGTGTTATTAAAATAGCAAAAAATGGCATTTTTGTCAAGTCGAAGACTGTCGAATGCAAAAATTTCAGGTTTTTATGCAAAGAAAACAGGATTATCTGCCCGCAAAACAAAATGAAGATTGACGAAAAACCTCGGATTTGGTATGATGGATGTATACAAAATCTTCTTGTGCGGAGGGTAAGGTATGAAGAATCAAAAGGCGAAAAATGCAATTTTTGCGGCAGTTTCCGTTGCGGCAACGGCACTGTTTTTGTATGGCCTTTATGCGCTGTACTATGAATACCTCGACTGGACGAATCTGCCCATTGTGGCGCTGAATGCCCTTTTGTGTTCGGTGTCCTTCGGTGCGCTGACCGCGCTGACAGGTGCGGCAATTGCCAAAGGAAAAAAAGGTGTGCTCAAATACATACTCGGCTTTGTGTGCGGTGCGGTGCTGTTTAACGGCTTGTTCTGGGGCATCACCGCCGTGGTGAATGTGGACGGGCAGTTCAACTATGAGGCCGTGTCTGCGGCAATAACGGTTCTTCTGGCGGTGCTTGCCGTGCTGACTTGCCTGACCTTTGCACTGATTGCCGCCAACAAAAACCGTGCGTTCGGTGTTGTAATGGCAATTGTGATGTTCGGTGTTTTCGCGGTTGCAAATCTTGTTTACAACCGCGAAGATGTGAAACTGCTGCGCTATGAAAAGAATTTCACCTTCGAAAGCATTGCGGCAGAGGATGCACTTGTTTCAAAAACGGAAAAGGAACGCGCCGAGCAGTGGTTTGTTGAAACATTTGTCAACAATACGACCAATACCCTGCCTTTTGCAATGACGCTCGACGGTAAAGTGATGCAGAATAATATGGCAGACTGGACGGTTGAAACCTACAGCATTCTCAGCACCGAAGACGCATACGCAGGCAGACGCAGAAATCTTGTGACCTACACCAATCAGGCAGACGGCATCAAAGTGACCGTGGATGCAGTGCTTTACATGGAGAATGCCACCTGCGAATGGACGGTGTATGTAAAAAATATTGCCGACACAAATTCTCCCGTTATCAGCGATTTTTATGGTCTTTACAATGACTTCGGCATCGGCAAGGCAAAGTTGTATTGCACCACGGGCAGCCATGATTCGGCAGAAGATTTCACCATGCTCAAAACGGGTGTTAACGCACTGCCCGCAAAATTTGCCGCCGTGAATGGCCGTTCAAGCGATGCGTTTTTGCCCTATTTCAACCTTGCGGGTGCGCACTACGGCATTGTGCTCGGCATTGGCTGGACAGGACAGTGGGATGCCACCATCAAAAAGTCCGCTTCGGGCGTCCTGTGCACTGCCAAGCAGGAAACATTTGAAACCTATCTTCTTCCCGAGGAAGAAATCCGTTCTCCGCTGATTTCGGTCACCTTCTACGAAAACGAAAATCCCCTCAAGGGATTCAATGCCTTCCGCGCATGGGTAGAAAACTGCGTATATCCCGAAAACATTCCCGACAGGGTCACCATGATGGAAGTGGCAGGCCCGCACTCGGTTGCCACGGCAGACGAAATCATTGCAACGCTTGACACCTTCGGAGATGACATTTACGAAAAGGTCGACAATTTCTGGATGGATGCAGGCTGGTATGATTTCACCGAAGGCTGGTGGGACGGTGTCGGCTCCTGGACTCCCGACCCCGACCGCTACGACAACGGTATTATTGAGTTGTCTGACTATGCAAAGAACAAAGGTTGCGGCCTTGTGCTGTGGTACGAGCCTGAACGGCTCATCAGGGGCACTGCCCTTTACAATGTTGCCATGCAGGAAAACCCGCAGTGGATCGTGGATGTGGGAGAGAATGACCGCATCATGTGGAACCTTGCAAACGACGATGCAACAGAATATCTTTGCAACCTCATTGCAGATTCGATGCTGACCAACGGCGTGTCCGTGTATCGTCAGGATTTCAACTACGAACCGCTTGCATACTGGCAGACCGCCGACCGCGACTATTACGACGGCAGAACGGGCATTGCGGAAAACCACTATGTGACAAACCTTTACAAGTACCTTGATTATCTGCTGGAGAACGTGCCGGGGCTGATGCTTGACAACTGTGCTTCGGGCGGCAGACGGCTTGACCTTGAAATGATGCACCGCGGTGTGCCCGTGTGGCGCAGTGACTACAACTGTGCACCGCACGGCGACATTCTGGAAGCCACGCAGACCCATACCTACGCGCTCTCGTTCTGGATGCCCGTGACGGGTACGCTGCTTTACATGGACGATGAATACGCCGAGCGCACAAGCATTATTCCGATGAACGTGACTACATTCGGCCATGTGCACCACGAAAATTACTGCAAGTATGACGACTTGCGTGCCGCACAGACCGAGCAGTATTATCCACTGACAGGCGGTTCGCTCGACAGAGATGAAATGCTCGCCATGCAGTATTCCGATTACGAAGCCGAAAACGGCTATGCTCTGGTTTACAAGCGTGTTGATGTAAAGGAAAAAACCTTTACTTTGAAATTCAACGGCCTTCAACCCGACACGATCTACACGGTAAGCGATTATGACAATGCGGATTTCACCGTAACCGCAACGGGTGTCGAACTCATGGAAAACGGCATTAACATCGACCTGCCCGACGGCAGAAAGGCAATGATCTTTATGTTTTCGGCAAAATAAAAATAAGGACTTGACAAATTTGTTAGTTTGTGCTAATATTTTGTTAGCACCAACTAATTTTTTGCACTCTTGTCCTTGCGGGTGCATATAATAAACTAAACAATCATACTTATAAAGCGAGAGAATATTATGACCCTGAACCAGGCGCAAGAATCAACACAATACACCATCCGCGAACTCTGCACGCAGGATGATGAACTCAATGCCTTTCTGTTTTCCCTCGGTTGCTACAGCGGCGAGCCGATCACCGTGGTATCGCGCCGCAAAAGCACCTGCGTGGTAGCACTCAAAGACAGCCGCTATTGCATCGATCGTCAATTGGCAGATGCGATTATTGTGTGATAAACCGTAATTTATTTTCGTAATCATATTTTTTTAAGAAAAATGTTAGCATAAGCTAACAATCAACCAACACCCATCGGAGGAACTTTTATGCGAATTGCTTTGGCAGGCAATCCCAACAGTGGCAAAACCACCATGTTCAATGCGCTCACGGGCAAAAATGAAAAAGTAGGCAATTGGGCCGGTGTTACGGTGGAAAAAAAGGAACACACCGTCAAAAAAATTTATACAAACGGCAAAAGCATAACCGCGGCAGATCTGCCGGGTGCCTACTCCATGTCGCCGTTCACTTCGGAAGAAAGCGTAACACGAGATTATATCAGCACCGAAAACCCCGATGTTATTATCAATATTGTGGATGCCACCAACCTCAGCCGCAGTTTATTTTTTACCACGCAACTGCTGGAACTGGGGATTCCTGTGGTTGTTGCGCTCAATAAGGCGGATATCAACAAAAAAAAGGATATAAAAATTGATTCTGCTTTGCTCAGTGAAAAATTAGGCTGTCCCGTGGTTAACACCGTTTCCACCTCAGCAAAAGGGCTTGCCGAAGTGGTCAGAGCTGCCATGGTGCAGGTCGGCAAAAAGCAAACAGCCCCCTACAAACAGGCAGAAATTGACCTGACCGACAAGGCTGCCGTGCAGGCGGAAGACAGAAATCGCTTTGCCTTTGTTAATGCCATTGTCAACGAGGTTGAAAAGCGCAGCGTTCTGACGCGTGAAAAAAATCTGACCGATAAAATAGATGCAGTACTGACCAATAAATGGCTCGGTGTCCCTGTTTTTGCGGTGGTGATGGCACTTGTGTTTTTGCTTTCGCAACACGAAAAAGGCCCGGGCGTGCAGATTGCCGATTTTCTTGTTGGCGGAATCGAAACCTTTCAGGGGTGGGTCGGCGGTATGTTTGCAGATGCAAACCCGCTTCTGACGGCTCTGCTTGTGGACGGCATCATCGGCGGTGTCGGTGCGGTAGTGGGTTTTCTGCCGCTGGTTTGTGTGATGTATTTTCTGATTGCCTTGCTTGAAGACTGCGGCTATATGGCGCGTGTTTCCGTAGTGCTTGACCCCGTTTTCAAAAAGGTGGGGCTTTCGGGCAAGTCTGTTATTCCTTTTGTGATCGGCACGGGTTGTGCCATTCCGGGGGTTATGGCCTGCCGCACCATCCGCGATGAGCGCGAACGCAGGGCAACCGCCATGCTTGCCCCCTTCATGCCCTGCGGTGCAAAGCTGCCTGTTATTTCGCTGTTTGCGGGTGCGTTTTTTGAAGATGCCTCGTGGGTGGGCACTGCAATGTATTTTGTGGGCATCGTTGTGATTCTCCTCGGCGCGGTGGTTGTGCGCAGAATCACGGGCGGTCATGCAAAAAAATCTTATTTCATCATTGAATTGCCCGAATACAAACTGCCGTCCCTCAAACGCGCATTCCTCTCGATGTGCCGGCGCGGCTGGTCTTACATTGTTAAAGCGGCAACGGTGATTCTGCTTTGCAACACCGCGGTGCAGATCATGCAGTCTTTTACCTGGCAGTTCACGGTGGCAGAAAGTGCCGACACATCCATTCTTGCTTCCGTTGCAGGGCCGTTTGCCTATATTCTTGTTCCCGTTGTCGGCGTGTTGTCGTGGGAATTTGCCGCCGCGGCCATCACGGGCTTCATTGCCAAGGAAAACGTGATTGCCACACTGGCGGTTTGCTTTGTGGGGCTCGAAAACCTCATTGATTCGGAAGAACTGTCACTGATGGACGGTGCAGCTGCCGAAGCGGCAGGTGTTATGGCAATCAGCAAGGCTGCGGCACTCGCTTACCTGATGTTCAATCTCTTTTCTCCGCCCTGCTTTGCCGCCATCGGTGCCATGCGCAGTGAGTTGAAGAGCGCAAAATGGCTTGCAAGCGGCATTGCCCTGCAATTGGGTATGGGCTTCACATTTGGCTTTGCGGTGTATCAGGCGGGCACATTCATCGCCGAAGGCAGGGTCGGCAACGGTTTTGTGCCGGGACTGATTGCGGTGCTTGCTATGGTCGGTGCGGTGGTTGCGCTTTGCATTCGCGGTGACCGAAAAGCCAAAGTCCACAACGCAAAAATAGCCGTTGCTACAAAATAAAATACGGAGGTATTATGGATAATCTTATTCTTGTTCCCGTTTTGCTCATCATCATCGGCTTTGCCGTGTTTGCCGTTTACCGTTCCAAAAAAAGCGGCAAAAAATGTATCGGCTGCCCGGAAGGCGGCAACTGCGCCGCCTGCAGTGCGCGCGATGCCTGCAAGCAATATGAACAATAATCAATGCGAAAATACGAGCCCCCCGGCTGTTCAATGTGAACAGTCGGGGGGCTCTTGCTTTTATTCATTTTATTGATTGAGCAACGCCTTTGCCGCCATGGCAACGCGGGCAATGTCGGCATTGTAAAGAGGATAAGCATGGGTGCTCATTTTTTTTGCGTAGTTTTCCATGTAGGCCACAACGGAATCAACATCGTTCATCTTTGCGGCGGCAAGCACATTGCTGCCCCAGCAGAATTCGGAGGGAATGTCAAAATTCTGCCAGTCATATTCTTCGCAGAAGCGGGTGTAAAGGTTATTGGCACGCACGGAATCCGCATCGATCAGACCGCAGGTAATGGGGAACAGCTGTGCGGTGGCAGAGGGGTAAAATTCACTCCATGTAAATTCGTTGATGGCGGCACCCGTGGCAAAAATGCCGGCTTTGTAGTGGTTGCCGGCGGCATTCCAAAGACTCTTTTCGATGGTATTCACAGCCACTTCGTTGCCCATTTTGCACTTTGCAAGACGAAGCATGCCGTCCAATGTGGTGTCATTGATGAGGGTGAGCAGGTTCATGCCTGCCTTCATGCCTTCATACACTTCGCAGTTATCCATGAGGTATTTTACTTCGTAATCGGGCTTTGCATTGGTCAGACCGAAGCTGTAGGTGGACATCATGGCATCCACCACGCGGTCAATGTCTGCGGCACGGGACAGGATGTAGTCTGCATCGCCTGTCTTTTCATAATATTTGTTCAGCACGGTCAGGAAGGTTGCGGCATACGAGTCGGTGGAATCGTAACTGCCCTTGGCAGTTTCAGCAACGATTTTGCCGTTTTCAAGCGTGACGGTGTAGTCATAAATGGTGCCGTCTACACCGTTGTAGTCGGTATCGGCGGTATTGAGGCGGTCAAAATGCCATTCCATGTAGGCCTTGACATGATCGGCATATTTGCCTGCATCGTCAAGAAGGGCCAGTGCCGCAAAGTCTGCAAAATAGGGGTTGACGGTGACTTCACCGTTTTTTGCACCCGTCATGGGGATGGCGCCGTTTTCAAGCTGCGTGGATGCAAGGTAAGCCGTTTCGGTTTCAAAAACGGTGGTCAGCAGTGTTTTCTGTTCTTCGGTCAGCTCCGCAACGGCGGGGTTTTCAACCTTTTGCAGGTCTTCGGCTGGCTTTGCATAGGTGCCGAACAATCCCGCAACGAGCATATACAAAACGGTAACGAGAGAAATAATGATTTTCATTTGTTTGTCCTCCGTGTTTTTTTTTATAATAGCACACTTTTTGCAAAATGTAAATCACAATAAGCCGAGGTTGAAGCGGATTTTTGCATTTCTGCGCTTGGATTTTATCATTTTCTGCTCTTTTTCGGTGGGGTTGGTGGTGAATGTGCAGTTGTTGCCGTTGATTTCGGTGATTTCACCCTTGTCGGAAACGGCAAAAACCATGTATTGAATATGGGCGGGCTCGTCTTCATACAGCAATCCGAAATTGCCGTCAGAAAGCTCGGTCAGGCAGGAATACGCATAAAAGCCTTGGTTGACATGATGCTGTGAAATCCATGTGATGTCCATGCTGTTTTCAACAAGACCCACACGCAGCACCCCGTCTGCACGTGCGGGAATGCTGCCGCCTGCGCTTGAGAGAATGACCTGCTTGCCGTCGATTTTTTTGCTTGTATCAAGAAAAGACACCATGCAGTTTTTGGTGCCTTCCAGGGCAGGGTCGGCTTTGAATTGTGTCCATGTTTCGCCACCGTCGGTGCTGTCTGCAAAGGCGATGTAGTTGCTGTTGTTGCGGGCATACATGCGAAGCACTTTTTTGCCTCCTGCCTGCAATTCCACCAACTGCGATTCGCTTGTTTTGGTAAGCCCCGGGCGAAGGGCAATTTTTTTGCTTCTGTGCCATGTGTTGCCGTTGTCGTCAGAATAAATTGCACTTGCGTTTTCGCAAATGGGGTCGTCAATCAAGCCGTGATTGTTGTAAACGCAGAACAGAATGCGTTCTTTGCCGTTGTGTGTGATGACCTTGCCTCTTCCGGGGCAGATGCCGAAAAAGTTTTCGTTGTTCTTTTTGAGTTGGTCAGACAAAAGCACGGGTTTGCTCCATGTTTTGCCGTTGTCATCCGAATAGCGCATGCACAGATACACCGTTCTGTATATCTGCAAATCTGCCGCACTGTAAAACACATTTTGCTGCACCTGTTTCCCGTCTGCGCCTTTCTGTGCGCAGAAAACGGGTTCGCCGTTTTTGTAAAGACGGTAATTTTCGTCGATGCTGTAAGCGGTTTCGGATTTGTTCTTGCGGTTGAAAACAACAGCTTTGCCGCCAACCATATCGCCGACGAAATAGCCGAAACTGCGCAAATTTTCGCTGTTTTTGCCGTCTGTCAGCAACAGGCGTTTTTTGCCGTCGATGTCGGCATAGCCTGTGCCTTTTTTTGCTTGCAGATAGCCGCCCTGCGAGGGGAACATGTCGGTAATGACGATGATTCTGCCCGTTGCGGTCTGCACAATGGCGGAATCAATGAACGAAGCACTGTCTTTGCCGGTTGCGCCGTCGGCATAGTCATCAAAGTGGTTGACAATGGTGTATTGCCAGTCGATGTAGCCGTCCTGTGAACGGGCAAGGGCAATGTCAATGTTGTTGGGGGAGTCCGCACCGTGGCCGTATCGCACATCCGCGCCTGCCAGCACGCTGCCGTCAACAAGGGTGTACAGGGCGGGAATGCGGAACCGTTCGCAGTTGAGCGTACCCGTTTCAAAGGGTTGGGTATATGTTTTGTTCATGGTATTCACTCCAATTAATTTATTGAATGCAATAAATCGCTCCTGTTTGTGTTGCAAAGCAAATGCGATTGCCGCTTTTGGTGAACGGAATTTCGTTGCCGTCCGATGTGTTTACAATGCTCTTGATGCCGAAATCCTGCACGGTGCACATTCTTCCTTGCAAACTTTGAATTTTAACTTCGCAAATTTTTTCGTTTTTCATTTCTGCCGACACAAGGAATGCCCCGTCCGCACGAAGATTTGTAAATTTTGCGGGGGATGTTTTGTTCCAGCACGGGAACAAACGGATAACGCCTTCATAACTTTGCAGAAACATCTCATTGATGGTGGCGGGCACGGTGGTCAGATGCT
Source organism: Clostridia bacterium (assembly GCA_017416485.1). Taxonomy (GTDB): domain Bacteria; phylum Bacillota; class Clostridia; order Oscillospirales; family Acutalibacteraceae; genus RUG806. The sequence continues at coordinate 64,498 of JAFQCH010000006.1, read as the reverse complement.
CGATACCGCCGCCGTGGTGGCGAAACAGTTTGTTCGGCAGCCCGAATTCTTTGATATTCTGTTTGATTCCGTCGATCAAAAATGCAGGGTCTACGCCGATTCTTGCACCTGCAGGCAGGTAGGAATTCGAGCCGTTGTCGTCAAGTCGGCGGTCGTTGATGAAATAAGAATTTTTTGCAATTTTTAAAAGTTTTTCGCCCGAATCAAGGCCGATCTGCGAAGCGGGGTAAATGTGTTGCAATCCGACGGTGTTGTCATCACGCCAGCGAATGCCGAATTTGGAGTAGCGGAAACACTTTTTGCCCTTTTTGATGAAGGTCGGGAAGTCGCTTAAATTCTTGTTGATGTCTTCCCACAGGGCGTATTTTTCTTCATTGAGTCCGAGCTCCTTTGCCATGGCATAAACACCCTTGAACAGCATCTTCACAAGCCCCAGGGAGTTGATTGCATTGACGGTGTTGATTTGCCCTGCATGGGTGAGGTATTTGAAATCCTTGCCGCGGTAATAGGGAATTTCATGTGCCGCATCCTTGTGCAGCTCATATCTGCCGTTCTTTTTCACAAGGTAATCTTCCCAGAAAGCGGCGGTGTTCAGAATAAAATCGTAGTAATTTTCCTTGGCAAACTCTTTGTCGTAAGTCGAAAACCAGTGCATCAGCGGAATCACGCAGGCATACGCGGCATTGCTTTTCTGCCCGAGAAATAAAATGCCGTGCTCCTTGCAGTCGGGCTGGCTGAACACATCGAGTGCCTTGGGACCGAAACTGACAGGCAGAGCGTAGCCGCCGCAACCGAACAATTTTGCAAACTTTTTGGCATAGTTCCGCATTTCATTTACGGGGGTCATGTAGCCGTCAAACAGCTCGGGGTGGTTTGCAGAAAAAACGCAGTACCACGGTGCTTCGTAGTTGTAGTTCATGTGGTAGTCGCCCGCCCACGGGAAAAAGTCATCTGTCACGAAATTGCCGAACAGTCCGGGCGGAAATGCCTTGTTGCCCATGCAACCTGCAAGGTGATAAAGGCTCGCGTTGTAAAACAGTTCAATTTCCTTGTCTTCGAGGGTCACGGACGAAGCGGCAAAAAAGGTCTGCCACTGCTGAACCGTTCGCTGTTTTGCATCCTCATAATCGCAGGAAAGTGCCATGGTGCGTGCTTTTTCGGCATAGTTTTCATCGTCAAAATTCGTCGCCACCGAAATGCAGAATCGATTGCCGTTCTGCTTCATGCACACGCAGACCGCCGAGGAGCGTTCAAGGTTTTCACCCTCAAATCTGCGCTCAAAGCAGAAAAGACCGTCATTTTCGTATTCTGTATTGAGCGAGCCGCAGGTGTCGGGAAGACGGATGCTGACTGCCGGCAGGGATTCGGTAGGCTTGATTTCAAAGCAGATCACATTTTCGGGCGCAACAAAAAATTCCATCTGCATATTGCCAAAGGTGCACTCCAGCAAACCCTTGTCAAAATATTGCTTTATGTTGTAGGTGTGCAAATCCACATTGCCGATGCAAATTTCGCCAACGGTTTTGATGCCGCCGTCGCCGTGTGCCCCGGGGGTGAATTTCCAGAAGTCGCACTTTGAAATGTGAATCACAAGACCTTTTTCATCCTGATCAAACACAATGCCGAGATCGCCGTTTGCGCACATCGCGCCCGCGGGAATCTTATAAAGAATTTTGCCATCCACCGTGTTCACGGGTGCGGCGGTTATTTTGTTAAAATATGTATTCATCACAAATCACCGTTACACATTATACATTTTTTCTTTGCATGCGTCAAGTTGCGGCTGTGCGGAAAAAAACTAATTACGGTTTATCGCAACAAAAACGGGCTCTTCCGAACCCGTTTCCTTTTATGCTGTTTACTGAATAACGTCCTTGAGTCCTGCGGCGAGGCCTGCAATGGACTGGATTTCCGAGGGAATGATGATTTTGGTTGCCTGACCGTCGGCGGCTTTTTCAAAGGCTTCAAGGCTCTTGATGGTAAGCACTGCCTTGCCGGGGTTGGATGCGTTGAGCAATTCAATACCTTTTGCGGTGGCTTCCTGCACACGCAGAATTGCCTGTGCTTCACCTTCTGCCTCGCGGATCTTGGATTCCTTGATGGCTTCGGCTTTGAGAATCGCTGCCTGTTTTTCAGCTTCGGCATTGAGAATCATGGCTTCTTTGTTACCTTCGGCAACCAGCACGGCACTTGCCTTTTCACCTTCGGCACGAAGAATGGATTCACGGCGTTCACGCTCTGCCTTCATCTGCTTTTCCATTGCATCCTGAATTTCCTTGGGCGGGAAAATGTTTTTCAGTTCCACGCGGTTGACCTTGATGCCCCACGGGTCGGTCGCTTCGTCAAGGATGACACGGATCTTTGCATTGATGGTGTCACGGGAAGTCAGCGTATGGTCGAGTTCCATTTCACCGATGATGTTACGTAAGGTGGTTGCGGTCAGGTTTTCGATGGCGGATACGGGATTTTCAACACCGTAGGCAAACAGTTTCGGGTCTGTGATCTGATAGAACACGACCGTGTCGATCTGCATGGTAACGTTATCGCGTGTGATAACGGGCTGGGGTGCAAAGTCAGACACAAGTTCCTTGAGGTTGACGATTTTTACAATGCGGTCAATGAACGGAGCCTTGAAATGGATGCCTGCGGTCCATGTTTCTCTGTAGGTGCCGAGACGTTCCACAACATAGGCTTTGGACTGCGGAACGATCTTGATGCAGGAAACTGCAACTGCAAGAAAAATCAGAACAACTACGATTGCGATGATAAAGGGTAACATAAAATAACCTCCTTTTATTTGCGACGGACAATCATTTTGACGCCGTCAATTTTTTCTGTGATCACAATTTCGCCCGCTTCAATGGGGCTTTCATCGGCACTGCGTGCCGTCCAGATGTTGCCGTTGATTTTTACCGCACCCGTGGCGGCAAGGTTGTCGATGGCTTCGGTCACAACCGCTTCGCAGCCGATATTGCGGTCGGCATTGGTGGCAACGGTTTTGCGGTTGATCATTTTTTTGACCAGCGGCCTTGTTGCAATGAGCGTCACAGCGGACACTGCAACAAAGGCTACCACCTGAATTGCAATGCTTTCCACACCCGCAAGCTCCAGAATCAGTGCAACCAGCGAGCCTGCGGCAAACCAGATGGTTGCAAGCTGTGCGGTCACGGCCTCTGCAACAAGGAAAATAACAAACAGCGCAATCCACAGATACAGCATGTATTCGCCCATTTTTTCACCCCTTTCATAGGTTTCAGATGTTTTCATCTGTATCTTTGTTTATAGTATATCACAAACAAACAGGCGATGGAATAGCAATAAGTGTAAAAAAAGGAGGGCAAAATTTGCACAAAGTGCAAAAAAACACAGTCGTGCATGGGAAACTGTGGGCAAAGGGTGAATAAATTACTGTGCAAATTTTTTCATATAGTGACAAAACCATATAATTGTGTTAATATGAAAAGGATGGATTTAATAACAACCATTGTGAGGTGTGTTTATGCTTTTTGAAAAACAGATTCTCGGTGTTTACCGCCGTATTCTTTACAGCCGCTGTGATGATACAGGTACAGCTTATTATTTTACAACAGAAGATTTCCCCGGGCTTTCGCGTGTACCTTATCGCTTTGCTTCAAGCCTCGGGCACACCTTGCAGGGCTGTTTTTATTCTTATGAAAACGAAAAATATCCTGACCGTCTTGTGGTTTTTGAACACGGCTTCGGCGGCGGCCACAGTGCCTACATGCGCGAAATCGAGCTGCTTTGCCGACACGGCTTCACCGTGTTTGCCTATGACCACACCGGTTGTATGGAATCAGGCGGCGCGGGCACAAACGGACTTTCGCAATCTTTGCATGACTTGGATGACTGCTTGCGTGCGCTGAAAGCGAATGAAAAATACAAAAACAAAAGGTTCAGCATCATGGGGCACAGCTGGGGCGGATTTTCGACCATGAACATCTGTGCATTGCACCCCGAAGTGACCCACATTGTCGCCATGGCAGGTTTTCCCTCGGTGGAAGCGCTGTTTCGTTCTGCCGCAAAGGGCATGCTTGCACCCCTGCGCCATGTTTTTTTGAAAGAAGAAGCAAAATCCAACCCCGCTTATTGCAACCACAGTGCCTTTGATGCCTTGCAGAATTGCCGTGTGCCTTGCTTGCTGATTTACGGCGAAAAGGACATGCTGTGCACAAAGAAAGGCTTTTATGACCCGCTGTGTAAGACTCTTGCAGACAATAAAAATATTTCTCTTATGCTGTGCAACGGGAAGGGTCACAATCCCAATTATACGCAGTCGGCAGAAAAATATCTCGCCCAATACGGCAAAGAACGCAAAAAATTTGCAAAAACCAAGCCTTCCGCCGATCAAAAGCAAGCCTTTGTGGCATCTTACGACTGGCGCGCCATGACCGACCAGGACGAAGCAGTATGGGAGAAGATTTTTGAAGTTTTGGACAGGGAATAAAAGGGGTGGAGTTTATGAACGAGCTTTGTATTATTTTTTCCGCAGTGCAAAGCGGGCAGTCCGTTGTGCTTGAAAAAGGCAAAATTTATCATGTTTACCCCGAAGACAGTGTGCATCTGACGGGCTATTTTTGCACCAACACCGCCAAAAAGGACGAAAACCCACACGGCGAGCGCGACACTCCGATGTTTCTTCACAATAAAAAGGATGTCACCATCGACGGCAACGGCGCAACCGTGATCATCCACGGCAAAATGACCCCCTTTGTTTTTGACCGTTGTGTAAACATCACCGTGCGCAACCTTACCGTGGACTATGCCGTGCCGACCATGACGGAATTCACCGTCCTTTCCAACTGCGGCGGTGTGTGCGAAATCGCCATCAACCCCGCGTGTTTGTACCGTGTGGATGGCAACGACCTGTATTGGTGCGGTGAAACGGCAAAAAACGGCTCTCCCTATTGGGAAAACCGTTGCAACGCATCCAAACGCTATGTGAAAGTCTATGACCCTGTGGCGCAAACTTGCAGGGACTTCAGGCGTGAGGATCTTACCTTTACTAACATAGAGCAGATTGCACCCCACATCTTGCGCGTGACCTTACAGGATAAAAATGCCGATTTTGTGCCGGGGCACATTTTTCAGACCCGCAATATCGTCCGCGACCAGTCGGGCAGTCTGTTTCAGCGGTGTAAAAATTTGTATTTTGAAAACTTACGGATTTGTTTTATGCACGGGCTGGGGATGGTGTCGCAATTCTGCGAAAATATTACATTTTATAATTGCGATTTCACCCCCGCCGCGGGGCGCACCATTGCAAGCACGGCAGATTTTTTCCAGTTTTCGGGCTGCAAGGGCAAAATTACGGTTGATTCCTGCAAGGCGAACGGCGCGCAGGATGACTACATCAATGCCCACGGTACACACCTGCAAATCGTGGAAACGGACGAAGGGCAGTGCAGCTTAACAGTGCGCTTCAAGCATGCCGAAACATGGGGCTTGCAGGTTTTTGAACAGGGCGACGAAATTGCGTTCATCCGTTGGGATACGCTGATTCCCTATGCAGACAACACAGTGAAAAACTATGAAAAACTGAACGATACCGACATCCGTCTGCATCTCGAAAAGCCCTTGCCCGAGGGCATTGTTACGGGCAAGGATGCGGTGGAAAATGTTACTTGGTCGCCGTCTTTGTATGTGCGCAACTGCGAGTTCGGTGTCACCGCAGGCAGGGGCATCCTTTGCACGGTGCGCGGCGAGGTTATCATCGAAAACAATCGGTTTTACCACCTTTGGGGACCTGCCATGCTGGTGGAGGATGACTGCAATTTCTGGTTTGAATCGGGGCTGACGAACCACATTATTTTCTGCAATAACACCGTAACAGGGTGCAATTACGGGCAGATTTACCCCGACGGTGCGGTCATCTGCTATTCTCCCAAAGTGATGAATCCAAACAGCACCGCCCCTGTGCACGGCAAACTGACCCTGACGGGCAACCGCTTTGAGGAAGCCTATACGGGCAAGCACACTTTTTGCTTACCGTATCTTCGTGAATCGAACATTGCCGACAACGCAAGCGATGCGCCGATGTTTATAATAAAATGAAAAAAGGGATGTGGAAACATCCCTTTTTTCATTTGAGGATGCGCAGAGCACCTGTGGGACAGGCGTTGGCGCACAATAAGCAATCCGCGCACTGCGCAAGTAGGTTTTCGCCCCTGCATTCGGGGCGGATAACGGTGGTGAATCCTCTGCCGACAAGACCGAGCAATTCTTTGCCCGTGGCGGCACAGGCACGCACGCAGTTGTTGCACAGAATGCACTTGTTCTGATTTCTTTCAATCACCACAAGCCGTTCTTCGGTGAAGCAGGGGTGGTATTCGCCGTCTAATTTTTTGCAGTTGATGTCGAATTTGTCGGCATAATGAATGAGTCTGCAATGGCCGTAATCGTGGCAACCGCATTCCAGACAGCGTTTGGCTTCCGCCATCGCTTGTTCGGGAGTGAATCCCAGGTTGACTTCTTTGAAATCATGCCGTCTTTCATCGGCACTGCGGTGAGGCATGATTGCACGGGCAAGTTGTTCGCGGTCGGAGAAATCAAGGGATGATTCCTTGCGTTCGGACACAACAGGTTCCTTATAATTCCATTCATAACCGTACAGATAAGCGTCGATGGCCTTGGCGGCTCTGCCGGCTTCCGCAATCGCCTGAATGGCAATGGATGCACCCTTGTTGGTGGCATCCCCCACGGCAAACACGCCGTCAAGGGAAGTAAGTCCCGTCTTTTCTTCGGTGGCGATGGTGCTGCGGGCAGTGGTGGGAAGGTCTTCAAAGCCTGCGGGGTCGTTCTTCTGTCCGACGGCAATGATGACGGAATCAAGGTGGAGGGTAACAAATTCTCCTTCCACGGGAACGGGAGCGCGTCTGCCGCGTTCATCGGGTTCGCCGAGCTGCATGACTTGCAACTTCACACCCGTTACCTTGCCGTTTTCACCGAGAATTTCGGCGGGGTTGGTGAGGAAACGGAACACAACGCCCTCTTCTTCGGCTTCTTTGATTTCAATATCTTCGGCGGGCATTTCGGCGCGGGTGCGGCGGTAGATGATGCTCACTTCTTCGGCACCAATGCGCACAGCGGTGCGGCAAGCATCCATAGCGGTGTTGCCGCCGCCGACAATGGCGGTCTTTTTGCCGATGGCAGGCTTTTCACCGAGTGCAACGGCACGCAAAAAGTCAATGCCGCCGAACACACCGTCAAGGTCTTCGCCTTTACAGCGAAGTGCACTGCTTTTCCATGCACCGTTGGCAATCAACAGCGCATCGTGCTTTGCACGCAATTCAGCAAGCGCGGCATCCTTGCCGACGGTGAAATGGTTGATAAGGGTAACACCCAAGGCTTCAATTTCTGCGATCTCGCGGTCGAGAATCGCTTTGGGCAGACGATATTCGGGAATACCGTAGCGAAGCATACCGCCCATCTTGGGCATTTTGTCATAAACCGTAACGGCATGACCCGACAATGCGAGGTAATAAGCCGCCGTCAGACCTGCGGGGCCGCCGCCGATGATGCCGACGGTTTTGCCTGTGGAATTCTGCTTTTCGGGAATGACTTTTGTATTATTTTTGTAGATTTCATCTGCGGCAAATGCTTTTAAGAAGGCGATGGAAATGGGTTCTTCCACCTTTTGTCTGCGGCAGGCAGTTTCGCAGGGATGCGGACAGACTCTGCCGATGGATGCAGGCAGCGGGATCTTTTCGCGGATGGTGGAAACAGCCCCCGCAAAGTCGCCATCAGCAATTTGCTTAACATATTTCTGGCAATCCGTGTGGGCAGGACAGTTCAAACGGCAAGGACCCAAACAGTCTCCGTCATGGTCGCTCATGATGAGTTCAAACGCAATATTACGAACTTTACGCACCTTTTCGGAATCTGTGTGAATGACCATGCCTTCGCTGACGGTGGCAGAACAGGCACGCAGCAGTTTCGGCACATTTTCAGCCTCAACCACGCACACGCCGCAGGCGCCGTAGGGGGCATATTCCTTCATAAAGCAAAGGGTGGGGATGTCGATGCCGTTTTCGGTTGCAACGGCGAGGATGGTCTGCCCCTGTTCGGCAACGCAAGGCTTGCCGTCAATGATGAGATTCACTTTTTCAGCCATTGCATTCGCCTCCGTTCTTTGTAACCGCTTTCACGGGGCAGACCGTGAAGCAGACACCGCATTTGATACATTTTTCATTGTCAATGGTGTGCGGTTGTTTGCGTTCACCCGTGATGGCAGAAACGGGGCATTTTTTGGCGCACAGGCCGCAACCGATGCAATTTTCTTTGTTGATGGCAAACGAGCGCAGGGCGGCACATTCGTCTGCGGGGCATTTCTTTTCGTTGATGTGGGCTTCATATTCGTTGCGGAAATAGCGGATGGTGGTTAAGACAGGGTTGGGAGCTGTTTGCCCAAGGCCGCACAGCGCACCGCCGCGAATTCCTTCGCACAGTTCTTCAAGCAGTTCAATGTCGCCGTCTTTGCCATCTCCGTTTGTGATGCGGGTAAGAATTTCAAACATTCTGCGGGTCCCGATGCGGCAATGCACGCATTTTCCGCAGGATTCCTTGGTGGTGAAGTCAAGGAAGAAGCGCGCCATGTTGACCATGCAAGTGCCTTCGTCCATAACGACCATGCCGCCCGAGCCCATGATGGCGCCCGTTGCGGAAAGCGCTTTGTAGTCAATGACGGTGTCGAGCAAAGCTTCCGGGATGCAACCGCCCGACGGGCCGCCGAGCTGTACGGCTTTGAATTCTTTATCATCACGGATACCGCCGCCGATGTCGTAAATGACCTCGCGCAGGGTTAGTCCCATGGGAATTTCCACAAGGCCGCCGCGCTTGATTTTACCTGTCAGCGCAAACACCTTGGTGCCTTTACTGTTTTCGGTGCCCATGGCAGAAAAAGCCGCACCGCCGTGGTTGATAATCCATGCCACATTGGCAAAGGTTTCCACATTGTTGATGTTGGAGGGCTTTTCTTCATAGCCTTTTTGTGCGGGGAAGGGCGGTTTCAGACGCGGCATACCGCGTTTACCTTCAAGAGATTCAATGAGGGCGGTTTCTTCACCGCAGACGAATGCACCTGCACCCGCCTTGATGCGCACATGGCAGGAAAAAGACGAGCCGAGAATATTTTCACCGAGATAGCCTTTTGCGGTTGCATCTTCAATGGCTTTCTGCAAACGGACGATGGCAAGCGGATATTCCGCACGCACATACACAAAGGCTTCCGTTGCACCGATGGCATAGGCGGCAATGAGCATTCCCTCCAAAAGTGCATGCGGGTCGCTTTCAATAACGGCTCTGTCCATGAATGCACCGGGGTCACCTTCGTCGGCATTGCAGATGAGGTATTTTTCGTCCCCTGCACTCTGACGGGCGGCATTCCACTTGAACCATGTCGGGAAGCCTGCGCCGCCTCTGCCCGCAAGACCCGAAATTTTGATTTCCTCAATCACGTTTTCGGGAGTCATGGTCAGCACTTTTCTGAGTGCCTTGTAGCCGTCGGCTTCAATGTAAGCGTTAATATTTTCAGGGTCAATCAGACCGCAGTTGCGCAATGCAATACGGGTCTGTTTTGTTAAGAATGCGTTGTCTTCTTCGCTGACGGTAAGATGGTCGAGCAAAGACAGGTTTTCGGTTTTCACGGCTTCGGCAATGATTGCACAGTCCGATTCCGAAACACGCACAAGACGGCGCAGAAGAACGCCGTGGGCATAAATGTCAACAATGGGTTCCAGAAAGCACATGCCGATGCAACCTGCAATACCGAGTTCACAAGCGGTGTCGGCAAGCAGTGTTTTAAGGGTATGTTCTATTTTCAGAGCACCTGCGGCAATGCCGCAACTGCCCTTTCCGATGACTACTTTCATTGTACTTCCCCCTTTCGGATATCACGCAGAATTGCCACCGCTTTGGCGGGGGTCAGCGAGCCGTAAGTGTCATCGTTGATCATCATGGCGGGTGACAGACTGCAACAGCCCAGGCATGCCACGGTTTTCAGCGAAAACAGACCGTCTTCGGTGGTGTCGCCGTCGGCAATGCCGAGTTCTTCGCAGATGGCTTTTTCAAGCCCGTCGGCACCGTTGACATGGCAAGCAGTGCCCTTGCAGAGCATGATAAGATACTTACCTACGGGTTGCAGACGGAACTGCGTGTAGAACGTGGCAACACCGAGCACACGGGCGGGGGAATTGCCCGTTTCTTCGGCAATTTTATATAACTCGTCCATGGGAAGGTACCCCAGTTCTTCCTGTTTTTCCTGCAGGACGGTAATCAATGATTTTTTTTCAGACATAGGAATCCTTTCTCATAAAGACATTACGAAATCAATGCCTTGTAAATGTCGCCTTTTTTTGTGCCCGTCAGCCTTGCCGCCTGTTTTGCGGCTTCGCTGGCAGAAAGGCCTTGCGCCATAAGGCTCTTTGCAAGTGCAACAGGGTCTTCAGACTGTTCTTCGTCGATTTCCTTGACGGTTTTTGCTTCAATAATGAGCACATATTCACCCTTGGGCTTGACCGTTGCGTATTTTTCGGCGGCTTCTTGCAGGGTGGTGCGTTCTACGGTTTCGTGGATTTTGGTAATCTCTTTCACAAGGGCAATTCTGCGGTCGCCGAAGGCTTCATACATGTCTTTGAGCGTGGCGGGCAGCTTGTGCGGCGCTTCGTAAAAAACCATCGTGCGCGTTTCATTGACAAGGCTTGCAAGGTGCTCGCGGCGGCTCTTTTTGGCAACAGACAAAAAGCCCTCAAAGGTGAATCTTGCCGTGTGCAATCCCGACAAAGCCAGCGCCGTAACCACCGCGCTCGGTCCGGGCACACTTGCAACTGCCACGCCGCTTTCGTGGCAGGAATTGACAAGGTCTTCGCCGGGGTCGGAGATGGCGGGCATGCCCGCATCCGTCACAAGTGCGCAATTCTCGCCGGCAAGAAGCCGTTGCAGAATCTGCGCACCCGCTTCCTTGCGGTTGTGCTCATGATAGGGCACAAGTTCATTCTTAAAATCAAAACAGGTCAGCAGTTTGCGGGTCACTCTCGTATCCTCGGCGGCAATGAAATCACAGGTTTTGAGTGTTTCAAGTGCTCGCGGGGAAAAATCCGAAAGATTCCCGATGGGGGTGCCGACAATATATAACGTTCCTGCCATTGTTATTCCTCACTGATTGCGCGATGTTTGTAGAACCAGATTTCGCCGCTGCGTTTTTGCAGGTGGAAATTGAGTCCTTTTTCAAGTTGTGTGGATGTTAAAAGAATTGTTTCGCCCGAAACGGCATTCACAAAACGGTATTTGCGATTCGGGTGCACCACGGGATTGACCGTAAAGCGCACATCCTCCGCCTGTGTGTTGCGGATGATCTGCACAAAACCCTCACTTAAGTTTTCATCATCAAACTGACAAGCATACCATGCAGTCGGGTCGTTGTTGCATTCGGTCAGCGGGTAGTAATCGCCCGACAGTTCAATCTGTGCGGCCTTGCGCCAGATGGGAATCATCTTGCGGGTCAGTTCAAATTTTTCTTCGCTGTCATTGTATTCGAGCATGGTCGTGACCGCGGGAGTCATGGCGGCCTGATAAGCAAATTCATCAATCGGCTTGTTGCTTTCTGGTTCGTACCCGCCCTCGGCATTGTCGCCGTTCATCACATGGGAACGGAAATAGGGAATCCATTCAAACATCTGGCGATATTGCTTCTGTTTGAGCACATGGTTGCGCAGTCCCACATCTGTGTACTGCAAAGGCACACTGCGGCGCATCACATCCAGGTCATTTCTTGTGCCGCCCGAAGCGCATGAGTCGATAAGCAATCCGGGATTGCGTTCCAGAAGCGAGTCCCACAGCTGCAACATGCCCTGCGTGTGCAGGTTTTCGAGCATGCCTTTGCGATTGGGTTCATCATGCTGTTTCCAATAGGGCAGCGGCGCAAAATTGAAGTCCTGACGGTAGATGTTCACACCGTAATTCTTGATAATGCCGTCGAGCAGGTCGGTCATGTATGCAAGGCAATCGGGGTTGGCATAATTCACAAGGTAGTTCATGTCAGTATTGCCGTCGGGGTAGGTCAGATGCAGCATCCATTCGGGGTGTTCGTTGAACAGCTTTGTGCCCTTGCGGCAACGCTCGGGTTCAAACCACAAAAGCAGTTCCATGCCGTGTTCGCGACAGAGTTTGCCGATGGGGGCAAGACCTGCAGGCATACGGCGCACGTCTGCCTGCCATGTGCCTGTGGTCGGCCAGTCGCCGTCGCAGGGGTACCAGCCCGCATCGATCCACCACGCATCAAGGTCGATGCCGCGGCGAGCATATTCGTTGATGGCGCGCAGTTGGTTTTCTTCGGTGATGCCTGTAAATTCCGGCATATCGTTGATAGCAAAGGTGTGCGCAAACAGCTTGGGACGGATGGGGTTTCCGTCCTTTTCCCGCGGGAGAATGTGGCGCAGATACCATTTTCGCCAGATGTTGCAACCGCGGTTTTCGTCCCCTTCAAAGCAAAGCATGGTAAGGCGCGGTGTGCGGATGCTCTCACCGGGATACAGCACGGCATCAAATTCCTGCTGACACACACGGAACACAACGCCGTCGTCATCGGGCGCAAAAACGCATTCCCACTGCCCCGGCCAGCCGATGGCAAGGTTCACACCGTAGGTATCGAAATCGAGGGTCATGTACGGAAAAGCCCCGAAACAGCTTCTGCCGCCCTGCGGAGAGAGGGTGATTTTTTCATTAACAGCATCGGTGTTCCATGAATAGCCGTTTTTGGTGCAATCGTCGCCGTTGCCGTGACGCAGGGTCGGATGCTCGCCCGTCAGTTTTCCGTAAATCATGGGTTTTGTGATGGGCAGGCTGTTTTTGCGGGAACGGTTGGTGAAAGTGAAGCACCATTCGCATACGGGGTAATCAAGATAGCGGGTGTATTCACCGCGGATTTCCAACCCGTTTTTGTCGATACCCGAAACGGTCGTGCGCACAAGTTCAGACGAAATGCGCTCCTTGTGCACCACGGCCTTGAATTCCTCGGGCAAGCCGAACACCTTGTTGCCGTCATAGGTGAATGCAAGCGGCAGTGTTGCGGCATCGGTAAAGCAAAGCAGTTTTCCTGCCAGAGCCATATCGCGCGCAGTCGGACAATTTTTGTTCAAAACAAAACACCTCCGAAAAAAGAATCAAAAAGGATAAACAGAATCTATTTTATTATAAAATATTTTATATTCCTTGTCAACGCAAGGCACCGCTAAAGCATAATTTATTTTCACTCGGCATCAAAAAAACTCCCTGCTTACTTTAGCAGGGAGTTTGGGAGTGATATAAATCAGTCGTCGTCTTCTTCGTCTTCGCCGATGGCGTCGAGTTCAAGAACTGTGCCGCAGTTTGGGCATTCAATGGCATCGTCTTCGCCGTCGAACAGTTCTTCGTCAAAGTAAACGATTTCGTGGCAAGCGGGGCATTCGAACTCATAAAGAGCATCTTCTTCGAATTCGCCAAAGCCGTCACAGCCGTCGCAACCTTCGCAATCGCCGTCGCAGAATTCGTCTTCGTCTTCTTCGTAAACGTATTCTTCGAGGTCGCTCAGATCAAGGTCGATGGCATCGATCTGATCGGTGAGGTCTTCCACGCTGAGTGCAAGATCGTCAAGCACATCGATGATAGCGGAGAAAAGCTTGCCTTCTGCGGAAGCCTTGTCCACATTCAGACCGTCAGCAAGACCCTTGAGGTATGCAACTTTTTCGATTGTAGTCATAATTGTATTCCTCCTTGTTGAATTGGGGAGATTGAAAATTTTATGCGCGGGACATGTATTCGCCCGTACGGGTGTCGATGTTGATCATTTCGCCTTCGTCGATGAACAGCGGAACTCTGACAACAGCACCGGTTTCAAGCGTTGCGGGCTTGAGGGTGTTGGTTGCGGTGTCGCCCTTGAAGCCGGGTTCGGTTTCGGTGACCTGCAGGGTTACGAATGTGGGGGGTTCCACGCCGAAAACCTTGCCCTTGTAGGACAGAATGCGGCAAACCATGTTTTCCTTAACGAACTTGAAGTTGTCGTCAAGATCAGCTTCGGAAACGGGGATCATGTCGTAAGTTTCATTGTCCATGAAGTAATACAGACCGCCGTCGGAATAGGAATATTCCATTTCTTTTCTTTCAATGTATGCGGTGGGATATTTGTCGGAGGGGCTGAAGGTCTTTTCAACAACGCCGCCTGCAATAACATTTTTGATCTTGGTACGAACAAAAGCTGCGCCCTTACCGGGTTTAACGTGCTGGAATTCAACGATCTGCCAGACCGCACCATCCATTTCAAAAGTCATGCCGTTTCTGAAATCGCCGGCTACTACCATAATTTATCTTTCCTTTCCTTATACGGGTCATGCACCCGAAAGTTTTTTAACAGAAATATTATAATATAAATTTCCTTAAATTGCAAGTGCAAATTATTCGCTTGCGTAGTTGGTGAAATAACCCTGAATCAGAACCACGGGGGTGCCTCTGTCGCCGCTGCCGCTGGTCAGGTCGCAAAGGGAACCGAGCAGGTCGGTCAGCTGGCGGGGGGTGGTGCCTTCACTCTGCATGTTGCCCACAAGGTCGGCATCCTTGGCGCGGATCTTTTCACGCATTGCCTTTGCAAGTTCTTCACCCGAAAGATCGGCAAATTCGTTGTCTGCAAAGTATTTCATTTTCAGTTCGTTGGGAGTGCCTACAAGACGCGGGGTGTGTGCAGGGGAAACAACGGGGTCAGCCAGTTCCCAGATGCCGCCGACGGGATCCTTGAAGCAACCGTCGCCGTAAACCATGCACTCAATATTTTTGCCGGTAGCTTCCTTGAGCTTTGCGTGCAGGTCAGCAACAAAAGCGGCACAATCGCGGGGGAAAAGCTTGACCTTATTTTCGGTTGCCTTGTTGGAGCCGAGCAGACCGTATTCGGACCAGCCGCTGCCGTCAACGCTTTCGTTAAGGATCTGATCGATTCTCCATACGTTTGCGTTTTCGTCGGCTGCCTTGATTCTTCTCTGTGTGCGGAAACGGCTGTGGATGTCGCAGCAAAGAACATTCTTGGTGTAGTTGAGGATATATTTGGGGTCGTTGGAGAAGAGGATTTCGATGTTGTCACCGAAGCTCTTGTAAAACTCAATATAGTCCACACCCGTGAAACGGTGCACGGTGTTGTTGCCGAACACGGCGCGGAAACCTGCTTCGTCAAAGGAATCGGAATAGGGGTTAACCCCCTTTTCGTCTGCTTCGTCGATGCTCACAAGCTGATTACCGACTTCGTCACCGGGGTAGGAAAGCTGCACATACAGCTTTTCGCAAGCCATGGACAGCCCCTTCAGCAGCACCGAGAAACGGTTACGGCTGAGGATGGGGAACACAATACCCATGTCCTTGCCGCCGAGCTTTGCTTTGACATCTGCGGCAATCTGTTCGGTGGTGGCATAGTTGCCCTGCGTTCTGCCGACAACGGCTTCCGTTACGCCGACGATGTCGCCGTCATTGAGTTCAAAACCTTCATTGTCACGGGCAGCCAGAATGCTCTTGACGATTTCGCCGGCAAGGTCGTCACCCTGCTGGAAGATCGGACAAATGATACCTCTGGAAGTTACGCCTGTTGTTCTCATTTTTGATAACCTCTATTCTTAAACTAAAATTTTAAACAAATTTATAAACAAATCAATTCTTTGGGGCAGGTGGTCAGGTTGCGGCAGCCGTTTTCGGTGATCACAGCCATGTCTTCAATGCGCACACCGAATTTACCGGGCAGGTAAATGCCGGGCTCGACCGTCACCACGTGACCTGTGTGCAGGGTGTGCGGGGATTTGGGGCTGACGCGGGGTTCTTCGTGAATTTCTATGCCTACACCGTGACCCGTGCCGTGGCCGAAGTTTTTGCCGTAACCGGCGGCTTCGATGATATCTCTGCCTGCTTTGTCGGCATCTTTGCCTGTCACACCGTCTTTGAGTGCTTCAAGGGACGCGAGCTGTGCGGCAAGCACGGTATTGTAAACTTCTTTTTGTTCTTCGGTCGGCGTTCCGACAAAAACAGTTCTCGTCATATCGGAATGATAGCCGTTGACAACTGCGCCGTAGTCCATCGTCAGAAAGTCGCCCGATTCGATTTTTTTGTCGGTCGGAACACCGTGCGGCATCGAGGAATTCGCACCGCTGACGCAAATCGTTTCAAAGGACAAAGCCTCTGCGCCGTGGGAAAGCATATAATAATCAAGGGCGAGCTGAATTTCTTTTTCGGTTTTGCCGACCTTGATTTCGCCTAAAATATAGTCAAATGCATCTTCCGCAATTTTCTGTGCGGCAAGAATCAGGCTGATTTCTTCTTCGGATTTGACCATGCGCTGTTCTTCAATGAGCTTTGTGAGTGCATCGCTGTCGTCAAGGGTCACATCGGGCAGGTCTTTGCACCACTTTTTGTATTCAGCCACGGTCATGCGGTCGGCTTCGATACTGACCTTTTTTATGTTTTTCTCTTTAAAAATTTCATTGAGCTGCTTTGCAAGGTCGGTGCTGTCGCACACATCACAGGCGGTGATGACCTTGCCTGCGGCTTCGGTATAGCGGCTGTCGGTCCAAAAACGGAAAAAACCGTCTGCACACACAAGCAGACAACCGTCGGAACTGGGAAAATCGGTATAATAACGGCGGTTGACCTCGCTGAAAATCAGTGCGGCATCACTTGATTTTTTCAGATTTTCTGCTAAAACGGCGATTTTCTGCATTGCGTTCTTTTCTCCTTTTTTCAAGGTATTCGCGTTCTTTTTTGCGCTCTTTGCGGAATTTTTCGGCAAAGAGTTTTTCAGGTTCAAAGGGATCGACCTTTATGGAAATGGCACCCGCTTTGTTGGCACCCATGACATCGGTGAACAGTCTGTCGCCGATCATAACCATGTCGCTGACTTCGATGCCGAGCATTTTTGCGGCTTTGAAAAAGGCTGCGGTGTGCGGCTTGTCTGCCATGGAAATCCACGGCAGGTTGCCGAACTTCTTGCTCAGCCACCATGCACGGATGGTGTAGGTGTTGGAAATGATGATTACGGGAAATCCCGCCGCGCGAACCGTTTGCAGCCATTCTTTGACACCGCCCGGGGCACGCAGGGTGCTGTCAAGCACGGTGGTGTTGTCAAGGTCCACCGCAACGGCTTTTGCGCCCATGTTGTACAGGTCATTCAGGGTGATGTCCGTAATGCGTTTGTATTCATAATCGGGGTAAGCATCGTGCATGAACGGACACTCCTTTCTTTCTGTTTCTGCACAAGGCACGTATTATATAATACCATATTATTGGTAAAAATTCAATCGAACATAATCATAAATTCAAAAAAAGTTAAAACGGACCTTACAAGAAGGCCCGTTTTTGCTCTTTTACTTATACTTACGTTTACGAGCCGCTTCCGATTTCTTCTTTCTCTTAACAGAAGGCTTCTCGTAATGCTCTCTCTTGCGAACTTCCTGGATAACGCCGTCGCGAGATGTCTGACGCTTAAAACGTCTCAGCGCACTGTCGAGAGATTCGTTCTCTTTAACTTTGATCGTACTCATTCTCTATTCCCTCCCTCCGCTTAACCGCGTGGGTATTAACATTCTTGTCATTTGACACTTCGCTATTATACAACAGCGTTTTGCCGGTGTCAATATTTTTTTCACCTTTTTCCTGTATTTTTTCTTAAATTTTTTGTCGGAATCTCATTCCACAGGGTAAAGCCCAAAATCAATGCACCTCCGATGATTTGCAGGCTTGTCATCTTCTCGTGCAGAATTGTTACCGAGCACAGCACCGCCACCAATGGATCCACATAACTGAGAATAGCGGCTTTCTGACCGGGTAATTCTTTAAGAGAAGAAAAATAGAGGCAATAGGTGATTCCCGTGTGCACAATGCCGACCGCAAGCAGGAAAATCCATCCCTTTGTGTTCAGCGTGCCGAGGTTGCAGCCGTCTGTGAATCCGACATAGGGAATCAGCACCGCCGTTGCTGCAAGAAACTGCAAAAAGGTGCGGTGCAGACCCTGCACGCCTTTGATGAATTTGTTCAGCAGGATGACTGTGGCATAAAGTCCCGCGGCACCCAGGCCGAATGCAATACCCTTGATGTGGTTTGTTCCCGCACTCAAATCCCCGATGCCCGTGATGAGCACGATGCCGAGTGTTGAAAAACCGAAGCACAGCCATTGCTTAAGCCCCATTTTTTCTTTGAACAGCAACGGGCACACAAGAGTGACGATGACGGGGGCGAAATAATAACTCAAGGTTGCAACAGACACGGTGGTGTAGTTGTAGGCTTCAAACAGCAAAATCCAGTTAAAACCCATTGCCACACCCGACAGCAGCAGCAAGGGGAGTTCTTTTTTGATTTTCGCAAAGTCAATGCGCTGTTTGGTGAACAGCAGTACAAAACCGACCAGAATCGTCGCCATGACCGCCCTGTACAGAGCAATTTCACCCGACGGCAGACCGATGTTGCGCACAAAAAGACCGATCGTTCCGAACACGACCATGGACAATGTCAGTTGCAGTCTTGCATCTTTCAGAAATTTCATCATTTTCTCTCCAAAATA
Source organism: Clostridia bacterium (assembly GCA_017416485.1). Lineage (GTDB taxonomy): Bacteria > Bacillota > Clostridia > Oscillospirales > Acutalibacteraceae > RUG806. Next base: position 45,927 of record JAFQCH010000006.1, on the reverse strand, counting down.
GAAGTTAGGGAAAAGTATAGCACAGCCGCAGGCAAAAGGCAAGAACACAGTTTTTTATGGAAAAATAAAGGAAAATCATATAATCTAAAAGAAAAAGGAGAGAAACTCATGCAAAAGAAACGATTCCTGCTTCTCTTGTTGCCGCTTGTGACCCTGCTCTTAGAAATCCTGCCTTACGGTGCGGTCTGCAATTTTGCGGTGTCACCCGAAGAAACAAAGCGAGAAACATTCTCCTATTTCAGCCTGACCCCCTACGGCTATGCCAATTTTACTCCGTTTATTACGGCGGTGCTGACGGTGGTTGTGTTTGCATTGTTGCTGATTTACTGTCTGACAGGCAAGCAGAAGCTGAAAAATGTGTCTTTTTATATTCTGATTGCCGCGTGTATCCTCTCATTCGGACCGCTTATGTTCGGACTTTCGTATTTCTCCGTGGTGGGCTTGCTCATTTCGCTGACCTTGATATCACAGGTGCTTGTGTGCAGGAAAATTGAATAAATTTTTAATGGTGAAAACATAAAACAAAGAATGGAGGGTACTTATAATGAGACGATTTTTTATTTCTTTTTCCGTTGCTGATGATGATACGCCTTTTTCAATGAAAAATCTTTTGAAGAATATTCCGGAAGATCAAAAAAAATGGATTGAAAAGAGCAAAGAAAGGGAACTTTATCCTAAAAAATTTAAATGCAAAAATGATACGGGAATTTTTGAAGCTGCTATCTACCTTGATAATTATTACAGAGTTGTGATAGATGTATTTGTTGTAACAAAGCAATTTGTAATTTCAGATTTTCAAGGTTTTGAAATTCACAAAAATGGTGAAGTCTTTTATAAATATGACCCTTATGGGCATGGAATGATAAAAATAAGCACAGGTTTTGTTTTAGATGAAGATAAAAGAGATCAAATGCTAGATTTTATAAAAGAAATGAATACTTTTTCAAAGCATTTAAGAGAAAAATATTATAAAAACAAATGAAAACGATACATTATGGTGCACAGCACCAATTTGTATGAACAGCACAAAAATCACCGCCGTGGGCTTTAAAACCTGCGGCGGTGTGCATTTTACTGTTTTATTCTCCGAGGAAGTATCTGCCGTAGGCGTCGGCGGCTTTGAGGGCTGCAACGACCTTTTCGGGGGTGACTTCAAAGGGCATGTTGTGCAGGGTGTCGCTTTCTGCGCAGGCGGCATTGGCAACGGCAAACAGCTTTTCGTCGGTCACTTCGGTGATGCCGAGTTCCTTGAAGGTGACGGGCAGGCCGAGTTCGATGCAGAAATCAATGATTCTTTCGAGCTCGTCGCCGTCCACGTTTTCAAGAACAAGCTGTGTGAGTGTGCCGAATGCAACCTTTTCGCCGTGGTACATGTGGTGGCATTCGGAAAGTACGGTCAGGCCGTTGTGGATGGCATGTGCGCCTGCAAGGCCGCCGCTTTCAAAACCGATGCCGCTGAGCAGTGTGTTGGCTTCAATCACCTTTTCAACCGCTTCCGTGCAAGCGCCGGCTTCCAGTGCGATCTTTGCTTTCACGCCTTCTTCCATAAGGGTGTCGAAGCAGAGCTTTGCCAGAGCCATGGCGGCGTTGGTAACCTTGCCGCCTGCGCAGGTGCCTGCGTCCTTTGCTTTGACAGCTCTTGCTTCAAAGTAGGTTGCAAGTGCATCGCCCATACCCGAAACGGTCAGGCGGGCAGGGGACTTGGTGATGATGTCGGTATCCATGAGCACCATGTTGGGGTTTGCGGGCAGGAACAGGTATTCTTCGAACACGCCGTCATCGGTGTAAATAACGGAAAGTGCACTGCACGGAGCATCGGTGGATGCGATGGTGGGGCAGATCAGAACAGCAGTCTTGCAATAGAAAGCAACTGCCTTTGCGGTGTCAAGAATCTTGCCGCCGCCGATACCGATGATCAGGTCGCAATCCTTTTCGTTCATCACTGCGATCAGGCGGTTGATTTCATTCTTGGAGCATTCGCCGTTGAAATAATCGAAAACGATTTCACAATCGGTACCTGCGAAGCTGTTTTCAATGATGTTTCCGATTCTCTTGTAGCCCGATGCGGTGATGAGGATGAGCGCTTTTTTGCCGTAATTTTTTGCGTAATCGGCAAGTTTGCCCATTTCGCCTGCACCCTGCACATATTTGGAGGGGCTGATCAGAATTTTTGCCATAGTAATACTCCTTTTTATGTTTAATTTTTATTCTTCCCAATTGTAAGTAACGGTTTCGCCGTCAATTTCCCACACACAGGGGGTTTTGTTTTCAAAAACATCCAACGGGCGGATGGTGTGCTTTTGCTGGAACACATTGTAAGCCTCGGCGAGGTCTTTTTTCTGTTCTTCTGTTACCTGATCGGTACAGGACACAAACAGCGGGGTGTTGCTGTAAGACAGCAGATGCAGGAATTGCTTGTTGAGCTCCCACGGAATATTGTTGTCAAGAATGCCCACGCAGTCTGCATCGCACATATAGAATGCTTCGTTCTGTGCAAGGCGGAATGCAAGGGTGTTGATGCCCATTTTGCGGGTTCTTGCCCATTCTCTGCCGCTGGTGTCATCACCGATGCGATTGAGTTCCACAAGACCTGCACACAGGTGCGAAATGGTGTTGCACCCGATGAGATACATATTACCGGCGGTTTCTTTGATGAGTCTGTAAAAATCAAGGGTGATCTCGGCATTGGTTTTGGTCTGGTCATAAAAATGCCAGTCGTCCACCTTGGTCACGGTTTCGTTCAGGCTGTTGCCGTAGTTGCCGAACAGGTCGGCGGTGGTGAAATCGTGCTTGAGCAGTTCGTAACCCCAGTTTTTTATCATTTCAATGTCGGCTTTGATATATTCCTGCACGGCGGGGATGGTCGGGTCAAGGTATTGTCGCTTGCCGCTGCGGTGAATGCGCATGTCGGGGGTCATTTTTTCGTCTTTGGTTTCAAGCAGACGAATCCAGATGCCGGGACGTGCACCGCTTGCACGGATCTCATCGGCAAGCTGTTTCATATCGCGGAATTTGTCGTTCACGATCCACGGCCCCGAGCAGGGATTGATCTGCCAGCCGTCGTCAATCACCTGGAACGGACGGTTGTTGATGCCTTTTGCAAGCTCTGCCTGAAAACGTGCATCGGATGCAATCTGCTCGTAACTGCTTTTGCCGTAGGCATAGTACCAGTTGTTGCCGCCGTAAACGGGTTCGGTCGGCAGAATCGGATTGTCGCACAGCATTTTGCAGTAGGTGTGCAGGCTTTCGGTCAGGTTTGCAGAATCAAACTGTGCGTACACAAAGGTGCAAAGTTGCAGTTTTCTGCCGTTGAGGTGCACGCCGTTGCCGCCGTTGCGGCAGTCCACCAAAGCGGTGATGCCCGTTTCGGTGTAGCGGAAGCTGACAAAGGCATTGGGCTGGGTTTTTACACCGAAGCACCGGCATTTTTCTTTGTCCGTTGCAATGAAATACCACGGAAAATGGCGGGTGCAGTCTTTTAATTTTGCAAACTCCAGTTCGCCGTAACTGCGTTCCCACACGTCACCGAGAACATACAGATCCGGGCAGCTTTCAAAATCCCATCGCAGTTCAATGAATTTCAGTTTGTCCTTTGTTGCAGTCACGAACAAATCGAGTGTGTTGTCGTTGACGACTGTTTCAACGAGTGTATCCGTCGGGGCTTGTTCGCAGATGATGGTGTAGCTAAAATTCTTTATATCGAAAATCATTTTACCGCCTCCGTGATGTTTACTTTTATTTATTATACCGAAAATAAAACCGCTTTGCAAGATAAACCGTAAATTATCCGACTGTTTGATTTTTGCGGCAAATAAAAAATACACCGCCGCGGGAGTTCCTGCGGCGGTGCTTTTGCAAAAATTAAAGTTCAATTGTGTCAAGCAGGGCTTTGAGAGCCTTCAGATCAGCGGCGGTGAGGGTAATACCCTTGCCCATCTTTTCGTGTTCGGGGCCCCAGTCACGAATGTCGTACTTTGCTTCTTTGCCGTTCCAGCTGATGAGGTTGAGTTCTTTTGCCCAACCGCCGGAGCCTTCGGAAATGACACCGAATTCTTTTACGATCTCATAAGTAAATTCAGGCATGACGTATACTCCTTTCTGAAATAATCGGCAGAACCTGCCACCCTTAACTCTTAATATATATTAAAAATAAATAAAAATCAAGAGAAAATATAAAAACATTTATAAAAATTTTAAAATAAACTAAATATTTATATACTATTTATATAATATAAGGTCAGTTTTTGCCGTCGCGGATGGCTTTGAGCTTGGATTCCATCTCCTTGATGGCTTCGAGGTCACCTTCGGAAGCGGCAATGCTGGCTTCTTTTCTGCGGGTGAGAAGTTCGGCATACATCATTTCCTTTTTCTTGCCGTGCAGATCATAGAACAGCATGGGAACGATACCCAAAGAACTTGTGATGGCGGGAATGATGGTGAACATCGCAAACAGCCAGAACTTGACCTTGTCGGGCTGTTCGGTGCCTGCCGTGTATGCGTTCTGATCGTAGCCGACGATCTTTTTGAGGGCTGTGGTCACGACACCGCTGACCGATGCCGAAACCTTGTAGGCAAGTCCCTTGGCAACACTGGTCATGGCTTCGGTGCGGTAACCGTTTTTCCATTCGCAATAGTCCATGGATTCGTTGTACAGTTCGGTACCGATAACACTCATCAGGCCGTAGAATACCGTCCAGATGAGTTCCCAGAGAGCCATGGCGAAAAACATCGGCAGTTTTTTCTGATAGAAACCACCTGCGTAGGTCTTACGGTTCATGCCGATACAGCCGAACAGGAACACAAACACATGCAGGAAGTTGCCGATGTTGCGGCTGACGATATACAGGAAACGGCTGGAAAATCTTCTTCTGAACCACGGAACGAAGGAGTAGGAAACGGGGGACAGCGGTGCGGCGGGAATTCCAGCCACAAGGGTCATGGATGCAAAGTGCAGAACGTCGATGTAGTAGTCAGACTTACTGCCCGAAATGCCGAAGCCCGCGAGGAAATCTGAAAGGGTCATCAGCAGAACAGGCTTGTTGTTGGCAATGGAACGCAAGGAGTCGAGGATGCTCGGGGTCTTGACCGACTGCATAACACGTTCTTTGGAATTCATGAAGAACCAGAAGGACATTGCGCTGGAAATGATGGTGGTAGCGGCACCCATGCCGACGAATGCACCACGCAACTGCTTTTCGATGGTGGCGGCGGATTTGAGTGCCTTGTTGTCGATGACGTCGAGCAAAATCGTCATGGCATGTTCGGGCAGTTTTTCACCGAAGAAGCCCGAAGCAAAGTTTGCCATGGTGATAAGCCTTGTTCTGTCCACGGGGTGTGGGGTGATAACGGCAAGCATACCCGTTCTTGCAATGCTCTGGAACGTACCCACGCCTTCACGCAGGATTTCGAGCACAAGGTAGAACGCGAATTTGCTGACAGACATGGCATTCTGCCCTGCAAACAGATAGGGCATGAACCAGTAAAGCAAAGTTGCAATACAGCCGGGAATGGCAAGACCCAGCAGATAAGGACGGAATTTACCCCAACGGGTACGGGTTTTTTCGACGATGGCGGCAGTGAAAATATCGTTGATAATATCCCACACACTGTTGATGGATCTTGCAATGGTCTGATAGCCGAGGTCGATTTTAACGATGTTGGTAATGAATCGACCGGCATACGTGTTGATATTCAGGCTCTGTGCGGCATCCCACAGCACGAAGCCGGCGGTTTCCTTGTTGCCGACATAGCGTCTGTTCTGATACACGTAACCGAGTTGTTCATCGGTATAGGTCTGTACATTGTTTTGCTGTTCAGCCAAAATGAATCCCCCTTTTAAATAAATATAAATATATAATAACACACAAAAGTTGTTTTTGCAACAGGGATTGTACAACACGGGAAAAATAGTGCAACTTGCGGTTTGCCTGCCCAATAAACAAAGACCTGCCGAAAGGCGGACTCACATAGGGATTTATACGCTCCAAAACGGATATTTTCCCGCAATACTACTTCAAAAAGCCATGGTAGGCGTTAGCCTTACCATGGCTTTTTTCATTGTCCTGCGAAAAAATCTCTCTTTTTGGAGTGCTTCGCAGTTTTGAAGGTTAGATTTTTTTCACAGGAGCAACCGGAGGATGCTGAAATACTTTGTGTATTTCAAAGCCTTCGGGTGTTTCTGTGGGAGAAAAGATTCCTTCAAAACCGTGTAAATCCCTATGTGAGTTCGCCCAAGCAGGTCTCTGTTTTTATGATGTGTTTAATAGTGTGCTTCGCCACAACTGCAGACGGGATTCATCTTGAACAGTTTCCAGAAAAATCTGATGATCTTCCAGAAAATGCCCATGATGCCGTCCTTATGGCACAGATGATCACAGTTGTTGTCTTCTTCACCCGTGGCAGGGATGATATTGCCTTCTTCGAGCAGTTCATCACAAACAGAACAGACAACATCGCCCGTGTAGCCGTCTTCCGTGGCAGTCGCAGGTGTTTGGTTGATTGTCACCTTGTTGTGGGCAATCTTTGCAATTTCGGCCTGTGCAACCGTGATCTCACCGCAGACGGTGCACTTTTTGCCGTCGGTCAAACCTGTTGTTGAGCAGGTTGCCGCCTTGCCGAGAATGGTTTCTTCCTTGTGGCCGAGTGCGGGAATTGCGGTTTGTGCAACGGTGGCATCATTGCAACGGGAGCAATGCTGACCGTCCGTAAGACCTGTTTCTTCGCAGGTCGGCGCAAAGCCCTTGTCAACAACGATATCATGGTCGAGAGCATCAACAACCGTACCTTCATTGACGGTTTCACCGCAGTCGTCACAGACAATCTTGCCTTCCAGACCGTCTTCGGTACAGGTAGCAGAGATGTCGGTGGTGGTTGTGTTTGCATGCTTGCATGCGGGAGTCGGGTTCATTTCAATATAAGGGCAGTTTTTGCAAGCGCCGTTTTCGTCAAAATCATGTTTCAGGAGATCGCCGCTTGCGAAGTAATCGGCATTGCTGACGGTGCCGTCTTCAAACACTTCGCCGTCTTTGAGTACCATGTCACAGACATCACAAGTGTAATAGTAAGTTGCTTTTGCACGGCAGGTAGCCTTGCTTCTCAATGTGTCTTCGTTCACAATTTCAACGGGGGTATGTGCTGCAAGTTCGTATGCGGTATAAAGAATATCGCCGCATTCGCATTCCTGATACGAATAACCTGCCAGCAGACAAGTGGATTGCACAACAATCGCATCACCGTATACGTGAACATGCGGATCATTCTGTGCTTTTGCATTGATATAAACGGTGTAGGTTACTTCAGAACCGCCGACCTTGAATTTAAGTGTGCTGCTACCTTCAAAGCCTGCAACAAGTGCAAAGGAAACTTCGCCGTTTTCATCGAATGTAAGGTTTTCGGGAATGGAGGCATCAATGGTTTGTGCAATATCGCCGAATTCGTCAAAAACATAATATTCGGAATCGAAGATGGCAGGATTGCTGACAGTTACGTTGACCGCATCCGTGATTTCTTCTTCGGTTGCCAGGGTGATGGTTACAACGTCACCGACTGTAGCATCCGTTTTATCTGCGGAAACGGTGAAGTTGTAATATTTTGTAAGATCCGTGGGAACAATCGTTGTGTTCGTTGCAATGGCGATGTTTGCATAATTGTAAACATTGTTCAGCGTTACACAGGAAGGAGCCTGTGCAAGCGGATTGCCATCAGCATTCGTGCAAAGGAGCGCAACGGTTTTGTAGCCCTTTGTGTAATAATCATAAGCATAGGCCTCAGTTATAGAATCAACACACTCAACAGCAGCACCGTTAACGGTATAAGCGGAAGCATCCAATACGCTTTCGGTCATGTACTGATCGAAGGTGATGGTAACAACACCGTCTGCAAAGAAACTTTCTTTGACCGTGGGGGCCGTGTTGGTGGTCATGAAGTATTGAAGACCTGTTACTTCGGGAGGAATGTCGTATGCTTCGGAAATGTATTCTTCATAGCCGTCTTTTTCGCAGACAACTCTCCACTGTCCCTTGGGAACAATCCACTTGAATGCGCCGTCCGTTGTGGTTACGCAGGGATTGATCTGATTGTAGTATTCAGCATCCCAGATCACCCATTCGCCGACAGTTTCATCATAATACTGTACCGTTGTTGTGACATCTGCAAGGGGATTTGCGGTGTTGAATTCATAAACATTACCCGACGGGTCGATCAGGAAGGTAATTTTGATGTCACCGCCGATCTGCACGGTTTCAAACTTGTTGTTGTTCTTGATGACACCTTCGAGTCTGATGACTCCGGGAGGATCTCCCAGGAAACAGTTCTTGGCGAGCCAGTAATCATTTTCACAGCGTTCTAATTCAACTCTGTATTCGGTTCTGCCTTCCTTGGCGACAAGGTAAAGCGAAACGAGTTTCTTGCTGTTGAGTACTCTTACACGGATGTCGGAATTATCGCCGGGAATCCATGTCATGCTGTGCGGACGGTTGATGTTGTCATCCGTCACGGTGACTGTGTAATGACCGGCATGAATCATCTTGAATTCCTTGAATACGACCGCGCCTTTTTCGTAATAAACGGTGATGGTCTGCGAAGTGACCGTTTCGCCGTCTTTTTCGGCTACAACCGTAATGTCGTGGTAAGAACCGCTGTCCACGGGCTTGTAAAGCGGAACATTGGCTTCCCACTTGGAATTTTTGCTGATCTGAATGTTGTTGTCTTTGCCGATGAGTTCATCACCGTCATAGACCTTGATGGTTGCGCCGGGCATGGTGTAACCGTAAACATAAATGTTGGATTTGACAGCCTGTTTTTCGGTGTTGAAAGTTAAAAACAGTTCATCGGGGATATAGACTTCGAAGGAGATTGAAAGATTGTCGCTGAACGTGTTTGCATTTTCAAGATAATACTGCTGTGCATAACTGCCGACCTGTCCGTGAATAACCGCGTACTGCATCTGGTAGGTGTTGAAAACATCGGGATCGATATATTCTACGGAAGCGGGAATGTAAATTTCTTTAAGGTTGCCGAAACGTTTCCATGTGTCGTTCTCGTTGGGGGAATAGTAAATACCTTGTGTGCCTTCGTTAATTTTCAGCACGCTGAGATTTACGGCATTGCTGAATGTTGAGGCATAAATATTTTTGACGGTAGAGGGAACAATGAAAATTTCATCGGTCTTATCATTGGGATAGGACAGAATTTCGGTCATGTCTTCATTATAAAGAACATCGTCCGCAACTTCCAAGAACGGGTTGCTGCCGTTGACCGTAAAGCGGCTTATGCCTGAATAGTAACTATCAATTGTGAAATATCTGATACTGTCGGGCAGATGAACGGTTGCACCTTCTACGGAAGAGCCCATCTCGTATCCTTTTACAGGCAACCCGTTGATTTCAGCAGGAACTTCCACGATTGAATCCAAGTTGATCTTTTTGAAGTATTCAGTTACGGATACATACTGACCGTCTTCGTCCTCACGGATGAAATAGCAGAATCCGCTTTCTTTATCCACAAAGGGAAGTGTTTCAAAAATGCCGAAAAGTTCAAGGCAGGAAACAATGGCAGGCACGAGTTGTGTCTTGCGGGCATTGAATCCATCGAACAACTGAACAAAAACCTTTGCAAGGGTTTCGTTCTGAATCAGATGATCGGGTGTGACAATGTCTTCGTCTTTGATTGTGCCGGGCAGAACCGCATTGATGAGATTCTGTGCACAGATGAGCAGGCCTTTGAGGAAATTGTTGCCGTAGAAGGGGTTGAAGTCGCTTGCATTTTCGGTGACAATATTGAGCAGACCGCTGACATCAAAGTCGAGCACATTGCCTGCAATGGCTTCTTCCAGGAATACACCGATATCAAACGGCAGATATTCGTCACCGTAGTTCTTGTCGCAACCGCTGAACAGGCTTGTCGGCAGCAGTGCATTGAGCAGTTTGCTGAGTTTGTACCACGGGCCGTTGCCGTCATATATGCCGAGTTGGCACTGCAGGTCGTCACAAACAGCAACCAGACCTTCTATGTAAACATACATACGGTCCACGATTTCATCCAGGAAATCCATATAAGTCCAGCCCTGCAGTTTGTAGTTGTCAATTTCTTCCGTTGTGAAAATGACTGCACTTGCATCGTTTTCTTTTGCCCACAAACGCATGACAAGTTCAAAGCCTTTGTCCAGAATGACTTCTTTCCATTGCCCATCGCTTTTGTCAACCATTCTGCCGTTTCTGATGTATTCGGAAGATGTGTGCAGAGCAGGGAAGACTTCGTCTGTTGCCGCAATGACCAGGCATGCGGTCAGTTTTTCGATCGAATCAATGTTTTCGGGCATTTCAAATGTTTCCGAGAACAGAATATCCGTGGTATCAATAACCGCAAGTGCAATGTCCACAACAATGCGTTCAAGGTTTACGGTCTTGTAGTAATCGGCATTGAAGAACTGCTTTATGCCGTCAAGCAGGTCTGCGCCTTCCGATTCACCCATTTCTCTGAGCAGAATGGACAGATTGCCGAGATCCGTGCTTGTTCCTGCGGAGAAAAGTCTTGCGGTGACGGTGCGGATGAACTTCATGATATTGTCATTCAGATGTTCGTTGCTGCCTGCAATCCAATTGAGTTCTGCAAGACCTTCTTCGGTCCAACTGTTTGCAAGCAGAGTTGCAATGATGTTGTTCAGCTGATCGGCAAAACCGCTGCCGACCTGTCTTGCACCGTCAATGAAATCATACTGATTGTTGTTGAAAACAAAGTAAGGATTCACCAATGCACACAAATCAGCAAGGGAAGCGTTCAGATTCTTATAGAACGTGGTGTTTTCTTCCAGCGTCCATGCTTTCCACTCGTTGTCGTTGTGCGTGTAGAAATAACCGTCTTTGCAGTAGGTTCTGTCTATATCAATCTGCGTGAAGGAACCGTCGGCATAGATGCCGAGTGTACGCATGGCAACAATATCTTCATCGGTCAGCGTGCGGATCACTTCATGATCGACTTCGCCTGCAACCGGGAATACACTTTCATAAAGTTCGTATACCGCGCCATCCTCGTCAACATAATATTTTGTGTCCGTGGCGGGATCTACCACAAGTTCACCTCTTACGGATGAATCGGGTGTGTAGTCGGAGGGAACCGCAAAACGGACATCGAAAACGGATTCAATGACCTTGTCAATCTCTTTACCGCTGACGGTTTCTTCATAAGGATAGAACACAAGTTCGCCGTTTTCCTTATAAGAAGCTTCAAACATTTTAAAGTCAATACCGTCAATGGTCAGTTCATAGTCAAACAGCGCGTAGTCGCCGTCTTCAAAATTGGCATAATAGTAATCGCACAGAGTATTGTATTCCGAGAGATAGGCATTGTATTCGTATTCATCTTCATACGTCGTGCCTCTGATTCCCTTTACGCGGATATCGTCCGAATCAAAATCCCCGTGAAGATTTGCAGCACCGTAGATGTACACAAATGCCTGACGAAGGAAGTGGATAATATCATCGCCCAGGTTGTCTGAGCCGATGTTCACCAGTTCTCTTACAACGTAAGGAATAATGGCATACATACCCATGTTTGCCGTGTTGATGTTTTGTGCAAATGCAAAAGCATCTTCTTCACTTGCACCGAACCCTCTTATTAACTCGTAAAGAGCGTCACGGAATATTTTTACAAGGGAGTTTTCCAGGCTGTAACTTGCTTTTTCTTCGGCGGTAAGGGCGGTGTAGCAACGGATATATTCAACCCATTCCCATTCCTGCGTTTCTTCATTCCATTCTTCATAGGTCCAGCCCCAGCTATCGTGGAAGGTGTTTTCGCCGGGGTGTCGGCATTCGCCTTGTTTGTGTTCTTCGTTGAAGCGAGCAAGAACAATTGCGCCGTACTCATTTTGTGTCAATTCCAGATTGTAACCGGCAAGATTCGAGAAAGCGGCGGTGAGCAGTGCATTCACATCCAGTTTCCCCATCAGTCCGTTTTTGCTGAAAATATCCGGCATAACCTGACCGAGAATACCGAAATCAAAACCTTGTGTCAGAATGGTGGAAATCAGTTCTGCATTGTCGGCAACAAACTGAATGGCATCGTACACAAGGTCAATGGCTTTCATGCCGCTGTAGGTTTTGCCTTCCAGTGCAGTGTAATCCATCTTTACAAAGTCGCCGCCGTAGAAGTTTTCATCCGAAGTGACTTTGCTTGTAAAAAGAAGAAAATTGTCAAGGGATGAAAAATCCACTTCAAAACAAAGTGTGTCATCGGCAGGTTCCGTAGTCATATCACCGGACTGTGTGATATAGACCGGACCGTCAAATGACTGTTGCATGACCGCATCAAAGTAATCAAACATTTGTTGCAATCTTTCTTCTGCAATTTGTTCTTTGTCCCAATGTGCGGCGTTGTTGCTGATGTTGCCGATCGGCAGTCCGTTGAAAAGTGTTAAAACGGACAACAGAAAGGACACTACAACGCTCGCGATACCGGTTGTGCCCATCATAATAATGAGACTCCTTTCAAAATAAAATTGGTGTGTAAAAAATGATTTTTACATAAAATATGGTACACCTCTGCAATATTACTGTCAAGGAAAAAAAGAGGAAATTATAACCAAAAATTCTATATTTTTTTTGTAATAACATATAAAACAGAGGGGGGCGAGAAGAGTGAAACCTGCCATCCCAAAAAAATCCCCAAATTCCTCTATTTTTTTCTTGCACTCTGTTTTTTTTGGGTGTATAATACGTCTATTCAAAAGAAATATACATTTTATGTCTATCCGTGTCGGCGGCAAGGGGCAATCATTGCCGTCTGTGTCTGTCGGCACGCGCGCTTTTTCAGCGCATTTCTTTCGTTTAAAAATTTTCATCATACAGGAGGAATTTTCATGAGCAACAATCTCCGTCCCGAATCCATGGCCCGCATCACCACCCCCGAACTTGCCGCACAATTTATCGACGAACAGGTCGCCGCTGTCCGTGCGCAGGTCGGTGACAAGAAGGTGCTTCTTGCACTCTCCGGCGGTGTCGACAGCTCCGTTGTCGCCGCACTGCTCATCAAGGCCATCGGCAAACAGCTCGTCTGCGTGCACGTCAACCACGGTCTCATGCGCAAAGGCGAAAGCGAAAACGTAATCGAAGTTTTCAAAAACGGTCTGGATGCAAACCTTGTTTACATCGATGCCACCGACCGCTTCCTTGACCTGCTTGCAGGTGTCGCCGATCCCGAAAAGAAGAGAAAGATTATCGGTGCCGAATTCATCAAGGTGTTTGACGAAGAAGCCGCAAAACTCGACGGCATCAGCTTCCTTGCACAGGGCACCATTTATCCCGACATCCTCGAAAGCATCAAACAGGCAGAAGGCAAAAAGGCCGTCAAGTCTCACCACAACGTCGGCGGTCTGCCCGAAGAAATGGCTATGGAGCTCGTTGAGCCCATCAAACTCCTGTTTAAGGACGAAGTCCGCGTCGTCGGTGAAGCCCTCGGCCTTCCCCATGCCATGGTTTACCGTCAGCCGTTCCCCGGCCCCGGCCTCGGTGTGCGTTGCCTGGGCGTCATCACCCGTGACCGCCTGCACGCACTGCGTGAGGCAGATGCGATCCTGCGTGAAGAATTCGACAACGCAGGCCTTGCCGGTAAGGTCTGGCAGTATTTCATCGCTATCCCCGACATCAAGAGCGTCGGCGTCAAGGACGAAAGCCGCTACGAAGGTTGGCCGGCAATCATCCGTGCCGTCAACACCACCGACGCCATGACCGCCACGGTCGAAGAAGTACCCTACGCAGTCCTGCACAAGATCACCGCCCGCATCACCGCAGAAGTCGAAGGCATCAACCGCGTCCTCTTCGACCTCACCCCCAAGCCCACCGGCACCATTGAGTGGGAATAAAGACCATAACCCCCGAGAAGCCCGATACCAAAGGCTTCCCGGGGTTTTCTTTACCAATTGTACGATGCACCGTAAAAACGATATCTGTGTCCGCATTGTCCGAAAATCGGTCGGGTTTTTGGTAAGGATTCAGTAACAGAATTTCATCATGCAAAAGGAAAGAGCTAACTGATTTTTTTCAGTCAGCTCTTTTGTCATATTAAGATTATACTGCAATTACTTCCCAATCGCTGAGATCACCCTTTAAGCATTCGATGCTGCATTTGCCGTCGGTGAATGTTACTTTTGCAAGTACATCCGGGATGATCAGGGGGAAGGTCATGTTTTTATTGATCGGATGCAAACTCAGTTTTTTGTTCTCATAGTCGATTTTCAGTCCCGCCACGGCGAGCAGTGTGCTCCAGCTCGACATCGGTCTTGTATAGTGATGTCCGCACTCCCAATGGTCCCAGAAGTGGCCGAACCTGAACTGATTGCTGTGAATTGAATTGACGACAGTATCGGCAATTTCGTGGTTTCCGACAGACAGTGCAAGGGCAGAGAACGCATAGCCGATGCCTGTCCACACAGCAATTGTCTGACAGTTGTTGTATGTATCTATACATGTTTTTTTGTTTTCGGGTACGGTAGCATTCACCAGCCCCTGCTCATCATCAAAATTATTACGGAAAATAAATTCAACTACCGAACGGACTCTTTCATCAGAAAGATTTCCGGAAATTCCCAGCATTCGCAGAAACCATTCACCGTCAAGCTGGTCTGTCATCAGTGATTCGTCGATTTCGTCATTATTTCTCCAGAGGTTATAATACGCACCGTTCCAGAGCGTTTCCTCAAGAGATTTTTTGCCGTTAAGAAGCATATTGCTCCATTTGTCAGAGCAGGACTTGTCACCTACTCTGTCAGCCATGATTACAGCCGCTTTCAGAGCAGCCAGCCAGAGGAGAGAAATATATACGGGTGTTCCTGAGAAATTCCAGGCATCGTAGGTGTTCCGCTTTGTATCGTAATCGGGAAGACCGTCCTTATCCGTGTCAAGCGTTTGTGTGGAATCCATTGCTCTTTTTACGTTATTCCAAATCGACAAAAGATAATCCTTATCACCTGTAAAGAGATAATCACGAAGTACCATCAGAACAAACTGCATATTGATATCGACACGGGCAAAGCCGTTGTTTGTGCTTTTCATATCAGGTCTGAAGCAGTGATGCACTCTGCCGTCCTCTCTCTGGTATGCAGCCCCCATTTTCATCTGCTTTTTCTGCAGGTCGGGGAAAAGGCTGATAAGAGAAAATGATGCGTGATAAGTTATATCGGTAGTATGAAGTCCGCAGTAGCCCAGTCCCTCCCACAGACCAAAATTTCCGTTTTTGAGATAAACGGAGCATTTTATCAGGGGTGAAAGGTTGGATGACCAGGCATCGGGATAAATTGACGGTAAATCGGTTGCGTAAAGAAGGTCGGAAAAAGCGACAGCGGATTTACAAATGCGGTCATAGCCTTCTTCAAGAAATCTGTTGGCATCCAAGGAGCTTTTATAAAGATTTTCGTAATAATGACCAATCTTTTCGCCATCCGTCGCCATAAGATTCGGGTAATACCAGGCAAGAATAAAACGGATGTTTTTCTTTTCACCGGGTTTAAGATTTACCTGAGAGCAAAGCGCACAGGCACCGAAATCCGGTCCCTTTCTTTTATTCTGGTTGTAACAGCAGTCAAGGAAAAGAATCTTGTTCTCTCTTGCCGCAAGAAAACCAGGATTACAATACAGGCGTCGGCTGAGCATGGAGGCGGCATAAGGGTACTTTTTATATTCCTCGCACAAGGCATCCAGTTGTGTATCACTTAACAAAGACAAATCCTCGGGCAATGCCACAGGCTTTGTGCCGATTTCGGTATTGGGAAGACTGCCTTTTTCTCTGAAGCCGAACAAAACGGATTCCTGCGTTATGCCCAGTTTTGAATCGGCTATAAATTCCTTCATAAAGCGATAGTAATCAGCCGTAATATAAGACTTATCACCGTCACCGCTTACGGAAAGGCATACATCTCCGCAACAAGCAGAATCTGATTGCTTTGCAGGCTCAATATGCACAGCAACTGTGTCTCCCACAGTATGAAGAGAGTTTATGTTTCCCTCATTTTTGTTGGCAAAGTCAGGCACGAGTGTACCCAAAAGACTGATTTCAATATCGCTGTCCGTGGGGTTTTCCACGGTAAAATCCATATAAAACCCCGGTGTGGCTGCAATATCGGAGTTATGCGGAACAAACGGTGAAACCGCCCGCAGGCTCAACTTGCAGGAAAGAGCACTGTCGATATAGTCAAGGCCACAAAGCGGAAATCTGCCGTCAAAATCGATTCGCTCAACCGGCTTATTCCATGCGAACATTCTGTATGTAAAGTCATCGGGATCGGTTTTCATTCCGAGCTTGCGAACGATCGGAGCACAGTTGCCCTTCTTTTCACGCACCCAGAAAGACAGCGCACCTGCACTGCCTTCCCCGTCATCCACCTTATCTTCGAAACATACTTTGGTAAGCCTCGGCGGATTTGCGATCTGCCAGAAGTGAAACTCGCCGTCCGGCAAAAGCTCGACACTGCCCGTGCCGATCCCACCCAAGGCAATACCGCTTGTATGTGTTTTTGTTGTCGTTATTTTTGCCATACTATCAACTCCGCATTCTGATTGAGAATATTATACTGTTTTCAGCCGAAAAATGCAAGTAAGAGGCACATGAGTCTTTTTCGAAATCAGAAATCGGCGGTTTTTCTTTTTTCTGCATAAGAAAAACAAGCATGCACGTTTTGCACTGCGTGCTTCGGTCAGGCTGGATGATCCTGAAGATTGGTTTGAAAAAATTGCATAACAATATTTGAACAAATTCCTCGCAATGCCAAATACCAAAGGCTTTGCGGGGTGTTTTTGTTTTTGTATTTATTTGGATGGTGAGGATGCCGAAAACGGTTGCAATCCGGCCGGTTTTATATTAAAATGTAAAAAACAAAACGATTAGTTTGGCAGCATATAAGGATTGCCGTGTTGCGGCACGGCAGGGAAGGCAAGGAGAATTTGTATGCAGGAAATCAGATGCCCGAATTGCGGAGAAGTATTTCAGGTTGACGAATCGGGCTATAATCAGATTGCGCGGCAGGTGCGCGATCAGGAATTTGCAAAAGAAATCGAGCGCAGGGAACGCGAATTGGAAGCAAAGCGAAAAAGTGAGCTTGATCTGATCCGTTTGCAGGAAGAAAAAGAATATGCGGCGGGCATGACGAAAAAAGAAGCCGAAATTGCCGCCAAAGATCAGTTGATTGCCGAACTGAAAGCCAAAGTGGATGCAGGTGAAACGGCGAAGAAACTTGCTGTGGCAGAGGCGGTCGAAAAAAAGAACGAAGAACTGTCCCAAAAGACCACGGAAATTGCCGACCTCAAAGGTGAACTCAAAAGCAAGGAAACGGAAAGCCGTCTGCAGGAAAATGCACTCAAGGAACAATACGAAGACAAACTGCGCCTGAAGGACGAACAGATCGAATATTACAAGGACTTCAAGGCGCGTCAGTCCACTAAGATGATCGGCGAAAGTCTGGAACAGCACTGCATGGCACAGTTCAATTCACTGCGCATGACGGCATTTCCCAATGCGTATTTTGAAAAAGACAACGATGCCCGCACCGGCAGCAAAGGTGATTTTATCTATCGCGAATGTGCCGAGGACGGCACGGAATTTATTTCCATTATGTTTGAAATGAAAAACGAAGCCGACACCACCGCAACCAAGCATAAGAATGAAGATTTCTTCAAAGAACTGGACAAGGATCGCCGCGAAAAGGGTTGCGAATATGCCATTCTCGTTTCTTTGCTGGAAATCGACAACGAGTTTTACAACAACGGGATCGTGGATGTGTCCTACAAATATCCCAAAATGTATGTCATCCGTCCGCAG
This sequence comes from Clostridia bacterium, assembly GCA_017416485.1. Taxonomy (GTDB): domain Bacteria; phylum Bacillota; class Clostridia; order Oscillospirales; family Acutalibacteraceae; genus RUG806. Next base: position 28,125 of record JAFQCH010000006.1, on the reverse strand, counting down.
TTCTTTATTCCGATAATCGCCTTGCTTCGCAATGCCGCACGCAATTCCTTGCAGTATCGGCAGGAATTGCAGATCGTGCGTAATCAGCAGGTGGATATTCTGCATTTTGAAGAAAATATGAATGCGTTCAAAGAGGGTTTTGCACGCAATTACCGTATTGCAAGTGAAAAATTCGCTACGGCAATTGAAGAAATCGACAAGACCATCGACCATTTGCAAAAGACAAAGGCGGCGCTGCTTTCATCCGAAAACAACCTGCGTCTTGCCAACAATAAGGCAGATGAGCTGAGCATCAAAAAACTCACAAGGAATGCACCGTCCGTCCGGGCTATGTTCGATGAACTGAAAAAGGACGAATAAAAATACAATAAATATTTTTGAGAACCGTGAGGATAGATATATGAAAAACTGTGAATTGCTTGCACCGGCGGGTACACCTGAGGCCTTGCAGACTGCCTTGCACTTCGGTGCGGATGCGGTGTATCTCGGCGGGCCGATGTTGCAGCTGCGTGCCGAAAGCGCGGGCTTTACCTTTGAACAACTGCAACAAGCCGCGCAGGATGTGCACGCAAAAGGTAAACGGATGTATGTCACCGTGAACTGCTTTGCCGAAAACGGTGAAATTGATGCGCTGGCGGAATACGGCAGAAATCTGCTTGTAGCGGGTGCGGATGCTGCCATTGTGTCCGACCTCGGGGTGCTGGCAGAACTGAAAGAAAAGGTTCCCGAACTGGAACTGCACGTCAGCACGCAGGCAAACTGTGTCAATTGGAAATCCGCCGCAACATGGCACAAATTAGGAGCAAAGCGTGTGGTGTTGGGCCGCGAAATGCGTCTTGATGACATCAAAGTGCTTCGCGACAAGACCCCTGATTCTCTTGAAATAGAAGCCTTTGTGCACGGGGCGATGTGCATGGCTTATTCGGGAAGATGCCTTTTGAGTTCTTACATTTCCCATCGCTCGGGCAATCGCGGGGATTGCACCCAGCCCTGCCGTTGGAATTACTATCTTGTGGAAGAAAAACGCCCCGATATGTATCTGCCTGTCATTGAAGATGCAGGGGCAACGGCGGTGCTCAGCTCCGCAGATATGAAATGTATTGATTTTCTGCAGGATATTGCCGATGCGGGGGTCACTTCGTTCAAAATCGAAGGCAGGATGAAAACCGCCTACTATGTTGCCACCGTGGTCAATGCCTACCGCCATGCCATGGACGGCACAGCCCCGCTTGAAGTCTGTGAAAACGAGCTGCTGTGTGCAAGCCACCGTCCGTTTGACACGGGCTTCTACTTCGGCAATGTAGCAAAAGACCCCAACAATGACGGGCTGTACCGTTCAACCTGTCAGTTCACCGCCCGCGTGCTCGAAGCCACAGACACAGAAATTCTGATTGAACAGCGCAACCGTTTCAAAGTCGGGGATACGCTTGAAATTCTTTCACCCGATTCGCTGGGTGAAAAGTTTGTTGTCACCGAAATTACCGATATGAAAGGCAATGCCCGCGAAGAAGCACACCTCGTGCAGGAGCACCTTCGCATTGCTTGTCCTTACAAACTGCAACCGGGTGACTTTTTGCGCAAACGGCTGTAATCAAGGTTTTGTCCAGATGCGCACGGTTTTGTAGTTGTCAAAGGAAATGCCGTCGGTCATGGTCAGAATATCTTCGGGCGGCATTTCAAGGTAATAAATGTTCTGCACATCCTCGTCCGTTGCCCCGAAGGAATAGGGGTGATAGCTCCCCGAATGAAAATCGACACAGCCGTCGTTGTTGGTTCTCCACAGATAATCGGACTTGTCTTCGGGGGTGTAAAGACGGGTAAACAGCGTCTGCGTTACGGTCAGATACACGTCTGTTTTTCCGCTTTCCTCGTCCGTGATGGACCACGTATGCACCTGTTTGTAATTGCCGATGTTGATATTTACATCAATGCCGCTGTCAATCGGAATGTGTGCATACAAAAGGTCTTCGCTGTAGGGAACAACAAATTCGGGAACGAACAGCCCGTAGCAGGCCCCCGCAAGCACACACGCACTCGCAAGGAATGCAAAGATGGCGATGAGAATATTTTTTCTTGTCATCTTCTTTCTGAACCTGCGCAGTGCTTTTTTTTGTGCCAAAAACGGAATTTCAACGGGCAGATTGCCGCTTTCGGCAACCTTTCTGCAATCCTCGCAGACAGCAAGATGCTCCTGCACAAAGGCTCTCGAACTGCCCGAGCAGACGTCATCCGCATACAGCGGAATCAGATCCTGAATAATTTCACATGTAACGGTATTTTTCATTTTTCTAAATACTCCTGAATCTTAGTTTTGGAACGGAAAAAGGTGACTCTTGCCCACGATTCGGTTTTGCCGAATACCGCACCGATCTTCTGAAAGGACAGATTTCCCAGCACCCGCAGGGTGAACACCTCTTTGTACGGCTCGGGCAGACTGTGTAAAATCTGCAGAATCTCCATGGAGGTTTCGCTGTCGATGATGCGGTCAAGAATGCCGTCGTCATCGTCTGCAATTGAATCGGAAAGCTCGGTTTGTCTGCCCGCTTTCCGTTGTTGCGAGAAGAGCGCATTTTTGCCGATGGCACAAAGCCATGTCAGCATTTTCTGTGCAGGGTCATACTTTTCAATATTCTTAAGCGCCTTGAAAAAGGTTTCCTGCGCCAGTTCTTCAGCCGTGTGGCTGTCTTTCGTCAAAGACAGCAGATAGCGGTACACGGGCGTGTAGTATTCTTTGTAAATGCTTTCAAAATCTGCGTCCATCGGTTTCACCTGCCTTTTTCCTGTTCACCCATTATACGCCCAAAGTTGCAATTCGTTACAAAATTTTTGAAAATTTTTTGCAAAATTTGAAAAGTGGCAATTTTTGATTGAAATTTATATTGAAAAGTTACCTTTTTTATGGTATAAATCTGTTGAAAAGTCGCATATGTGAAAAAATACAAAAAGTGTGAAAAAAGTGCTTGACAAATGCAAATCGGTTTGTTATACTGTACAGGCAAAACAAGCAGACGGCGTCAGCCGCTCTCACCCGCCGAATTCCGTTTCATCGGGTAGATAGTCAAAACAAACCGCATCACAGTGTCTTTCTGTGGTATTTTGCGTGTTGTTTTGCTGAGAGCAGCGGACGTATTTATGCGTCCGTTTTTTTTGTATTTACTTTCGGAGGTGTTTTTTTATCGCTACCAAGGAACTGCAAATCAATGAAGAAATCCGCGACAAGGAAGTCCGTGTTATCACAGACGACGGCGAACAACTCGGAATCATGAGCGCCAAGCAGGCTCTCGATGCCGCTGTTTACAGAAATCTCGACCTTGTCAAAATTGCTCCCCAGGCACAGCCGCCCGTGTGCAAAATCATGGATTACGGCAAGTATCGTTTTGAGCAGCAGAAGCGGGAAAAGGAAGCAAGAAAGAACCAGAAGATCATTGAAATCAAAGAGGTTCAGCTCTCCCTGAACATTGACACGCATGACTTTGAAACCAAGGCCAACCATGCACGCCGTTTCTTACAGGCAGGCAATAAGGTCAAGGTGTCCATCCGTTTCCGTGGCCGTGAAATGGCGCATCCCGAACGCGGCATCGAAATTATGCAGCGTTTCGCAGAAATGTGCGCTGAACTTGCTACGGTCGAAAAGGAAGCAAAGCTGGAAGGACGCAATATGCTCATGTTCCTCGCCGCTAAACCGGCAAAGAAGTAAAAACACCCCCTTGCAAACTCGTAAATAATGAATGGAGGAAAATAAAAATGCCCAAACTTAAGACCAACTCCGGCGCAAAGAAGCGTTTTAAGCTTTCCAAGAACGGCAAGCCCATCCGCGCTCACGCCTACAAGTCCCACATCCTGAACAAGAAGTCCACCAAGAGAAAAAGAAATCTGCGCAAGACAGCCGTTGCCGACAAGACCAACGTTAAGCAGATCAAACGTCTTATTCCTTACAAATAAGAAGAACGAAGGATTATTGGAGGTAATTATCAATGGCACGTATTAAAGGCGCAATCATGACTCGCAAGAGAAGAAATAAAGTCCTCAAGGCCGCTAAGGGTTACTACGGCTCCAAGGCAAGACTCTTCAAGACCGCTAAACAGGCTGTCATGAAGTCCGGCAACTATGCCTATATCGGCAGAAAGCAGAAGAAGAGAAACTTCCGCCGTCTTTGGATCGCTCGCATCAGCGCTGCCTGCAAGGCAAACGGCATGAACTATTCCACGTTCATGAACGGTCTCAAGAAGGCCGGCATCACGCTCAACCGCAAGATGCTCTCTGAAATTGCTATTTCCGACGCTGCTGCTTTCACTGCTCTCACCGAAAAAGCAAAGGCTGCTCTTCAGTAAGTAATTTCGTTCTACGGAACACTCAATCGGGTGTTCCGTATTTTTTATCAGGGAAAAAGGAGACCCCTTTATGGCTTTTTTTGATTTCAATGAAAATCTGATGAATCTTGCAGACAAGGCACTGGAAAAATGTGCCGTCAAGTTCTCCGAAATCGACAAAATAACCGAATATAACCAGCAGAAAGTGCTTCGTGCTTTCATCGACAACCGCGTGTGCGAAGCCGATTTCGGTGCCACCACAGGCTACGGCTACGGTGACCGCGGCCGCGAAACCGCCGACCGTGTCTGTGCACAGATCTACGGTGCAGAGGATGCACTCATCCGCACGTCCTTTGCAAGCGGCACCCATACCCTTGCCACCATGCTCTTTGGTGTGCTTCGTCCCGGGGATATCATGCTTTCCGTCACGGGTACACCGTATGACACCATCCGTCCCGTCATCGGGCTCAAGGGCCCCGACGGACAAGGCTCTCTCAAGGATTTCGGTGTAACCTACAAGGAAGTCGCTTTGCTTGATGACGGTACCCCCGATCTGGATGGCATTGCAAAGGCTGTTGCAGAACTTGAACCGAAATGTGTTTACATTCAGCGTTCACGCGGCTATACACTGCGTGCAAGCCTTGGGGTGGATGAAATTGACCGTATTGCCGTGCTTGCCAAGAAGATTTCTCCCGAAACGCTTGTACTGGTGGACAATTGCTACGGTGAATTCGTCGAAAAGGACGAGCCTGTTGCCCGTCATGCCGACCTCATGGGCGGTTCGCTCATCAAGAATCCCGGTGCGGGCATTGCCCGTTGCGGTGGTTACATCTGCGGCAGGGCAGACCTTGTGGAACTGGTGTCCTACCGCATGACCACACCCGGCACGGGTCGTGAAATCGGCGCTTCGCTCGGCACAAACCGTGAACTGCTCATGGGAATGTTCAGCGCACCGCATGTTACAGGTGAAGCTCTCAAAACCGCTGTTTTTACAGCCGCGCTGTTTGAAGAAATGGGCTACACCGCTTCGCCGTCTTCGCAGGAAGCAAGGCACGATATCATTCAGTCGCTGTGTCTGGAAACCCCCGAAAAGCTGTGTGCCTTCTGCCGCGGCTTGCAGTCGGGTTCACCCGTCGATTCCTTTGTTACTCCCGAACCTTGGGATATGCCCGGTTACGACAATCAGGTCATCATGGCGGCAGGTGCATTCACAAACGGTTCGTCCATCGAGCTTTCTGCAGATGCACCGCTTCGCGAACCCTATGCTGTTTGGTTGCAGGGCGGACTTAACTTCCATTCTGCCAAACTCGGTGTTATGCTCGGTGCAAGGGAAGTATTAAAAAGTTAAATTTTTAACAATGGGCGGTTGACATTTCTTATATTTTATCTTATTATAGTGTAGAATGGGAAATCAGGCGGGCTTTTATGCTGTCTGAATCCGCAAATATTGAGAAGGATGTGGTTTAACATGGATAAGCAGTATGAAGCATTATTCACACCGTGGAAAATCGGTAATGTAGAGATCAAGAACCGTATCGTTATGTGCCCCATGGGCGGCACCTCGCTGTTCGGTTGGTTTGAACTGGGTGGCTGTCACTTCGATAAGGAAGCTGCAAAACTCTTCCTCGAAAGAGCAAACAATAATGTCGGTCTGATCATCCCCGGCATCGCTCCCCTGCGCGATACCTTCTGGGGCAAATGGCTCTGGCAGAACCCCAAGATGTTCGAAGAGCTCAAAGAATTCATGGATGAAATCCATAAGACAGGTGCAAAACTGTTTGTTCAGCTCACCGCCGGTATGGGCAGAAGCTGGGCTATCACCGAACTGATTGCTCCTTTGCACAAGAATAAATTCACCCGTGCGATCATCAAGCCCATCATCGATACTTCCCACGAGCTGGCATCTCCCAGCCCGCAGCCTTCCCGTTGGGCACACGATATCATCTGTCCCGAAATGACAAAAGAACAGATCCACGAAATCATCGAAGCATTTGCCAAGACCGCAAAGCTCTGCCGTGATGCAGGTGTTGACGGTGTGGAAGTGCATGCCGTTCACGAAGGCTATCTTCTTGACCAGTTTGCCATTGAATTCTTCAACAAGCGTACCGACGAATACGGCGGATCGTTTGAAAACAGATACCGCTTTGCAACGGAAGTTGTCAAGGCAATCAAGGAAGCCTGCGGCGAAGAGTATCCCGTTTCGCTGCGTTATTCCGTTGAGTCCAAGATGAAGGGCTTCTGCGAAGGCGCAATGCCGGGTGAAGACTACAAAGAAGTCGGCAGAAACATGGAAGAAAGCGAAAAGGCTGCCAAGTATCTGCAGGATGCAGGTTACGATATGCTCAATGCCGATAACGGCACCTACGACTCCTGGTACTGGGCACATCCCCCCATGTACATGCCCCAGAACTGCAACCTCGAAGACGTAGCCCACATCAAAAAGTTTGTGGACATTCCTGTTGTCTGTGCAGGCCGTATGGAACCCGATGTGGCTGCTGAAGCCATTGCCGAAGGCAGAATCGACGGTGTCGGTGTTGCCCGTCAGTTCCTGACCGACCCCGAATGGATCACCAAGCTCATCGAAGACAGAGTCGAAGAAATCAAGCCCTGTATCTGCTGCCACGCAGGTTGCTTTAACTTCTCCTCCTCCAAGGGTCATGCAAACACCCAGGATCTGCCTGACACCATGGGTCTTGCACGCTGTGCACTCAACCCCAAGACCATGCAGTCCAAGAAATACAAGATCGTTCCTGCCAAGAAGTCCAAGCGCATTGCTGTTGTCGGCGGCGGCATCGGCGGTATGGAAGCTGCCATCGTCTGCGCACAGCGCGGCCATAAGGTTGAACTGTACGAAAAGACCGACAAGCTCGGCGGTGTCTTCATTGCAGCCGCTGCTCCGTCCTATAAGGAAAAGGACCGCGACCTGATTGCATGGTACTGCCGTGAAATCAAGAAGTACGATTCCATCAGCATTCACATGAATACTGAAATCAAGAATATCGAAAACCTGCAGGCTGACGAAGTCATCATTGCAACCGGCTCCAAGGCAAGAAAGATTCCTGTCAAGGGCGCTGACAAGGCTGTTGAAGCGGTTGACTTCCTGCTTGGCAACAAAGAAGTCGGTGAAAATGTCACCATCATCGGCGGGGGCTTAACCGGCTGTGAAATCGCATACGAGCTGTATCTGCAGGGCAAAAAGCCCACCATCGTTGAAATGATGGATGACCTCATCGTCACCAAGGGCATCTGCCTTGCCAACACCAGCTTCCTGCGTGACTTTTTCAAGACCAACAAGGTGCCCGTACACCTTGAAACCGGTGTTACCGAAATCGCTGACGGCAAGGTCACTGTGAAGGACAAGGACGGTAAGACCTTCGACATCGCAGCAGATTCCGTTATTATGTCTGTCGGTTATGTTCCCACACCGCTGGCTCCCAAGGCAAAGCATGTGCACGTTATCGGCGATGCTGACAAGGTCGGCAACCTGCGTACCGTTATCTGGGGCGCATGGGATGTTGCCATGAAGCTGTAAGTTCTGCATAAATAATTAAAAAGCCGTTTCCTAAGGAAGCGGCTTTTTGAATGGAAAAATTCAGTTCAGTTGGCAGCGGCCTGCTGTTCTTTGTAGAATTTCTGCACGTTGATGAATGCCAGAATCACGCAATAGGTGGCATAGATTCCGTAAATGAAATAGGTGGTCTGCGCAGGGTCGATGATGATCATCTGCACATTCAGGAACAGTCCGACAATAATCTGCACAAGCCACAGATAGGTGTATTCGATGTAGGCAAGCATGGTCAGCGTCTGCACGGCAAGACCCAGAAGAAACTGCGCACTGTCGAGCACAACATAGTCATAATTGAACTGTTCGGATGCCGCATCGAGGTAATTGAAAACAACAATCAGCACGGCCCATGCCGCAAAAAAACCGATGGCGCCGAGCACGCGTGCTTTGGTTGTCATTTTTTTGAAAACGGCGGTCTTTTTGTAGGCATTTTTGCTCCAGCGGATAAAGGTTATGATCTGAAAGGGGAAGCTGAACAGTACGGCACTTGCTGCCGAAAGATAAATGCCCAGGTAAAGATAGGCAGCGGTGTAAATGAGCGAGTTGATGCCGCCAAGCAAAGGACCCAGGCGGTTTGCTTCCGACTGAAAGAACATTACAACGAGGGACACAAACAGCGGAATCATCAGAAAAAATTCCTGTTTGAAATAAATGCCCGCTGTCAGAATGGAAATGCCTGTGATTGCGATGATGATTTTTTTAATATGTTTTTTCAAAAATTCCATGTTTTATCTGAATAAATAATTGAAGAACTGGCGGCAGGCGGCAAGGAAAGCAGCAAATTTTTCCACGATTTTCTGCCACAAGGTGTTTGTGTTTTGCGGTTCATCTTCGGTGGTCTGTTCTGTTGCGGTGCTGTCAAAAACAAAGGTGAATCTGCCGCCGGGGGCACAGTCGCCGTTGGTGTAGAACGACATAGCATCCGCACCCTGCAGATTGTCTGACCATTTGAAGTTGAAACGGATCGTTTCGTCAGTCAGTCCGAGTGCACTGCGGGGAATCTCCACCTGCAGCACATTGCCGTTGACGGTGTAATCGACTTCGCAGACCTTGGTAAATGTCAATCCGTCAGCGGTTTCCAGGGTTGCCTTGCCGTTCTTCGGATTTTCACGGTTGAGAACAAATTCAAAGCCTTCCCAGTTGGCGGAAATGCCCGTTGTATCGGTGTCAATCAGCAAACGCATCCAGTCGGGGTCGGTTTCGGGAGTGAGTTCGTCAGCGGTGCGCACATAAAAATACACATTCTCACTGTCGTATGCTGCTTTTGCCTGCACAATGTCATTGCGGAAGGTGTCATTGGTATAATGATACCCTTTCCAGCCTGCACTGTCGCGGTGTTTTCCGCCCTCGTAATGGTTGTATTCGGGAAAAACGGAATCCCACTGTGTGAGGTCGCCGTGTATGTCGATGCTCTGTTCGGCATCGTTTGCGGGCGCTGCATCAGCCCCCTTGAATCGGCGTACGTTTTCAACAAGCTGATAATAGTAGTGGTCCTTAAGCACCCCGGCAGAGGGCTCAATATCGCGGCTGTAGGCAGGGCTGAACTGATCGGGGAACGCATTTTCGGTGCCCATCCATTCGTCGAATCTGCCTGCGATCCATTCGTTGAAGCCCGTCACAAAAATCAGTTCGGGGTCTTTTTCAATGGCATAATCCCATTGCTGTTGGAAGTTAAGTCCATATAGCAGGGCATTTTCCGTGTTGCTGTCTACGGTGATTTCTTCACCGCCGTACACATAGGAATAAGAGAAATAACCTTCCGTAAATGCACGACCCTGCACCGTCCCCTCGGGGCAGTTCATGGCATTGAGTCCGTTTTCGTTGGCATTCTGCGCAACCGAAACACAAATCTGTTCCACATTACCGAAAATGTCCTTGCCGAACAGGGTCTGCGGGTAGTCCGAGCACCATCCCCATGTGTCTTTTGCAGGGGACGTGTTTTTGGCAAAATAGGTAGATTCGTTGTCGCGGAAGGTGAAATATTTGTAAATCTCACGGTCAAGTTTTTCGGTCAGTTTCAGGCACTGCACATCTGCCATCACAAGGGGCTTGCCGTCCCAGCGGAAGAACATATCGTCGTATCTTCCCGTGGAATACAGGTTGGTGTAAATGTCAATCAGCTGTGTGCGGGTCTCTTCCCCACTGCCGAAGTTGAGAATAAACACGATCTGCGGCACGTCCACACCATGGTTCTTGGCTTTGGTCCAAACGCGAAGCAGGGCTTCGTAGCCGTCGGGGAACACCTGTGTTGCATTGGTGGCGTCAAAAAAGACGGCATCAATGCCCGCATCGGCAAGCAGTTCCGCATGCTTGCGCAAAACATATTCGTCGGTGTTGGTGTAAAAACCATACAAGGGTTCATCCCAGAAATAGGGTCTGCCCGAGTAGGTGTTGTTCCATGCGGGGTGATCCCAGTCATTCACCGCTTCGGGGTAAATATCCAGTACGCTGCCCGTGGTGATGGGTTCGGTGTCATTGACCCACGGATAGTGCCAGATCCAATAGAACATACCCACATAGCGATCTTCCCGTACATCTCCGACTTGTGTGTTGTCGGAAAGGGTTCTGCCGAGCCCGTCCGTTGCCGCCCATGTCGAGGGCAGAACGCTTGCAAATGCGGGAACACAGCAAGAAACAAGCAGAATAAAAGACAAAACAGCGCAAAGTAACTTTTTCATGAAAATCACCCTTTGTTGGTTTATTGGTCGCAAATTTCCACCATCTGATGAATATACACTTGCGGGACGGTGAATTCGGCTCTGCCGTTTTCGTATGTGAATTCGAGTGCCGTGTTTTCGGGCTGCAGGGTCACGGCGGCAGGTTTTTTGTCGCATTTGACACTGCATTTTACATTATACAGCGGCACCACGTCTTCAATGATTTCCGTGTTGGTACCGCGCACCGTGGTGTGTGCAAACAACAGATGCAGAATGTTTCTGTTTTCTTGCTGCTGCCTTGTGTAAGTCAGCACGGCACGGTCGGGAAGTGATGTGAACACGGTCTGTTCGTCACCCAGCAGGGTGTGTAGCACATGGGTGAACAGTTCTTTGAAGCAAAGATGCCCGTGTTGTGCATAGGCGGTGAAAAGATTCCAGCCGATGTAGGCAACATTGTTTTTGATGAAAACGGCGGGGGCTTCGCTGTCGGGGGCATCGGGGGCGTGTGCGTGTGAGCAGAAATGCTCGGCAGTGCGGTTGAAATAAGGGTTACGGGAGGATGCAACGATTGTGCCGTCGGTGGGGACAGCGGAGTGCAGGGAACAACGCATAACATACTGTGTGTCGCCGTTCACGGTTTCGTAGTGCGGCACAAGGTAGGTCGGTTCAAATTCGCTCTTGCCCGTATACTCTGCACCGAAATCGAGGAAGAATTTTCCGTCTTCCAATCCCGCTTCGGCACTTGCAATCACCTTACCGCCGTTTGCGGCAAAGGTCTTGATTTTTGCAATCAGTTCTTTGTTTTCAATCTTCACATCGGGGAGAATGAGCATTTTGTAGGCTGAAAAATCCATGGTCGTATCAATGAAGTTATACAGACAATGGTTTTCAAGTAGCATTCTGTTTACACCGATGTCGGCTTTTGCATTGCGGCTGCCCGTTACGGCTTCTTCGCTGAGCACGGCAATGTCTGCAAGAAGCACGGCATTGTCAAGCCAGGCTTCCTTTTTCTCGACCTGCTCGTATGCCTTGCCGATAAGGCGGTATGTTGCCATGTTCATTTCGCCCGAGGGGTGCATCTGGTCACCGATGGAGCACCCCGCACCGTTGGCAACGCTCAAGGCGGTTTCATAAATGAGTGCATTAGGGTGTTTGAATCCGCCGAATTCACCCCAGCTGTGGTGGAATTTTCCCGTCATGCCGAGAAATTCCGTATTTTTCAAAGAACGGACATAGGCCGCGGACAGCGGGAAATGGTCATACCCCCAACCGCCTGTGGGCAGGCTTTCCAGCTCAAGGTGCGTATTGCATTCAATAAAGCCGTAATTGCCTTTGTATATATGGCCGCCGTTGTGGAAAATGGTTGCCGTATCGCTGTATTTGCGCACCGCGGCATTGGTTCTTGCAATGTAATTCTGAAAAACGCGGTCGGCAAAAGTCCAACGGTCATTTTCGTTTTCAATGTCAAGTCCGCTTGCCTTCATGTCAGCACGGCATTTTTCGCAATAGCACACCCTTGCGCTCACAATATCGAGGAAAATACCGCAGGGATTATACATCTGCATGACTTCTTCAATCTGCTCACACAGAAAATCAAGGTAGCCTGTGTTGAAGCAAAGGGTGTGAAAATGCACCTCGTTTTCATATTCCTTGCAACGGGCGGGGTCGGCAGAAACAGCCCACCGCCATTCGGGGCGTTTGGCATATTCTTTTTCGTCAAAGCCTGCCGAAATATACACGGGTGCTCGCACACCGATTTTTTTGCAGGCTTCGAGCTGTGCGCCCAACAGATCGAAGGTCAGTGTGGGGTGCATTTCATTGACCTTGGTCGGATGATATGACCATCCGTGATGGCATTTTGAAAAAACGGTAATCGAATTGACGTGTCCTGCTTTCAGCGCATTCTGAAATTGCTCTTCCGAAAAGTGCGTACCCACGGGCAGTGTGCCGTTGGTGTGAAAATCAAGATGTACCTGTCTTTTTGCAAGCATGAAAAACACTCCTTTTTATATGTAATTAAAACAATGAAGTTTGCGCAACCACTTTTTTCTTTTTTTCTTTGAATTCGTATATGGCGGGTACCACGAATTGCGGATATTCGTGGTTGAAGTAGTCTAATAATCCCTGACACGCGAGTGCATCGTCCAGCGCATTGTGGTGATGTTCAAGTGTTACCCCGAGCTGCTCGCACAGGTTATTGAGCCTGAAGGACGGATATTCAGCCCTTGTCAGCAATTTTTTGGCAAGTTCAAGTGTGCACACATACATAAGCGGCTGTGTGGGGATATTGTATCGCATCTGTGATTTTACGAGCGCACCGAGATCCATCCCCTTGGCACCGTGTGCCACGAGAATGCAATCCGTAAAATACGGTTCAATTTCACTCCACAACTGCCCGAAGCTCGGCGCATTTTTCACCATCGACGGCACAATACCGTGAATGGCAATGTTGTCGGCACAAAACGGACATTCGGGATCGATCAGATATTCTTTTTGAAAGACGATTTTGTTGTTTTCCACGCGAACAATGCCGATGGAACAAATACTCTCGCGCTGTCGGTTTGCCGTTTCCACATCGAAAACCGTATAATTCTGAATACTCATAATATCACCAAATTTTACTATACCATAATTTATTGAATATGGCAAGAAAAAAGGCAGACTCACATCAACAAAAACCGCTAAAAATGAACAAATTTCCCTTGACCGCTGACCTTGCATGCGTTATACTGTACGACGGAAAAAATCGAAAAAAATATTTTTCGGGAGAATAGTATGAAAACATTTCAACCAAAACTGTTCGTCTGCCTTAAAAACTACGGCAAGGGGCAGATCGTCAATGACATCGTGGCGGGTGTTATTGTTGCCATCATCGCACTGCCCTTGTCCATTGCGCTTGCCATCGCTTCGGGTGTTTCCCCCGAGCAGGGCTTGTACACCGCCATCATTGCGGGTTTTTTCATTGCCTTTTTCGGTGGCAGCCGTGTTAACATTTCAGGCCCCACGGCGGCATTTGCAACCATTGTTGCGGGGGTTGTTGCCACACAGGGCATTTCGGGGCTTGTGCTTGCCACCATTCTGGCAGGTATCATCCTGATTCTGCTTGGTGTGTTCCGTCTTGGCTCGCTTATCAAGTACATCCCCATGACCATCACCACGGGCTTTACTGCGGGTATTGCCGTCACCATTGCTGTCGGTCAGGTCAAGGATTTTCTCGGCCTTACCTTTGCGCCCGGCACCAATGCCATTGAAACCGCCGAAAAAGTGGAAGCCATCATCCGGTCCATCGGCACATTCAACTGGCAGGCTCTGCTTGTGGGCGGTATTGCCATGGCAATTCTCATTGCGTGGCCCATGCTCGGTAAAAAAATCAACGGCAAGGTCGGTGCCGTCATCGGCAAAATTCCACCTTCCATTATTGCGGTCATTGTTGGGATTGTGCTGGTGCGGTTCACGGGGCTTGAAGTTAATACCATCGGCACTTTGTATCCCGATCTTTCGTCCAAGTTCCCGACCCCGTCTCTGCCGTCTTTCAGCTTTGGCACCATTGTTGCGGTGTTGCCCGATGCGTTCACCATTGCCGTGCTTGCCGCCATTGAATCACTGCTGTCCTGCGTGGTGTCCGACGGTATGATCGGCGATCGTCACAACTCCAACACCGAGCTGATTGCACAGGGTATCGGCAATATCTGTTCAGGTCTTTTCGGCGGCATCCCCGCCACGGGTGCCATCGCCCGCACCGCCGCCAACGTGAAAAACGGCGGCAGAAGCCCCATAAGCGGTATCGTGCACGCGGTTGTGCTGCTTTTGTTCCTGCTCATTCTCATGCCCGTTGCCAAGATGATTCCCATGCCCGTCATTGCCGCCATTCTGTTTATGGTGGCATACAACATGAGCGAATACAAGCACTTTATTCACATCTGCCGTCATTCCCCCAAGAGCGATATTATCGTTATGGTGCTCACCTTTGTGCTGACGGTGGTGTTTGACCTTGTGGTTGCCATTGCAGTCGGTCTTGTGCTTGCAACGGTGCTGTTCATGAAGCGTATGAGCGATGTGACCCACATCCGCCGTTGGAATGCAACAGAGGAATGCGCAGACGTAAACGCCCTGCACATTCCCGATAATACAATTGTTTATGAAATTCACGGGCCGCTGTTTTTTGCGGCAACGGACAAACTGAACAGCTTTGCTGTTGAGGAAGACACACACACGCTGATCATCCGTATGGGTGATGTAGCAACCATCGACGCGAGTGCCATGAAAACACTCGAAGACCTGCTTGCAACCTGCAAGCAGAATGATGTGCGCCTGATTCTTTCGCATGTGAATGCACATCCGAAAAAGGTCATGCAAAAAGCAGGATTCCTTGCCAAACTCGGCGAAGAAAATCTGCCTGCAACCATTGAAGATGCACTGGCAATTGCCGCAAAGGAATAACGAAATCAAAAGGAGCCGAACTGAACGGCTCCTTTTTTTGTATGCTTTATTACGGCTGTGCGGGGACAGGTTTGTCCTCGCTTTCTTTTTCGATGGAAATAAAATTATTACGCTCTGCGTAGCACCATTTCATGTTGAATGCCTTGCAGAAATCATCCACGGGTACATACAGCTGCCCGCGGTTTCCTCTGTAAACAGCGGTACACAGGGATTTTTCTTCGCCGTTGACAACATATTTTTCACTGTCTTCGGTGAACACGGCGGTGGTGCCGTACATCGAAATGCTGATTGTTCCCTTGTCGGTCTGCACATCTGCACCGATGTAGTGCGAGAGCACCGAAGCGGGGATAAACCATGTGCCGTCCTTGTTTTCGGGCGGAGTCTGGCAAGCGGCAAGACCCGGCTCTGCCCCTTTGTACATCATTCTCGTCTGTGAATACACGGGAGCCACGGCATAGGGACGGATTTCGTCTTTGTCCTTGTCGATGGTGCACTGATCGACGATTCTGCCGTCATCGAAGTAGGAAGTCAGTGTCATTCTGTTACCGTCCACTTCCACGATGGTGTAGAAATAGCGGTATTCTTCCTGCGGGTTGAATGCGCAGTGCCATACCTTGGGAATGGAACGCGACCCGGGCGGATGTCCGTTTGCATTGCCGAGCGTGTAGTGCACCGTGCCCTGTGACGGACGGTCATAGAGCTGTTCGTTGCGTCGCGGGAAGGAACGGGCAAAATTATGTTCATGCCCCGAGAACATCAGGTCGTTCATTTCCATGCACTGCATCATCATCGGGTAGGCATCGTAGTTGCTGCCCTCGGGAATGGAATAGCAGATGGGGAAGTGATAGGATGCGATTTTCCATGTTTTGTCGCAGCTTACAAGGTCCTTTGCAGACCATTCGTTGACCAGAACGGGTTCATTCACACCGTACACGGTGAAATGGCAGTTGCCGTAATCGAAGGTGTAATTTTCGGGTGTCCAGCCCTCGGGGCCGTTGGAGGCATAAGCACCCTTGAACTGCGTGTTGAAGAAGGTGGCAGGTTCGGCATAGAAACGTCCTTCTGAATTGTGTTCACGGTAGTTACGGAAACCACGGTTATCATGGTTGCCCATGGTCATCATAAAGGGAATGCTCTCTGCAATGCCCGCAATGCCACTGAACAGACCGTTCCACTGCTGTTCGTGCTGACCGCAGTCGGTGTTGTCGCCGCCTGTGTAAATAAAACGCACTTCGGGGTGTTTTGCAAGAACATCTTTTAAAAATTTGCACAAGCCCGAATAGTCGGGGGTCAGAAACGGCCATCCGCACTGCTGATCGGACACGCAGACAAAACTGAATTTTGTGCAGTTTTCAGGTTCGGTTTCAAAGGTGAATTCCTCGCTTCTGTGTTCGTCACTGCCGCAGGTGTAAACATATTTTGTGCCGGGCTTTAAATCCGGAATATGTGCCGAGAAAATGCGGCTGCAGTCAATGTCGCTTTCAAAAATATGGTTTTCGGCATCACAACGAAGAAAATCTTTCGTGCCGATTTCTTTGTATAAACAATAGCCCGTTTCCACATCGGTGCTCGTTCTCCATGTCACGGTCATGGTGTGGCGTGCATCGCCGTTGATGGACAGCATGATGTGGTCAGGGTGTACGGATGACCCGCGTGCGGGTTTGATTTTTTCAGTGTTCATAAAAAACATCCTTTCTGAAACAGGGAAATTGCGGTTTGTCGGGCTGTGCCCTGAATGCAAAATGGAAAATGCAAAATGCAAAATTATCGGAACTGCGTTGGCATTTATAGAAGATGTAAATTTTTATTTTGTGCGAATAATGGTAATTTTGCAATAATCTTTATACAAATAAATTAAAAAAAGATGGCTTTGTATTAACATCAAAGTTGTTTTTAATCTATAATCGGAGCGCCGGCGACCCTATAATTTTGCATTTTGCATTCGTGCATTTTGCATTTACAAAAACCCCCTGTGCGGGGGCTTTGTGTTATCTCTGAATTCTGCCTGATCCGTCGCCGCCGGCAAGCTTTTCAACTTCCGCAACGCTGACCATGTTGTAGTCGCCTTCGATGGAATGTTTGAGTGCGCTTGCTGCAACCGCGAATTCAACAGCCGCCTGTGTGGATTTGCCGTTCATCAGCGAATAAATCAGGCCGCCGCCGAAACTGTCACCGCCGCCGACACGGTCGATGATGTGCAGTTCATATTTTTTTGAGAAGCAGTATTCGTCTTCTTTTACATTATAAAGCATGGCGCTCCAGCCGTTGTCGAATGCGGACCGGCTTTCACGCAGTGTGATGGCAACCATTTCAAAACCGAACTTGTCGGCAAGCTGGCGGGCAACACTCTTGTAGCCATCACGGTTGATTGCGCCTGCATAAATGTCGGTGGCTTCCGCTTCAATGCCGAACACGTCTTTTGCATCTTCCTCGTTGGAAATGCAAACGTCCACATACTGACAAAGTTCCGTCATAGCGGCTCTTGCCTGATCCCTCGTCCAGAGTTTGCCTCTGTAATTGAGGTCGCAGGAAATCTTGATGTTTCTCTTTTTTGCGGCAACGCAAGCCTGTTTGCAGATTTCCACAAGGTTTTCGCCCAGTGCGGGGGTAATGCCCGTAAAATGGAACCACTCTGCACCGTCAAAAATTGCATCCCAGTCAAAATCTTCGGCACTTGCCTTCTGAATAGCGGAGCCTGCTCTGTCATAAATGCAGACAGATCCTCTCTGCGAAGCACCTTTTTCGTTGAAATAAATGCCCACTCTTTCGCCGCCGCGGACGATTTTGGTGGTGTCCACACCGTAACGGCGCAGGCTGTTCACAGCTGCCTGCCCGATGGAATGGGTCGGCAGTTTCGTCACATAAGCGACATCCATGCCGTAGTTGGCAAGCGACACCGCCACATTGGCTTCGCCGCCGCCGAATGTGAATTCAACGTGATCGCACTGCACGAAGCGTTCATAGTTATAGGGTTGCAAACGGAGCATAAGCTCACCGAAGGTAATTACTTTTGCCATTGTCATATCCTCTTTCCGAAATTAAAAGTTTCCGCCGTTCCAACCCCAGGTGGAATAGCCTGTGTATTTCACATACACGCGATCGGGGGCAATGCCGAGATGCTTTGCGAGAATATCGCACACATCGGCGGTCATTTTGTTGCTTGCATCCGCATTGACACTGCCGAGCAGTTCCACATCCACCATGGCGGTGTCAGCGGAATTGTCGCCGCGGATCCACATCGGTACATTGTCCTGCACGGCAACCATCAGCCACTGTTCGCTTTTGCCGGGGAAATTTTCGATCGCTTTGCCGAAATCGGCTTTTAAGTTTTCCGCTGTCTGCGGTGCCACCTTTGCGGTGGTTGTTACTTTAATATAAGGCATGTCTTTCTCTCCCTATCAATCAAATGCTGCCTTGCGTGCTTCGGCGCAAAGGGCGGTGATTTTTTCAAAATTGCCTGCCGCAATGTCAGCCTTCGGGCAGACCCAGCTGCCGCCGACGGCATGAATGAACGGTGCGTCAATGTATTCACGCAGATTCTGCGTGTTGATGCCGCCCGTGGGCATGAATTTGATGCCGACAAAGGGTGCGGCAAGGTTTTTCATGGCATTTAAGCCCCCGTATACGTTGGCAGGGAAAAATTTGATGATATTAAGTCCCAGCTTGATAGCGGCGGTGATTTCGGTTGGTGTTACACAGCCGGGGGTGACGGCAATATTGTTTTCAATGCACCAAGAGACGATTTCGGCATCGAACCCGGGGGACACGATGAACTTTGCCCCCATTTCCACAGCCTTTTTGCACTGCTCCATGGTCAACACCGTGCCGGCACCCACGAGCATATCGGGGCAGTTTTCGGCAACGGCTTTGATGGAATCTGCCGCAGCGGCAGTGCGGAAAGTAATTTCCATAACGTCAATGCCGCCTTTGAGCATTGCTTCAGCGGTGGGAACGGCATCCTTTGCGTCGTCCAATACAACAACGGGCACAATGCCCGAACGGGCAAGTCTGTCAATAACGGTCATAGTTTTTTACCTCCTGATTATACGCCACAATATGCGGAGAAGCCTGCGTCGATGGGCATGACAACGCCCGTAACGGCAGAAGCGGATTTATCGTCGCACAGGAACAGCGTCGCGCCGAGCAGTTCGCTTGCATCAACATAGCGGTGGGTCGGTGTGCCGTTCAGAATCTTTGCCGAACGGGCGGTCGGTGTGCCGTCGGCATTGAACAGCAGTCCTCTGTTCTGCGAAGACACAAGGAAACCGGGGGCAATGGCATTGCAACGGATGCCCGTGCCTGCGAAGTGCGTGGCAAGCCACTGGGTGAAGTTGGAAATACCTGCCTTTGCGGCGGAGTAGGCGGGGATTTTGGTCAGCGGAGTATAAGCATTCATGGACGAAATGTTCAGAATGCAGCCTGCCTGCTTTTCGACCATATCCACGGCAAATGCCTGCGTGGGCAGCAATGCACCCTGGAAATTGAGTTTGAACACGAAGTCCACACCGTCGGCATCCAGGTCAAAGAAGGATTTGCCGCCTTCCTTGTGCTCGTGCTGATATTCATTGTCGGTGGTGGCTCTGGGGTTGTTGCCGCCTGCACCGTTGACAAGAATGTCGCACTTGCCGAGGTCAGCGACGACCTGCTCATGCACTGCCTTGAGGGCTTCGGGGTCAAGTACGTTTGCCTTATAACCCTTGCAGACAAAGCCTTCTGCGGTCAGTTCGTTTTCAAGATTTTTGACGGCTTCTTCGTTGAGGTCGAGGGCAGCGACTTTGGCACCGCACTGTGCAAAGGCTTTTGCCATGGCACCGCAGATGAGGCCGCCTGCACCTGTGATTACAACAACTTTATCGGTATAGTCAATTTTCAAAGGGAGATCGATCATGTTTTTTTCCTCCTGTTAATTCAATTCGATGACACCGCCGTTGGCTTCAACGAGGCCGTTGATGTAGGCGGAGCCGAGTGCGCGGTCAAACAGACCGTAGCCGGGTTTGCCCGTTTCGCCCCAGATCATTCTGCCGTGGTCGGGACGGAAATAGCCTTCAAAGCCTGTTTCCACAAGGGCTTTGATAATGGCGTTCATGTCCAGCGAGCCTTTGCTCGTCAGGTGGCCCGATTCTTCAAACGAGGTATCGGGCAGAATTTTGATGTTGCGCAGGTGCATGAATCCGATGCGGTTCATGGCAGAATACTTGCGGACAAGGCTCGGCATGTCGTTTTTCGGATGGCAACCGAGTGAACCCGTGCAGAAGCAAAGGGAGTTGGCGGGGCTGTCCATGATTTTCAGGAAACGGTCAAGATTTTCTTCGCAGGTGATGATGCGGGGCAGTCCGAAAATCGGATACGGAGGGTCATCTGGGTGAATCGCCATCACGACGCCGCATTCTTCGGCAACGGGAATCACTTTCTTAAGGAAATATTCAATGTTTTCCCATAATCCGTCTTCACCGATTTCGCCGTAGGCATTGATGAGTTCACGAACCTGATCCTGTGTGTAAGAAGAATCCCAACCGGGCAGGTGGATATCGTCTTTTAAGGGATCAAGACCTTTCATTTGTTCCCAATACATGACGAGGCTTGTTGAACCGTCTTCGGCTTCTTTGTCGAGCTGTGTTCTTGTCCAGTCAAACACGGGCATGAAGTTGTAAGTCACGCATTTGACCCCGTATTTTGCACAGCGGCGGATGGATTCGCAGTAGTTTTCAATGTGGCGCTCGCGTTCGGGTCTGCCGAGCTTGATTTCTTCCGTCACGGGGATGGATTCAACCACATCGAACACAAGGCCGTTTTCCTTGCAGCGGTCGGCAATGTGTTTGATGCTTTCTTCCGGCCATACTTCACCGGGTTTGACATCATAAACTGCGGAAACAATGGAACGCATGCCGGGGATCTGACGGATGTATTCCAGGGTTACGGGGTCGCTGTCGCCGTACCAGCGGAATGAGCTTTTCATAATGAATATCCTCCCGATTATTTTCATAATTTAAAAGGGCACATATACTTTAATTTTATCAAAAGATAAGATTATAGTCAAGTTTTTTTCACATCAATAAAAAAAGGAAGAAAAATTCTGTAAAATTCTTGAAAAATTTACATAACAGGGGTATAATGTATATAAAAGTTAAAAAAGAGGAGAATCAACTATGAAACGCGTATTATCTTTTTTAATGGTCGCTTGCATGGTTTTCTGTGGTATTGTGCCGGTTTTGGCTGCTTCTGCGGCAACGGTTGCAGAAAATAACCTGCCCGTTATTTACATTGTGGGCAAGCAGAACACACCTGTTTACAAGCTGGATGAAAACGGCGACTATGCACTGGACGAAAACGGCAACAAGATCGCCGTTGACAATGTCAACACCCCCATGGGCATGACCCGTGAAGACTACATTATGTCGCAGCTTGAACCCGTTCTTTCCAAACTTCCCATGGCACTCATTACGGGCAATTACGATGAATACCTGGATGCACTCATCGGTGCGGTTGCTCCCATTTACGAAGACCTTGTGCTTGACGGCAATGCCGAAGATCCCGACGGTGCTATCTGTTGGGATTATTCCGTTCAGAAACCGTCCAAGGGTGCCGGTGGCCTTAATTATTACTATTTCAAATACGACTGGCGTTATTCCCCGTATGATACGGCAGATGATCTGCACACATTTGTGGAATATGTCTGCGAAAAAGAAGGCGTGGAAAAGGTTAACATTCATGCCCGTTGCTACGGCTCCAATGTTGCCATGGCATACATTGCAAAAAGCGAAGCAGGACTGTATGATACCCCGTTCCGCATGAACAACCTTTGCCTGAACACCACCCCGCTGGACGGCTATATTGCCATCGGAGCACTGATGTCGGGTCAGGTTGAGTTTGATGCCGATACCATTGACCGCTTTGTTTCCTATTATACCAACAATCATGACGTATTTGATGATCCGTTGGTGGAAGATTTCCTGACCATTCTTGTGTCGATGGTCAATCAGTTGAAGCTGCTCGGAGTCGGCACATCCTTGATGAACTCTTTCTTTGATGCCATCGGCGAAGAACTGATCCCGCGTGCGGCGCTTGTGTGCTACGGCTCGTTCCCGTCCTACTGGTCCATGATCGGTGCGCGCTATTACGATGCCGCCAAAAAGGCTGTTTTTAACACCGAAGAGCGCCGCAGTGAATATGCTGTATTTATTGAAAAACTCGAAAATTATTACAACCTTTTAGGTGCCGTTGAACCCGAAACCGGCAAGCCTTTGTATGCTTCGCTTCTTAAGCGTTGCGAAGAAAAATATGGTATGAAGACCGCTGTTTTTGCAAAATACGGCTATGCAACCGTGCCGCTGTTTGACGACAGCAATGTAACGGGCGATGCCAGAGGCACGGTCACGGAACTGTCTTTGGGTGCCATTGGTACTCTCGTCGGCGATACCTTTACCGATGCACAACTTGCCGACCTGCAGGCAATGGAAAATTATGATGAAAAATACCTTTCCGCCGATAAGAAAATTTATGCCGGCACCTGCCTGTTCCCCGAAACCACATGGTTCTCCAAGAATCTTTACCATGACCAGCTGACACAGATCGATCCCATTGCAACCGCATTCTTCACCTCGGACGGACAGTTGACGGTTGATGACGAACGTTTTCCGCAGTTCCATGAATACATTGACGGTCAGTTTGCACCCGTTGCAGAAGAAGACCCAACCAACGGCATCTGGATCACCAATCCGTTTGAAGTCATCCTTCAGTTTTTCAAAAAACTGATCGCCCTGCTTCGTCAGTTTTTCGGCAATATGACCGCATAAGCGGATCCCGTGTAAATACAGGAGCTGTGAAAACCAAGTTTTTTTACAGCTCCTTTTATGATTTATTTTAAAATCAAAAAAAATCCTTGACAAACCGTCCCTTTATATGTTAAATATATTTATTATCATTTAAAAACTGTGATGAAGAGAGTAGGTTGCCTGTCCGCTTGCAGAGAGTCGTCGGTCGGTGCAAGACGATAAGCGAAGCAATCGAAAAACACTTCGGAGTTGGCGGAAGAACGTCCCAACGGGATCAGTAGAACCGCCCGTGGCATCGCGTTATGATGAAAAAAGAGGACCGTGCAAACGGTCAATTTGGGTGGTACCGCGGAAGCTGTCTTTCGTCCCATGTTCAGGGACAAGACAGCTTTTTTGTTTTGCCCTGCCAATCACCTCAAATGAAAGAAGGAAAACCCCATGTTAAGAACACACACCTGTAATGAACTCAGAAAAGAAAACATCGGTCAGACCGTCACCCTTGCCGGCTGGATCGAAGTCATCCGTGACCACGGAGGCGTTTTGTTTGTGGATCTTCGCGACCACTACGGCATCACCCAGGTCGTTGTGAATGACGACTCTATGCTCGCTGGCCTCGGCAAGCAGACCGTTATTTCCGTTGTCGGCACGGTTTGCGAACGTGACGAAGAAACCGTCAATGCCCGTCTTGAAACGGGCCTTATCGAAGTCAAGGCAAGCGAAATCACCGTGCTCGGCCCTTGCCTGAACGCACTCCCCTTTGAAATCGGCAACGACACCGCAGCCGGTGAAGAGGTAAGGCTTAAATACCGCTATCTTGATCTGCGCAACCGCAGAATCCACAATAATATCGTGCTTCGCTCCAAGGTCATCAGCTTCCTGCGTGCACAGATGGAAGAACAGGGTTTTATGGAAATCCAGACGCCCATCCTCACCGCATCTTCCCCCGAAGGCGCCCGTGACTATCTTGTTCCCAGCCGTAAGCACAAGGGCAAGTTCTATGCGTTGCCGCAGGCTCCCCAGCAGTTCAAGCAGCTGCTTATGACCGCAGGCTTCGACCGTTATTTCCAGATCGCACCCTGCTTCCGTGACGAAGACGCAAGACAGGACCGTTCCCCCGGCGAATTCTATCAGCTCGACTTTGAAATGGCTTTTGCAACGCAGGAAGATGTTTTTGCCGTTGCCGAAACCGTACTTTACAATACATTCAAAAAGTTCACGGACAAGGAAGTTTCCAAACCGCCTTTCCGCCGCATCACCTTTGCAGATGCGATGCTTCATTACGGCTCCGACAAGCCCGACCTTCGCAATCCGCTTCTCATTCAGGATCTGACCGACTTCTTTGCAGGTGTTGAATTCCCGCTGTTCAAGGGCAAGCCCGTGCGCGGTATCGTTGCTCCCTGCCAGGGTCAGAGCAGAAAGTTCTTTGAAGACTCCCTGCAGTATGCCATGTCCATCGGCATGAAGGGTCTTGGCTACCTGACCTACACCGACGGCATGTACAAAGGTCCCATCGAAAAATTCCTTTCCGACGAACAGAAAGCCAATCTGACCGAAATGGTCGGCATCAAGGACGGCGAAACGCTGTTCTTCATCTGCGATAAGATCAGTGTTGTCAATCAGCTTGCAGGCGGTATCCGCGCATGGCTCGGCGAACAGCTGAATCTGATTAACAAGGATGCTTTTGAATTCTGCTATATCGTCGATTTCCCGATGTATGAGCTCAACAGCGAAACCAATAAAATCGACTTCACGCACAATCCTTTCTCCATGCCCCAGGGGGGCTTAGAAGCCCTCAACACCAAGGATCCGCTTGAAATCTTTGCTTATCAGTACGACATCGTCTGCAACGGTGTGGAACTGTCCTCGGGTGCTGTCAGAAACCACAATCCCGAAATCATGAAGCGCGCATTTGAAATTGCCGGCTATGATGAAGAAGTGCTCAAGGCAAAATTCGGCGCAATGTACAACGCATTCTCCTACGGCGCACCGCCTCATGCAGGTATGGCACCCGGCGTTGACAGAATGCTCATGCTCATCGCAGGCGAAGAAACCATCCGCGAAGTCATTGCATTCCCGCTTAACAGAAACGCACAGGACCTTATGATGGGTGCTCCCGGCGAAGTCACCGAACAGCAGCTTCGCGAAGCCAATATTCAGATCAGAGAATAAGGAGGCTTTTCTACAATGGATGCCTTGCAGATGCAACGTCTTGAACAGCTCAACCGTGTTGCGCTGACCGAAGAAGAACGCGCAAACACGCTTGCATTTTTTGAAAAACGCTTTGCAGATATGAAAACCTGCGAAGCCGTTGACACCGAAAACACCGAACGCATGGTACATGTTCTGCCCCTTGCAAACGTGCTTCGTGCCGACGAAAAGAAAAAATTATTCTCCCGCGAGGACCTGCTCAAAGGTGCGCCCGAACACACCGACGGCTACTGGCAGGTTCCCCGTCTGTTGGAATGAGGAGGATAAACATGATTTATACAGCCAAAAACGAAACCGCAGGTGCAAAGAAAATTGCGCTTGACGATTTGATTTTAACAAAAAATTACCCCACCGCCGCAGGCAGCAAAATGCTTGACGGTTACATGAGCTTGTTTGATGCGGAAATTGTCACCCGTATTCAGGCAGCGGGTTATGACATCGCAGGCAAGGTCAACGTGGGTGAATTCTCGCTCGACCTGCTCGGCGAAACTTCCTTTTACGGCGAAAACAGAAATGCAGACGGCAACCTTGTTTCGGCGCTTGCTGAAAGCATCAAGGAAGCCGAAGCCTGCCTTTGTGTCGATTCCAACGGTACGCCTCGCAGAGCCGCCGCACTGAACGGTCTTTGCTTCATCAAGCCCACCTATGCAACCGTATCCCGTTACGGTCTTGTTGCCACTGTCTGCTCGGGTGAAACGGTCGGCGTTCTTGCAGAAACTGCTGACAAATGCGGTGAGATTCTTTCCGCTGTTGCCGGACACGATGACAAGGATGGTACCAGCCTGCCGCAGGAAAGAATTGATTCCGCAAAGGCTGCCGCCGAAATCAAAAAAGTGGCTGTTCCCGTGTCTTTCCTCAGCGGTCTTTCCGAGGAAATGAAGACGGTTGTTGCCAATGCAATTGCCGATCTTAAAGCACAGGGTGTGGAAGTTGTTGAAATCGAAGATGAAATCCTCAGATTCGCTCAGCCTGCATGGAATACCCTTTCTGCCGCTGAACTGTGCAACAACATCAACCGTTTTGACGGTGTCAAATACGGCTACCGTAGCCCGAATTATAATAATATCGAAGATCTGTACACCAATTCCCGCACCGAAGCCTTCGGCATCCTCACCAAGATGCAGTTGCTTCTCGGCAGTGAGGTGCTCTCCACCGAAAATTATATGCCCGTTTATGACAAGGCACTGCGTATGCGCCGTGTGATCTGTGAACGCTTTGCAGAAATTTTTGTTGATTTCGATGCCGTTCTGCTGCCTGTCTGCTCCAAGACCGCTTACAGCGCAACCGACACCGACACCGCTTATAACGAAAGCCTTTACACCGCCCCCGCATCCGTCAGCGGACTTCCCGCTGTGGTTTGCAAGGGTGTACAACTCGTCGGCAATTATCTGAGCGATGCTTCTTTGCTCTCACTTGCCGCAAAACTGTGAAAGGGGGAACGGAAAAATGAAATTTGAAACCGTCATCGGTCTGGAAGTCCATGTGGAAATGTCCGCAAACTCCAAAATTTTCTGTTCCTGCGGTGCAAAATACGGCTCTGAACAGAATGAATGTGTCTGCCCCGCCTGTTGCGGTATGCCGGGCATGCTGCCCGTTATGAACCGCCGTGTTGTGGAATTGGGTATGACCGCAGGCATGATGCTCAACTGTAAGATCAACCGCACCACCACCTTTGACAAAAAGAGTTATTATTATCCCGACCTGCCCGCTTCTTACCAGACCACCCAGTGGTTTGCTCCCATTGCCGTGGACGGCAAGGTGAAAATCGAAACCGCCAACGGCGAAAAATACATCGGCATCAAGCAGATCCACATGGAAGAAGATGCAGGCAAACTCGTGCATGACGATTGGACGGATACCACCCTTGTGGACTTCAATCGTACTTCTGTTCCGCTGATTGAAATCGTTTCCCGCCCCGATCTTTCGAGTGCAAAGGAAGTTATTGCTTATCTCGAAAGACTGCGTTCGTTGCTTCGTTTTGCAGGTGTTTCCGACTGCCGTTGGGAAATGGGCACCATGCGTTGCGACGTCAACCTCTCCGTTCGTCCCGAAGGCTCCAAGGAACTTGGTGTGCGCACGGAAATGAAGAATATGAACTCGCTTTCCGCTATTGAAAAGGCAATCGAATACGAATCGGCTCGTCATATTGATGCCATTGTCAGCGGCACTGAAGAACTTGTGCAGGAGACCCGCCGTTGGGATGACCTCAAGGGCAAGAGCTATGCCATGCGCAACAAAGAAACCGCAGGCGATTACCGCTATTTCCCCGACCCGAACCTCATGCCCATCGTGATTGACGATGCTTGGTATGACGAAGTAAAGAGCACGCTGCCCGTTCTGCCCGAAGAAAAACTTGCACAGTACATGGAAGCAGGTCTTGATGAAAAAGTCGCTTCGCAACTTGTTGCAAGCAGAAGACTCTGCGACGTACTCGACGATGCCGTCAAAGCGGGCTGTCCCGTCAAGGATGCCGCAAACTGGATTTTCTCGGACTGCATGAAATTGTGCAACCGCGAAAAGAAGACAGCAGACGAACTTCCCGTCAACGGCACCGACCTTGCAAAACTGATTGAACTTGTCAAGAACGGCACCGTCACCCGTCCGAATGCCGCAAGAATCCTTGCCGCCATGTTCACCGAGGGTGCAAAGCCCGAGGAATACGCCGAACAGAACGGTCTGCTTGCAGGCGGCAATGACGATAAGGTGGATGCAGTTGTCAAGCAGGTTGTGGATGAAAATCCGAAAGCCGTTGCCGACTTCAAGGCAGGCAAGGAAAAAGCCGCCATGGCTTTGTTCGGCCAGGCCATGAAGCTGCTCAACAAAAACTGCGACCCGCAGCAGCTCAAGGAAAAAATCTTTGCAGAGCTTGGCAAAAGATAAATAACGATACAAAAGGGACTGCATTTTTTCAGTCCCTTTTTGTGTTTTTGATGCAAATTACGGTTTGTCGGGTTAATTTATGTCTTTCGTCAGTCATTAAAAAGTTTTGATCAAACTTTTTCAAAAGTTTGCGGTGTCGAGAGGCGGAGCCTTTCGTCGCCCGTCGCAACGGGCGAAATCCCTTTGCCGCAAAAAAGCGCAGGAAAGGAGCAAAACAATTGAGTATTGTTTTGCGTGGAAAACCCTCGCCGGGGGTTTTCCATTGCGCGATAGCGCAACAATAGCAAAGTCAG
>JAFQCH010000005.1 GCA_017416485.1 Clostridia bacterium | reverse complement strand
GTTCTGCTGCCGCCGAAAAGTGTCTGTCTGGCGTGGGACAGCCCCTTTCCAGCGTCAGCGGTCGCAAAAGGTATAACACACTAGACTTTGCAAGCAAAATCGTGTGCCAACAGGGATGCTTCTCGCCCCTATTGGAAACCCTGAGCCAAGGGATTGCATCCCTCTGGACACCCGCATATTTTCCTCGAAAATGGTACCCAAACTGTAAAAATGCAGTTTGACACCATTCCTCAGAAAATACAAAACCGCTGCAACTTCCATCTTACATAGGGATGAAAATTGAAGCGGTTTGTTATGTTGCAGATTTTACTTTCCAAGTTTTTATGCAACATTTTTTGTCTGCTTCGTTGTTAATCACCATCCCTATTCGAAGTCAATTTATGCTTCGTTGGCTCCTCACAGCGTTGCTGCTATTTTGATGAAATTCTTCTAACACCTTACCGATATCAGCATCAATGCAGATTGACTGCTTTTGTAGTTCTACGGGCAAATAACACTCTCCAAGATTGATACAGGAGTAGGTCGCTTTTGGATTTTGTGCGGTCAACTTCCAAAATGGATATTTGATAATAACGGGAGTATTACCACCCACACCGAGTTCAAGATAAAGAACATTTAAGTCCTTATGTCTGCGGACAAAATCCTCATATCTCTTTGCCGCTGCATACCATCCTTCATCCTGAACAAAGGTATCGTCAGAGCGCAGATTCATGGTCATTGGTCTGCCACACTTCGGGCAACGTGGGATAAGCTCTGTTGGTATCCGCATATCCCTTTGCTCGGCTATCATTCTGCGTACTGTATCTTCGTTGTCATAGGTTTTCTGATGGCACGGTTTAGAGCATTGCCACAGACCGTAATCGCCCTGTGTGTAGAACAACCTTGTTTTATCAAATCCTGCAAGCTGAAACTGATGATCTACATTTGTGGTGAGAATAAAGTAATCCTTGTCCTTTACAAGCGTGAGTAAATCATAGTAAGGTTTACCGGGCTTATCGGCATAGCGGTTGTAGTAGATATGCCTTGACCACCACGCCCAATATTCTTCAAGGCTTTCAAAGGGATAAAACCCGCCCGAATAAATATCATTGATGCCGTACTTTTCGTGAAAGTCGGCAAAGTATTTCATAAAGCGTTCACCGCTGTAGGTCAGTCCAGCAGAGGTGGATAATCCCGATCCTGCACCGATAATAATAGCATCCGCTGTTTCGATTTTCTCTTTCAGTTTCTTAATCTGCTCGGAGTAATCTCCGGTAGATTTCATAATCTGTATCCTTGAAAACATTAAAAATCACCTCAATGTCGCTTTTACACTTTCGTACTGTCTCCACCGCAATCTCGGCTGCTCTGTCATTCGGGAAGTGAAACTCTCCTGTAGAGATACAGCAGAAAGCAACACTTTTTACGCCGTTTTCTCTTGAAAGCTCCAAACAGGAACGGTAGCAGGATGCAAGCAGTTCTTCATCTTTTTTTGCAACCCTGCCGCTGATAATCGGACCTACTGTATGCAAAACATATTTGCAAGGCAGATTATACGCCTTGGTAATCTTCGCTTTTCCTGTAGGCTCTGCATAGCCCTGCTTTTCCATAATTTCCGCACATTCAAGGCGAAGCTGAATACCGGCATAGGTGTGGATGGCATTATCTATACAACCGTGACAAGGACAATAACATCCCGTCATACCGCTGTTGGCGGCATTGACGATAGCATCACATCTGAGCGTTGTAATATCGCCTTGCCACAAATAGATACCTTCTTCGATCTGCTCAAGGTCAGCAATGTCGGTAATACCTTTGTGTGCGGTCACACTTTGCAAATATTCATCCTGCACAGTAAGAAAATCATCGCCTATTGCTTTCGGATGACGAACGTTCATAAGGGAACGAAGCAACCTCCTTCGTTCTGCATCGCTCTGCGGAATTTGCATATCCTTATACTGCGGCTGCTCAGAAAGCAGTTCTTTTATTAAAAATAGTCTTTTTTCGCTCTGTGTCATATTAACCTCTCTTTTCTACCGCATCGACAGGACACATCTCGTGACAGTTTCCGCAATGCAGACAATGTTCCTGCTGTACGGTAAAGGGTGTACCTTTGCTGATGCAATTCTGCGGACAGACGGCAAGGCACTTGCCACAACTAATGCACTTATCCGTGATATAATATCCTTCTTGGCTTTTTACTGCATTACCAAATGTGAAAGAGGCTCTCTCAATCGGCTTTTTAGATAGGTCAAACCATTCGCCGCTGCCTTCATAGACACAAAATACCGTGAGTGCCTTTCGGCTTTCTTCGGTGGGATAAATCTCCGTCATATATGGATTAAGCTCAAAGAGTCTTGGCAAACGAGCTACACCGATTTCCTTTGCCTTGCCCCGTACCGAGAGAGAAACACAGGACATTGTATCTTCACCCTTCATTCCGGTAAGCGCAAGATAACCTTTATTCACAAGGCGGTTGTAAAAGCCTTTGCCTTTGGCGGTCAGAAAGTAAAGACCGTTTTCATCATAGTCCATAATATCAATAGCACAGGTCACGGGTAGTCCGTTTTCATCAACCGTTGCCACAACGGTTGAATGTATCTCCCGCACTAAATATTTCAAGTAGTCCATTTATTTCACCTCGCTATAGAAATTATATCACGTTAGTTTCCATTAGAAAAGTAAGCACAATATTGTGGCATAGTATCCGAAAGAAACCAAGCCCTGCAAGTGTGATCTTGCAGGGCTTTAACACTCTGTTACTTAAAACTCGTAAGGCGGATTGCCGGAGAAGTCAGCAATAATGCCGTGCGGAGCATCAAGGTAGAACACTTCAAAGATCGGGTTAGATGCTTCGCTGTACTGTCCCTTTACGATAGGATTCTGAATGCAGATTTCCTTAACCGCCATATTGTTTTCATAGACAGCGTTGCCTGCGAGACGAATCCAAGCAAATTCGGGAGAGGATACAGAAATCTCGATCTCGGGATTTTCCTGCATATCCTTGTAAACATCCTTTGTGTTGTTGGTGCAGAACCACAGTTTGCCTTCGTACTCACAGCAGAACATAAACGGTCTGCACTTCGCCTTGCCGTCACGACCGACAGTTGCGAGATACTGTACGGGATTGGATTTCAAAAATTCAATTACTTTTTCCATTTTGGATACCTCCATTATTTCTTTGGGACTTGACTTTTTTATCCCCATACTATATAATAATACACAAAGTATATTTTGTAAAGTAGGCACAATATTGTGCTGTAGTTACCTTTTGGAAACTAATGGAGGTTTTGAATATGGAATTACCCGCTTGCCCTGTTGAAACAACGCTGATGATTATAGGTGACAAATGGAAGGTTCTCATTTTGCGTGACCTGATGGATGGCACCAAGCGTTTCGGTGAACTGAAAAAGTCTATCGGTAGCGTATCCCAAAAAGTGCTGACTGCACAACTTCGTGATATGGAAGAAAAGAAACTCGTAGTACGTAAGATATATGCCGAAGTTCCGCCAAGAGTAGAATACACTCTCACCGAAACCGGATACAGTCTCAAGCCGATCCTCGATGCAATGTCAAGATGGGGAGAGGAATATAAAGCCAAAAATCAATAAAAACACGCCGCCCGCAGGAAAAATCCTGTAGGCGGCGTGTTAGTTAGCTATCCAAGGGTTTGTATTCCGTTACAGTTTTCAGATAGGTTTCCAGATCGCCGTTCAGTATCAGATCGGCATATTCCAACGGTGCATTATAGACCAAATAGTCAAGCTCTGACCGCTGATACATATTATCGGCAACCTCGTTCTCAACGGCAATGGTATCAATCGCAATCATACTGCCATCGGTGAATTTCAGTTCTACACAGCAGTTATCGAAGTTATATTCGCAGGATATAAGGCGTTTCATAGGGTTTACCTCCAAAATTTGATGTTGTGGAAGTAATGTAAGCGTGGGTTTTAGTGTGGTATCTTTAAGTTTAGGAAACTCCTGTTTCCCATTTGCTGACTGCCTGCGGTGAAAGATTCAGAAGTTCTGCCAATTGTTCCTGTGTCATCCCTTTTTTACGGCGCAATGCACGGATCTGTTTTCCGATCGAATCCATTTTTTTCTTCCTTTCAGTTTTATTCACACCCCAAGCATAACACACAAGCATCCGCAAAACCACAATCTGTCATTCGGCAAAATTCAACCGCCAGTTGAGTTTGTATTTACAAAAAAAGCGATTCCGCACGGGAACCGCTTTTTTTGCATCACTTGCCGAAACCTTCAAAGAGCTTTGCAATTGCATTTTTGAAGAATGCAATGATGGACTCAAACAGACGAATAAAATAACTGCGTTCATCCTTGACTTCGGGTTCGGTAACGACTTCAAAGGCATCGTGCACATTGCACTGCAGGAACTGCGGATAGGTTTCATTATCAAACACATTTGCCTGTGCTTCGGTGGAAATGAGCCATGCAATGAAATCTTTATAAGCCTTGCACATATCAAGATGCCCCTGATACTTTAAGAACCATGTGCGGTCGGGATACAGGCAGGTGGATGCATCGACCATCAGGTCAGCAGAAAAATAAGCGGGAAGTGTATCCCCTTCGTAAGAGAGCTGTTCGCCCGATTTTGCACAGGTTGCCCCGATGGACATATAATCGGTATCAATGAGCATATCGCTCTGGAAAACTGCATCTTCATACACGGGAATGGGGTCAATGCCGTAGCCGGCTACGATGTAGAACGGAATGCCGTCTGCTTCAAGGCCTGCAAGAATTTCGGGCAATCGGGTCTGCACACCGTAGTGATATTCGTCAATAACAGGGATAATTGCCGCATATTCTTCGTTCTGCAACATCACGGCCTTGGCTTCTTCATAGTATTCATCCGGTACAAAGCCCCAGATGCCGGGCATGGTTGCAAACATATCAATCAGCACATAAGTATACAGTGCATCGAGGGTGGAATCAAGGAACAGATCCAGTGCACCGACGACCATATCGAGAATGCCCGATTCATCCAACACACCGACAAGATTTACAATGGTCTGCTGATCGGCATTCAGGCGCATGAATGTGTCAAGGAACGAGGTCAGCGCCGAAGCCTTGCCTTCAATGCTGATATCTCTTGTATACAGCTGACCGACAAGCCGAAGTCCCTGATAAGCGGGGCTTGTGAAAATCACTTTTTCAATATCATCCGTGCCGTATTCGGCAAGGTAAGAAGTTGCAATGTTATTGCCTTGGCTGTGTGCCATGAGAACAACTTTGTTGTGTCCCGTTGCGGCTTTGATTTCCTGAATGTAAGCATCCAGCAGATCGGCGGTAGCAGTGGGATCCAGTCGCCAGTCCTGATGGAAGGTATAAACCGTTTCGTAGTCTCCGCCATCGGGATTCACTTCATTGTAAGCACGAAGATGGATTGCAGGATCGGCAGGTGTGTTCGGTCCGACCGCGATTTCGGCAACAGAAGTGCCGTCCGGATTGCAATAAAGATTGGCGGCAATATCATCCGCAATGCCCTTGACAGCCTTTGCAAAACCGACATCATCACCGAATGTGAGTTTGCCGAGAGCTTCTGCCACAGCGGGCACGAGTGCAAAAATTTCTTGGGTTGTCAGCGAAACGAGTGCACCCTGTGAACCGTCTTCATTTACTGTGTACATCGGTGAGCCGAAACCGTGAACCAACACCACGGGGGCATTGCCGCAATTGCAGGTATCCTCCGCAAAAGCAACCACGGGAACACTCATGCACAACACGAGGCTCAGAAGCACGCAAAGAAGTTTTTTCATTCAAACCATCCTTTCATTTGCAAATATACTGCTTTTATTTTATAAGTGAAATGACTTTTATTTGTTTCTGAATTGTTTATAATTTGTGAATAATACATGAATAAAAGAATTATAATTTATGCTTGCAAAAATAAATACAAAATTATATAATATAAAGAACCGAGAAATTCGGATAAAACAATTGCGTTTTTTCGCAAGGAGGTACATCATGGAAAAGAAACCCTATTACATCACAACAGCAATCCCTTACACCTCGTCCAAGCCGCACATCGGCAATTCGTATGAACTTGTGTTCACCGATGCCGTAGCGAGATTCAAACGAATGCAGGGTTATGATGTATGCTTCCAGACAGGCACAGACGAACACGGTCAGAAGATTGAAAACAAAGCCAAAGAACAGGGTATCACACCCAAAGAGCACGTTGACCGCATTGTTGCCGACATTCAGAATGACTACAAACTGCTGGGCATCAGCTACGACCGTTTTCTGCGCACCACGGACGAAATGCACGAGCGTGTGATTCAGAAAATTTTCAAAAAGCTCTATGAACAGGGCGATATTTACAAGAGCTCCTACGAAGGCAAATACTGCGTGGAATGCGAAAGCTTTTTCACCGACAGCCAGCTCATTGACGGCAACTGCCCCGACTGCGGACGTCCCGTAAAGCTCGAAAAAGAAGAAGCCTATTTCCTTCGCTTAAGCAAATATCAGAAGCAGTTGGAAGACCACATTGAAGCCAACCCCGACTTCATTTATCCCGAAAGCCGCAAAAAAGAAATGCTCAACAACTTCATAAAACCCGGTTTGCAGGATCTTTGCGTTTCGAGAAGCACATTCACCTGGGGTATTCCCGTGGACTTCGATCCCGGTCATGTGGTTTATGTATGGATCGATGCACTTTCCAACTACATCACGGGCATCGGTTATGATCCCGACGGCAGTTCGGACGATTACAAAAAATACTGGCCCGGCATTCACATCATCGGTAAGGACATTGTAAGATTCCATACCATTTACTGGCCCGTTATCCTCATGGCACTCGGTGAGCCGCTTCCGAAGCAGGTGTTCGGTCATCCGTGGCTCTTAAGCGGTACCGACAAGATGAGCAAATCCCGCGGCAATGTCATTTACGCAAAAGACCTTGTGGAAACCTTCGGCGCAGATGCCGTGCGTTACTATGTTCTCAGCGAAATGCCGTTTGCACATGACGGTACGATTTCTTACGAAAACATCATCGAACGCTACAACACCGACCTTGCAAACACCCTCGGCAACCTTGTCAACCGCACCGTTGCCATGGTCAACAAATATTTCGGCGGCACACTGCCCTGCAACACGGCAAGCGAAGAATTGGACAACGAATTCAAGGAAACCATCCTCTCTTGTGTACCCGCTTCGGTGAAACTGCTTGACGAATTCAAGATGGCGGATTCCATCGAAGTCGTCATGAACGCCGCAAAGCGTTGCAACAAATACATTGACGAAACCGCACCCTGGGCACTTGCCAAGGACGAAGCCAAGAAAGACCGCCTTTCCACGGTGCTCTACAATCTTCTTGAAGGTATCCGCATTGTGACGCTGGCACTGTCCCATGTCATGCCCGATACGGCAGAAGCAATCTGCAAACAGATCAACACCGACGTAACGGATTACGAAAGCCTGTTCGCTTTCGGCGGCTACAAACTGGGCACGGCTGTCGGCGAAGCCACTCCCCTGTTTGCAAGAATCGATGCAGAAAAACTGCTTGCCGAACTCGAAGCCGAATATAAGAAACAGCAGGAAGCCGCCGCACGCAAGGCTGAAATTGCAGGCGTTGCCAAAATCGGCATCGAAGATTTTGCAAAGGTTGATCTGCGTGTTGCAAAGATCGTGGACTGCGAGCCCGTCAAGAAAGCAAAAAAACTGCTCAAGCTCACCGTGAATGACGGTTGTGCAAACCGCACCGTTGCATCGGGCATCGCCAAATGGTACAAGCCCGAAGACCTTGTCGGCAAGAGCATTATTCTTGTTTCCAACCTCAAACCCGCCGTTCTTTGCGGCATTGAAAGCCAGGGCATGATCCTTGCCGCCGACTGCGGTGAAGACGATGTAAAGGTCATTTTCGTGGACGGCATGCCCGAGGGTGCAAAGGTCAGATAATGAACAATATTTTTGATTCCCACGCACACTACAATGACCGCCGTTTTGACGATGACAGGGATTCCGTTTTGCAGAATCTCCCCTTGCAAGGGGTTAAAACGGTGCTCAATTGCGGCACAACGATTGTGTCGAGCGAAGACTGCTTGCAATTGGCTGAAGACTATGATTATCTTTATGCCGCCTGCGGTGTGCATCCGCACGAAGCAGAACAGGAAGAAAGCAAGCTCGACCAATTGTATGCCCTTTTGAAGCACGAAAAATGCCTTGCGGTAGGTGAAATCGGTTTGGATTATCACTACGATTTTTCACCGCGCAACACGCAACAGCGTGTTTTTGAAAAACAGATACAGATTGCAAACGAGTTGCAGCTGCCCGTTATTGTGCATGACCGCGAATCACACGAAGACACCATGCGATTGCTCAAACAATACAAGCCTGCGGGGGTTGTGCATTGCTTTTCGGGCAGTGCCCAAATGGCAAAAGAAGTGATAAAACTCGGTATGTATGTCGGTTTCGGCGGTGCACTGACTTTTAAAGGTGCAAGAAAACCCCTGGAAGCCGCCGCAGTGGTGCCGAAAGACAAACTGCTTCTTGAAACGGATTGCCCCTACATGGCACCTGTTCCGCACAGAGGCAAACGGTGCGATTCCTCCATGATTCCCCTTGCCGCCGAAGTGATTGCAACCATTTGGAATTGCACGGTGCAGGAAGTGTTGGACATTACAAACGAAAACGCCCAACGGCTGTTTTTCAACTGATATTCTTTTCGGACTGTCTTTACGGCAGTCCGATTTTTTGAATAAAAATCCTTACATCTGCTTACAATAAGGTCGGAGGGATGCCAAATGTCTAACGAAAAACAGAACAACAAACCGAAGAAAACAAATCAGCAAAACCACATCAGAGTCAACAACCTGCCTGCTGATATACTCCCCCTGCCCTATCATTCAAACCAAAAAGGAACACCGCAGATCGACGATGACACACAAAACGCGGCGGATATTTACGACTTTTTACCCGACGGCATATATGACCGTTATTCGGATTAAAAAAGGGGATGTAAAAAAGTACAGATCTGCGCATTTTTTCCTATCCCCTTTAAACAATCAAGGAACTGTGAGAAAACTTGAGTTTCTTACAGCTCCTTTTTTTTACGCTTATTCAGGCGATATAATTTCATTTCTTTGTTCATCCAGCAAAGTCGGTGCTCCGCAGATATTATAATGATCGGGAATCACAAAAATATCCAAGACGGTTCCGTTTTCAATGGGACAAAAGTATTCGATCCCGGAATTTGTAAATGTATACCATTGCGCTTGCTCTGTTATTTCACCGCCGCTGAAAATCAACACAGCCTCTCCTTTGGGGCTTCCGTAATTCCATGAGACAATTTTGCCTGCATCATAATACGGATTCCCGCCGCCGGCACGCCAACGGTTTGAAAAAATGCGATCCCGATCAAACACGCACATACACAATTTGTCTTTTTCTGTTTTCGCAAGTACCGCAAGGTAATCGCCTCGCTTTTTTATTTCAACAATTTGAACATTATTGACTTCTCCGTAACCGAGATGATCCGCAAATCTTCCGAAATATGCAATCACCTGCTGTTCGATACCGTCAATATCCGTTTCTTTGACGGTTTTTGAAAATCTAAAACCGAGAAAACCAACGAAAAGCAAAACAACAGCTCCGATAGCGCAAAGAATTGCAAGCATCAATCGAATATGTCGATTTTTAACGACAATAACATTTTCCGGTTTTTCAGTATCAAAAAACGATTCTTCTACACCGAAAAACAAAGCTAAGGATTCCAGCGAATCGCGGCTCGGCAGACCGAGTCCGTTTTCCCATTTTGCAACCGCACTGCGGCTGACATACACGGCATCTGCAAGAGCCTGCTGTGAAATGCCTTTTTCCGTACGCAGCTTTTTGAGCTTCTGTCCGAATTCCATTTGCATCACTCCTTATGCCTTGATTATAGCATAAATTACATAAAAAGCGGTGTTACTTTGCTGTTACTTTTGAAAAAAAGCAGCCCGACAGCAAAATCGGACTGCTGTATGTTATTTTTCATTCACACCGCTGAAAGCGATACCCTGCATACAGCTCATGGCAAGGGCGGCGGCGATGAGAAAACCGAATGCGGCATTTTCAAATTCCGATATGGCAAGCACGGCGGAAAGAATCAGCAGAATACCGCCGATCACAAGGCCTGCAATAACGATGTTTTCCGTTCTGCCGAGCGAATGAAAAATATTTGCAACAAATTCACTTTTGCGCAACAAAATAAGCACAACTGCAATCGGCACACCCGAAAAGGCGGCACAGATGAGAATCCAGTTGTTCAATTCAATCTCCTTCTTTCTCTTTTTTGTTTTTCAAGTATAGTTATCAAATTGGAGTTTATCGGGCTGTTGCCCTGAATGAAAAATGCAAAATGCAAAATGCAAAATTATCGGAATGGCATTGCCATTATAGAAAATACAATTTTTTATTTTGTGTGAATAACGGCAATTTTGTAATAATTTTTGTATAAATAAATTAAAAAATGTGGCTTTATATTAAAATCAAAGTTATCTTCGTTCTATAATCGGAGCGAAGCGACCCTTTAATTTTGCATTTTGCATTCTTGCATTTTGCATTTCTGTCTGTCCGAAGACAGACAGATAAACCGTAATTTGTTTTTCCATCACACACTTTTTTGTGCAGTTGCGTTTTTCAGATGACAAGGCACTGCTTGTCGGTAAAATTGTCGTAAGCTAAAAGTGTTTCGTGGCGCATGCGCACGCTCATCATTACGCGCTGTCCGTTGGTCAGCAAAACGCTGTCGGCCTCAATGGCACGGATATAGTGCATATTCACGATAAACCCCTGATGGGTTCTGACAAAGCCGTGCGGTTGCAAAACGGCATAAATATCGGGTATTTTGCCGACGGTTTCAAAATTTCCGTTTACTGTGTGCACAATCAGATGTCGGTTATAACCCTCAATAAAACTGATTTCATCCAGTGCAATTCGGTTGCGCTTGTTCTGCCATTTCACAACAATGCTTCTGTTTGTTTCCATGTATTTTTTGACGGCAAGGGTGAACACGGCATTGAATTCATCTTCCCGCACAGGTTTTGCAAGGCAGTAAAACGCCTGCGGACTGAAAAATGTGCTGTATTCTGAAAGTAAAACAAGGATGGTTTTCGGGAATACATTTTTGATTTTTTCAGCTATTGCTATGCCGTTTTCATCGGGCAGATCAACACTGATAAACACAATATCAAAGCCGTTTGCCTGCATCATATTTTCATAAAAGTCATACGCGTTATCGGACAGGGTCAGGCTTAAGTCGGAATTTGTTTTGTCAAAGTCCGTAATGAGCCTGCCCAGAAGCCTTGCGAAAGCGGCATCGTCATCTAAAATACAGATTTTCATAATTCACACCTTCCAAAAATGTATTAAAAAAAGCACCTTCGCACAAAACGAAGATGCCGAAAACAATCACTTTTCCGTCAGATTTGCACAGCGGATAAAATGGCCCTTCGTTTGTATAAAATTTTCATAGAATCATGTTCGCGTACCATACGGACTGTCATTTTATCCACCGCCTTTCTTTTTTTCTTTTGTTGCACCTACAATAACACAAGAAGCCGACCTCGTCAACCCTTTCTGCAAAAGTGTTGACAAAATCGGCATCTTTGTTTATCTTTTTTTATTTTTTGATCAACTTTTCTTTCGTTCCGTCGGGACGAAGCACATAGGTGCTGTCAAGCTGTGATACAAGCGACTGTTTGAATGCGGCAACATATTCGGCACGAAGCACCTTTTGTTCTTCGCGTTCTGCATCCGTTAAGCCTTCGGGGGTTTTGGATTTTTTGGCAAGCGCATTGATGCGGTCAATTTTTTCCTGTGTGATCATGTTTCTTGCTCCTTATTTTCAGAGGGACTGTAAAATCCTGCAAATTCGGCAGGATCAAATTCCTTTTCGTAATCAAAATCATCTTCCTCTTCAACAAGGAAGTTTTCTTCGGTTTCGTCAGGCATATCGGGCACCCATGCAATGACCTCGAATTTACGGCAGGAAGACCAGATCATCGGGGTAATGCGGATGGTATAACCGCAACCGTTGGGGCAAACCCAATCGGTCATGGGGCGTTCGGGAAGTCCGAATGCGGAAAGAATGGTCATCATAACACCGCCGTGGGTGATGATAGCGGCATTGTCCACCCCCGTCTGCAGAAGACCGTCCACGATCATTTCAAAGCAATTGCGCACGCGAATGCCGAAATCCTCGTTGCTTTCGCCGTAGGGCGGTGCACTTTCGCCGCCGCCTTTGAGCCATTCGCCGAACGCGGGATCGGATTGCAGTTCTTCGGCTGTCTGTCCTTCAAACTCACCGAAATCATATTCGATCAGGTCCTCAAAAACAAGCGGTTTCAGGTCGGGAAAAATGATTTCCGCGGTCTGCGTACAACGCTTCAAAGGACTTGAAAGCACGGCGGACACGGCAGGATAGCCGTAATCATCGCGCATTTCTTCCAATTGTTTTCTGCCCTCATCCGTCAGGGAAACATCCGTGTGGCCGATGTATCTTCCTTCGATGGCACCTTTTGCAAGGCCGTGACGAATCAGGTGAATTTTATATGTTTTCATAGCAGATTCTCCGTTTAGTATTTACAGGTTCAGTTTTTTATGCTATCATTATACAGACAGTTAAAAAGGAGTGAGCATAATGACCGCTGATTTTGCAAACAAATTGAGTGATTTGCGCAGGGCAAAAGGGGTTAGTCAAAAGGAAGCAGCCGCCGCTTTGGGCGTTTCGCAGGCACTTTTATCGCATTACGAAAAAGGCATTCGCGAATGCGGTCTGGAATTTGTAAGAAAAGCATCGGAGTATTACGGCGTAACATCGGATTGGCTTTTAGGGTTGAGTGACACCCGCCTTGGGGCAAATGAAATTTTTGATGCCGCAGACACACCCGAAGATGAACAGTTGCAACTGCGCACGATTCTGCGCTGTTTTGTGCGATTGAGTGAAGAAATGAGCAGTCGCGGCGAAACCGCAGAAGCGCTGTTGGCGGATTATATGTCCCTTTCCGTTTACCGCTTTGTGGCGGCACTTCGCCATGCAGACGGCAACACAGCCAATTGGCTGACATTGGACCGCACGGCGGCAAACCGTTTGTCGGGATTGTTGTTATCGGAAATGACACAGGATTTTCCGCAGTTGAAGGAAGCACAAGCCGAACCCGAAAAAACCTTGTGCTTTCAGACGCTCATTGAGCACGCAGAATTGCTCGTTCGCGATGAAACCGTCGGCATGCTCCGCAAAACATAATAACACAAAAACAGCCGAATTGCAACGGCTGTTTTTTAATATCATAATATATATTTTATTTGCGCAAAAGCTGCACGACGCATTCTGTATGGTCGGTATGAGGGAACATATCAACGGGTTGGATTTTTTTGACCGCGTAGCCTTTTTTGATAAACAGGTGCAGATCTCTTGCGAGGGTTTCGGGATTGCAGGACACATACACAATACGGTCGGGGGCAAGTTTTGCCGCGGCATCAATGAACTGCGGGGTACTGCCTGCTCTGGGCGGATCCATTAACAGCACGTCACAGTGCTCTCCGTTTTCAGCGGCTTCACACAGAAATTCGGTTGCATCCGCACACACAAAGCGGATGTTTTTCATGTCATTGATTTTGGCATTGACGATGGCATCCTTGACTGCCTGCGGGTTGCTTTCAACACCGACAACAGTTCCTGCGGTTTTGGCGGCAACCATGCCGATGGTGCCGACACCGCAATAGGCATCGACTACGGTTTCATTACCGGTCAGCTGTGCATACCCCATGGCGGTATTGTAAAGAATTTCCGTCTGCACGGGATTGATCTGATAAAACGACTGCGCGGAAATGCGGAATTTCAGTCCGCAGAGAATGTCTGTAATATAGCCGTCGCCGTACAGCACGGTCTGCCTTTCTCCGAGCACAAGCGATGTAAAACGGTCATTGACATTGTGGATAATGGTGGTGATTTCGGGATGTGCCTTAAGAAGTGCCGAAACAAAACTGTTTTTGCCCGGAAACATGGGGGTTGCAGACACCAGCACAACCATGACCTCCCCCGTTGCAAATGCCCGTTTTACGAGCACATGACGAAGAAAGCCCGTGCGGTTGAATTCATTGTAGGCGGTCAGTTTGAAGCCCTTGAGCAGTTTTCGCACCGTGACAATGATTGTATCCGCTTTTTCATCTTCCAACAGACAGGAATCGACTTTTACAATGCGGTGCGAACCCGATTGATAAACACCCGAAATAATCTGCCCGCCGCGGGTGGTGCCGAATGCCGCCTGCACCTTATTGCGGTAATGAAACGGATGTTGCATACCGATGATTTCTTGGACATGGCAGAATTTTCCGAGGAGTTTAATCACCTTTGCCTGTTTAAAAGACAACTGGCGCGGATAATCCATATTCAGAATCTGACAACCGCCGCATTTGCCTGCAACGGGACACATTTGTTTTTGATTAGACATGTTTTCACCCAAAAAACGGACGGCGGAAAACCGCCGCCCATATCATGCAAAAAATTATTCGCCCTTCATGCCGACAAGTTCCTGTGTGCCTTCGTAAGCAATAACAGACAGCTTGACGGAATCATAGATAGCGGAAGTGATGTCGTCTTCGGTAACACCGAGGGATGCAGCCCATTTGCGGTCGATCCATGTTCTCATGCACATAATGTCAGCAAGAGCAACGGGATCCACGCCGCCTTCGATGCCGCGGTCTGCATAGTCTTTTCTCATGGTCAGACCGAAGGCCTGGAACATCCACTTTGCAATGTGAACGATCTTTCTGCCGGGCTTGCCCATAGCGGCATGAACGATGGAAAGGAACTGGTCCCAGGTCAGGTTGTAGAAACCGATGGGATAGCACCAGCCGCCCTTGTTCTTTTCAGCAGCACCGACGATAGCCTGTGCAACCTGACGGACGGTCAGCATGGTGGTACCGCCGTTGGGATACATGGTAACGGGTTTCATGCGGGCAAGCTGTTCAATAAGGATGACCCAAACAGGCTTTCTGCCGGGCTGTGTGCCGAAGATGTAGGGCAGTTCGAGAACAGCAACATCCATGGTGCCGTCTTTTGCGAAAGAAACAGCAACGTTTTCCTGTTCGATACGGCTGCGGATGTAGGGATGATGCTTGGTGAGTTCCATTTCGGGGAAATGTTTTGCAAAGTAGGAGAAATAAGAACCGAGAATAACAGAATGCTTGATGCCGACTTCTTTGCCGAGGGTGAGGAAACGGCGAACGGGTTCGATGTTGTACTTCTTGTATGCTTCGTATACGGGTGCGGGGAATTCAACACGTTCGTCAACACCTGCGGCGAAAACGAAAGTATCGCAACCTTTCATCATTTCCTTGAGTTCTTCGTCGCTCATGTCAAAGTAGTTGCCCCATACAAGTTCCATTTCTTCGGGAATGGGTGCGCCTGCGGGAAGAGGAGGAAGCGCGATGGACTTAACAGTGTGTCCTCTGTCAATAAAAAGCTGTGCTGCTGCGGAGCCGAGAAGGCCGGTGCCGCCGATCATGAATACGTTCATTTTCTTTTCTTTCCTTTCTTGTTGATTATATAATCAATTTTTATTTGACATAAGTTTGAACATTGATGGAGTGTTCCTCCAATGTTCTTGCGGTATACATATTGCCGTCCGGGTCATGGCAGAAGTAATACAGGTCGGTATCATCCGGATGCAGGGCTGCATAAATGGCATCGCCGCCGGGATTACAGATGGGGCCGATGGGAAGCCCGACACACTGATACGTGTCGTACACTTCGAGCAATGCGTTCAGCTGTGCCTGATTCATAAGACCGGGATCGATCTTTGCAATGTAATCCTGTGTGGAGTCGCACTGCAAAATGCGAAGTGAGTCGGAATCAAGACGGTTGTGCAAAATGGAAGAAATGGTGTACATCTGGTTGGCATCGCTGGCTTCCTTTTGCAGGATGGATGCAAGGGTGATGATTTCGTCCACGGTCATGCCGAGTTCTTCGGCTTCATCCTCATATTCTTCGATCCATTTGGATGCAAAGTTGTTCAGGAAACGGTTGATAACACTGTTTGCATTTTCACCGAGGTAGAATTCATAGGTATCGGGATACATATAGCCTTCCAGCAAACGGTATCTTGTTTGTGCATCGGTGATGGAATTGAGGAAATCAAAACTTTCGGGGAATTCGTATGTTGCAACGGCATTGTAAAGAACATTCTTTGCGGAAATAACCTTTTCGCTGTAAAGTTTTTCGGCAATCTGATCGATGGTGTAGCCTTCGGGGAAGGTGATTTTGACGGTTTCATTGGTGTCGGATTCAAACAGCATGGAATTGAGCATCCCCTCAACACCCATTTTTGCAGTCAGCACATGTTCACCGACAACAAATTCGCTTTCGTCGTCATAGCCCAAAAAGCCCATCAGCAGATTGCAGAACTTTGCGGAATAAATCAGGTCGTATTCTTCCAGCATATTCAGAATCTGTTCTGTTTTCATGTCTTCCGAAATGTAAACAGCCACGGGGGCATCGCTGCGGTCAATGGCAATAACATCATTCACAAAGCCCAACAGCGGAATCTTCAAAGCCGAGCTTGCGAGCACAATAATCACAATCAGCATTGCCGTGACCAACAAACTCAAGGCTCTGTGTGCC
Source organism: Clostridia bacterium (assembly GCA_017416485.1). Classification (GTDB taxonomy): domain Bacteria; phylum Bacillota; class Clostridia; order Oscillospirales; family Acutalibacteraceae; genus RUG806. Next base: position 153,527 of record JAFQCH010000005.1, on the reverse strand, counting down.
CATCTTTGCTTACGGTATTTTCGTTTTGATGCTTTATAATGCTGCTTTCTTTTGCGTTTTGCAATCCGTTCACGTTCCTTTTCAGATAAACCGCGGCTTTCGGAAGGTGTGGTTTGCGAAGACTTGCGTTGTGCAGAAGCTTTTGAAGTTTTTTGTTTAGCCGAAGCGGAAGCAGCTGCAGTATTTTTTGTTGTTTTTTTTGTGTCGGAAGATTCTGCTTTATCGGTAGCTGTGACCGTTTCCGATTTTGCAGGTGCGCTCTTTTTGCGCTCGGGAATTGTTACCGACGGCTCCGATTCCGTAAAATTGCGCAACAGATCCTCGTATGCAAAAGACAACTCGTCCTTTGACATTCTGCGCTCGTTCTGATTGTTGTCGTTGTTCATGATATGCTCCTTTTGGTAAGCTTATGGGGTATAAATTCTGGTTTCGGTAATAAAAAGATCCAGACTTTTATCATACTTCCCGTGAGGGATGTTTTCTTTTCGGCAGGCTTCATAGCAAACACCGATTGCGGCGCCCGAGAAAGAAGCCAGAAAGCGGTCATAATATCCTTTTCCGTAACCGAGGCGAAAACATTTTTTATCAAACACCAGTGCGGGAACCACACAGATGCAATTGTCAAAACAAGTGACTTCGGGGCAACGGTCGGCAATGGGTTCCAGCACGCCGAAAGCACCGTTTTCGAGGTCATCAAATGAAGAAATATACTGAAAAACCATATTTCTTGTGCCGGCAATGCAACGCGGCACGGCAACCTTTTTGCCGAGTTCCCATGCACGTTCAATGAGATAACGGGTATCGACTTCGATTTCGGTGGACATATAAGCGAGCAAAGTTTGTGCATCGCGGAACGTCCAGAGGTTGAGCAGTTTGTTTGCAATTTTGCGGTCGTTGCGTTGCTTTTCCTCTGCGGAAAGAGAAAGGCGGTATTCTTTGGATTCCTTGCGCAACCGCATTTTGACAGGGCGGATATCAATGGTCATTTACTCTGAATCTGGCGACAGATTTTGTCCGCCGTTTCTTTGTCTTTACAAGCCGCAATGATGGCAAAAGCGAAGTCCGCAGCAACGCCGGCTCCCCTTGCGGTGATGATTTTGCCGTCTTTTTCAACCGGTGCACCCGTGGCAACGGCACCCGTAAGGTCTTCTTCAAAGCCCGGGAAGCAGGTTGCTTTTTTGCCGTTCAGGAAACCGGCATGTCCGAGCACGGACGGTGCGGCACAGATGGCACACAGCAGTTTATTCTCATGATAAGCACGGTTCACAAAGTGCATTACGGTGCTGTCGTTTTCAAGATTGAGCGTTCCGGGCATGCCGCCGGGAAGAATCACCGCATCAAAATCCGCATCAGCGGGAAGTTCATTCGTTGTGATGTCGGCGAAAACGGTAATGTTGTGCGCGCCCGTGATGTTTTTTGCACCGACTCCGACCGTTGTAACAGCAATTTCTGCACGGCGCAGATAGTCCACCGGGGTGAGAGCCTCAATTTCTTCAAAGCCTTCGGCAAGAAACAGATAGATCATTGCACAACATTCCTTTCGTTAATTCATGGTTAAAAATGCGAATATATTTTCGGAAAATTTATAATCGGATAACGGACACAGCATACCGTAGGGTTTTATATTCCCTGTCAGATGTGAAGACGGGAAAACGAATTGTCCGTCGAAACGTGCGGCGTCCTCTTTATATAATTCACAGCCGATTGCAGCCGCATAGCGATAAACTCCCAAAGAAAACAGCGGTGTGTGCGGCATGGATTTTGTTTTGTCATAAAACGCCTGTGCACTGATCAGTTTTGTGCAATCAGCGGTATGTTCAAACCGTGCATACAAAGTCTGTGAAAAACCGAATCGGCGATAGTAGTCATAAAGTGAGCTTTCTGCGGGACAAAGATAAACAAAATCCGAAACACTTTTTGCGTAAGCAAGAGCTTCTTTTATGAGTTTGCCCATGATGCCTTTGCCTCTGTGGGCGGGCAGGGTTGCCGCAGCATAAAGGTAGAATCCTTTTTTGTCACCGAGCGTGACGGGCAGAAGATAAAGGGATGAAACGGCTTTGCCGTCGGCACTTTCATAAAAACAACCGTCTGCAAAAAATGCGTTTTCAAAAAAAGCATCGGTCACTTCCCTTGTGTCACCGAACACGATTTCCCAAAGGCATTTCAGGTCTTCAATTTTACAGTTTTGTAATGAATATTGCATAACTTACAGATGAATGCCGAGTTTTTCATACAATGCCGTTGTTGGATAAACGGAGTATTTTTCGGTTAAAGACACGGGACGGTAGGACATTTTGGCTTTGCGCAAACCGTCATCCCCTGCGCAGTCCTCGCGGTTTATGAATTCAAAACGGTCAACGAGTTGTTTTGCAAACTCGCGGTTGATAACGGGATAAGCCCCTCTGTAGTCGGGGTGGCATTTTTCGAGATGTGTGCAGAATGTGTTTGCGGTGAGTTGTTCGCCCGTGGTGAATGCAACGGGTTTGCCGTCGGCAAACAGAATGCCGCCCTCAAAGCCGAGGTCATCAAAGTGATTCAATGTGTTCTGCACCACTTCATATTCGGGATGGTCGAAACTGCCGTGTTTTTCCATGAACCACGCATCGGAGATTTCACGGCAGAGTTCAATATGGGAAGCGGTCAGTTTTTCATATTTCCGGTCGGGGTGATCGGTCGTAAAACGGGAGATGTGGTTGCGCTTTGCGTGATATTTTTTACCTGCCAGTTCGCAAAGATCGGATGCACGGTACACAAAATCGTCCGTGTCTTCCGTGCGGCGGATACAGAACAGGTCGTTGTTTTCAAAAAAACGGCAATCTTGTTCGGACAATGCCGCAAGGTGAAACGGTTTTGCGTTCTTTTTTGCATCTTCAAAAAGCGCAGACAGTGCTTTTTCGGTATCACCGCCGCCGACCGGAAACAGATAAACAACACTGCGCACTCCGCCCTTGTAAAAAATCATATCATCCTGCAATGCAATCTGCGAATGAAAATGTTCTTTCCACACAAAGACATTGCCGAAGCAATATTCGCAGCTGTTGCGGTCTGCTGACAAAAAAGCATTTTTGAATGCGTGCAGATCCTGCGTTGTCGGAACATGAAAAGCAGGCATAAATCCCCCAAAAATCGGTAAATTTCAAATCATCATAATTTCTCAATTATGTATTATACCAAATCCATTCCGATTTTACAAGTGTTATTATAAATTTAATTTGGAATAAACAATTGCAAAAACCGTTTTTGCGTGTTACAATGAAAGAAAAAACAAAAGGTGTCAGCTATGAAAGATAAAAAATTTACAGTAACCGCCCATTCAGGCTGCATGGACACCCCTGACAACTCGTTGGAATCCATCACAGCAGGTGCCCAGCAAGGTGCACAGATCGTGGAAATCGACCTGCGGTTTGCCCCCGACGGCACACCTGTGCTTTCACATGACAGGCCGAAGGGCAACGAAGTAACACTCGAACAAGCATTTGCAACGGTTGCAAAATACGATGACTTACGTGTGAATGTGGATGTGAAGGAATGTACCGAGCAGCTCGCACAGGTATACACCATTGCACAGAAACACGGCATTGCAGACCGCATTTTCTTTACGGGACTGTTTGAAGAAGACATTCCGACGGCAAAAAAAACGTGCCCGACAGTCCCCTATTGGCTGAATATGGATGTCAGACCCGCACTTTTGCAGACGGAAAAATACCTGCAAAGCCTTGTTGATAAAGTGAAAAACTGCGGTGCGGTGGGGATCAACATGAACAAGAACAACGCAACCGACAAACTGGTTGCCGCATTCCGACAAACCGACCTCGGAATCTCCCTTTGGACGTGCAACACAACGGACGAAATCCGCTTTGCCTTGTCCCTTCGCCCCGACAACATCACAACAAGAAGACCGGATCTTTTGAAAAGCGTATTGAAGTAACGGTACAAAAAATATACGGACCTCTCACGGTAAAAGTGATTGGTCCGTATTATTTTATCATTCTGTGATGATGTCGCAATATTTGCCGATTGTGAAACCGAGTTTCGGGAACGGCAACTGTTTGCCGCAGGATGTGATGTTGTCGAGCGTTACCTGCACGGTATTGGTATCGCTGTCTGTACCTGCGATTTTGGGCATCATATAGGAAGTGTAAGAAATGTTTTTGAAAACAATGTTCTTCATTTCAAAGTTTTCGGCTTCTTCATCGTAAATCTTCACAAGAATGGGTCTGCCTTCGTCGCGGAAGATTTCGATGTTTTCAAACAGAACACCGTCAATGCTTCCCGTTGTTTTTTCAGCAACCACAACCAGCGAGCCGATTCTGTCATTATCCCAGATTCCGTCGCGATAAATGACGGCACAATCACGGAAGGTAACATCGGAAATCGGGTTTTCAACCTCGCCCGTGATGCCGAAGCAACGGGCATAACCGCCCCATGCGATGCAGTTGGTGAAGGTAATATTCTTGCTGCCCATGGAGCCGCCGAGTGCCTTGACCTCGAAGGTATCATCCGCCACGCGTGCAAAGCAGTTATCGACGGTTACATTGTGGCTGTTGCAGATTGCAAAGCCGTCGCAATTGCCGCGGTTGCCGATGATATCAACCTGATCAATATCCACATCCGTGCAGCCGTAGGCAATGAACGACCATTCGGGAGAGTTGATGATCTTGATATCGCTGACATTGACATTGTTGCAGGCGGTGAATACCACACCGCGGCGTTCACGTCTGTCAAGGCGGGTCAGGTCAATGACTCCCCTGCCCGTCAGGGTGATATTGTTGCATTGATAGAAATTCAGGAACGGATATCTTGTCAGTCCGATGGCATTTTCATACCATGCGTTTGGTTCAAAATACTTATTTTCATCCTCGGCACTGTTGATGTCGAAAAGGTGGTTTGCGATGACATAGGCACCTTCACGCAGATAAATCACCAGATTATTGTGTGCTACAAGATTGACATAGTCGTATTCATACACACCTTTGTCAAGCACCCATACATTGTCCTCGCCGTATTCTTCTATATAAGCGGCAATTTCGGCATCTTCATCCACTTTTTCACGAACCATAAGTGTGTAGCCGTAATACTGGTTTGCACCGTTGAAAAGGAAGGTATAGACACCCGTTTTGTTGATGGAAGCGGTCACCGTGTTGTTTTTGCACACTGCTTGAACACCGTGCGAAGCGGGAAGCACAACGGCATTCTGCAGTTTCACATCGGCACCCGTCAGTTCAATATTGAATGAAAAATCCTCGTCTGCATCCACATAAATTTCGGAAAAAGATTGCAGTGTGCCCGTGTCATCCGCACGGATAAAAACCACCGAAGCATAAACGGGAATTTCGGTGTCGCCGATTTTTGCCGTGTAATAGGGGGAAATCGTAATTCCGTTGATGTCGTCATAACCGCCGGACTGCACATATTCGGGCAATTCTGCGGATGCGCGGCCTACGAGTTCCTGTTCGGTCAGGCCTGCTTCTTCCAGTGTAATGATGGCTTCATCCGGGTAGGTCAGGAATGAAAAATCAAAGTTTTCGCTTTCGGGGTATATTGTTGCGGGCGAAAGCAGATTGGAAAAGAAAACAGAAATTACGGTAAAAGCGGTAAACAAAAATTTGACAATTGCTTGCATTATGTCATCTCCTTAATTTTCATGTTGATTATTTTAACATAAAGTATAACGAAAAGCAAGTTCGCAAAAGAAAATCCTGTGGTTACAATTCAACAGCCCGGCAGATTTCCGGAATGATAAACTCAATTTCCGGATGGTTCTTTTTAACAGTTTTTTGCAGTCGTTTGACACTGACGGTGCGGGTCAGGGGCGGGAAAGCATTGTCAAAATGGGTGACAAGGATTTTCTTCGGAAGATAGCGGGCAATGAAGTCCCTTGTTTTTTCGGGGGCAAAAACACTGCCGCCGTGGGCAAGAACAAACATGTCAACATCCGCGGGATACACTTCCCCGGGGTATTCACGAAACGAGCCTGTCAGAAAGATTTTTTTGCCGTGGGCTTCAATTTCAAAAGCGACAATTTCATGGCCTTCGGGCATCTGACGGTTCTGATAGGCCTGCCAAAACAGCCTCGGAAGCATGACGGCACATTTCGGTACAACAGAGAGAATATAAATCGGGTCAAAAATGATATGACGGAAGCGACGCACACGGATGGTGTAATCCCCGATCTGAAACACATCATCGGGTTGAATCACGTTGATGCGCGCTTCTTCCACTCCCCTTGTCATGAGTGTTTGCTTCGGAGTTGCGGTGCAATAGATGGGCACATTTTTGTCAACCTCTGCCAGTGCAGGAATGCTGTAAATGTGGTCAAAATGCCCGTGGGTGATCAGAACCGCATCAAAACCCGCAAAGCCTTCCACGGGTGTGGTTTCAATCCGCTTATTCATCCGCACAAACGGATCAAAAAGCAGCTTCGTTTTGCCGTCATCAATGCCGATGGTTGCCGTGCCGTACCATGTTATTTTCATAAGCAAATTCTCCCATAATTGTTGTTTTAAGAACAATTTATCTTTTTATGTAGCCTTATTATACTAATTTACTGTGGGAAAGTAAAGGGGTTAAGAAATTTTATTCTGAGAAAACAAAAGTCAACAGTTTTTTCAATGCAGCACTCCAAATTCTCTCTTGACAATATCTTCAGATATCATTATAATATATAAGCATCAACTTTGCCGGTGTGGCGGAATTGGCAGACGCAAGGGACTTAAAATCCCTCGGTGGCAACACTGTACCGGTTCGAGCCCGGTCACCGGCACCATAACTCCACTCTTATTTTGATACAATGAGAGTGGAGTTGTTTTATGCCCAAATGCCTATATATCAAGGGGTTTCACGGCACTTAACAAAATCAGCACCTTTGCAAAGAGATTTTGCAGAGGTGCTTTTTTATTATTTGCTTTGCCTTGCTATGAGGATTAAAAAAGTAATCGTGTACCCAACCCCACCTTTCGTGTACCCAACCTGACATTTCGTGTACCCAACCTAAATAATCGTGTACCCAACCTTTTGGTATTTCATATCAGATATGATTTTGATGAAACTATTGTTTTTTATTACAGCAGTGGTATGCTTTTATCATCAGATATGCCGAAGTATTTTTTCATCTCTCGTGTATACTTCATTGTCTGCATTTGGTTTGAAACATATCCTGGTTCGGTTAAAGACAAAATCTTATTAGCTGTTATATAGCCATAGAAATGAGCCAACTTTGGGCATACGGTTTCAAGATATGTATGAAACTCCATGATTGAAGCAAAACACTCCATATCTGCTATTTCATAATCCTTGATTATTTCGCTCACTACTTTTTCAGCATTTTTCCTTGCTGGTAGATTGAGCATTATACTTTCTTGAACATAATGCTCCAATCCGCAACCCAGAATTACTATGTTAGAAGGGTTCCTAAATTCGCTTAAATTTGCCTTTATACCCTGTGAGGTTGCAAATCTTATATCAGATGCTACTTGCAGTTTCAAAGCCGTTATTAAGGCGTTAACTGCTTCAGAACCGATGCTTGCAATCATATCATCGACAGCGGATTCGGCACGGGTCTTTACTTCTTCAAAATCTTCACACCAAGCATCAATGTAATCAAACATCTTTTCAACGATTACAGAATCATTCAATAAATTATTAACCATTTCTTTTATATCCATTTTTTCAACTCCAAATATTATTATTGCTATGCTTATCCAAGTTACATGGCTAATAAAACGGAGGATTTGTGCATTCCATATATTCACCGCCTCATAATGCTATCAGCATTTAACCTATGCTGTTGGCATTATAATAAACCACGATGAGTAAAAAATCTGTCGATTTCGGTAAGGTAAAAAAAAATAAAGAGCTGATTGCAAATCAACCCTTTATAAAGTAGCTATAAAAGCATCAAGAATGGCTGCAGCCGCTTTTCTTTGTTTTGGAGTAAGCTCCGACAGTTTTTCGGTCAACTCATCAAAAACATAATCTTTGCCTGAAGGTAACTCATCACGGAGAATATAGTCTGCAGAAATATCAAGAGACTCTACAATTTTTATAAATACTTTTAGGCTCGGCATCTTTAACCCACGCTCAATTTCACCAAGATAAATAGGCCCGATACCTGCTTTTTCAGCAAGCACTTCTTGCGTGTATCCTTTTCCGATTCTTGCTTCTTTTATCTTTTTTCCAAGTTCAACTTTATCCATAATTGCACCTCCAAAGCAAATAGCATTATTTCCATACTATAAGTATATTTGCTTTGGAAGTTTAATGAACAAGCCGATAGCATTGGTTATAGTTTATTAAAGAAGTTAATATAAAAATTAATAAGTTTAGGAGGGCGCAATGGTAAGCTATCTTGATGGATATGATGCAGTCTTTCTGCCCGGTAAAATTCATGGTGCAGAGCATCATATTTATATTATTTATTATAACCCCAATGCTGATAACGAAAATGGCTGTTTTGAAATTGAGGTACTTGACGCCGAAGGGATAATTAAGCTATGCGAATATGTAAATGGTGATGCAGAAAAATTTTTCACCCTGCTACCGGAGTGGTTTCAGGGTGAATGGTATTATTGTTATAGGGGTACGGAATTATTTGATTGTTATGCGAGTTGTTACAATGAAGCCGATTTTATCGTTGGCAGGGACGGCGGACTCGAAAGTGAGTTTAATTTTTTGCATGAACAAGCAGAAAAGATTTATTCTGTCCAAAGATAATGAATTTTATAGTGTAACTTTAATTGTAACATCAATATGCATTATAATTCCAATTTTTCGATAGCCATTTTCTTTCGACTTAAATAACAATCGAAAAGCAAATCAGCTGGAATCAAACGTATTTGGATATCTTCCAGTCCCAACTCGGAAAGCATATCCAATTTAGCTTTACCTTTGTTTATAATCTCTTTGTTTTCGGTCGGCAACAAAAAGCAGTTCTTAACAACTGTAATATGATGGTCTGCCAAGAATTTGCTATATGCCAACTGATACATGTACTGTTTAACTACATCACCAACACCAGGATTACCTCTTAATGTGCGTCCCTTCTCAAGCTGAATCAGATAATATTTTGCATCAAATATTATAAACCAGTCCTGCCCATTGTACTCATTAATTGTGATTAGGTCGGGTATAAGAGTGTCTTTTGGCTCGTGTATGAAGCCGTTTCCACACCATTTTGGTTTTTCCACCAGGTCTATCAGTTTTGTCTTTTTGTTGTATCCCGCCGCCAGTGGCTTTTTCATCTGAAGCTGACCAATTGCAACTCCCAGCTTATTCCCGAACACAGCAGAACACGCTTTTTCCCATACGGCGTAGAAGGCGGTGGTGCCAAACATACTGATGCCTTGATTCTCTTCGAGCATTTTTCTATCCTGTGAAACATAGGTATAAAGAGTTTTTAACAGAATCTGTCGATGCGTATTAAATTGAACATTCAACTCTTTCATGATTCGCTCAAGAATATATTCTTTTTCGCCAAAGTCCTCCAATGACTCATCACTCAAAGATATTGTCTCGATTTCAAACAATTCTTCCAGCCCTGCGTCATGAAGTTGCTTGGAGCTTTCTGTGAGGATGCATTCGTGTAAACGTTTAAAATAGTCCATCTCATCCTCTACGGACCTATGTGTTATTAGTTTCGTGTAATAAGGGCGGCCTTCCTCAATGATGGCGAAACCGTCATCGATGGTTCTGTTCCATAATATATCTCCCTCACCATTCACTTCCAGAATATCTTCAGTGTTGTTATAAACACCGTATTCATAGTAGTCATTCAAAAGGTACAAGATAACTGCAAGTACATTAAAACTGCGGTTATCACCGTCTCCATTAAACAAATTTATGATTTGCTCTTCAGAATGGCTATAACGTTCAAGAACTTTTACAACTTGTTTCATCCGTGCAAGCGGTTCGCTTTCGGAAAGTATATATTTCGGATATACCTTAATTACGCGGTTTCCAATGGTAATTACACCAACATATGTAAAAACATAGTAACAATCGTCGTTTCCGGCGGTTTCATCCATCACTCGAACATCTTCGTCAACAAGGTCAGTCAGTTCCTTCTGCTCCGCAGTATTCGCAACGGTTTTCAAAACGCCATAGGATTTTAGGCTTTTTATGAATTTTTCTATTCCTACATCATCGTAAGCGAAAAGGGAGCGTAGCTGATTTTTAGTATAACGCTGCTGTTCTCGTACATAACGAGAACAAATCTTTATATCCATATCCCATCATCCCTTCTGCGGATTGTAATAAACCTCCTCAAAATCCTCACCGAAGATTTGAATTCCGATTTCGTCAAAACTGTCGCATACTGCTGAATATTTTGTTGTATCATCGCAGCCAGAGAATAACTTATGCTTATGCTGCTTTGCGGCGTCTTCATAGAGGTACATAATTACCTTGCTCTTGAATACATCGACAAAACGTGCTACGTCGGCAATAGTATCATCCTGCTCACTAACGGTCGTCAACACACGCTTGGAAATAAAGAATGGTCCCATCAGCTTATCCTCGTTTACCTTGTATTCTTTGGCAAGTTTCTCGTTAATTGCACATCTAAGAATATTCCATTCTATTTCCTGCATATTAGTGCCTCCGACTACTGCACGGCCTTTAATTTGGTCTTGGTTCTCATTTATGCCAAGGTACTCAAAATTCCAACGGCGTTTAAATGCAGTATCCATAGGAAATACACCTTGGTCAGCGCTATTCATAGTTGCCCAAATGAACATGTTGTTCGGAATCTTGATTTTTTTGCACATAGCAATATCACATTTTAGTTCTGCCGCCAGATACTTCCTGATATCTTCAGAGGTCTGAATTTCATATTCACTAACACCATCATCATCACGGTCAAGTAACTGGAACACATCACCGAAAACAGCAGCAACCTTTGCTCTATTAATCTCTTCAATAATCAAAATATGAGGTTGCGGATTTACGGAACGGGCACTCTTCATTGCCTCAACATAAACCCTCATAAACGGTCCAGGAACAAATTCATAACGAATTGCAGAGCCGTCAGAAACAGGCTTATATGTTCCTACAAATTGAGAATAGGTGTAGTCTGGATGGAATGTTACACGCTCATAAGAGCCTTCAGTATCCTTCAGACACGCTTCACAATCCCTTTTTAAATTGAAACTCTTGCCGGTACCAGGCGCACCGAAGACAATGCGATTTCTCTCATATTTAGTTGCCAACTCTGTATTGTATATCAGCGGCATATTGACCTCCTGTAAAGCCATCAAGTACGTCAAGTATTTCTTAACGGCACTTCTTTGAGTATTATTGTTCTTTTCAGATGTTTCCAACTGAGCCAAGCAATCCTGCACTTCAATCACAATATCTGTATAAAATACGCTGTGTCCTTCGTGGGAAGGGAGCGGAGTGTTAGAAATGTTGCTCACATACTGGTTGATAGAATTTGCGGTATAAGGCTGTCCAGCATCAGAATCGCCCGCTGGTTTAACCTGCGTTTCCATCCAAGCTCGGAAATTACGCTTATTGCGTTCTTCCGGATTATCGAATTCGATTTCATTTACTTCATCGATAATTTCTTCGCTACCGTAATAATATCTGTCATATAGGAACATCAAGTTTTCCTCATCGGTCAGAGGATAGCATGACGTCAGCTTTCCTTCAGACTTTACAGGAAGATGTTCACCGGATGCAAAATTGCGATGCCATACGCCGGGCTTCATATTTGCCATTGCAGATGTTGGGTCATAGAAATAATCTCCAATACCATCGACAAATGCTAACAGGCTTTCGCCGTCCATTGCTACTACAACAGTGTTTGTATCGGTTTTGTAAAAACGAATGAGTTCTCCCGCTTTACGAGATGCGACATTTTCGGCATAACCGAAATTTTCCTTCAAAGCCTCAATGATTGCACCCTTATCAAGACCATCGCCCGCAACGTAATCCTCAAGGGAACCGATACCTCTCCAACCGATACCTATTACTGATTTCTGATTCCACTCTGCTGCATAGTTTTTAGTATCATCCGAAGTACCTACTCTAACGAACTGAATAATGTCCCCGCCAAAGCGTTCAATCAATACATCCTTTAACTCGCCGTAATACCATCCTGCATAGTTTGAAATCATAGCTAACTGGCCACTACGAGTAAAGTATTTCTCACTCGGCTTGATTTTTAATGCATAGAGAATATGGCGTTGCCAGTCAGAAGAATGAAAACAACTCAGTTTATTAGGACAAACCATGGCCAAATATTTATGGAACCAACCCCAATTGCAGTATGGTTCGCCAACTTCATTCCAGAGCCTGGTATCCAACTGTTCATAATCCGCAAGGGAATCGAGGTTTGTATTCTGAACAATTCCTGCAGCTTTTACTAACGCATCTCGGATACGGCGACCAAGTTCCAAGGCTTCATCCTCTGTAAGTACCTGTGGCTTTTGGGGACTTCCTGTTGTCCACTCTCCAGTTTTCTGCTTCTGGAACAGACCAAACTTATATGCGGAACCGCCGGAAATGCTACCAAAGTGCTGTCGGCAATCCTTATTCATTTCAAGCCAACAGCAAAGTGAATCATGATTCTCTCCAACGGTGTAGAATAAATAATTCAACAACTCTTCATCTGGCAACGATGCTAAAATCTCCGGAGAAAACTTTGATGAAAATTCTGACAGTATAGTTTCCAGATCTTCCTTTTGTGTAGAAATATCCAAACCCGTTTCAGATACATATGTCTGCAGGTATTTGGCAGCCTTTTCATATTCGTTCACGTTTATATTTTCGCCTGTTTCGATGGTAATATCCGATAAACCAAAATTTGTACTGTCTTTATCTGCTTTATCAGAAACATACATCTTCTTCCCTTTACCCAGATCTATATTTTTTAAAATACCAAAAGCCTCATATATAGACGCATCTTTTCTTTTGATAAAAACAATGTAATCGTCAACACCTAACGCCTTCCTTAATGGCATTAGGTCATCACCATAACAGATTTGCAGTGTAGGATTACCATTTCCATATTCATCGGCATTTAAAATTCGCCTACGAATCTGAACCTGATCATTTTCCCAATCAGTACTAAACTTTGTTGTGTCCGCGCCTATCGCTTCGAGATTCTTTTTGCATAACCTAACAGGAACACCAATTCTCCACCCTTTGAATGTCGAATTCAATGTAAGAGTAGGAAAGAAATCCTCGGTTTTTCTCTGTCCCACAGATGCATCTCGTTCACTTGTTAATTGAATCTGTGTAGCATTACTGGCCTCGTTTGATTTGTTGATGCTATCAGTATTGCTTAGTTTTACTACTAAAACACCGATTACATCTTTCCATTTAAAAGTTGTATCCTCGACATACGATAGCGTGTCCTTCAATATGGCGAGGCTTGTATCAAAACCGTTTTGTTGAACATTCATATCATTACTTGCCATGTTTTACCTCCTCCATAGAATCAAAGACATTATCCATAAAATATTTAATTACCGAAGCTGCCAAATCGACAGGAAGCGCATTCCCAATCAATTTATATTGCGCCGAATACGAAATTCCTAACTCTTTTGCAATATCCGCATATTCGTCAGGAAACCCTTGCAATCTGTAGCCTTCCAAAGGAGTAATCCTACGAATCGGCTCATTTTCTATATCAACGGAAGGTCTTACATAAGGTTCTGTACCGTGAATATAACTATCGCTAAAGTAATTATCCTGATTAGCTCTATGCCACTTTGACATTGTAGCTGTCAGCGGACGCGCAATAGGATTATCAATATTTACATCACCTTGCCAATTATCTGGCTTTGTCAGTATCGTTTTTCTGGAACCAGTCGGTATGTAGTGCTTGGGGTCGACCTCGCATTTCTCCAGAAGATGCCATGTTGTTGGATACTTCGCCGTTTTTAAGTCAATCTTTGGAGGGGGCGCAAGGTGCAATTCACTTACCAAATCTTTTCTTATACCACAAAAGAAAATACGATTACGTTTCTGTGGCAAACCATAGTCAGATGCAAGCAAATCCCATGTGTGTAAAATGTAGCCTGTACCAATATCTTGTAGAGCCTTCTTCATCTCATCTAAAAGACCACCGCCCTTAATGGTGTGTATCTTTTGAACATTTTCCAACACAAAGTATTTCGGTTTATAAAAATCTAACATATCAAGGATGTAAAAGAATAACTGTCCACGTGGGTCGTCAAACCCTTTTCTATATCCTACATTGGAAAATGATTGACATGGAAAACCAGCAAACAAAATATCAAAGTCATTTACAAGTACGCCATCAGGATTTTTGTGGGTACGAATATCTTTCACATCACCTATCTTTTGTACATCTCCTATGCAACAGGCTTTTTCATAGACCATCTGTGCATTTTTCTCCACTTCGCAATATGCGGTGTGAAAAAACTCATACCTATTGCTCTTGATTCTTTGCACACCACAATGAAAACCTCCAATCCCTGCAAAGCAATCAAAGTACCTTATCTCTTCAGTCATCTGCTTTCATCCTTTTCAATACATTTTTCAAGCCGTGGGCTAATATTCTTGCTATAAGTGGGCTAACCGCATTGCCAATTTGTCTATACCATTCATTTGGAGAACCCAAGAAAAAATAGTCATCTGGAAAGCCTTGAACACGTGCCGCCTCTCGTGGAGTGAGCCCTCTTGCTTGATACGGATGTATGTACATGTTACAATCGTAGTACATATGTGCTGTAATAGCCTTACAAGGCTCATCCGCAATCAGTTTATCAAATTTATCTCTAAAAATATTAGCTCGATTCTTATATGGGTTAATATCTTGTATGCTCTCTGCGTCAGACTTTTCACCTGGCTTTAGCAACCGATAAATTTGAATGTCTCTTTCGTTATTATATTTGGAACGATGATTTAGCAGTGGATGTTCATCAGGGATGCCCTCATTAATTAATCGAGAATATGGCGTAGAGGTAACAGACATTCCTGCTATTGTGTATCCCCATCTTTTGCTTTCAACATTAGTTGCATTTTTCATGGTTTTTGCTTCAAGCTCTGGCAAATCTGAAATAGCATCCCACAAAGTATACTTCGTTCCTGTAATTTTACTAAGAACGCTTATCTTAAATACAGAATATAATTCGTCAACAATATTTTTATACTTGTCGTTTATACCCAAAATAAATGCACGCTTTCTGCTTTGTGGGAACCCAAAATCTTTAGGGCTTAAAATAAGAGGCTCGCATACGATGTAACCAATATTTTCAAAATCACATTTAATCTTATCATATAGTTTTAATATACCTTCAACATTTTCCATCAAGAAAACCTTAGGTTGCGATTGTTTTACCGCGTGAACATAGAACTTGTATAAATCATTACGCTCGTCATTTTCTTTCTTTTGTTTATTAGCAACACTAAAACCTTGACAAGGGGGCCCGCCAACAATAACTGGTACATGGGGGAAGATATCTTTCTTGACCAGCTCTCTAATATCATCATGAATGAGGTTTTCTTCAGACAACCATGGCCTGTTAAAACGATAAGTTAACAGTGCTGACAAATCCTTATCAACAGCTATAATGGGTCGAAAACCCTCATGTTCAAAACCTACCGATAGTCCACCTGCGCCACAAAACAAATCAATAAAATCATATTGAAAATGTTCTTCAGTAAAAGCTCTGAATTTTTTTTCATAATAACTAATAATATTTCGTTCCAATTCTGCTTTATCAACTGAACCGTCGTATATTATTGTTTTAGAAAGACTTTTTTGTATTTGTGCCTGTATAAATTCATTATTAAACAAACAATCATTAGTTGCATGCATATCTTCAATTTCTCCCAACGTTATTTTACTGTCGCACTTTTGCCACTTTGTACCCAGGCATCTAATTCAGAACGCTTAAATTTCCATAATTTTCCAATTTTGTGAGCGGGAATTGATTCATCGCGCTTTATCCAATTTCGAAGAGTCACTGTCTTTATTCCCAAAAACTCTGCGGCTTCATCTATGCTGATATAATTATCGTTTTCTTGTACTATCATACTGGCACCTCATTACTGTTTGAAAATGAACAGATTTTTAGAAGTCTATTGTATCACACACATTCGATATTTTCAATGTTTTCTTATATTTAATAGTATTTACTGTCATTTATAAGCTGGTTATTACGGTTAAATCAACAAAATCCAGCCATCAGTTTTAATTGTGTCTGGATTAAGAAGTGAAATTTATGAGGTTATTTTTCTTTCTACAAACCATCTACCAATGTAATTTCCAGTAAGGTTCGTACTTCTTTCAAAGAAAAGATAGCTTTGTTTTCCTTTGATTATTATTGTGTATCTGTCACCTTGACCGCCGGCTTTCATAGCAGGTGCTTGTCTTATATCAAGGATTCGTTCAATTGTAAATTTCTCTCCATCTTCCCAGGTGATTTCCCTTGGAAGCATTGTGCCGTCTTCAGAAAAATCCGTCTTAACGGCTACATAAACTTTTATAGGTTTAGCAGTAGTAGTCTGCATTTTCAGGAACCTCCATGTTACGCATAAAATTACTACGGGCGTTTGTTGGTGGCTCAATTAACATAAAACCTTTCCATTTCATAACACGGAACTTAAAGTCTAAAAGCTCTGCCGGAACACGCAGTGAAGCTGCAGCCGTGAAGAAGGTTGTATCTTGGTTCAAAGCCTCAAGTACATCCTTATCCTCAAGAAGCAGCTCGGCGGCAAAAAGATTGGCATCTTTTTCATAGACAGAGGTCTGGTCGAACATTGCTACTTCATGGAAAGCGTGGATGCCACTTTTTCGATGATTTTCTGCGTGGCATAATTCGTGAGCCACTATTATTCTTTGTATTACTTCTGGGAGGTCAGAGTTGACCGTAATAGTTCGGATTCGCTTGCTTTCAAGAAAGAAACCTTTTATTGCATCTGGTGCAGTACCTAACGATTGAAAAAGCAAAATAATACCCATTGCACGACACAGCTTAAAGGGGTCACGCTCTTCATATTTTTTTACAAGAGTTTCAACCGAAGTATGAATTTCCTCGTAGGTCAATGCCAACCCTCCTTTACATTATAATGATATAAGGTATTTTACTCATGAAGGTAAATCTTAATATTTATCTTCAGCCATTTTCCTTTTTTCTCTTTTTGGGTGATTCTACCGAACAACAATTTCCCTGCATCCATCAAACGGGAAAATATAACATTATCCTCTTTTGGCACATAACCTATTTTTATACCATCGCTGTTTTTTATAACGATAGCTTTAGGGTCGTACTTGTTATCCGGTTCACGGTAAAAATTAAGTTTGTCATCAACATTCAAATGTGGTTCAAGCTCTTCAATTCCCGGAATGTGCGTTGTTCCTGCAACATAGCTATCAAAAAGGTAGATGTCTTTTTCAAATGGCTTAGGAATTGATAAGCCTCCACCTTTTCCGTGGAACAAGCCAACGAGTCCGCCTTCATCACTTTTTATAATATCACTCATATTATCACCTTAATAATTCTTTTATTCGAGCCTCGTACCAATCATATACTTCTTTCAGTTCTTCAATTAGGCTTTGTAGTTCGGTCTTCTTTTCTTCTATCTTTTCCGGGTTGTTTACAACGTCTTTCATAGTGTACGGGTACTCTGATTTGATTTCTGAAATCTGTTGATGGATAAGTTCGAGGGATTTTGTAAGACGCTCTTTTTCTTTGGTTAACAATGCCATACCATTTTCTCCGACTTCCGGTATAACAGGGTCTGCGACCATTTCGTGGATAATTCGCAAGCTATTCAAGTCACCGTTTTCATACGCCTGAACTGCATTTTGGAACAGTTGCAGTTGGGCAAGTGTAACATCAGGATGCAAGTCAGGATGGAGTGCTTTCACAATATTACGATAAACTTTCTTTATTTCTATTGTCTCTTCTGCAGTGAGGGGTGTACCTTTACTGTGGTCGAGCGCCTTATTCATTTTGTCAATTTGTTCATCGAGGTGCTGTTGATATTCAGCAAACTCCTCATCGAGCTGTTCATCAATATCAATAAGAACAACCTTTTCCTGGCGATTCTTTTTTGCTTGGATAAGGTCTATTTTTCTTTTTAAACGCAATACAGCACAATGCAATTCATAAGCCTTATATTCAAGACTGCCAAGGGCTAACATATATGCAGTTTCTATATTTTTACAAACTACTAATTTGAGCTCGTCTCTTTCAAGTAGGAGCATTGATATCTCTGTTCTCAACTTCTCCACTTCTTTTTTCAACGCTTCAAAGTCAGGAAAAAGAATAATATTACTATCTTCCATAAAACACACCTACCTCCATAATAATGTGACTACCAATTTGCAAAAACAATTATACATTATGTAATGAGGGCATTCAATCCCCACATATAAAGTTTAACGTCTTTACTGTCCCAAAATACGGACTTAACCATTGTTCTTGCTACCGAACTTAATTTTAGCTTCTTCTTTACAAGTTATATAAGCTTTCATAACTGCTTCGAAGAAGGCATCTTTCTGTTCTTGAGAAAGGTCGCCACCCGCAAACAGAGCTGCATTGTCTTTGAGAAGTTCATCCATATCACGAACTCCCTTTGAACCATATAAAGCACGAGCTTGTTCAATGTATTCATCTTTTTCAATTTCTGCCAAGGGGTCTGTGCATTTTTCATCTGTGAGGTATTTTACAGATACCTTAAGAGCGTATGCGAGCTTTTCTGTGGTAGAGCGTCTTGCCACAGCTCCTTCGGATTCATAAGCAGTGATTGTACGGCGAGAAACACCTATTGCTTGGGCAAGTTCATCTTGAGTTAACCCTGCTACTTCTCTTGCTCTTTTTACTTTGTCGGAAAAAGTCATAATCATTCCCTCCATAAAAAATTTTCAGTTGTAACTTCTCCAAAATCACAAAAGGTATTGACAAACACATTTTTTGTCGCTAACATAAAATTATGAGAAGTTTGAGAAGTTACACCCTGATTATACACCTCTCAACTTCACATTGTCAATACTTTTTGGGAAGTTAATTTGAGAAAAGTGGTGTTTTCTTGATGGAAAGAGCAATTTTGCATAGTGACTTAAACTGTTTTTATGCTTCGGTGGAAATGATGCTTAACCCTAAATTAAGAGGAAAGGCTGTGGCTGTCTGTGGTTCGACAGAAGAACGCCACGGCATTGTTCTCGCTAAATCAGAGAAAGCAAAAAAAGCGGGGGTAAAGACAGGAATGGTGAACTGGGAGGCAAAGCAGTTATGTAAGGATTTAATCGTTGTCCCGCCCCAATACGACCAATACCTTAAATACTCAAAGCTAACCCAAGCAATCTATCAAAGGTACACCGACCTCATTGAACCTTTTGGGATGGACGAGTGCTGGCTTGATGTAACAGGTAGCAGATATGTTTACGGAGATGCTATGACCATAGCTGAAGAAATCAGGCGCTCGGTTCGAGAGGAGTTGGGACTAACAGTAAGCATTGGTGTTTCATATAATAAAATATTTGCTAAATTAGGAAGTGATATGAAAAAGCCTGATGCAATCACAGAAATCCGGAAGGAAAACTTCAAAGAAAAGGTGTGGCCCCTTGACTGTAGTGAAATGATATACTGCGGCAGAGCCACAACAGCTAAATTGGCAAGAGTAGGTATTCATACAATCGGGGATGTAGCAAACGCAGATCCTCAATATTTAAAACTTCTGCTCGGTGTTAATGGTATAGCTCTTTGGAGATATGCCAACGGCACGGATTCTTCAAGAGTAATGCACCGAGATTTTGTTTCTCCCGTAAAATCTGTAGGACACGGAATTACCTGCATTTCTGACCTTGAAAATGATGATGAGGTATGGAGGGTGATTCTTGCATTGAGTCAGGATGTTGGTCACCGATTGAGGGTGCATCAGTTATCCGCTACCGGTGTACAGATATTTGTCAGAGGTAATGATTTGTTCGGCTCACAGTATCAGTGCAAATTACCGCTGAAAACACAACTGCCCTCAGAAATAGCCAAAGCTGGATATCAACTTTTCAAGGAAAAACATATCTGGCATTCTAACGTGAGGGCTGTAACCATTCGAGCAATAAACCTTGTACCACAAACTACGACCGAACAGTTATCTTTCTTTACCGATATTCAGAGAATTGAAAAAAGAGAACGACTGGAAGATGCCGTTGAGGACCTTCGCAGCCGTTTCGGTAAACAAGCTATTACTTATGGTTGTTTATTGCATAATCTTAAAATGCCCCTTGATGGAAGGGATAATGTTAAGATGCCAGGTATGATGTATGTGTAATTATATGAAATTTAGTTTTATTAGATAATAAGAACGACAGCTTTTTTTAATGACGCGTGACAGCATCCATTTAGTTATTATTTTTCATTTATTAGGGCAGATAATATAGCTTGAAAATCATCTTTTTGTTCCACTGTTTCATTAATTGTATTTTTAAGCCTGCGTATTTCAAATTTCGCATCGTAACACCAATCCGCAAGGCAAGTATATGTTTCCTTTAAAGATGTACGTTCCTTTTTAGTGTCTTCAAAATCCACTTCACAACGTTTCACTTTTTTATATAACTCCAGCGAATCCTGCATCGCTTTCACTAATTCTGTCTCACGATTTGACAATTCTGTTTTTGCAAATTCTAACGATGCTTTTGCTTTTAGCAAATTTGACTTAAGTACCTTTTGGTATGGAGTTTCGTCAGCGCATTTATCAATATGGGAGTTTATATGCTCCATCAGATTTGTGATTTGATAGGTAACAAGAGAAAGCTGACCACGAATTTCTCTTTCTTTTAGTTTAAAGGAATCAAACTCGAATTCATAAAATGAGCGTGTCTTCCCTGTGCCTATATGTCCAAGGATGAAAGATGGAATATGTTGAACCTTGCAATCCAACTTATAGCCCTTCCCCCTAACGCTTTTCACATAAGGAACATATTTACGCAACTCCGCTACACAATCTTTCAAAGATTGTTTTTTGTCGGGCCCCCAGCCACCATCCGCATACCACAAATTATCTCCAATCATTCTAAAGGTAGCAAACCTGTCATATTTACCACACTGTGCTAAAGCAACAAGTAGTTTATGGCACTGCGGTCGCAGTTGTATTTCTTGGTTGTTTATCGTTATGGTTTCGTTATCTGAATTGACAACGATACTGTCAGCTAAAATGTACATTTCAACCAAAGGAAACGCCTCTTTTCAATTCCTACTTTTTTTCTACTTTTAATTCTACTATTTTACCTACTTTCGTTTGGTAAAATAATATTAAAGGATGTCAAATACGGCCAGTGACAACCTATTCAGTTTTTGTTAGTGGTGGACACCCTAATCTCTCTAAAATCTTATTACAGTTTTCTACTCTATCACCATTTTTTACGTAGTCTAAATCACTTGCGTTTTTAAGTATAAGGTCATAAATAACCTCTATTTCAATATATTCACGAAGGCTATATCCTGCAGTATTAATTAAGCGAATACTGTCTTCATAAGGAAGGTGCAAAGCAAGAGCAACTGCTACTAAGTAATTTAGATTAATCCTGTCAGTTTCATTGTTTCTTATTCTTTGAATTGCTTTTACCGAAATACCGGTCTTTGCCGACAAATTCTCTATAGTTACTTGAGCGTCATGCATTAAGAGTTTGAACATATGACCGAAAGTAGGCTTTTGACTTATATCTCCTATATACAGGGTCAGATTATCCGGGTCCATATCGCAGACGGAGTGATGAAATACATACTTGTCATTACGATGAATGTCTGCATTTCTAATTACCGCATCAAAAAGAGATGGGTCATCAACCTTCCAAGCCTGATTATGAGAAGCTAAAAATCGTGTCTCTTTCATGCGTTTTATGAATTCTTCATCGGATATTCCGAAATTCTTAAATCTCTTCTTATTTTTGCCAAGCATAAAATCAACTCCTCAATTTATTTTACCTTATATATATAAATTTTTCAATAAATTTTCAGTAAAAACGGACGCTTACTGTCCGGTAAACAGCAAATTATTACACGTTTTGAAACAGCTAAAACGCTATAAACCCCGCTGTTTCAACAAGTATGACACAGACATTGGGAGTCATTTTCAATTTAAAAAAATTTTTTTATTATATAAATAACAACATTATAATCACTGTCAGTATTATTATGTTTTGCGCCATGCCATTATATTTTTAATTTATATCCGAAGTATAAAAGGTGCAAAAAAAAACCACTTTACCCCACTTTAGTACAAATTTATGCCTATACGCTCCACTTTTTGATAGTTTTTTCAACTTTTTTGTCGAACTTTGACCTAAAATACAAATTACAACTTTTACTTGACATATTCTTCAAGTTGTGATAAAATGATTTCGTAATCAACAGCAAGGAGTGATATTTTATGAGTGAATTTGATAAAAAAATAATGCTCGATAATATTTCTTTCATCTTAAAAGAACAAGGTAAAAAAATAGGAGAAATAGAAGCAGAGGCTGGCGTTAGTACAGGATATATTTCTCGTATTACAAAAGATGATGCGGGCAAACCTGGTATAGATTTTATTGTAAAAATTGCTAAAGCTCTCAATGTTAGTATTGATACGCTATTGAATATTAACCTTTCAGAACTTACACCCACAGAGCTTTACCTCGTATCTTTTCTTGGGAAATTAAAATCAGATACCACGAAAGAAAAACTTGAATGGTATATACTTTCCAAGGACTATCTTAATAGCATTGAAACTGACTACGACGGTGATGTAGAACATCCTCTCTTTTATTTAGAAACTTTCTCGGAAGAAAATGAGGGTGGCTATCCCGAACAAGTCACCCGAGTAGTATTTCCGTCTCGTTCATTTGGCTATCACACACATATAAATGATGAATGCTACAGCTTACGATTGAAAAACGGAGCGGTTCTGTATCTTATGGACATAAGCAAAAGCGTATATAGATGTGGTGATAAAAGTGCTTTTGCAAGAGAAATATGGTTGTATAAAGACGGTGTAGGTTCTCAATTCTTGTGCGGGAATAACGATGAATCACGCCTTAGTAGTCTCGTAAATGATGTCTTCGATTTAGTAAAAAACTATACAAAACACCCCAAAATAAGAAAAGGTTTGATTGAGGCTATAGAGGCCTTTATGGTCGATGATTTAGAAGATGACTACGATGAATATAACGATCCTGACTATCCATTTTAAATAAAGGAGGAACCCGAATGAAAGATAAAATTCCGAAAAAAAGCAAAATGGTCTACACCCCTAAAGAACACATTCCTCTTGGAGAAGCAGTAAAAACTGAAACAGGAGAATACGCATTAAGAATAAAGAAAGCTAAAGAAAACGCCTACGAAACGATTTCTGTAGGAATGCTGATGACACAAATTGTTCAAGCAGCAGAAACAACAAAGTAAGCAGAAACCCCAAGTGAGGGATTCGCATAAAATATACAGCTCAAAGACGAGCAGAACCAAGTGAGTTCAAGCCGGCACGAGCATTCAGAGGTTTATACCTTGAATGTTTTGTGTCGGCTTTTTGCTTTACAACAGAAATAAAGAAAGGAGGAAACGCCTATGAGTGAAGTTCGCAACCTTAATAATAAGCGCGTCTGTGATGTAAGTGAAGACCGCAGGGTTGTGGAGATTGTAGTAAAAGGATGCAAAACTCGCATCACAGCAAACCCCGACGGCACACTTAACATTGAAAACATCTTAACCACCGCAGCATAAAAACAGAATATTAAAAGTTATCTGCCAGAACGCAAGACGGCCGTGCAGTGACATATCAATACCGATTATAGGTATCAGTATGTCACACACTGCCGTCTTTTTCTTTTTGGTGGACATCTTTGGCGGCTCTGGCGGATTTCAGAAAAAAATCCAAAGGAGCTAATTTTATGATTATCGAATACAAATATAACGCATTTAACGAAAAGACCGGTACTTATGAGCTGAAAAGAACAGCTGTAGAAGTTTCTGAAGAAATAGGCATCAGCATTAAAGAAAGCCGTAGGAAGGAGGATGCGAGTGACCATCGTCACAAATATTACTGTCCAGTTTCCACGGATGAAGCTAAATATGAGGGCATGGCATATGCAGACCCTACGGTTGATTTCTATATAAACACAGAAGAAGAAAAGAAAGAAATAGCTGCAAGAAAAGAGGCAGAAGTAAAGGAAAGAAGCCGTAGAACCGAATATGCCTTTTCAAAATTATCTGAAGTTCAGCAAAGACGTCTTTTACAGCTTGCCGAAGGTAAGACTTTGCGAGAAATTGCTGTGCAAGAAGGGGTTTCATTTCAGTCTGTTCATGAATCAGTTGAAGCAGCAAAAAAAAGATTTAAAAAATTTTTTTGAAAAATTTTCTGAAAACCCCCTAAAAACACCCTGACAAAATGCCCCTTTTTCTCCATATGGTGAGAGGACTACATAACCACCTCTCGGAAAGGACTGAAAGCTATGGAACATAATCTTAAAATCAATGTTTCCAAAAAGCCAACCCCGGACAGTATTGTCTTCTGCAAAACCATCAAGGTGCGTGAACGTATTCTTCGCTTCCTACTCGGTGACTGCAGAAAAGTAACAATTCTCGTACCGGGCGACAGCGTATCAAAGCTGTCAATCAGTGAAGTTAAGGAAGGAGGTGTGTGTGATGGATAAGGACAAACTCCTTCTTGATGTAGCTCTGAACCTTCGTAAACTTTCGGACAGTTTAATGGCTTATGTGGACGCAGTCATTGCTACTCCCCCTTGTGATGAAAACATCAAAGAAGAACCTACAGAATCTGTGAAAGTTGAAACCGATGAGGACCTTAAAAAGAAAAAAGAGAAGTTAGTTCTTGAAGCAAGGGCAATTCTCGGAACAAAGGTTACAGCTGAAGCTCAAGAACTTATTCGCTCCTACGGTGTGCAGAATTTAAGCAAGGTCGACATTGCAAGTTTCGAAGACCTTATTTCTAAAGCGAAGGAGCTCACAGATGCCCCCAAATAAACACGCCTTGCTCGGTGCATCATCTTCTCACAGATGGCTGAATTGCACACCATCAGCTGTTCTTGAAAGAGAGTTTGATGACCGAGAAAGTGAAGCGGCAGCCGAAGGAACAGCTGCACACGCTTTATGTGAACACAAACTTCGCAAGGCACTTAAGATGCGTTCCCGAAAACCGACATCACAGTACGACTCCGATGAAATGGATATGTACACCGACGGCTATGTGGAATTCGTACTTGAGAAGATTGCAGAAGCCAAAGAAAAAAGTGCTGACCCTCTTATCCTTATTGAACAGAAACTTGACTACTCATGCTTCGTTCCCGAAGGGTTCGGTACAGGTGACTGCGTTATCATAGCCGATAACCTGGTTCATATTATCGACTTCAAGTACGGACAAGGTGTTCTCGTAGATGCTGTTAATAATCCTCAGATGATGCTTTATGCACTGGGAGCCATAAAGATGTATGATCACCTTTATGAAATTGAGAATGTATCAATGAGCATTTATCAGCCACGAAGAGAGAATATCTCAACCTGGACTATCACATACGATGACTTGATGTCTTGGGCAGAGGAGTTCCTTATTCCAAGAGCAGCTTTGGCGGCAAAAGGAGAAGGAGAATTCATTCCTGGTTCTCACTGCACTTTTTGTAAAGCTGCTGTTAAATGTCGTGCAAGGGCTGAAGCAAAAATGAAGCTTGCAGAGTATGAATTTAAACTTCCACCGCTTCTTTCAGATGAGGAGATTGAAGATATTCTTCTTCACCTTGACGACCTCACCAAGTGGGCAAACGAAATTCAGGCTTATGCCCAGGATGCAGCTATTAATCACGGCAAAAGGTGGAATGGATTCAAGCTCGTTGAAAGCCGTTCCGTAAGGAAATATACCGATGAAGAGGCTGTTGCTGAAAAAGCCTATGCCGCTGGATATCGTGACATTTACAAAAAGAGCCTCATCTCGATAACGGAGATGGAAAAGCTCATGGGAAAAACCACATTCAAAGAAGTCCTTGGTTCGTTGGTACATAAACCCCAAGGCAAACCAACGCTTGTTTCAGTATCGGACAAGCGCCCTGAAATAATGACTACAGATGCTAAAAATGACTTTACAGAAATCGAGGTAATTAATAATGACTAATAAGAAAATCATATCAACAAAAGTAGTAACTGGTCCCGTTCGTATCTCTTATGAACATGTGTGGGAACCGCAGTCCGTTAATGGAGGCACCCCCAAATATGGTGCATCTTTCATCATCGACAAGAAAGATACCGAAACCATCGAAAAAATCAGAGCCGCCGTTGAAGCTGCAAAGCAGCTCGGCATCGGTAAGTTCGGAGGTAAAATTCCTCCCGATGGCGCTCTTAAACTTCCTCTTCGTGATGGCGACACCGAGCGTGATGATGAAGCATACAAGAATGCTTATTTCGTAAACGCTAACAGCACAACTCCTCCCCAGATTGTTGACCGTTCAGTACAGCCTATTCTTGACCGCAGTGAAGTTTATTCCGGTTGCTATGTTCGTGTAAGCCTTAACTTCTATGCATTCAACAGCAATGGTAATAAGGGTATTGCTTGTGGTCTCGGCAACATTCAGAAGGTTCGTGACGGTGAGCATCTTGGTGGCAAAACAACTGCTGCACAGGATTTCACAGCTGATGATACAGAAGACTTCCTTTCATAAATATAAATCGTTGGGTGGCGGAGGGAAACCTCTGCTGCCCTACACCCACTTGAAAGGATGTTGTTATGAACGATATTTACATCGACCTTGAAACCTACTCTTCAGTTAACCTTACAAAAAGCGGTGTTTATAAGTATGTCGACTCTGCCGACTTCGAAATTTTGCTTTTTGGTTACTCTATTGACTCCGCTCCCGTAGAGGTCGTTGACCTTGCTATGGGTGAACAAATACCGACAGCTGTTATAACAGCTCTTACCGATCCTAATGTTCGCAAGTGGGCGTTCAATGCACAGTTTGAGCGTGTATGTCTCTCAAAGCATCTCGGACTCCCCACGGGTATTTATCTTGACCCCTCTTCCTGGTACTGCACTATGGTTTGGGGTGCAACATTAGGCTTACCTTTATCACTTGAAACTGTAGGTGCAGTTTTAGGTCTTGAAAAGCAGAAACTCAAAGAAGGCAAAGACCTCATCCGATATTTCTGCACACCAGTAAAACAAAAAGACGGAACATATAAGCGACATTATTACAGTGATGCCCCCGATAAATGGAATTTATTCAAAGCATACAACAAGCGTGATGTTGAGACTGAAATCGGCATTCATGAGAAGCTTCATAAATTTCCTGTTAGTGACAGCGAATGGGTAAATTACCACCTCGACCAGAAAATTAACGACAGGGGCATTATGATTGATATTCATTTTGTGCGGCGAGCCATTGACTGTGACGAGCAGTTCAGAGACACACATATGCAAAAAGCTCGACTGTTGACAAACCTTGAAAACCCAAACTCTCCAACACAACTTAAGGATTGGCTTTCAGAACAAGGCGTAGAGGTTGAATCCCTCTCGAAAGCAGCGGTTAAAGACTTGATAGATGAAAGCGAGGGTGATGTAAAAGATGCACTTACCTTGCGCCAGGAACTTGCAAAAAGTTCTGTGAAAAAGTTCGTTGCTATGGAAACGGTTGTATGTTCTGACAACAGAGCAAGAGGCTTAATTCAGTTTTATGGTGCAAATCGGACCGGCAGATACGCGGGTAGATTGGTTCAAGTACAGAACTTGCCACAGAACCATCTGCCAGATCTGGAACTGGCAAGAGAGCTTGTTCGTAGTGATAACTTCGATATGGTTGAACTGCTGTTTCCTTCGGTACCTAATGTGTTGTCAGAACTTATTCGTACAGCCTTTATTCCAAAAAGAAACAACCGTTTCTTTGTTGCTGACTTCTCTGCTATAGAGGCGCGTGTAATTGCTTGGATGGCAGGTGAAGACTGGCGACAGAATGTATTTGCTGAAGGCGGCGATATTTACTGTGCTTCAGCGTCCGAGATGTTTAATGTTCCTGTTCAGAAGAATGGCATTAATGGGCATCTCCGACAGAAAGGTAAGATTGCTGAACTTGCTCTTGGTTATGGTGGCTCCGTAGGAGCATTGAAGGCTATGGGAGCGTTAAATATGGGTTTGAAAGAAGAAGAGCTGCAGCCCCTCGTAACAGCTTGGCGCAACTCCAACCCTCATATTGTAAAGATGTGGTGGGATGTTGACCGGGCAGCAAAGGAGTGTATCTCTACAAAAAAGACAACCAGGACCCATGGAGTTGTCTTTACCTACCAAAGTGGCATCCTTTTTGTAACCTTACCGTCTGGCAGAAACCTCTGCTATGTGAAACCGAAACTTGGTACTAACATTTTCGGGAGTGAAAGCATCACTTATGAGGGCATCGGTGAACAGAAGAAGTGGTGCAGACTTGAAAGTTACGGACCTAAGCTCGTAGAAAACATCGTACAAGGCACAGCCCGTGACATACTTGCTGAATCAATGATAAGGCTGAATGACCACGGATATAACATCGTAATGCATGTTCACGATGAAGCCGTCATTGAAGCACCGAAAGATGCATCTCTTGAAGATATTTGTTCCGTTATGGGACAAACCCCAGAATGGGCAAAAGGACTCCTCCTTCGCGCAGACGGATATGTCTGTGACTTCTATAAAAAGGATTGATTTTTATGAAAAAAGAAAGACCCCTTATATATATTTGCTCGCCTTTTTCAGGAGAGGTTGAAATGAACTTAACCAATGCTCGCCGTTACAGCCGTTTTGCTGTAAAAAAAGGCTACACACCAATTGCACCGCATCTGTTATTTCCGCAGTTTATGGATGATGACGATATAGAGGAAAGAAGAACAGCTATGGAGATGGATATTTCCCTTCTTTCTCTTTGCTCTGAACTTTGGGTGTTCGGTGACAGAATTTCTAACGGAATGAGCATTGAAATGAAACACGCAAAAGAAACGAATATTCCTATACGCTATTTTAATAACAACTGTGAGGTGAAAAAAAGATGAAAATCGCTGTAGCCGGTAAAAGGCTCGAAAAGAAACTTAAGAATAAAGAAATCAACTGGGAAGACCTCCTTGCCTTATTAAGTCAAACGAAACGCACGCCTGAAACTGTCGAGGAGTATCGAAAAATGGGCAGAGCTGCACAGGCTGATATTAAAGACTGTGGTGGTTTCGTTGCGGGCGAACTTAAGGAAGGCAGAAGAAAGAACGGAATGGTTAACAGCCGTAGTGCGTTGACTCTTGATATGGACTACGCACTTCCCGATACTTGGCAGAAAATTCTGATGCTCTTCACTTTCAGATGTTGCGTCTATTCCACACATAAACACACACCCGAACAGCCTCGACTCCGTCTTGTTATTCCGCTGTCCCGCGATATATCCGAAGAGGAGTATCCTGCAGTTGCAAGGATGGTCGCAAAAGACATCGGCATAGACCTTTTCGATGATACCACATACGAAGCCTGTCGTCTTATGTATTGGCCTTCAACCTCGATTAACGGTGACTTCTTTTTTGACAGCCGTGACGGTGAACTGCTCGACCCCGATGCTTACCTTAACAGATATGCCGATTGGCACGATGCTTCAACCTGGCCTGTATCTTCAAGACAGTCAGCGGCAATGAAACGCACCATTTCTGAACAGCAAGACCCTCTCTCAAAACCAGGTATTGTCGGAGCATTTTGCCGTGCTTATACGATTGAAGACGCCATCGACACCTACCTTGCAGAAATTTACGAACCCTCGGCAATGCAAGGAAGATATGATTACATACCCGCGGACAGCAGTGCGGGACTTGTAGTTTATGATAACAAGTTCGCATACAGCCATCATGCTACTGACCCTGTATGCGGAAAACTCTTGAACGCCTTTGACTTGGTTCGTTTACACCTTTTTGGTAGCAGTGATGAAAATGCACCTCTCGATGCACCCGTTACAAAACTGCCCTCATATAAGGCTATGTGCGAAATAGCTCTTGATGATAGCCGTGTAAAAATGGTGTTTGCAGAGGAAAGAAAAGAGCAGGCTCAAGAAGAGTTTTCCGATGAGGATTGGCAGGCACAGCTCACTCTCGATAAGTTCGGTAACGTCAAAGATACTATGAGTAATATCTGCACAATTCTTCGTCACGATACAAATCTTAAGGGCATCGTATTCAATCAGTTCAAAAGTACAATTGATGTTATTTCTCCTTTGCCGTGGCATCAGGTGAAACCAGGTTGGAATGACACCGACCTCGCTTGTGCAAAGCTCTACTTTGAACGCACCTATGGCGTGTGGTCTCCCACAAAATTCAAAGATGCTCTGCTGGCAGTAACTTCAGCAGAACGACTCTATCACCCTATAAAAGAGTATTTTTCAACGCTTAAATGGGATGGTGTACGTAGACTTGATACTTTGCTTATAGATTATCTTGGTGCAGCCGATACACCCTATGTGAGGGCTGTAACGAGAAAAACGCTTGTTGCAGCTGTAGCCCGTATTTATCAGCCTGGTATAAAATTCGACTCAATACTCGTTCTTGTCGGCGGTCAGGGTATAGGCAAGAGTACCTTTTTCGCAAGGCTCGGCAAGAAGTGGTTTTCAGACTCCCTTTCCATTTCTGATATGAAAGATAAAACTGCACCAGAAAAACTCCAAGGTTACTGGATACTTGAAATCAGTGAACTTAATGGTATGAAGAAAATGGATGTGGAGGTTGTTAAATCATTTGTTACACGCCTTGATGATAAATACCGCCAGGCTTACGGCACAACAGTTGAAAGCCATCCCAGGTCTTGTGTCATCGTTGGTACGACTAACAGCGATGGCGGATTTCTCCGTGATATCAGCGGAAATCGTCGTTTTTGGCCACTCAAAGTTACAGGAAATTCCAAACACAAGCCTTGGGAACTTAACGATGTAGATCAGATTTGGGCAGAAGCTCTTCAGTATTACAACGATGGTGAAGAACTCTTCCTTAAAGATGAAATTGCAGCAGAGGCATATATTCAGCAGAGAGATGCTATGGAAACTGATGACCGTGAAGGTATCGTACAGGAGTATCTTGAGCGTTTATTGCCTGAAAACTGGGATTCCCTCGACCTTTACCAGCGCCGTTCTTATCTTGAGGGCTCCGACTTCGGTGAATCAAAAGCTGAAGGCAGTATTAAACGCACCCGTGTATGCGTTATGGAGATTTGGTGCGAGTGTTTCGGTAAGCCACGTGAAAATATCAAGAAATCTGACTCCTATGAAATTGAAGGTATTCTTTTTAAACTCGGTAGTTGGAAACGCTACGACGGCAACGGTACGGGTAAAACAAGAGTTCCCGGATATGGGGTTCAGAAAACATATATGCGTGTTGCCGATGAGCAACAGTAACAAATCTAATCCGTTTCCATTTGTTGCCTTAAAGGGGTGTTGTCAACAGCAATGGTAAACACTCCAAGGGTACACCGTTAGGCAAGTTGTCTGCTTTGTTGCCTATGTTTCCCATTAACTACTTAAAGTTTATAAGTATAGAAAAAAGGACACATAGGCAATGCGTATAGGCATATATACACAAAATGTTTTAAACACCAAGGGCAACAGCAATGAGAAACACGGAGGTTTTATGAGAGAAAAAACCATCGAAGCAAAACTTGTAAAGGCTGTCAAAGCCAAAGGTGGTCTCGCTCTTAAGTTTATATGCCCAGGGTTAAATGGAGTGCCAGATAGACTGGTACTCCTCCCAAAGGGCAAGATAGCTTTTATTGAGTTGAAAGCACCTGGTGAAACAATGAGACCTCTACAAGTAAAGCGAAAAAGACAGTTAGAATCACTCGGCTTTTTAGTTTACTGCATAGACAGCGCCGAGCAGATTGGAGTGACGATAAATGCAATACAAGCCTCATAACTACCAAGCCTATGCAACACAGTTCATTGTGGACAATCCTATAGCGGCTGTCTTCCTCGACATGGGACTTGGTAAAACGGTGATAACTTTAACAGCAATTTATGAGCTGCTTTTTGACCGCTTTGAAATTTCAAAAGTACTCGTCATTGCGCCTTTAAGAGTAGCAAGAGATACATGGGCTGCCGAAATAAAAAAGTGGGACCACCTCAAAGGATTAACCTATGCCGTAGCAATAGGCACAGAGGCTGAAAGAAAAGAAGCTCTCAATAAAAAAGCAAGTGTGTACCTTATAAACCGAGAAAATGTTCAGTGGCTTATTGAAGAAAGCGGAACTGCCTTTGATTACGATATGGTTGTAATAGATGAGCTGTCATCCTTCAAATCATATCAAACAAAACGCTTCCGTTCTCTTATGAAAGTAAGACCCCATATAAAAAGGATTGTAGGTTTAACCGGTACACCGAGCAGTAACGGACTTATGGATTTATGGGCAGAGTTCAGACTGCTTGATATGGGAAAGCGTCTCGGTAAATTCATAACCCATTACCGCAACAATTATTTTCAGCCGGATAAGAGAAATGGACAGGTGATTTTCTCGTACAAACCTCTTCCCGGTTCGGAAGAAAGCATACATAAGCAAATAGCCGATATAACGATTTCTATGAGGGCAAAGGACTTCTTGAATATGCCCGATTGTGTTATGAACGAAGTGTCAGTTACGCTTTCAGAAAAGGAAAAGAAAGTATACGAAACTTTCAAGAGAGAACTCGTTGTTTCTCTCGGCAATGAAGAGATTGATGCTTCAACGGCTGCAGTGCTTTCAAACAAACTCTGCCAAATGGCTAACGGTGCCGCGTACAACGAAAGTAAAAAGGTTCTTGTCATTCACGATAAAAAGTTGGATGCCCTTGAAGACCTTATTGAAGCCGCAAACGGAAAACCAGTTCTCATAGCCTATTGGTTCAAACACGACCTTGAGAGAATAAAAGAACGACTGTCAGCCAAGCACATCCCTTTTTCTCTTTTGGACAGTTCCGATAGCATTATTCGTTGGAACAGAGGTGAGCTTCCAGTTGCCCTCATACATCCTGCATCTGCAGGACACGGCTTGAATTTACAAAGCGGAGGTTCAACCTTGATATGGTTCGGTCTTACTTGGAGCTTGGAACTCTACCAACAGACTAACGCTCGCCTGTGGAGACAGGGGCAGAAAGACAAAACCGTAGTCATTCACCACATTATTACAAAAGGCACAATCGATGAAAATATTATGAAAGCCTTAAACCGAAAAGAAAAAATACAAACTGCTCTCATCGATGCAGTAAAAGCGACATTGGAGGTATAAATATGGATGCAAGAGAATATTTAAATCAAGGCTATAAACTCGACCAAAGAATTAACAGCAAGCTTGAAGCTCTTTCTAACTTGAACGACCTTTCTACTAAATGTACAGCCACATACTCTGATATGCCTCGAAATCCTAACCGTGGCTCGTCAAGAATGGAAGATACTATTGTAAAAATCATTGACCTTGAACACAGTATCAATGATGACATTGATAGGCTTGTTGACCTTAAAAGAGATATTATTAAATTAATCGGAGCTGTTAAAGAACCCGAGTTGCAAATGTTACTTGAACTAAGATACGTTTGCTACAAAACCTGGGAACAAGTAGCTGTAGAAATGTACTACAGTATACAGCATATTCATCGACTCCACGATAAAGCAATAGCAGAAATTGATAAGCTCCTTGCAATGAGAGAAAAAGAGATGGAATGAGACTGCCACCATATGTTATTATTATAATAGGGAGTTTGAAAATAAAACTATTAGTTCCTTTCTAAAGTTTTTGTTTTAGTACCCTGTTTGAAACTGCGAATGAAAGCCATCGAGAGTTCACACCAACTTTCGATGGTTTTCGTTTTGCCCGGAAAGAAGGTGAACCCAATGCCAAAGAAACCGAAGAGACCTTGCTCTCATCCTGGATGTCCTAACCTTACGGATGGTAGGTTTTGCGAAGAACACACCAAGGCTGAAGCCAAACGCTACGAGAAGTATGACAGAGACCCTGCTGTACGCCGTAGGTATGGTAGAGCCTGGAAACGAATCAGAGACAAGTATGTTGAAGAACACCCACTGTGTGAGAGGTGTCAAGCTGATGGCAAACTCGTACCGACACAAGAGGTTCATCATAAGAAACCGTTGTCAGAAGGTGGAACACACAGCCGAGATAACCTCATAGCTCTTTGTAAGAGTTGTCACGCAAAAATTCATGCAGAGCGTGGTGACAGATGGCACAACTCCTGATGGTAGGGGCGGTCAAAATCTCCACGACTAATTTTTTGTGCAACGGGCGTGGGGTATCACGCACAAAACCGCGATTTCAAAGGGGGTATTAACCCCTAAATACTAAAAAGGAGGTAAAAAAGTGGCAAAAGACGGCACCAATAGAGGCGGCGCTCGTGTTGGCTCGGGTGCTAAAAAGAAGCCTCTTGCAGATAAAATTGCTGAAGGAAACCCCGGAAAAAGAAAGCTGACTGTCATCGACTTTAATAATGATTCAGTCGATTTAGAAGGTCAACCGATGCCGAAACCTTCCGAGATGTTATCTGCAACCCAAAAAGACGGTAAGAAACTGATAGCTGCCGATGTGTATGAAACAACCTGGCAGTGGTTGGCGGAAAGAAAATGTACCGCCTTGGTTTCACCGCAGCTCCTGGAAAGATATGCGATGAGCGTAGCAAGATGGATTCAATGCGAAACGGCAATTACCGAGTTCGGTTTCCTTGCGAAACACCCCACGACGGGTAATGCGATTCAGAGTCCCTATGTAGCTATGGCTCAAAACTTCATGTCACAGACCAACAGACTGTGGATGGAGATTTTCCAGATTGTCAAAGAAAACTGCACCGGAGAGTATGGAGGTGCAACACCCCAGGACGATGCTATGGAGCGTTTGCTGCAAGCTCGCAAGGGAAGAAAATAAACAAAGAGCATACAGCTCGGAAAGGATTAACATTATGTTTGAAAAAGTAAACCCTTCGCATCCTGATAAGATAGCGGACAGAATTGCCGGGGGTATTATTGACCTGGCATACAGAAAAGAAAAAGACCCCAAGATTGCAGTTGAGGTTCTTATCGGTCACGGAAACTGCACGGTGATTGTTGAAACCTCTGCTGACATTGATGAAATTGATGTAGCCAAGGTTATAGCAAGAATTGCAGGTAATGTCGGTTTCGATATTCATATCGTACCCCAGGATAAGCATCTCGCAAACAATCAGAAGAATACAATCCGCTGTGGTGATAACGGCATCTTTAAAGGTATGCCTTTAACGGCTGAACAGAAAGAGCTTTCACATATTGCAAGAGATTTATATAGTCTCTGCCCTTATGATGGTAAGTTCATAATCAACGGCATCGAACTCACCATTTGTCAGAGCAATGTTTCTTCTCGCATTCTTGAAAGACTGTATCCCGGCGCAAAGGTAAATCCTCTCGGTGACTGGACCGGTGGTATTAATGTTGACACGGGTGCTACAAACAGAAAGCTCGGTTCTGATATGGCCGATGGAGTAACTGGTGGAGGCCTTCACGGTAAGGACTTATCAAAGGCTGATGTGAGCGTAAATATTTATGCTTTCCTTGAAGCACAGAAAACGGGTAAGCCTGTTGAGTTTTGCTGTTCAATCGGTGATGAGAAAGTAAACGGTGTTCCTTATTCTGAAATTGTAGAAACGGCAAGAAAATACATAAGCGACATTGGTGGCTTTGAGAAATTTGCCGAGTGGGGTCTCGTATGATTATTGAGAAAAAGAAAGTAGCAGAACTTCTGCCAGCGGAATATAATCCTCGAAAAGACCTCAAACCCGGTGATGCCGAGTATGAAAAGCTGAAGCGTTCAATTGAACAGTTCGGTTATGTAGAACCCGTCATATGGAACAAGACCACCGGAAAAGTTGTCGGCGGTCATCAGCGACTCAAGGTTCTTATGGATATGGGCTACACCGAAGTTGACTGCGTTGTAGTCGAACTTTCAGAAGAAAAAGAAAAAGCTCTCAACATCGCTCTTAATAAAATCAGCGGTGAGTGGGATAAAGATAAACTTGCTCTTCTTATCACTGACCTCCAGGCTGCGGATTTTGATGTAAGCCTCACAGGCTTTGAAACAGCAGAGCTTGATGATTTATTTAAAGATAGCGTTAAGGACGGGATAAAGGAAGATGACTTCGATGTTGAAGCCGAACTCCAAAACCCGTCTTTTTCTAAACCCGGTGACGTGTGGACACTTGGCAGACATAGACTCGTCTGCGGTGACAGCACTAAAGCAGAAACTTTTGAACTGCTCATGTGTGGTAAGAAAGCAAACCTCGTTATTACCGACCCTCCCTACAATGTAAACTACGAAGGTTCGGCTGGTAAAATCAAAAACGATAATATGGATAACGATTCATTTTATAATTTCCTTCTTGATGCTTTCAAATGTACTGAAAGTGCTATGGCAGATGATGCTTCCATTTATGTTTTCCATGCAGACACAGAGGGTTTGAATTTCAGAAAAGCATTCAACGATGCTGGCTTCAATCTTTCAGGTTGTTGCATTTGGAAAAAACAGTCATTAGTGCTTGGTAGGAGTCCTTATCAGTGGCAGCACGAGCCTTGTCTTTTCGGATGGAAGAAAAAGGGTAAGCATTTGTGGTACACAGGAAGGAAGGAATCGACCATTTGGGAATTCGATAAGCCGAAGAAAAATGGTGACCATCCTACAATGAAACCTATACCGCTTCTTGCCTATCCCATTATGAATTCAAGTATGTCAAACTCAATCGTCCTTGACCCCTTCGGCGGTTCGGGCAGTACCCTTATTGCCTGTGAACAGACCGACCGAATTTGCTACACTGTAGAGCTTGATGAGAAGTTCTGCGATGTAATCGTAAAAAGGTATATTGAGCAGGTCGGCTCTTCGGCAGAAGTTTCCGTGCAGCGTGACGGCTTAACATACAGTTTTGACGAGGTTTCCGGTGAAGACGATGTTATTCCTCTTTTTTAAGGAGGGTTAATATATGAAAGATAATACATTAACGCTCGCCAGTCTCTTTGATGGGTCTGGCGGGTTTCCTTTAGGTGGTTTGCTTGCAGGAATTACTCCTGTGTGGGCATCGGAGATTGAGCCGTTCCCTATAAGGGTAACAACAAAGCGACTTCCTTTCATGAAACACTACGGAGATGTTTCAAAAATCAATGGTGCAGAAGTTGAACCCGTCGATATAATCACATTTGGTTCTCCTTGCACGGATATGTCAGTTGCGGGTAAGAGAGCCGGACTTGATGGAACACAGTCGGTTTTGTTTTATGAAGCAATCAGAATTATAAAAGAAATGAGGTGTGCCACAAATGGCAAATACCCAAGATACGCAGTCTGGGAAAATGTCCCCGGAGCCTTCTCCTCAAACAAAGGCGAAGATTTCCGTGCCGTACTCGAAGCGTTCATTGGTGTCATCGAACCGAATGCCCAGGTGCCTATGCCTGAAAAAGGAAGATGGGCTTACGCCGACCTTATCATGGGAGACGGATGGAGCATTGCTTACCGCGTTCTTGACGCACAATATTTCGGAGTACCCCAACGAAGAAAACGCATCTATCTTGTCGCAGATTTTGCAAGTAGGAGTGCCGGAAAAATACTATTTGAGTCAGAAGGCCTGTCAAGGTATTCTGCGGAGAGCTTCCGTGCGTGGCAAAGAGCTACCGGAGGTTCTTCGACTTGCGTTGGAGCGTCAGGCTTCGATGGCTATAACGGAGTCGTAACCGATGAGGTTTCTTCAACTCTTGGAGTGAACTGTGGGATGTCCACAGGTAGGAACGGAATTATTCTGAATGACCAAGGCGGAAGCCGAATGGATGTAACAGAAGATGTTACGGCTACATTAAGAGCCGAAGCACAACATCCTCCATGTGTAATGGAGTCCGCAGGTTTTTGTACAGAGCATTCAGCCAAAAGCCGAACCATAGGATATGAAGAGGAACGCTCACCTACACTCCGTGCAGGGGTTGTTCCGGCTGCAATCGCTCTTGAGAATCATCCGGCAGACAGCAGAGTTAAACTTGACGAGAGTGAAACAATACAAACCCTAACTTCCCGAATGGGAACAGGTGGAGGGAATGTCCCTCTCGTTATGAAAATACGCAGTGGCTGTGAAGGCGGTGGGAAGGGTCCTTTGATACAGGAAAACAAATCGGCAACCCTCGCTTGCAACAATGATCAGACTCTTTTTGAGCCGTGTAATTGGGATGGTGAACAAACAGCCGGAACCCTTACAGCTCATAATGCCGGTGGTAGTCAGCGAATGCCTGACAAGAACCATTTCAATTGCGTTCTTCAACCTTTCGGTATTAGTGCCGATAAATCAAATGCGATGCTGTCTGACAACCCTCACAGCGGTATTTATGAAGCAGATACAAGCAGAACCCTTGATGCCAACGGAGGAAATCCCGGTTGCAATCAAGGCGGTATTGCTGTGGTGTGTGTAGACCAAGGTGGGGGTAAAAGCTCGTGCAGTGTAAGTGAGGAGGTTGCTCCTACTCTTGCCTGTACTCATGGTGGTGAACCCGCTGTTTGCGTCAAGGATAAAACTATTGTTATTGAAGGTAATGGTTCTCGACCCTCTCACCAAGGTGATGGTTTCAAAGAATCCGATGTTATGTATACTCTCAATACTGTTGACCGACACGCGGTTTACTCGATGACCACCGGATATTATGCACAGCCGATAAAAGAAAAATCTCCAACTCTTCTTTCAAGAGATTATAAAGATGCTGCAATCGTAAATGAACCTTGCTACGGAATAGACCGTGCAGCCTTTAATCAAGGTCAGAACGCACAGTATAAACCGGGCATTGAAAAAGACAAACAACCTACGCTCACTTCCCGTGGCCCCGGTGCTGTAGCACAACCGGTGTCATTTTATCCGCAGATGAAAGCGGAATGCCAATCACCGAGAACTAATGTATCAAACACCCTTGTGAATGGTACGAACCCCGGTTATCAAAATGGCATTATAGATCCCCATTATGCAGTTCGAAGACTTACACCCACAGAATGCGCCAGGCTGCAGGGCTTTCCTGATTGGTGGTGTTCAAATCTTAATAGCGACCCCACTGAAGAAGATGTGCAATTCTGGAGTGAAGTCTTTGAATCTTATAGAATCATAACAAATGGCTCTTCAAAGCCGAAAACAGAAAAGCAAATAAGGAAATGGTTAACCGACCCCTACTCCGATGCTGCAGAGTATAAGATGTGGGGCAACGGAGTAGCTCTGCCGTGTGTTTTCTTTGTTCTTGCCGGCATTGCTTATTATGCTTTCTCTGATTAAATAACCAACTCCATTTTACGCACTTTCGGCGTATGTGTCCTCCAAAACAGAGGCATACCGATTTGCTCCTTTTTCGGTATGCCTCTGACCTCCTTTTGAACAATTCGGAATTTCCTAACAGTTCTTTTTTGGGGTGTGTATAGTACACAATAAAGCACATAAAATTGAGGCTTTTATTCTACATCCGAATATGCAGAAATGACTGGATATATCTCACACCTGACGGTAATATGTGACTACCAAATTTAAAGGAGGTCATACCAATGACAGTAAATTACAATGTACCCGGTAACAAAAGAAAGCAGCTCGCATTGACCATAGCAAAATGGGCAGGCCACGAAGTAAAATATCTCGGAGCCCCTACCTTTGCTTACCAGGTCGGTTGCTTTACAATCGACAAAAACGGCACCCTTACATTCGACAGCGGGCTCGGCGGAGAGGTTGTTGAAAGACTTCTCGAACACCTTCACAATGAGGGGTTCGAACTTGAGGATTTCAGCAACGAAACCACAAGCGAGGCCTACAGCGAAGAAGACATCGAAGAAATGCTCATCGAACAGAGGCTTGAAGAGCAGGAAGAAATGGGAATCATCATTCAGATACCTAAAGAACACTTCGATGAAAAGGCTCTGCAGAACCTTAAAGACCTGATTGATTCAAAAGCCGACCTTATAAAAAAAGCACTCGGTACAGATAACCTTACCATTCATACATTCGGTGAAAAAATAGATTTTCCCTGGTTCAAAGAAACATCGAACCCGGATGAAGTCAAAGCCTATATGCATTTTGTAACGGCACTTTGCGAAATGGCAAAGAAGCTCACTCGCATTAACAAAGGTGAGAAAACAGTTGAGAATGAAAAATACGCTTTCCGCTGTTTCCTTTTAAGGCTCGGTTTCATCGGTGCGGAATATAAGACCGAAAGAAAAATTCTGCTTCAGAACTTTACGGGTTCGGCAGCATTCAAGAACGGACACAAGAAAGAAAAGGAGGAAGCATAATGATTATACCAAGTGAAGCGGTTGTAAAATCACTTAAGGAAAAGTATACGGAGGGTACCAGGGTCGAACTTGTAAAAATGGATGACCCTTATAATACAAAGCTTGTACCCGGTTGCCGTGGCACAGTTCGATTTGTTGATGATATGGGTACAATCCATGTGCGTTGGGATTGCGGTTCGTCTCTCGGAGTAGCTTACGGAGAGGACTCCTGCAAGATAATCGAAGAGTAAAAATCCACCATAAAATACACAGTTTTCTGTGCAAATGATTGTGTAATATATATCTCCGAAATGACTGGATATATCAGGGAATTGACGGTAATATACAGACACATTAAGAAACACGGAGGACACAAAAATGAATACAAAAACACAAAGACAGATTGAGGAAATGAAGAAGCAGACCATAGGGGTTGAGGTTGAAATGAACAACATCACCAGAAAGAATGCAGCCCGCCTTGCAGCCGAGCTTTTCGGCACAGACCGCTACGAATACACAGCCTCACGAAACGGCTACGAAACCTGGTCAGCTTGGGATAGCGAAGGCAGAGAATGGAAATTCTCAAAGGATGTCAGCATCAACGGACCCGACGAACAAAAATGCGAACTTGTTACACCGATTCTTAAATACACGGACATTGAACTTTTACAGGAACTTTGCAGAAAGCTTCGCAAAGCCGGAGCGAAGAGCGATGCAACAAGAGGCTGCGGAGTTCACATTCACATCGGAGCAAAAGGCCACACACCGCAGACACTTCGCAACCTGGCAAACATCATGGCAAGCCACGAAGACCTTCTTGCACAATCCCTTAAACTGGACAGCTACAGAATGGAAAGATACTGCCGAACAGTTGATGCAAGATTTCTTTCAAAGCTCAACCAAAAGAAGCCGAAAACAATGTCCGACCTTGCAGACATTTGGTACGGAACACAAGGAGCTTCTTGGAATAGAAGCGGACACTACAACGACAGCAGATACCATATGCTTAACCTCCACGCAACCTTCACAAAGGGTACAGTTGAGTTCAGGCTTTTCCAATTCGATGCACCGACTGCCGAAAGAAGAAACGGCATCCACGCAGGACAGCTTAAAAGCTACATTCAGCTTTGCCTTGCCCTCAGTCAAATGGCAAAGGAAGTAAGAACAGCAAGTTCGAAACCACAGCAGAACGAAAACCCAAAATACGCAATGAGAACCTGGTTACTCCGCTTGGGTTTCATCGGTGAGGAGTTTGAAACAGCAAGAGATTTCCTTACAAAAAACCTTACAGGAGATGCAGCCTTCCGTAACGGAAGAGACGCAGCTTGAAGGAACGGCGGTTAACCAAAAATTGACCGAAGGGACAGACCCTATAAACACCTCGGACGGCTTGACCGTCCTTAAGGTGGTGAAAGGGATACCCTTTCGGAAAGGATGATAAAAAATGAACAAACGATACTATGTAGCTTATGGTAGCAACCTGAATGTTGCTCAAATGCGTTACCGCTGCCCCAATGCAAAAGTCATAGGCACGGCCTGGCTTGAAGATTATCAATTGCTTTTCAAAGGCAGTAAGACAGGTTCTTACCTTACAGTCGAACCGAAAAAGGGTTCGAGAGTACCTTTGGGGGTTTGGGAAGTCGATGAAAGGGATGAGTTAAGACTCGACCGATATGAAGGCTATCCGGATTTCTATTATAAAAAGGAACTCCGCTTGAAAATCAAAGGTATTGTAACCGACAAGGTCAGAGAGCGTGATTGTTTCATTT
The DNA here is from genome assembly GCA_017416485.1 of Clostridia bacterium. Lineage (GTDB taxonomy): Bacteria > Bacillota > Clostridia > Oscillospirales > Acutalibacteraceae > RUG806. The sequence goes on along the minus strand of JAFQCH010000005.1, from coordinate 111,570 downwards.
ACATTATGCACGAAGACCGACCTTTGGGTTTACCCTCCACCGGATACATTTCCGTTTGCAGTGAGGGTTACAGAAATTTCAAGTTCGAACAGCTTTATCTTATGAAAGCCTATGCTGAAAGTTATAAGGAGGTTCACTATGAAAACCAATAATACACGCAGGGGTATATGCCCCAAATGCGGAAAAGAATATATCGGTGTTCCTGCTCTTTCAAGAACAGACAACGAAACTATGATATGCCCTGATTGCGGAATCCGTGAGTCTCTTGAAACTCTCGGTCTACCCGTTTCCGAACAGGACAAAATCCTTGATGTCATCCATAAGCACACAGCGGAAATGGTGCAATAAAATACACAGTTTTCCTCCCGAATGATTGTGTAATATATATCTCCGAAATGACTGGATATATCAGGCTTTTAGAGTTAATATGGGTACACAATAAAGAACGGAGGACATTCCAATGATTAAGCTTTACAAATTTTACGAATTGATTAACCGAAACGCAACAGTAACCCTTGCAAACACAAGCCTGGACAAGACTTTCTTCGAAGGCTCGATGAAGTCCATCCCCGACACATTTGATGATTGCATTGTAACCGATTTCGCAGTTTCCAACGACGGCGATTTCCTTTTCAGAATTGAGCGTTAAGGAGGCTTTTGAAATGGTAAAGACAGTTGCTTACGAAGAATTCAGAAACGAATACAGAGCCCTTACAAAGGAAATTAGGCTCCTTTCCGATGACAGAATCGAAGCATACGAGTTGCCCACCTGGGGAGACCCTAATGCAACCATTCAGCTCGGACTCAACTGGTCAGCTTGCGGAACAAAAACTATTGAACAAACAGAGGACTTTGTTATAGCTCTTCAAACAGCCATTGAGATGGTTAAAAATTTCAAATACAACGGATACAAGATTGTAGAAGGTTAAGGAGGGGCAAGAAAATGACATTCAGAGCATTAACAGCAATTGAAAGGCCTTATACTTTTAAGCAATCCCCCAACGGGTATGAAGAACTCGGTTGCATCGGTTACCTACGAGCCGATTTCGGCAGTACCGGGAAAGAGTTTTATTCAACCTGGAATGAATTGATGACCGAATTTAAAACGGCTGCCTTTACCCAGGAATTCGACATTGTTATAAACACCCTTCGTTTCGCAGCCGAATACGGAAAAGTGCTCTCTTGCAGAGAGCATCTTAAAGCATACTGTAATGCGAACCCGAACAGTGCTTTTAACGATGACAGAAACCATTACGGGTTCAGAGCGGATACAGAGAAACACACATACCTCTTTCGCTTGAATCCGAACAAAGGCGAATACAACATCTATTGCTATTGCTACCTTAAAGTAAGGTTCGACAACGGCATAAAATAATAACAGGAAGGAGTCTTTTATAGGCTCTTTCTCTCGTACAAATATACACAGTATTTAAGCCTAATGTTTGTGTAATATATATCTCCGAAATGACTGGATATTATGTGCTTTTAGAGTTAATATGGGTACACAATAAAGAACGGAGGACACAACAATGACAAACCTTAACGAACAGATTCGCACCCTTCAGAAGACCGGAGAATACCGCTTCGAAGGAATGACAAGAGAAGAAAGCAGAAACGCAGCTACAAACCTTGCGAAGAAAGCAAAAGCCTTTGACCGCAAGTACGGGGTTGAATGCAACTACGGAATTGCAAGAGACGCTTTCGGATACTACAAAGCAGTGGTAATCAACGATTAAGGAGGACAAAACAATGGCAGGCTTTACAACAATGGAAAAATTACAGTGCAATGTTTCAGCAAGCTACGGAGCCGTTTTACAGTACGGAGACAAGGTTTTCGTAACAGATGTAAATTGGAGAGGCGGATTTATCGCAGAGATTTGGGAGTTCATTGAAACCCCTGAAGAGACCGGACTTGCAGATTGCGAATGCAGAATTTCCCTTATAAAAACCTCTGAAGTTTCGTTTGAAGACAACGGACACGCAATTGCCTGGTGCATTCAGCAAATGGCAAAATAAGAAATGGAGGGAAAAGCAATGACAAGAAAAGATAAGATGAAGCTTATAAGAGACATCGGCAACAAGCTCGAAGAAAACGGAAGATATTACAATGTCGAACTTACAGCGGATGGAACGATAGCAATTGACATTTCTTGGGGTGATTGGAAGCACGACCACGCATTTCTTAATGTGCTAATTAAGAATAACTTCAACCTCAACCTTGTTGATGAAGTGGTCAACGAAGAGGATGGTTCAGACTGTTATTCCTCAACCCATTATTTTAGCAAGTAAGTTTTAATCACATATAACTGAAGGAGCCGTTCGGCTCTTTCTCTCGTAGCAGCCTACAGGGCTGTTTTTTTATTACTCATAAAGGAGGTAACAGCGTGAGAAAGCTGAAAAAATATAAACCGACAAAGTTTATGTCAAAAGACTCTTACTACGATAAAGATGCTGCTGATTATGCTGTTGACTTTGTGCAGTGCCTTTGCCATACAAAAGGTTCCTGGGCGGGTAAGCCTTTCGAGTTAATTGATTGGCAAGAACAGATTATCCGAGACCTTTTCGGTACAATGAAACCTAACGGGTATAGACAGTTCAATTATGCATATGTAGAAATACCAAAGAAAATGGGCAAATCGGAACTTGCAGCCGCCATTGCTCTTTTGCTCACTTGCGGTGATGGTGAAGAACGAGCCGAGGTCTATGGTTGTGCGGCTGACCGACAGCAGGCGTCAATCGTTTTTGAGGTTGCAGCTGATATGGTAAGAATGTGTCCGGCTCTGAATAAACGAGTAAAAATACTTGCGTCGCAGAAAAGAATTGTATACGAACCTACAAACAGTTTCTACCAGGTTCTTTCAGCCGAAGCCTATTCAAAGCACGGCTTCAACATCCACGGAGTGCTGTTTGATGAGCTTCATACACAGCCAAACAGAAAACTCTTTGATGTCATGACAAAGGGTTCCGGTGATGCTCGTATGCAACCATTATACTTTCTGATTACTACAGCAGGAACAGACACTAACAGTATTTGTTATGAAACTCACCAAAAAGCTAAAGACATAATGGAAGGTAGAAAAATCGACCCTACATTCTATCCTGTTATATATGGAGCAGATGAGAACGATGATTGGACTGACCCGAAGGTGTGGGCAAAAGCAAACCCCTCACTCGGCATAACAGTAGGCATTGATAAAGTAGAGGCAGCCTGTGAATCGGCAAAACAAAACCCTGCCGAGGAGAACAGTTTTAGACAGCTTCGCTTAAATCAATGGGTAAAACAGGCAGTACGATGGATGCCAATGGACAAATGGGATAAATGCTCGTTCCCGGCAAATCCCGATTCACTTGAAGGGCGTGTATGTTATGGTGGTCTTGACCTTTCATCCACTACCGATATCACTGCCTTTGTTCTTGTCTTCCCACCGGAAGATGAAGATGATAAATACGCTGTACTGCCGTACTTTTGGATACCGGAAGACAACCTTGACCTTCGTGTTCGAAGAGACCATGTACCGTATGATGTATGGGAACGCCAAGGTTATCTTAAGACGACCGAAGGAAATGTAGTTCACTATGGGTTCATCGAGAACTTCATAGAGGAACTCGGCAAAAAATATAACATAAAAGAAATAGCATTTGACCGTTGGGGTGCGGTGCAAATGGTTCAGAACCTTGAAGGTATGGGATTCACTGTTGTACCTTTCGGGCAAGGGTTTAAGGACATGAGTCCTCCGACAAAGGAGTTGATGAAACTGACCCTTGAAGAAAAAATGGCACACAGCGGACACCCGGTTCTTCGATGGATGATGGATAACATTTTTATACGAACAGACCCGGCGGGAAACATCAAGCCCGACAAGGAAAAATCTACAGAGAAGATTGACGGTGCCGTTGCCCTCATAATGGCACTTGACCGAGCAATACGCTGTGGCGGAGAATCTGGTACTTCAGTTTATGACGACCGAGGTATTTTATTTATATAAGGAGGTCTTACATTGAGTAAACCAAAATTACATATTGTATCGCTGTCCGGTGGCAAAGACTCCACGGCTATGCTTCTTCGAATGCTTGAAGAAGGGATGCCTGTGGATATTATTTTGTTCTGCGATACCGGACTTGAGTTTGATGCGATGTACAGACACATTGATAAACTTGAAAAGTACATTGACAGACCTATAACAAGACTAAAAGGAAAAGACAGCTTTGAATACCTTTTCTTTGAACACGAACCTAAACGAAGAAACCCCGAACTTCAAGGTAGAAAAGGATTCAGTTGGGCGGGGCCGAGGAATCGTTGGTGTACGGCAACCTTGAAAACAAGGGTAATAAATCACTATCTCCGTGGTCTTTCTAAAGATTATGAAATCGAGCAGTACATCGGCATTGCAGCAGATGAGCCTCAGAGAGTACACGAGTTTAATTACCCCCTCATTGATTGGGGTATGACCGAAAACGACTGCCTTCAATACTGCAAAGAGAGAGGTTTCGATTGGGAAGGTCTTTATGATATCTTCCATCGTGTATCCTGTTGGTGCTGTCCTCTTCAGTCTTTTGATGAATTACGCAAACTTCGCACTCACTTTCCCGAACTATGGGAAAAGTTGAGATATATGGATAAGCACACCTGGCGTAAGTTCTTAAAGAACTACTCGGCAGAAGAACTTGAAATACGCTTCAGTTTTGAAGAAGAAAGAACTGCCCAGGGATTGCCAATTAAAGGAAAAGAGTTCTTTTCTGAATTAAGGAAAAGGCTGGATGATTTTAATGGAAAGGAGTAGTCATATGATTCACGGACTTTTAGTACTGCCGGGGCTGTACATCACAGCTTTCCTTGTGCAGATTATTAAGTTGTTGGAAATCCTCGGAATAGCATAAAAGGCATCTATCGTTTTTTCGGTAGGTGCTTTTTATATACCAAAATTTACAAACAGGAGTTGATTTTATGAACATCTTTTCAGGCTTGTTTCGTTCCAGAGATAAGCCTTCGAACAGTACAGCGGGTAGTGGATACAGTTTCTTCTTCGGAAACAGTACATCGGGAAAATCTGTAACAGAGCGTTCAGCTATGCAGATGACGGCTGTGTACTCTTGTGTTCGAATCCTCGCTGAAGCCTTGGCGGGTTTGCCGTTGCATCTTTATCGTTACGGTGAGAGTGGTAGTAAGGATAAAGCCATCGACCATCCGCTTTACAGACTTCTTCACGATGAACCGAACCCTGAAATGAGCTCATTCGTTTTCAGAGAAACCCTGATGACACACTTGCTCCTTTGGGGTAATGCTTATGCACAGATAATAAGAAATGGCAAGGGCGAGGTTGTTGCCTTGTATCCCTTAATGCCAAACAAAATGACAGTTGACCGTGATGATAAAGGTCAGCTTTACTACACCTATTCGCACTCAAAGGAAGAGGCAAACACCATGGAGGGTTCAAATGTATATTTGACACCTTCCGATGTTCTGCATATTCCCGGACTTGGATTCGACGGTCTTGTCGGTTATAGCCCTATCGCTATGGCAAAAAACGCAATTGGTATGGCAATAGCTTGCGAGGAATACGGAGCCAAGTTCTTTGCTAACGGTGCTGCCCCTGGTGGTGTGCTTGAACACCCCGGAACAATTAAGGACCCACAGCGAGTGCGTGAAAGTTGGCAGTCCACTTTCGGTGGTAGCCATAATGCTAACAAGATAGCCGTGCTTGAAGAAGGTATGAAATACACTCCTATAGGTATTTCACCTGAACAGGCACAGTTTCTTGAAACGAGGAAATTTCAAATTAATGAAATTGCTCGCATATTCCGAGTCCCTCCCCATATGGTTGGAGACCTCGAAAAGTCAAGCTTTTCAAACATCGAGCAGCAGAGTTTGGAATTCGTGACCTATACCTTGCAACCCTGGTTGATTCGTTGGGAGCAAGCCTTGTTCCGTGTGCTGTTAAACGAAAAAGAAAAAGATGAGCTTTTCTTCAAGTTTAATGTAGATGGTCTTCTGCGTGGCGACTATGCAAGCCGTATGTCCGGCTATGCAATCGGCAGACAGAATGGTTGGCTTTCCGCTAATGACATCAGGGAACTTGAAAATCTTAACAGAATCCCTGCGGATGAAGGTGGCGACCTTTACCTTATAAACGGCAACATGTGTAAAATGTCCGACGCCGGAATATTCGCGGGACAAATACCTGAAAAGGAGGAAGAACCCACAGATGAATAAATTCTGGAATTTCAAAACAGAAAACGATGGAACTCGCACCCTTTACCTTTGCGGTTCTATCGCAGATGAAAGTTGGTTCGACGATGATGTCACCCCCAAGGCGTTCAGAGCTGAGTTGGAAGCCGGTCAGGGTGACATTGTTGTTTGGATTAACTCACCCGGTGGTGACTGCGTTGCTGCCGCACAGATTTATAACATGCTTATGGATTACAAGGGAAATGTAACTGTGAAGATTGACGGCATTGCTGCATCCGCCGCTTCTGTAATTGCTATGGCAGGTACGAAAGTACTGATGTCACCCACAGCCCTTATGATGATTCACAATCCCTTGACCGTAGCCATTGGAGACAGCGACGAAATGAAGAAAGCTATGGATATGCTTGCTGAAGTAAAGGAAAGCATCATCAACGCTTATGAAATCAAAACGGGTCTGTCCCGTGCAAAGCTGTCCCACTTCATGGATGCTGAAACCTGGATGAATGCAAAGAAAGCAATCGAACTCGGTTTTGCCGATGACTTGCTTTTCAAAAAGGATTCAGAAGATGAAGAAACACTCAAGGTTGAAGACAGCTTCACCTTCAGCCGCAGAGCAGTGACCAATTCACTGATGTCAAGACTCTCTCGAAAGAGAGAAACCGAAGCAGCAAAAGAACCGGTTAAACCCGGTACATCCTATGACGAGCTTATTAAAAGACTCGAACTTATTAAACCTTGAAGGGAGAAAAATTACTATGAGTAAAATTAACGAATTAATGACAACACGTGCAAAGGCCTGGGAAGATGCAAAGGCATTCCTTGATTCGCACAGAAACGACAAGGGTATTCTTTCAGCTGAAGATACCGAAACCTACGACAAGATGGAAAAGGAAATTGCTGACCTTACTCGTGAAATCGAACGTCAGCAGAGAGCCGATGCTCTTGAGCGTCAGCTTAGTGCTCCTACAAGCACACCCATCACAGAAAAACCCGAAGCAAAGAAAACCGATGACAAGACCGGCAGAGCTTCCGATACATACAAGAATGCGTTCTGGAATCAGATGCGTGACCGTTCTTCTATTGAAGTGCGTAACGCTTTGAGCGAAGGTGTGGATACCGAGGGCGGTTTCCTTGTTCCTGAAACCTTTGAGAAGAACCTCATCACAGCTCTTCACGATGATCTTATCTTCCGTAAACTTGCACACACATTTACAACCTCAACAGGTGTTCACAGAATTCCTGTTGTTGCATCCCGTGGCGTTGCTTCTTGGGTTGAAGAAGCAGGTGCTATTCCCGAAAGTGATGATACATTCGGTCAGAAGTCAATCGGCGCTCACAAGCTTACAGCTCTTATTAAGGTTTCCGAAGAGCTTCTTAATGACTCTGCATTTGACCTTGAAGGATATTTCCGTGATGAATTCACCAAGCGTATGAGCAGTGCCGAAGAGGAAGCATTCCTTATCGGTAACGGTAATGGTAAGCCTCTCGGTCTCTTTACTGATGCAGAGGGTGCTGAAGTCGGTGTAACAGCTGCATCCGCAACTGAAATCACAGCTGATGAAATCATCAACCTTTATTACTCACTTCGTGCGCCTTACAGAAAGAAAGCTGTATGGCTTCTTAACGATTCAACCATCGCTGCAATTCGCAAGCTCAAGGACAACAACGGCCAGTATATTTGGCAGGCAGCTCTCAAGGAAGGTCAGCCCGATACTCTCCTTGGTAAGCCTGTTTATACTTCTGTTTCCGTTCCCGGTATTGAAGCAAGCGCGAAGACTATCGCATTCGGTGACCTTTCATATTACTGGATTGGTGACCGCCAGGGCGTTACATTCAAGCGTCTCAACGAGCTTTATGCAGCAACAGGCCAGGTAGGTTTCCTTGCCACCAAGCGTGTGGATGCGAGACTTATCGTACCCGAAGCTGTTAAGGTTCTTCAGATGGGTGCTTGATAAAGGTGACCTACTATGGAGCATTTATTAACGAAAGTTAAGCAAAACCTTATACTTGAGCATTCAGCCGATGATGCACTTCTCTTACAATATATAACGGCTGCGGTTTCCTACGCCGAAAGCTATCAACATATTCAAGAGGGGTTCTATAAGGAAAACAAAATGCCTCCAACTACAGAACAAGCGGTAATTATGCTCGTAAGCCATTTCTATGAAAGTAGAGATGGCTCTACGGGCGGTTTCTTTGCGGACAACACCCAGGCATCAAGCCAGGTGTGGAATACAGTAAATCTTCTTTTACGACTCGATAGAGATTGGAAGGTGTGAGCCTTATGTCTTTCGGAAAAATGAATACCCCCATTTACATTACGGGCAAGAAAATATCCACAGATAACGAAGGCTTCAAAACCATAGGTCACGATGTGATTGTTTCGGTGAGAGCCTATCGTGAAGGCAGACACGGAAGTGAAAGATGGGCAAACAGAGCTGTGTTCTCTGATGCCACAGAACTTTTCCGTTTTCGTTCAATCCCACATTTGACGGTAACAACCGAAATGCAAATACACTGCGATGGCAGAGTGTTTGAAATAATCTCCGTTGAGGATGTAAAAGGAAGAGGAATGTATGTTGAAGTTCTTGCAAAGGAGGTAAAAGAAAGTGGCTAAAGTTACAGTAAAATTGCCCGAAGACTTACTCACAAAGTTCTCGAAATTAGCAGAAAAAAGTGATGCGGTTGCTGAAAGAGTTCTTGAAGCCGGTGGTGAGGTTGTTCTTGCCAAGGTAAAAAGTAATCTTTCTTCCGTTATAGGCAGCGGAACAAAATATGAGTCACGCTCCACAGGCGAACTTGAACGAAGTTTAGGTCTCTCCTCTGTGAAGCTCGACCGAAACGGCAACCACAATATTAAGATAGGTTTCTCTGAACCTCGTACAGATGGTGAAAGCAATGCAAAAATTGCGAACATCATCGAATATGGAAGGCACGGACAACCTGCTAAACCCTTTCTGAAACCCGCGAAAACCTCCTCTAAATCCGCTTGTATTGCACGGATGAAAGAAGTCCTCGAAAGCGAGGTGGGCGGTTTGTGAGCCTTTTATCGGAACTTAAAAGCATTATTGAAAGTATCGGTATTGCTGTCGAAACGGGTGTTTTTTCAGATACTGCCCCGGAAAGTTATGTCGTGCTTACACCAACGGTGGATACTTTTCCTTTATCGGCTGACAACTTTCCGATAAACGAAATACAAGAAGTTCGGATTTCTCTTTTTGACAAGGGAAATTACACGAAGAAGAAAAATCAAATAGTCCGTTTGTTGTTACAGGCGGATATAACCATAACGGATAGAAGGTACATCACCCATGAGGATAGTACCGGATATCACCATTATGCCATTGACGTGGCAAAAAATTATGAAATGGAGGAAATCTAATGGCTACCATTGGTCTTGATAAACTTTATTATTCAAAAATTACCGAAGACAAAGACGGCAATGAAACCTATGCAAAGCCTGTACCCCTTGCAAAAGCAATGACAGCAGAACTTTCGGTTGAACTTGCAGAGGCAACTCTCTATGCTGATGATGGTGCTGCTGAAATCGTTAAGGAATTCAAGTCAGGTACACTCTCACTCGGCATCGATGATATCGGTGCTTCCGTTGCTTCTGACCTTACAGGCGCAACGATTGATGACAACTATGTACTTGTTTCCTCTACTGAGGACAGTGCTGACCCCGTTGCTGTCGGTTTCAGAGCAAAGAAATCAAACGGAAAGTATAAATACTACTGGCTGTACAGAGTTAAGTTCGGCATTCCTGCTACTAACCTTGCTACCAAGGGCGATTCAATCACTTTCTCAACACCTACCATTGAGGGTACTATTCTTCGCAGAAACAAACCCTCCGCAAACGGGAAACACCCCTGGAAAGCAGAAGTTACCGAAGGTGACAGTTCTGTAAACACAGCAATCATCAAAGGTTGGTATGATGAAGTTTATGAGCCTTCCCAGGCTTCAGCAGCAAGTGAGGAGGGTTAATAAATGATTGACGAACGCAGTGCTAAAATCACCATCGGTGGTGAAGAGTACGAACTTGTGCTTTCGACAAGAGCCACCAAGGAAATAGCAAGTCGCTATGGTGGTCTTGAAAATCTCGGTGACAAGTTGATGAAAAGTGAAAACTTTGAAATGGCAATAGCCGAAATTGTGTGGCTTGTTACTCTTCTCGCAAATCAGTCTATCCTTATTTTCAATCTTAAGAATAAGGAATCACCCAAACCTCTCTTAACGGAAGAAGAGGTTGAAATCCTCACCACACCCTTTGAATTTGCCGAATACAAGACAGCAATTACAGAGGCTCTGTATAAAGGAACGAAGCGTAATATCGAAAGCGAAAACGAGCCAAAAAACGCAGTGGTCGAGTAAGTGACGAAGAGTTGTTTACTCGACTTCTTTATTACGGAATGGCACAGCTCAATCTTACAATGGATGAAACCTTGCTGATGCCTTTCGGATTACTCCTTGACCTGTGGGAGTGCCACAAACAATTCACAGGCATATCCAAACCGAAAAGGGAAAATTTCATTGATGATATTATCCCTGACGGAATCTAACGAAAGGATAAAAGAATATGCAAGTAACAACAACCATAAACGGTCAAACATATACTTTGACATATAACTCTTCAACGGGTGCTTATGAAGCAACGCTCAATGCTCCCCAGGGTTCATCGTTTAATCTTGATGGTGGGTATTATCCTGTATCGGTTTCGGCTACCGATGATGCCGGAAACACAGCGACAGCAGACAGTAACCATTCTACTCTCGGTTCGAGCCTTCGACTTGTTGTTAAAGAGAAAGTTGTTCCTGTTATCAGTATTATTTCACCTACAGATGGTGCTCTCAATACGGATGGCAAACCCGCAATTGCATTTACTGTTCTTGATAATGTATCACAGACATCAGGCTTCTCCGGTATTAATCTTTCAAGCCTTGTGCTTAAAGTTAACGGTGCAAAAGTCGATGTATCGAAGATTTCCTCAAGTCCTGTCACGGGTGGATACAACTGCACCTACACACCTTCATCCGTTCTTCCCGATGGAGAAAACGACATATCAATCGATGTATCGGATAACGATGGTAACGCTGCAGTAACAAAATCCGTTTCGTTTACAGTTGACACAGTTGCTCCTTCTCTTAATGTTACAAGTCCTACCCAGGGTTCAATCACCAATAAGAAAACTATCACTGTTTCCGGTACAACCTCCGACAGTATTTCAACGCCTGTAACGGTTAAGATTTCTGTAGGTACAAAGGACCAAGGTACGGTTACTGTAAGCGGTGATGGTTCGTTTACCAAGGATATAACCCTTGATGAAGGCGTTAACGAAATCAAAGTTACCGCAACAGACTCTGCCGGCAAGACTACAACTGTTACAAGGACTGTTACAGTAAAAACCAACGCTCCCGTTATCCGTTCCGTTGTCATCGAGCCTAATCCTGCCGATGCAGGTAAGACTTATACCATTTCGGTAGTAGTCGATGAAAACTGACAGACAGATAGTTCGAGTTTACGGCAAGGCTGATAACTTTGACCTTGAGTTTACACCAACGGGAGGTAATGAGTGGGAATGCACCGTACCTCCCGATATGACTGATGGTCAATACGCTACAGAGATTTATGCCCTCGACAGTGAGGGCTATTTTGCTTATTGGACGGGAATTCTATATATGCTTAAAGGCAGGGTTCATCTTTGTTTAAAAGAAAGCAAATATAAAATTCAGCTCCTACCTCAAAAACTCGAACTTGTTATTATAAAGGACGGTGGTAACTGTGATTGAATCACGCACTTTTTTGCTCGGTGAAGAAAAGTACATCGACTTTATGGTTTGCAGCAAAGATGCTGATGAAACGATTGTTATCACTGAAGCAAAATATAAACTGATTGAGCATAAAACTGAATCAATTGAAAGCGAGGGTGTTTGCCAAAATGACGGCAGATGCCTTCGTGTATTTTTATCCCCCTCGCATAAAGGCTTATATCATCTCGTGGTGAATGTTGAAATTCCACCTGAAAAGTTGAAAGCATATATAGATATTGTTGTTAAGGAGCGTGATTAATATGCCTACACGTTCTGTCAGTTTCGGCGAGAATACAGGCGGTACCGGACTTAAAATGACATACTGTTTACCTATAACATCCGCATCGGCGTCTGTTAACCAGATGCAGATGTACATTCCGGCGTATTCGAGAATAGATAATGTCAGAATTTCCATTCAATACAAAACAAGTTTATCATCAGACGGCGACTGTCGTTATTACCTGGAAGCCGACACTGATTCATATTTTTCAGCCGGTGGTTATAGAATTAACCCCTTATTCCAAACGGGCAAAGATTATCTGACTTGCACAGTTGATAAAAACAGCACAATTGATGACACAAGTGTACGTTTGACAGATATGTTTAATTCTATGACATCAAAAGCCGGTGTTTATTCGGGAACGAAAAACTTATGTATATGGTTTTCGGCAACTGTCACTCGAAAGTGGTACTGGAAAAGTTCATATTTCGCCATTGACTACACCGAACCATCTTGTGTTGTCAGCGTTAATTCAAATAGTGGCGGTACTGTCAGCGGAGCAGGGACATATAAATTCGGAACTTCCTATACGATAAAAGCAACACCCTCTGCCGGGTACAGATTCGTTTCCTGGTCCGATGGTAACACAAATGCATCGCGCACTTTTAGTGTAGATGCAAATCTTATAAACGCCTTCACAACAACAAAATCATACACAGCAACATTTGAAAAGATACCGGACACAACTCCGCCTACTATAGTTTCCGTTGCCATTACTCCAAACCCGGCAACTACAGGACAAGGCATAGTTGTTGCCGTAAAAATTACTGATTAGGAGGTGTTAGCATGGCAGATGATTTCGGTTTAAAAATCGGACTTGAAGGTGAAAAAGAGTTCAAAAAAGCCTTATCTGAAATTAATCAGAGTTTTAAGGTTCTCGGTTCTGAAATGAAGCTTGTTCAGTCGCAGTTCGGTAAAAATGATAACTCTGTCGAAGCTCTCACTGCTCGTAACCAGGTTTTAAATAAAGAAATTGAAGCACAAAAACAGAAAATTGAAACTCTTAAGGCGGCACTGGAAAACGCCGCCACTTCTTTTGGTGAAAATGACCGAAGAACACAAAACTGGCAGATACAATTAAACAACGCCGAGGCAGCCCTTAATGGCCTTGAAAGTGAGCTTAAGGAAAACAATAGCCAACTCGAAAAGGCTTCCGATGGACTCGATGATGCAGAAAAGAATGCAGATGATTTCGGAGAGGAAATCGAAGATGCCGGCAAGGAAAGTGAAGATGCCAGTGGCAAGTTCGAAAAGCTCGGCAGTGTATGTAAGGCAGTAGGTGCAGCAATGGCTACAGCTTTCGCTGCCGTAGGCACAGCTGCTGTTGCCGCCGGCAAGGCGCTTATTGACATGTCAAAAGAAGGTGCAGCTTATGCCGATGATGTTTTAACTACATCAACGCAGACAGGCATTGCCACAGATAAGCTCCAGGAATATATGTATGCCGCCGAACTTGTGGATGTTTCTACCGAAACTCTCACCAAGTCGATGGCAAAACAAATCAAGTCGATGAAGGCTGTGCAAGACGGTACCAAACTCTCCGTTGAAGCCTACGATGCACTTGGTGTGTCTGTTCTCAATGCTGACGGTACCATGCGTGATTCAGATACCGTATATTGGGAAGTTATCGATGCACTCGGTAAAATGGAAAATGAAACCGAGCGTGATGCTCTTGCGATGCAGATTCTCGGTAAATCAGCACAGGAATTAAACCCATTAATTGAAGCCGGAGCTGAAAGAATGAATGAACTTGGTGAACAAGCACAAGCTGCCGGGTATGTTATCAGCGATGATATGCTCAATGCTTATGGTGCTTTTGATGACCAACTTCAGTATTTGGCAGTCGGCGCTGATGCCGCCAAAAATGCTCTCGGCACTGTTCTTCTTCCCGTCCTGACACAGCTTGCCGGTGAAGGCGTAGGTCTTCTCGGTGAGTTCACCAACGGAATACTTGATGCAAATGGTGACATAGGAGCAATGTCAGATGTAATCGGTGGGATTTTACCGAAAGCTCTTGACCTTATGATGGAGTTCGTACCTGAAATGATTGAAATAGTCGGTGAGATTATTTCTGCATTGGGCGGTGCTATTGTCGACAACCTACCTCAAATAGTAGAAAGTACTTCACAGATTATTTTTACTATTTTGACGGGTCTTACCGAAGCGTTACCGCAAATCGGTGAGGCGGCTTTATTGCTTGTAGTTACGCTGCTGGAGGGTATAATCGCAAACTTGCCGATGATACTTGAGACAGCTTTACAAGTTGTAGCAACTTTGGCTATGGGAATAGGTACTGCATTGCCGACCCTTATACCATCGATTATCAGTATGGTTGTACAGATTTGCACTACCTTAGTAGAAAACTTGCCTCTCATTCTCAATGCGGCCTTGCAGTTGGTGCTTGGCTTGGTTGAGGGTATTCTCGCAGCAATACCTGTGTTGGTTGAAGCTCTGCCGGAGGTAATCGGTGCGATAGTAAATTTCTTACTTGAATCGATACCCCTTATCATTGACGCAGGTATACAGCTCTTAACTTCACTGATTACAAATCTACCGACCATCATTCAAACAATACTTACTGCTATTCCGCAGATTATTACAAGTGTTATCAATGCAATTTTAAGCAATATACCTCTCATCATTGAGGCTGGTGTCAGACTCCTTGTTTCTTTGATAAGCTCGTTACCGCAGATTATTACAACAATCGTAGCAGCTCTTCCACAGATTGTTACTTCTATTGTGACGCTCTTTACGAACAATGTAGGTAAGATTGCGAAAGTCGGTGTTACCTTGCTTGTATCACTCATTAAAAATCTGCCGTCTGTAATTGCAAGTATTGTAAAGGCCGTACCTCAAATCATCACAGGCATTGTAAATACTTTAACCGGACAAATCTACAAAATTACCAATGTCGGTAAAAATATCGTTCAGGGTTTATGGTCAGGTATTCAAACCTTAAAATCCTGGTTATGGAACAAGGTCAGTGCCTGGATAAACAGCATCTGGGACGGCATTTGTGATTTCTTCGGTATCAGATCGCCTTCTCGTGAGATGGCTTGGGTCGGTGAGATGCTCGTAAAGGGTCTCTCCGGTTCAATTGACAGCAATGGTGGTGAAGCTGTAAAAGCAGCAGAAAAGATGAGCGGAGATATTAATGATGTTATGCATTCTCTCGCAGAGGATATGTCAACAGCTCTTCCTACGAATTTTTCTGTTGATAGCAGTCTCGGAGACGAGCTCTATGCTCCGACGGGGCATTCAAAAACGAGTGGTCTTACTCTTCAGCTTAACATCGATAATTTCAATAATTATTCGAGTGAAGATGTCCGTGACCTTACAAACGAAATTCTTGTAACAGCCGGACAGTTTGCTCAAAGGAAAGGAGTGGTCTTTGCGTGAACTACTTTGAATATGCAGGCGTGAATTCAGATTATATGGGTCTTCGCATCGAAAAGAAGGATGTTTTTTCTGCGCCGAAATATGAAACTGAATTTACCGCTATTCCGGGAAGAAACGGAGATTTAATATCACCGAATGGTAGATATGGAAATGTGCAAGTGGTCTACTCCGTATTCTTACCCGCAAAATCGAAAGAAGAACTCGCTGATAAGATTTCAGCCGTTAAAGCCTGGCTTTACGCAGAACCGAATGTTTATCACGAACTGCGTGATACTTACGATGAGAAGTATTTCAGAAAGGCTGTGTTTGCAAGCAAGCTTGATATTGAAGATGAGCTTAATCGAATAGGCGTTTTCACTATCAGCTTTTCTTGTTTGCCTTTCAGATATGCAGTAGATGGTTTTAATGAAATCCGTGTATCTTCCGGTACCGTCATTGAAAATCCCACAGCCTTTGAAGCAAAACCATATATTATGCTCACGGGCAATGGTAGCGGAACTCTTACAATAACCTCTCCCGGCTCAAAAAAGAGCTGGACCTTTTCCAATATTCAGCAGTATATCGAAATCGACAGCGACCTTATGAATTTTTATAAAGGTTCGACACCGGAAAATGATGCTGTTGAGGGTGAAGGTTTCCCGATCCTTTATCCCGGCGGAAATACATTCACTTTTTCCGGGGGGATAACCGGTGCGTATGTAATGCCGAGGTGGGTGACATTATGATTCCTGTTTTATACAAGGCAAACGCTACCAACTTCAAAACCTACGGCATAGGAACTCTTACGGACTGCACCTTTTGTGAAGTTACCGAGGAAAGAAACGGCTCGTATGAACTCGTGCTGAAGTATCCTACCAACGGGCCCTTATACACAGAGATACAAACGGAAAGGCTTATAAAAGCTAAACCCAATGATACCTCCGATAATCAGTTGTTCCGAATTTACAGAATAACTACTCCCATTGAAAACATCATAACTGTTTACGCACAGCACATCTCTTATGACCTTTGCAATATTGCGGAGCTAATATGGTCGGATGAAAATATGTCTGCACCGCTTGTAATGAATAAAATCTTTTCCAATACGGCAACAACTCATAATTTTACTTGCAGTACAGACTATTCTTCATCAAAACCTTTCTCTGTTTCCAGGCCCCAAAGCGTAAGAGCTTGTCTCGGTGGTGCTGAAGGTTCGATGTTGTCTTTATGGGGTGGCGAATTTGAATGGGATAATTTCCACATTATTCATCATCAAGGCAGAGGCACAAAGACCGGTGTTGTTATTGAATACGGAAAGAACCTAACGGCTCTTGAACATGAAAATGACAACACCGCTTTATATACAGATATTTTGCCCTTTGCTGTTTCAAGCGATATGGACGGCAACGAAACCGTTGTTACTCTTTCAGAAGTTCTGCTTCCGGTGGTCGACACATCTCTTACTACAAGGAAAACCCTCATCAAAGATTTCTCCGATTCTTTCTCTGAAGGAGAAGAGTTAACGGAGTCCGCTTTGAGGTCAAAAGCAAACACATACATAGAGAACAATGCTCTCGGCACTGTAATTCCGAACATCAAAGTTTCCTTTGAACCTTTATGGAAATACCCCGAATATGCCACTGTATTGGAGCGAGTTTCTTTATGCGATACTTTGTTGGTGAGACACTCAAAACTCGGTTTAAAGGCAAAAGCGAAAGTAATAACCACGGTCTACGATACGCTTTCCGAAAAATATGTGTCCATAACCCTCGGTGCGTCCGGTGCGAACTTGCTGCACACCATTTCCGAGGTACAGGAAAACACCGATAAAGCCGTGGCAAAAGTAGAGCGTTTTCCAAAATTGATGAACGCAGCTATCGAAAGAGCTACCGGTCTTATTACCGGTCAAAGCGGTGGATATGTAGTTATCAATACCTATTCCGAGAACGGACAGCCGTATGAACTGCTTATTCTTGACAACCCCGATATTAACACTGCCGTAAATGTGTGGCGTTGGAATGTGGGTGGTCTCGGTTTCAGCAGTAATGGTTATAACGGTCCTTATACAACGGCAATAACCTCCGGTGGTGAAATCGTAGCTGATTTTATTACTTCCGGTACTCTTGTTGCCAATATCATCAAAGCTGGTGTCCTTCAGTCACAAGATGGTTCTTCCTATTGGGACTTGGAAACGGGTGAAGTGCATTTAAATGCTTATGCAACAACCTCTTCCCTTGAAGAGACAAATCTTTCAATAGAGGGTATACAAGAAGACATCGTAAAAACAAACGAGAAAACATCCGAACTACAAACAACTGCCGAAGGTCTTACAAGCTATGTATCAGACCTTACGGAAACAGTGAAAACAGTAACCGATGAGCTTGGTAATCAAAGCGATGAACTTATTGCTGCTCAAGAGAAAATCTCCGAACTTGAACACACGGTTGAAGGTTTGGGTGTCAAAGTATCGGAGCGTTTCATCGGTGGTATAAACCTGGTGAAAAACTCCTCGGGTCTTAACGGATTATCCGATGACTGGACTTACAGTGGAACAGTATCCTCAAATAGCGCCACTGACACGCAGAATAACACGACAGCCGATTCTTGCTTCGTTCTCGGTGCTTATTCAGACCTTACTCAGGTTATAACAGGCGTTGTTACCGGGACTTCCTATGTGGTGTCATTGAGAGCAAAAAAGACAAGCACATACTCAGGTTATTTCCGTGTGACATATAACGGTGATAAGTATGTGGATTTATTCAATACTTCTTCTGCATTTGATTGGACTGATTACAGTGCTGTTATTGAAGATGTGCAGGACGGTACCATAACCGTTTACGCATACAGCAGAGAAGCCTCTCTTTATGTCGGTGACATTATGATAACCGAAGGAACAATAGTTCAGAAATGGACTCCCGCACCAAATGAAATCTATACCACGGAAGTAAAAATTGACCGCCGTGGTATTGAAGTATCAAATGCCGATTCACCGCAGAGAACGGTTATCAACAACACAGAGTTTTCCGGTTACTACAACGAGGAGAAAATCTTCACCCTTAATAAGGATGAAACCATAACAAAGAAAACCACTGTTGACGGTGAGCTTACCGTTGGTAAAACAAAGTTCGTTCCGATGCCCACAGCTTCTGACGGACTTAATATTGTAATTCTTGACTAAGGAGGTAAAAAGCTATGGCATTGAGTGGTAATTTTTCAAAATATCCGTCTACATATCTTGGCTTGTACTGTACCTGGTCAGCCACACAAAGCGTTACGGGAAACTATTCTGATGTTACCTTAAAGGTCTATCTGAAATATGCATCCCTTTATGTAGGTGCAAGAGATGACTGCACGGCTTCAATTAACGGAACAAGCGAAACGTTCTCAAGTCCCGCCATTTCGGAGGATGATTCATCAACGACTCATTCGAAGCTGTTAAAAACAAAAAAAGTACGAGTAAATCATAACAGCGATGGTACAAAGACTGGGGTCAAACTGTCTGCCTCTTGGCGTTTCGATGGTACTTATGCCGGAACTTCAATCGGTACAATTACCGCATCGGCAACAATAAGCCTCGATGCAATCGACCGTACTGCACCCACTATTAAATGTACTGTAGGTTCAATAACAGCTAACGGCTTTAAGATTTCAGCCACATCATCCGCTAAAGCCGATATATGGCAGTACAGCACAAACGGAGGTTCTTCTTGGACGCAGTTTTCAACGACTGCCGGAACGAGTGCAAGTATATCTCTTTCCGGTCTTACGCCGAACACTTCTTATTCGGTAAAGGTAAGGGCAAGAAAACAAAGCAACCAGGTGTATGGTACTTCGTCGGCAACAACAGCCAAAACCCTCGGTGGTTCGGTTTTATCTTCGGTCGGTACGGTAACGGCTGATGCATCCACAGTAAAAATAACTCTGAAAACAACGGTTTATGAAGCGTCATATAGCCACACCTTGGCTATAAAAAACGGCAGCACAACTTACCTTACAATTACCGGTATTACCCTTACAAAGGGAACAGCAGATAATACGATAACCTTGACCTCTTCACAGAGAACAACGCTTCTTAATGCAATGGCGAGCATCAAATCATTCACGGGAACTTTCGTGCTTACAACATTAAACGGCTCAACGCAGATTGGTTCGGCAGCGTCAAAAACAGCTACTGTTCAAACTTCGTCGGGTAATTCCTCGCCCACGATGGGGGCCTTTACAGTGGCTGATACGAACACAACTACCACAGGAGTTACGGGAAATAACCAACTTTTTATACAAGGTTATTCTTCATTGCAAGTAACCCCGGCTACTGCTACTGCAAAAAACGGAGCAAGCATTGTAAAATATTCTGCTACTTGTAACGGAGTGACGAAATCGAATACAACAGGTGCTGCTTTAACCGTTGGTGCTATTTCAAAATCCGGTACTTTAAGTGTCGTTGTAACAGCGACCGACTCAAGAGGTTACACGGTAAGTAAAAGTATGGATATTACGGTTATTGCTTATGCAAAGCCGAAAGTTTCATCTTTATCATTAAGACGAACTAATGAAATTGAAGCCGAAATGCAGCTTACATTCAGTGGTTCAATTTCCCCCGTGACCGTAAGCAGTACGCAGAAAAATAGTTTAACCTATGTAAGGTATAGGTACAAGAAAACCAATGCAAGTAGCTATGGCTCATATGTGAGCATTCTTTCATCGGTTACCAAGAGTGGTTCGTCTTTCTCATTTTCAAATCTTGAGCTTTGTTCTCTCGATTCGGGAAGCTCTTATGACTTTCACATACAAATACGAGATAGTTTAGGCTCCTCGTCCTCGCTTGATCTTTATTATGTTGTTCCGCAAGGTACACCTCTTGTAGCCTTGAGAAAACAAAAAGTAGGTATCAATACCCCAAATCCCACTGCAGCTCTCCACGTTGTGGGTGATACAAAAATATCCGGTGCGGTTACAGCAACTTCTTTTTCCGGTTCTGTTGCACCTTCATCATTATCCTCTGCGGTTCCTATTGCGAAAGGCGGTACAGGGGCTACAACAGTTGCAAATGCTATTGCTAACCTAATAAATGGACAAACCATAGCCCCTAAAATTATAAAAGTAACGGGAGGTCAGTATTGGGTAGATGATGCTTACGGCATAGATATGCAGAACTCTGATATCATAAATATCAACGGCTTATATTTCAAAGACGCTGTAGACTCTCAAGGTGAAGGTATAAACTTTTACAGAAGTGCAACAACCTGGGACAGACTTTATTCTGCTTCTGGTACATTATACTATGCTCCGAACATTGAACACCAGACCCATCCCGGAACACGCTACCAAGTTTATCATTCAGGTGGAGCTACCATTCCTTTGGGTAAAGGCGGTACAGGTGCGACATCGGCTGCAGATGCACGAAGCAATCTCGGCCTTACTTGTACGAGTTTGTATAAAGGAACGCTTACGGAGGGGTCTGCTACTTTTACTTATGGTAGTCACAAGGCATACATTATCATGGGGCGACCAAAAGATGGCTCTGCAATTTGTACTATGATAACTCCGAAATCTATGATTACAACATCGGGACTTAAATATCAATTTGCCGATGAGGTGAATTATGTTGCATTTACGCTGTCTTATTCGGGTACAACCGGAACAGTTACAATTTCAACACGAAGTTCTGATGGCTTCATATCAAGAGTATTTGGTGTGAATTGAGGTGAAATAAATAATGCAAATACGCATCAATGAAAACGGCTATGTTCAAAGCTATGCCGAAATAGGGAATCTAACAAACGGAATAGAAATTGAAGCACCTTCTGACCTTGAACACTTTGAAGTGAACTTCGAAGCCTATCAAGTAAAAGATGGTGTTCTTATTTTTGATGAAGATAAACGCTCACAACTTGACAATCAGCATATCCTTGATGACCTTCGTTTTGAGAGAGAACAGCAGTGCTTTCCAATTGTTAACAGAGGCCAACTATGGTATGAGATGCTTTCAGAAACGCAAGTTGCAGAACTTCAATTATGGTATCAAGCCTGGCTTGATGTTACAGAAACCTTGCTAATACCGGAAAGACCCGGTTGGCTAACATAAGGAAATTAGGTACTCGTCCAGGGTGCCTTTTTTTAATATAAAAAATTTTTGTCAAAGGAGGCAAAAAACTATGAAAAACATCTGGACAGTAATTCAGGCAGCATTCACAGCTTTCGGTGGAGTCGTAGGTTGGTTCCTCGGAGGCTTTGATGGTTTCCTTTATGCCCTCATTGCCTTTGTGGTAATCGATTATGTGAGTGGCATTATGGTAGCCATCAGCAACAAAACCCTCTCAAGCAGAGTAGGTTTTACGGGCATCTTCAAAAAGGTGCTTATTTTCCTGCTCGTGGGTGTAGGCAATATCCTTGATGTTTACATTCTCGGTGATGCAGGGGTTCTTCGCTCGGCAGTTATCTTCTTCTATCTGTCGAATGAAGGTATTTCAATTCTTGAGAACACGGCAACTCTCGGTATGCCTTACCCCAAGAAGCTCAAGGAAATTCTCGAACAGATTAACGAAGAAGAGAAAGACGAGGAAAACAGCAATGGAACTGAAGAAACAGATTCTCACTAACAACGCCTGTTACAAGGCGAATCAGAAAATCAAGGTCAAAGGCATAATGGTTCATTCAACTGGGGCTAACAACCCCTGGTTGAAGCGTTATGTCGGTCCTGATGATGGTTACCTTGGTGTAAACACCTATGGCAACCACTGGAATACTTATACCCCCGGTGGCAGACAGATTTGCTGTCACGCTTTTATCGGTAAACTCAAGGATGGCAGCATTGCGACGTACCAAACATTGCCTTGGGACCACAGAGGCTGGCACGCAGGTGGGGCTGCCAACAACACACACATCGGCTTTGAAATTTGCGAGGATGGTCTCACCGATAAGACCTACTTCAACAAGGTTTACAAAGAAGCTGTTGAACTCTGTGTATATCTCTGCAAACTCTACGGCCTTACAGCTGATAATATTATCTGCCACAGCGAAGGTTATAAGAAAGGTATCGCTACTAACCACGGCGATGTTATGCATTGGTTCCCCAAACACGGCAAGTCAATGGATACTTTCCGTGCAGAGGTAAAGAAAGCTCTTGAAGGTAACTCAAAGACAGAAACAACCACTACAAAGCCTACCACAACTACTACCACAACTACAACATCCAAGACCACTACATTTAAGGAAAAGGATAAGGTTGAATTCAAAGCATCGGCTACGAAGTATAACCCCTCATCCTCAACTATTCCTGATTGGGTGAAGGAAGATTATTACCACGTTGTAACACAGACCAAGTCGAATGGCAAGGCTGTGAAGAAGGGTGGCAAGACTTGTGTTCTTCTCGGTGAAAAGGTTAATAAAAAGACCGGAAAGACCGAGGATGGTATTAACACCTGGGTAGCTATTGAAAATCTCACGCTTGTGGGTAAGACTACAACCACAACTACAACCACTCCTGCGTATACTACTTACACAGTGAAAGAAAATGATACCCTTTGGGATATTGCCAAAGCCAAGCTCGGCAGCGGTTTAAGATATACCGAAATTGTAAAGCTCAACAATCTCAAGAACGATACAATTTATGAGGGCCAGAAACTTAAAATCCCCAACTAACCATTACGCCCATCGTGCCTTAACCGGTTCGGTGGGCGTTTTTTTGTTTTGTGAGTCCGTTTTATAGGACTTGACTATCTACTAACGCACACACCTATTGATTTCGCTGAAAAAAATAATATAATTAAAGTATCAAAGAAAACGGAGGCTTATTATGGCTACGAAAGAAACTCCTGACAATGCAACAGAAATTTCTGCAGAGTTACACCCAATGGCTCAAATAGTTGTTGATGCCCTTGGTAAATCACCCGTTGAACTTAAAAAAGGAAAAAAGTCAAAAATAAAAGAGATTTTTCCCATTCCAAGAGAGCAACAGATATTGTGGGCAGATGCAGAGTTTGATTTGCGCCCAAGTGGTATAGTCTGCACCGATGAGGGCGTTTTCATAAAAACCAATGTTGATGTTATAGCCCAAAAGGTAAAAAACAAAGATGGTAAAAAGGAAAAAGCAAAATCGCACCTTTTCTACTATCGTTGGGAGGATTTTCAGCCATCTTGGTTCGTTAGTGATGATGCTGAAGAAAACAGAGCCTTGATGGTTGAACCCCAATGCACAGAACATTTTATAAATGGATGTAAATCTTTAGCCGAATCAAGCAAAGCAACCGATGAGCCCGACGCTTTTGATTTCCTTATGGAAGACCGAGACATCGAAGAATTACTTGCTAAAGTTGTACCTCTTGATGTCGCTGCGTGGCAATCAGCAGATTCAGCAGTTTTTGTTGAACAGAAGTCTGCTATCAATTCTCCTGCCGGACATGGTGAAATGGCGGAAGAAGCAATTACAATAATGGATAAAATGTTGGGGCATGAGGCTTTTGTTATAGGTAGAGATAATGCAAAAGATGGTGCTGACCGTTGGGTAGACAGAGCTTTTATACAGACAAAATACTACAAATCAGCAACAGGCTCTTGCGAGGCTTGTTTCAGTAGCGAAACAGGAATGTATCGTTATATGAATGGTGATAAGCCTATGCAGCTTGAAGTTCCCAAAGACCAATACGAGGCTGTCCTTAATAGGTTTGAAATGAAAATCAAGCAAGGAAAGGTTCCAGGTGTTACTGACCCTGCTGATGCAAAAAAGATTGTTCGCAAAGGACGATTAACATATAAACAGGCTGTAAATCTCACAAAGCCTGGCACGGTTGAATCTATTGCTTATGATGCTGCAACCGGAGCCGTTATTTGTAGCTGTGCTTTTGGTATAACCTTCGTTGCTACAGTTTTTCTTACCTGGCGCAGAACCGGGGATATTAAGGAGGCTGTTAAGGCAGGTGTTTCTGCCGGTCTTCAAGTGTTCGGTATTTCTTTCGTTCAACATATGGTTGTTTCGCAGATTGCAAGAACGGGACTTGCCAACGCATTAATGGCCCCAAGTCAGTTTGTTGTTCAAAAGTTAGGTTTCCAGGCATCAGCTACTATCGTAAATGGCATAAGGGCGCTGTCCGGTAAAAGTGCAATTTATGGTATTGCCGCATCAAAACATTTAGCAAAAATTCTTCGAAGCAATGCTGTAACCTCGGCTCTTTCTTTTGCCGTTTTTTCAATTCCTGAAACATATAAGGTTGCTTCAAGAAAAATTTCTGTGGCGCAATATGCCAAAAATATGTCTGTACTTATTGGCTCTATCGCAGGTGGAGCTGGTGGTGCTTTAGCCGCTGGGGTTGTTGCCGCCAAAGTTGCGGGGGCAGCCGGAACAGCTGTTGCTCCCGGTGTAGGAACAGCAGTCGGAATCGTTGGTGGTTTTGTTGGTGGTATGGTAAGCTCGAAAGCCATAGACCTCGTGGGCGATGCGCTGCGAGAAGATGATGCTGAAATAATCGGCAGACTTTTCAATGCAGTAGTATCGTGCTTAATTGGTGAATATTTGCTCGATGCCACTGAAATGGATAAGCTCATCGAAAAGCTCGATGAAATTCCACAAAAGGAATTCAAGCCGTTGTTTGGTAAAATATTAAAAGCAGAGAAACAAGAAGAAACCATCCGTGTTTTTCTTACCCCTTACTTTGACTCCGTTATAAGTGAGAGAGAACCCTTCGCCTTACCTTCGGGTGAAACAATTCTTGAAGCGATGGTTGAAGATTGCACAGAGGAAACCAATGCCTGATCTAAACGATTTTTATGCTTTTAAGATGACATCTTCCAATAACGGAGGCAGTAATAAAAGCGGTGGAAATGGTAGTGGTGGGAATGCGAACCTTTTAGTTTGGATAGTTGCTATTATATGTATTTTATGGATTGTCGGGAAATTGTTCTGATAATACCGATTCGGATACCCATTAAGGCGTTATAGCCTTGATGGGTATATTTTTTTATCCATTTTTATAAAAAAATTCTGAAAACAGCTATAAAACACCCTGACAAAAACTCTCTTTTTCTCCATATGGTGAAGGAGGTGCTTTAATGACCGAACTTGAAGAAAAAAGGATATGGGATTTACGCTCCAAGGGTAAAGGCTATAAAGCAATCGCAATTGAGCTTAATCTTCCTACCGGAACCATAAAATCATATTGTACCCGAAATAAGGTCGGCAGTGGCAAATGCAGATATTGTGGTGAACCTATCGTTCAAACACCAGGCAGAAAGCCGAAAAAATACTGTTCAGAGGAGTGCAAAACAAAATGGTGGAATCGAAATAGAAAAATAATAAAGCATCGATTTATTAAACCAAAGTTCTGTGAACATTGCGGACAGAGTTTTTTGCCGATTAAACGTCCCTCACAAAAATATTGTAGCCGTGACTGCTACCTTGACCACATAAGAAAGGGTGAAAACGATGTTAGATCTGAATGAGAAGAAAAATGCGTACATTGTTACGATGTCTTTGGCTAAATCTATGCTTGAAAAAGGCATAATAAACGAAGAAGAGTACGACAAAATTGATACAATTATGCTCAAAAAATACGGCTTAAATTCGTGTACTTTATGTTTGTAATTTACTGGATAATAATAGATAACAGAGGTAATATGTGTCATACCAAGGAGGTGATTTTTGATGGAAAGAGTAATTGAACGGGTAGCGTTTGATACATTGAGCATTGCAAGGCTAAAGAAAGTTGCTGCGTATACCAGGGTGTCTTCTGGTAAAGATGCAATGCTTCATTCTTTGGCAGCACAAATCAGTTATTATAACAGTTTCATACAGTCCAACCCCGAATGGTCTTTTGCCGGAATTTATACCGATGAAGCAATCAGCGGTACAAAGGTTAATCGTGAAGGGTTTCAGAGGATGATTGATGACTGCCGAAAAGGAAAAATTGATATGATAGTAACCAAGTCCATATCACGCTTCGCCCGCAATACGCTGACCTTATTGCAGACGGTTCGAGAGTTAAAAGAACTCGGTGTTGATGTGTTTTTTGAAGAACAGAACATTCATACAATGAGTGGTGCTGGAGAATTGCTCCTCACCATCCTTGCATCGTTTGCCCAGGAAGAGAGTCTTTCTGTGAGCCAAAACCAAAAATGGAGGGTGAAGCAGAATTTTGAAAAAGGACTGCCCTGGAACTGCACAATGCTCGGCTACAGATATAAAAATGGTGAATTTGAAATTGAACCCAAAGAAGCTGAAACAGTAAGGTTTATTTTCACTTCTTTCCTTGATGGTATGGGGCTTGAAGCTATAGCCCAAACGCTGAATTTACAAGGAGCAAAAACAAGACATGAGAACCCCTGGGGTAAATCAAGCGTAAGGTGCATTCTTCAAAACCTTTCTTATACCGGAAATTTGATGTTGCAGACAACATACATAGAAAACCACATCACAAAGAAAAAAGTATATAACAATGGTGAAAAGCAGCAATATTATGTTGAAAACAGTCATCCGGCTATTGTCAGCCAGGAAGAATTTGACCTGGTTCAAGCAGAATTAATACGGAGAGCTGACAAGCATTCACCAAAGGGAAGAAAAAAGAACCTTTATACTTTTTCGGGATTACTTGTTTGTGGCAACTGCGGTGACACCTACAGAAGAAAAGTGACGAGCAAAAGAGTAGTTTATATTTGCAACACTTATAACACCAAAGGAAAAAGCATCTGTGCTTCAAAGGCTATCCCGGAGGAGACGCTGAAAACCTTAACCTTGGATATCCTGGGTATAGATTTTTTCGACGAAGAATACATCAAGGCCCAGATTAAGCAAATTAAAATTGAAAATAACTATAAAGTAGTTTTTTTCTTAAAAAACGGAGATTCGGTCACGAAAACCTGGGTCCCTATTTCACGAAAAGACAGTTGGACACCTGAAATGAAAGAAAGAGCAAGACAAGCTGAATTGATGAGAAAAGGAGCACACAGATGAAAGAAAGAATAGTTCAGATAATACCAGCCATAAAAGACCCAAAAACAAGAAGATTATTAGCTGAAAACAAACGAAGAAAGGTTGCAGCTTACGCTCGTGTTTCAACTGACAGCGAGGAACAAAAAACGAGTTATGTTGCCCAAATAGATTATTACACTAACTATATTAATTCCCATAAAGACTGGGATTTCGTAAAAGTATACACCGATGAGGGTATTTCAGGAACGAACATTAAAAAGAGATACGGATTTCAAGAAATGATAGATGATGCTGAAGCGGGCAAAATCGACCTCATTGTAACCAAATCAATTAGTAGATTCGCAAGAAATACCGTTGATACTCTTACAACCGTTAGAACGCTTAAGGAAATCGGTGTTGAGGTGTTTTTTGAAAAAGAAAACATCCATACCCTCGACACAAGCGGTGAACTTCTTATAACAATTATGTCCTCAATTGCACAGGAAGAAAGCAGGTCAATTTCCGAGAATATTACTTGGGGTCAAAGAAAGCGATTCGCCGATGGTAAGGTTACACTTCCGTATAGCCACTTCCTTGGGTTTGAAAAAGGTAATGGTGATTTTCCAATAGTTAACGAAAGCCAGGCAGTAATTGTGAGAAGAATATACAAGGAATTCTTGAATGGAAAAACTCCTTGTATGATAGCAAATATTTTAACCCAAGAAGGGATACCTACACCGGCGGGAAAAACCAAATGGCGTCCTTCCACAATTTCAAGCATTTTGCAGAATGAAAAATACAAAGGTTCGGCAATATTGCAAAAGGAATATACCTTGGATTTCCTTACGAAAAAAATGAAAAAGAATGAAGGCGAAGTTCCGCAGTACTATATTGAACACAGCCACGAAGCTATAGTTTCCCCTGAAATCTTCGAAGCAGTTCAACTGGAATTAAAGAGAAGAAAAGAAATGGGAAAAAGTTACAGTGGTAACAGCATTTTTTCAACTCGCATTGTTTGCGGTGATTGTGGTGGTTACTATGGTTCAAAGGTATGGCACTCTAACAGTAAATACCGAAGAACAATATGGCAATGTAATAATAAATTCAAAAATGGTGAGCATTGCAGCACATCGCACCTGGATGAAGAAGCAATACGTACTGCCTTTATTACAGCTTTTAATAAACTCCTTTCACAGCGTGATGAGCTGCTTGAAAACTGCAGAATTATGCAAGAAGTATTAACCGATACAACTGAAATTGATGAAAAAATCGAGGAGTTGTATTCGGACATAGAAATAATAGAAGAACTTATAAAAAAAGCAATAATAGAAAATACTATGAAGGCGCAAGACCAGGAGGAGTTTTCCCACAAGTATTCTAAACTTGAAACAAGGCATTCCAAAGCCGTAAAAAGCCTTAAATCCCTTGAAGCGGAAAGGCAGCGTAAAGAAGAACAAGCTGAAGCTATAGGCGCATTTATGTTCCAGTTAAAAGAAAACGATGAGCCCCTCACAGATTTTGATGAAAGGCTGTGGTTACATATGATTGACAGGGTTGTAATATATCACGATGAGAAGATGCAGTTTTTCTTCAAAGGAGGAACGGAAGTTACTATATAAAAAATAATAGGCTCGTTGATATTTTCTACCATCGAGCCTTTGTTTTAGAAACAGTTCCCACAAGTTGTATATCCACGAGACAAGATGTCATCGAGGCTACCATTATATTCTTGCTTATTTTTATCCGCCATTTGTTTTACGGACCTACAACCGGGGTAATGAACTTTTTTCGTATTCGTATTAAGAATGTATGAAGCTGAAACATTATGGCTACCGCTATTTGTAGTAGTGGGGGCCTTTGTCGTTGTTTCCTTAGTGGTTGTTTCTTTTTTTGTTGAGGTTTCAGAAGAACCACTTTCAAGATAGCTACTGCCCGTAGCATAGTTTATCACAACTCCGGGCTGAACATTATAACAATAAACATTAAAGCAAATACCATCTCCACCGTCTTCGACAGAGTATGCTTCCATTTGCACGCCACTTGCTACAAGATTGTTACCCTTAAAAATTGGGGTTATTCGATACATAACGTGGTTTCCGGTTTCGTTTATGTAGTCGGCTACCATATTTTCAAAAGGCAGCATACCCTCAATATTCAGATATTTTGTTCCGGTTATAAGATTTCTTCTGTTTGCATTTTCTGCGGAGAGCTGCCAACCAATAAGATGACAGCGGTTATATAAGTATTTACCACTTACACAATCGTATTGAGCTTGAACCCAACCGGACGGTTTTATGCTGCTTATGCTACCTCTTTCTTCACCGGGTCCCGGCATTATTTCTGCACCACAGCAAGCCATCGCAACACCGCATCTTCCATTACTGTCAAGAGATGTATAAGTCTCAAAGGCTTGTGAGGTTATTTCAGACTCGGTGAAATACGGTTTGTTGCCATTTACAGCTATATATGCTTTGCCAGAAAAATTGGGGATGTCCGCAACAGAAACCTTATTTGAACTTAAGTTCTCTTTATTAGCTACGATTGAGGAGGTTGCTGTTTCGGTAGTTGGTTCGGTAGTTGGTTCGGTAGTTGGTTCGGTAGTTGGTTCGGTAGTTGGTTCTTCCGTGGTTGCAACTTCAGAAGTTAGCTCTTCGGTTGTTTGAGCAACCGTGGTGGCTGGCTCTTCTTCTTCGGTTGTAGTAACTGTTGTTTCATCTATTGGAACATCTGTCTCAAGCTGTGGCATAACCATACAGCCACCAACGAATAAAACTATTGATAAAAGAACAGCAACGAGTGTTTTTACCTTCAGTTTTTCTCTCAAGAATTTTCTAACAGGCTTAATCGGCATTGCTATAAGTCCCGCAAGCAAAATCAACAAGCTACCAAAGGTAAAACCATAGACTAAAACACCTAAAAAACACAATACTGCAAATGCCCACTGCAAGGCAGAAGAAAGGGTGTTACTTATCTTTTTCATTATTAACCATCCTTTCTGACATAGATTTCTTCTGTGATTTTCTTGTGTGATGATCCGGCAAAATCAGTTTTAGATACACGCTTGTATCCATTTGCCTTTAAATCGAAATCAAACTGTATGTCAGAAGGATAATGACGGTTCCAGTTATAAAGGACTATTTCCGTACAGTTTTCAAAGTTGTATCCACCATCTTCGATAAAACAGTAGTCGTCTTTTTCTGCCTTATTAGCGTAATCATTATCAATTGTTATGTTACCGCCTTCGGTAAATTGCCTTGATGAATAATCACTCATCCAAAGGCGTGAGTTTGTGGCTAAATTAAGAATTCGTTCACGCAACACTCGGTCTTGGCTCTGTCGGCGGCCATTAAACATCAAGCCGTTCTTGTCATCAATACAAAAAATTAGTTTCATAAAAACACCTCCGAAAGTATTTTATAATAGCCTCTGTCCTATAAAAAGGTCTTGGAATGGCTTTATAGTTCTAATACATACAGATTAACATATTTTATGAAATAAAACAAGCAAATAGCATTGTATTAACGCTATTTACTTGTTTCGGCTTTGTATTTCTTCACAAACGGCATCGAACAGTTTCAGCTTTAGCTCGTAAGATATATTTAGTTTGTTAATGTTTTTTACTACCATATCAAGATGAGCTTTACATATAGCTCGTGAAAGTTTTTCTTTTCCCTCCTCTGATACTGGCAATATAACCTTTATTTTCAATCTTCAAAAGTCTCCTCAACTGCGTCATCAAGTGATACTTCATCTGCTTCTTGATAATCATCACTTGCAGAAGAAAACTCAAAGGTTTCTTGAAGATGTGCCTTTTTGTTGGAGTATAGGTTTGCCCAACGCAATGGATAACGCATCTTTTTATTATAAGCTAAAAGCATAGCCTCGGCATATCCCATAGAACCGGATGCTCTTTCTTTTGCTGTTCGAGTAATGTCCTTCGCTGAATATATACCAACTTTATCCTTGAAAAGGTCATCTCTCAACTTGTCACCAAAAGCTACAATAAGGCGAGCTATGCCCTTAAGCATATTTGAAGACAAGGAGTACGGTTCACCTTCCCAAGTGCTGACGGTAAGACGAAGGGTACGGTCAAGAACATGAAAACCGAATTTTTCATAAATGTATTCTAATGATGAAACAGCACAAATTGTATTTATGCCCCTGGTAGCGCCAATAACCAACTGATAGGACTCAACAAGGTCTTT
The DNA here is from genome assembly GCA_017416485.1 of Clostridia bacterium. Lineage (GTDB taxonomy): Bacteria > Bacillota > Clostridia > Oscillospirales > Acutalibacteraceae > RUG806. The sequence continues at coordinate 79,814 of JAFQCH010000005.1, read as the reverse complement.
TATTATAAGCTGCATATCGTTGCCCGCTTCAAGGTTTGCCATAAAGATTTCATATGGTACGAGAGGCTTTACGCATTTTTGCTGATTTGCAAAAACATCGGCTTCCATTGTGTAATCCATATCATCGTAAACCATACACCAAACGGGAGTCTCACGGGAGTTTGATACGGCTGCGATTATTTCGATGGTGTGCTGTCCATTGAAAACATAATTTATACCATCACGCCTACTAACTTTTACCGGATTTACTTGATAAATATCAAAACTCTCAACGGTTCTTCTGATGTGTGAGGTAGAAAGATTTCTTTGATAATCCTGGTTCGATACAAGATTTTTAATTGGAATAAGTTCAAATTTTACATTGGGAATAAACAAACTCAAGTCAAGAATATCTTCACTCGGTTCGGTATTTTCAAATAAATCTTGGATATTATCTTCCATTGTTTTTACTCCTTTATTTCTGAATACATTGATTGAATAGCACTATTAAGTTCTCTTAATGCTTTTTTTAATCGTGTTTTTGCCAGGGCGCTTACCTTTGTCATATCTGTTGCTGCCTTAGTTCTATTAACAGAACTTATCCACATCGGAATTGTCAGAGTAAGGCTTGAAACCTCTGCATCCGGGTCATATTCTGGCATATTTTTTATCAAGCCAACTGTAGGCATTGTTTTACTCTCAAATCCGGGGGTTTGCAATAATATTTCACGGGGTGCTGAATAGTTTTTATTATTCTTATGCTCGGTTAATATTTTTTCCGCTGCTGTCCTTATTTCATTGGGGGGCAGAGAAACGATAGCTTCCATATTTTCGTGTGAAATGCGAATATTTCCGCTGATGATGCCTTTTGCCAAATCAGGCGAAACTTCCATAATGGTATCTACCATTTCTGCGTAAATTCCATATTTTCGTACCGTAACATATGAAATGTGGTAGTCAGCACCTATTCTTTGTCTGGTACTGGTTGCAGTTTCATCATACTTTGTACCCCCGATTTGCTGTTTATATTTAGGATTCCTATTTGCAAGTTTTCTCGCTTCCATATGAGAGTGAGCACCAAGAACCCTTTCAAAAATATACCTTTTTCCAATCAAGTATTTTTTCATTTCTTCAGGGAGCAATTTGCGATTTGCAAGTTCATATTTGCAAATCCACAAAAGTGCCTCTTCCATATTTTTGGCTTTTATGTGTTCGATGCGGTATGATATATCTTTTTTCTTGCAATATTCAAAGGCCTCATGGTCGGTTAAGACATAAAGATTCCAAACTTTAATAGTTCCTTGATAACCTTTTTCATCCAATTCTTTATGCAGGTCTTTTACCTCTTTTGGTGTTAGCGGGTAAATGTAATGCTCCCATTCCGGGTTGGTTTTAAGATAGAGGCTCTCATTGACCATCAATATCAGCCTCCTTGCTAACTCGTAATTCCTCCGCACCTGTCATTGAAAATACAGCTATTGATTTTCCTTGAATCACATCGCCACTTAATCTGTAGGTGCTTTTTACTCTCCATTCGGGACAAACCTCTAATAATTTTTTTACAAAAGAACGACTATAAATTTCGCAACATCGACCATCTTTCAATTTGTTATACGAAACTCTATGTGTGTCTGCAAACTTTTCAGAGCCTCGCATAATTGCGATACTCTTTTCGTTTGGGTTTACCATAAGCAATATGTAATCGGGATTGCCTAAAGCAGACAGAACCCTGGTATGTATGCAAACTCTGAATTTTGAAAAATCCACAAGCAATGAAGCCGGCAATCCTGCTGTCATACATTTTCCCCTCCTTCAGGAATACTTTCTATTGTAAGTTCGGCAGTGGGTGCGTTGTTTTCTTTTTTCTCCTGAACTCCAAAAACGGTATAACCATCAAATATATTAACTTGCAACAGTTTTTGATGCTCTTCAACCGGAAGACCGAACTGATCTTGCCATTCAGCAGGAAAAATTGGTGTGCGTGAGGTTCTGATTTTACCATCATCCTTTACTGTTCGCTGATACATTTCGGTTGCATTTAAGTCGAAGAGGATAAGAAAATCATCTCCACTTTTTATAATTTTGCCGAGCATCTTATATCTGTAGTTAGGATTCCAACCCATCAAACTTACCAGCTTTGCAAAAAACAAACGGCAAGTAATCTGCTTGGGTTTGCGTTTTCCATTCTTATTGTTGCACCACAAAAATGAGTCTTTATCATCCTCATTACAGGGGCGTACTGCAAGTTTCATTGTTTCGGGATTTACAAGTATCTGCACATACTCAACCTCAGGTAGTTTCTTTATACACGCAGTATTTAAAGAAACCTTGCAGTTATTAAATGTTATAGATGGCTCATACATATGAGCAAAAAACTCGCCACGAACAACCTGGAATCCCTCATATGAAAAATCCGGGTCTTCAATAATCTCAATTCTTGTATCAGATGCTTTTTCTTCATTTAAGGCTAAAGCTACAGGGTCATTAATATATGTATCCATTATTCATTTCCTCCTAAATCTGCTCCGTCTTTGGAAGCTGTGTTTTTAATATCACTAATTATTTGTTGAATATTGTTTGCAATATCGTTCGGTGCCGTAACTTGTAATTCTGGCATGAAAGGTATGCTTTTTGCATCCGCTTTTTCCCATTTTTCCTCGCCATCCATACACATAGGGGTTTCATTTGTTTGGGCGTGCAAATAATAATCACTACCAAAGCTGTCCGCCCAATCATTTGGATATGCTACGACTTTTTCACGAACATCAGGCATTACCGGAGTAACATCGCTATGTTCGGCATCTTGGGTTTCGGCATCAAGCACGGCTTTGGGGATGAAAAGTTCTGTTTCCTTTAAATCGAATATAAGTATAGATTCATCTCCTTTTGTTCTCTTTATACCTCTTATTCGATATCGGTATTCCGGGACCCATTCAAACAAATCATACATGGTTTTTATAAAAGCTGCTCCGCTGATTACTTTCGGAACATAATCACCATCGGGGGTAAGGCGTGACCACTTGAGAGCATTCCTCACAGTTTTATCGCAAGGTCGAACTGCAAGTAAATGTTGAACCGGATTGACAAGGATTTCTACATACATTTTTTTGTCGAACTTTTTAATACACGATGTAGAAAATGTGACATGGTCGCAGAAAAATGATATGCACATTTTATCTTGGGTATCGAAAAACTGCGACCGAGCAATTTCAAAACCACGCAAATCAAACTCACCTGATTTAGCAGTTACCTGTATTGGTTCATCTTGCGTAGGGGTATCCGGAACAACGCTCGCAGATGCCTCGTAATAATCGTCCCGTGTGAAACCTCCCCATCGGGGATTAATGGATACAAATCCTTTTAATGCACCGCTTGAGATTACTTTCAATTCGGGCAGAATTCCTTTGTTTCCGTATTTAGCATTATTAATTAAGTGCTGCACGGCAATAAAATCGTCACGAGAAACGATGCCCTCGTGTTGCTCTCTCCATAGATGCTGCGTCTTATTTCCTCTGTTTTTGACAGATTTATGATTTAGATAATTAGGTGTATATGTTTTTCTTGTTAAAACATCGCCACAATGTCTTTCATTGCGGAGAATTCCAAGAACAGTTCCTGACGCCCATTCACTTTTTCCTTTTGGGGTTAATATTTCAAGTTTAGTTAGTGTATCAGCTATCTGCTGACTCGTATAACCATAAAGATACATAAAGAAAATTAGTCGTACAACGGGTGCCTCTTCCTCACAAATTATCAATTTGCCTTCTTCGTTATGGCGGTAACCATAAAGTTCGGGGGTCAACAAAATACCATGGCTAAATCGCATCTCTAATGAGGAATTCATTATGCGGCTCTTTGCATGAGACTCCTCCTGTGCCATAGCCGCTTGAAACGAGAGCGTCATTTCGGTGTCTTCTTTTAAAGTAAATATGTGCTCCGTCTCAAAGAAAACGCCAACCGGGTCTCTCATCTCGGACAGCTCTCTTACAATTCTAATGCAATCAACGATATTTCTCGCAAAACGGGACACGCTCTTTGTAATTATCAAATCGATTTTTCCAGCTTTGCAGTCATCAATCATCTGATTAAAAGCCTCTCGATGCATCAAAGAAGTACCTGAAATACCTTCATCGGCATAGATGTCTACCAAGGCCCAGTTATCGTGCTTGTCAACCATGTCTTCATAGTAATTCTTTTGAATTTCAAATGAGGTGGTTTGTTGGATATTATCTGTCGAAACACGAACATATACTGCCACTCGTTTAAATTTTTCATCATAAAAATCGGGAGCAGCTTCAGCCGGAATTACTTCCATATTGGATGTGTCCATGCCCCTATATCTCTGCCTGATTTTTTCTTTCTGCTCGGCTTTGAGCAGCCGTTTTGAACTGTTTAACATTTAAGTCACTCCGTTTTACTTTTATGTATCAAAGTGTACATTAGTTAAGAAGAAAAGAAAAATAACCACAGGTACATTCCTATACCTATGGTTATTAAACAAAATACATTTATTAAGTTTTATTCTGATTTTGCCGTCCTGATTGCTTCTCGCATTTCCTTTGCCATTTTCAAAATACTGATTACTTCTGCGGGACTGCAATCAGAAATTATTTCTTCAAATTCAGTGTTCAACATATCTTTTACAGCGGGGGTCTTGATGAGAAGCAATTCATCAGAAGAAATATCAAGGGCTTCAACTATTTTCATAAATATTTCAACCCCAAAACTTGTGCGCCCGTTTTCAATACTACTTAAATGTGAAATAGAGATGTCAACCTTTTCAGCAAGTTCAAATTGACTCATTTTTTTGGACTTACGGGCGTCATGTATTCGTTTGCCTAATGTTTTCCTATCAGTTACCATAATATTACCACCTAAAAAACTATCACTATACAAGATTATATCGTGTATAGTCGACAAAAAGAATAAACTATACTGGATATCTTCCACTATCGTAGTTATAATGCATCATAATTTTACGATAGGAGGTGAAAAAAGTATGGTTTTGAACCACAAAATGATAGGTATACGGGTAAAGGAGGTTCGTATTTTGAAGCAATTGTCTCAAGCGGACTTGGCTGAATTTACAGACCTTTCCGTTTCGTACATAAGTCATATTGAAACGGGTCTCAAGAAAGCAAGTCTCGAAAGTTTGGTTCGCATTTCAAATGTTCTCGGCATTACTGTTGACCAACTTCTTTATGGCAACCAGGTTAGTGACAAAAAGCAATACTGTAATGAGCTGACCGAACTTGTCAAGGATTGCAACACCTGTGAAAAACGTATTATTTATGATGTTGCACTCGCTGTAAAAGAGAGCTTGCGCGGTAATGAATGGATGAAGACAAATCAAGAGCCGACTTCGTTTTATTACTAATGTGCTTATGCACAAAAAAGAGGCTCCGAGATAATACTTGGAGTCTCTTTGAAATCATATCTGATATGAAAACGCCAAAATTATTGACCATATTTTTCGGCAAAGGTACAATCGTTGTAATTAAAGATTTATCTTTAAGGAGTGTTCAAAATGAAAGTAAGTTATAAAAAGCTATGGAAACTACTGATTGATAAAGAAATGAAAAAAGGAGATCTGGCAAAAGCCGCTGGCATTAGTAATTTTTCATTAACCAAAATGGGTAAAGGCGGAAACATGCGAACCGATGTATTAGAAAAAATATGCCTGGTACTCAATTGTAAGCTTGGGGACATTATGGAAATAATTCCTGATACTGAAAACACAAAGTAGAAAGAGAGGAAAAATAATGATTTATTATACAGGTGATATTCACGGGAATGTACTCCCAATACAAAATTTCATACGCAGATTTAATTTAACCGAAAAAGATACCATTGTAATACTTGGTGATGTTGGTCTTAATTATTATGGAAACACGCTCGGAGAGAGAAGGAACAAATATCGGCTTAATTATATGGGGGTAAATATTTTCTGTATTCACGGCAATCACGAAATGCGCCCAGAAACCATATCAACTTATAAAGAAAGTATATGGAATGGTGGCGTAGTATATACAGAAGAGCAATACCCCTACATAAAATTTGCTAAAGATGGTGAAATATACGACCTTGACGGTTGTTCAACTCTTGTTATCGGAGGAGCCTATTCGGTAGATAAACCTTATCGGCTAAAACATGGTTTATCTTGGTTTCCAGACGAACAGCCTTCAGAAGAAACAAAGGCCCGCGTAGAAACAAAACTTGAAAGTATTGATTGGAAAATTGACCAGGTCTTAAGCCATACATGTCCTTTGAAGTACGAACCCAAGGAAGCCTTTCTTCCCGGATTGAATCAAGAATTGATTGATAAAAGCACTGAAACTTGGCTCGACTTTATTGAGGACAAACTTGAATATAAAAAGTGGTTTTGCGGTCATTGGCATATAGACAAAAAAATTGATAATATGGTCTTTTTATTTAAAGGCTTTGTGGGAGGGATGGAATGAAAGAACAGTATTACGCATTAACCTTGGATGACTACGCACTTCCTGGTATCGCAAGTGGTGATAAACAATACTTCGGAACATTAGGTGAAATCGCATCATTAATTAATTCATTGAAGGCTGATGAAAAACTATCAAAAGACCATGGCTGTTTAATTGATGCCTTTGATAAATTTTGTTCTGGCGATACGGAAGTAACACATTATGTTGCATACAATCAGCATAGGCTTTTGCAACCGGTAAATCTCATAGCTACATTTGAACACGAAATGAGAGATTATACTTGGGAGCATAAAAATATTTATGGCTTTCCTTATTATATGCGTTTCAAATCAGCTAAAGTAAAACATTACTGGTTTCAAGCAGAGAATAACTACTTCCGTTGCTTAAGCGCCGATGTTGTTGGTTTGCAATATAAAAACACATGTGGAGAATGGCTGAATCGTGACGATGATTATTGGGGGTTCCCAAACATTATCATTAATGAGCCACCACACACACGTACCCAACTTGCAGTTCAAGAAAAAGTATTCAGATCAATTGACGAATTGCAAAATGACGATGAAAATTTTGAACCCGGAATCGATATTAACTTTACAGAATTTTGTAACGATATTTTCGGTGATGGTTGAGAAGGTAAAAAACATGAATATTAAGACAGAAAATTATCCATTAGTACGCTATTTGGACAGCACGATTTATAACACAGTTCGCAATGGCACAGAACTTGAACTTTGCTTTACAGACCTTTCTGAAAAAGAGCAAAATGCAATTTTAGATGGTGCCTCTCGTGAGGAACTCATCAAACTGTGCAAAACTCTTGCTACTGATTTTCGTAATGTTGCAGAAGTTGAGGATTTAAGTAATCATCCTGAAGCTACTGAAGGTATGAAGCGTTTCGGCTTTGTGATTAAAATCCCGTGTAAAAGAAAGCAGGTTAAGAAATGAATATTGTGATAATCTCTGCAATGTCAGATGAGGGTAAAGATTTAGATTGTGAAGGCAGCCCATATGAAGGATTTACCGGTTTGTATGCGAATGTTGATGATATAGTAATTGGTGAAATACTCAAATTTCGACACATACTCTATAAATATAGCTTGTTCGTAAATGTTGTAGTAAACGAGCATAGTCTTGATGAAACAACGGGTATACACACCATAAAAACGAATGACGGCACAATCGTTTTCGAGGAGCTCGATTACGGAAAAAAGAAAACAAAGAAAAAAATCAATTCAACTTTATATATGGGGGCAAGGTTGGGTAGGCATAGTTTTGACCCTACAGCCCAACCGAACCGTTATTTGTTGTCGCAAGGCAAATACCCAACGAAGATATATGCTTCTGATTTACCACCCTGGTATGTGTTTGGATATTTGTATAAAAGACACGGCTATATTTCTGCAAAAGGGGTAAAGCATTTATGGTATAAACCTAATTACCTCATCGACAACCATTATCTTAAATACGATTACCTTTTTGTTTCTTACGATGAGCCGATTATTCCAGTGAAATCAGACAACAATTTTTCCTGGTTTGAAGGCTATGAGCATTGTTTGTCAGGTGGAATAATTGTAGATTTTATTGAGGCTGTTGAAAAATATAGTGACTACGATGTAACCGAAATAAAAAAAGAACTCGAAAGAAAAAAGGAATGGTATTACCGACAACGAGAAGAATGAAATGTATGGAACCCCTAATAATTGAAAGGAGAATAAAGTGGTTTATGTAATGTCAGATATTCACGGCAATGAGGCCCGTTTCCGTGATATGTTAAAGCAAATAAAATTCAGCGAAAAGGACACTTTATATGTTTTAGGCGATGTGGTTGACCGAGGCGATGGCGGTATAAGAATACTGCGATACATAATGAAAACTCCAAATATAAAAATGCTGCTCGGCAATCACGAGCTTATGATGTTAAATGTTTTGTACTATCCAATTGATGATGTGGATAAATTTTCAAAAAATTTCAAATCATTTGCCCGGTTGAACAATTGGTATAGCAATGGCGGAGCAGTTACCCATAACAGCATAAAACATACGAGGAAAGAAGTCCGAAAAGAAATCTTTGAATATCTTGATTCGTTGCCGTTAAATATCGAGGTCACAGTAAATGATAAAAACTATATTCTTGTACACGCAGGTATTACTGATAATTACATCGACAGATTAAGTAAATACGACAGCGTCAAACAATATGCCGTTTGGACTCGCGATTCGGAAACGGCATCTGTGCCGGAAGGCAAAACTATGATTTTCGGTCATACCCCTACTTGGCAGTATCAAGATGATGAAATAATGAAAATCTGCAAATGGGATGACCGTATAGGAATAGATTGTGGCTGTGTTTATGGCGACATAGGACGGCTTTCTTGCTTGCGCCTTGATGATATGGAGGAATTTTACTCTGATGTTTAAATCTGTTCTAAAACCCTTGAGGAAATCCTCAAACAAAGCAAATAGTTTTTTACAGATACTGAACTAAAAATGGAGGTTGCAGAAAAATATGGATATCAAAGACGAAAGCCAAATTCCTGAACCCAGGGGTTTGGATAGGCTTTACAGCGAAGTTGAAAGAAATGGTAAAACCGTTGAGAGGTGCTTTTCGGACTTGAGCCGAGAAGAACAGGAAAAATACCTCGATGTATTGAACAACGAGGAATTAAAAAATGTGTGTTATGAGTTGTCAAACACTATACGAATTATAGCGGAATTTTTCCGGTTTTCGTGTTTCTACGATGAAGCATAAATATTTTATAAAAAGTTTTGTTACTTTTTCTTGTTTCCGACACTTATATTACGAAGGGTGAATGAAAATGGATGAGAACATAAGATTTGAGAGGAACAAGGATGGTTCTTTTCAGCTAATTGTGTCAATGCCCGAAGAAGAATACTTGCAGCTTAATCAAATTCTTGTTGAACAAAACATTTCATTTCAAGAACTAATTAATGGGTTGTTCAAGGAGATAATTAGAACGGGAAGAATACCCTTCACTTACTAAAACCTAATTATGGCGAAAAAGCCACAATTAACCATAACGAGATGGAAGGATGAAAGCAATGAATAGATGCAAATTAGATAAGTTAATTTCATACAGCCCCTCTTTGTGTGGCATAGATTCAATTGAAGAACGGCAGAAAATGATTGAAACGGGAGAAACAATTCTTAATGCTTTATTGTTGCAACAAATGGCCCCAGAACAGTTATCTGCTGATGAGTTAAAAGCCATAAAGAAAATGAAAAAGAGATTACCTGAATGGCAGAAAGATTTAGTTGCTGAAATCTATTTAGCAAAATACCTTGATATGTATTTTACACCTCCTGAATATACTTTGGAAGAAATCAAGAATCTTTATGCCACGGGTTTGTACTTCACAAAAACTGAAATAATGGAGATAATCCATTGGGAATTTGCGAAGCCGGAGGAAGAGTGTAATTTCGAAGTAGTAAACTTTCTGTTTGATTGCATTGAAAAAAATCTGTTTCTAAACTCTGTGGCAGATGCAGATGAGTCATTGTTTGGGTGAAACAGATGAAAGAAAAACCTATGATTTCAAAAGACACTTTTTGTAAAGCTTTGGAATTGATACGGGAACAAGAATCAGCCGATATTGATTTCAGTAAGGCACTACAGAAAGTCGGAGACGGGTGCTTTGTATTCGGCGTGAAAAACAAATACCAGGAGGCTCTGCTGCTCGTATTGGCTGAAGCGATGAACGACAAGTACGAGTACATTTCCTGGTGGCTTTACGATGCAACTGATAACTATGAGGTGTCTCTTCCTAATGGGGATAAGAAATGGTGTTTGAAAGAGCCTGGGGCACTGTATGATTTCATCGCAAATGAGTGCGATTGAACCATTGAAACCCTCTGAAACCAATTTGCAACCCCCTAAATAAAAATTGAAACCCCTAAAATAGGGGGTTGCAAAAAATCAAATTTTGTATTAAAATATGCGTGGAACTACAAAAAAAACCACAAGTATCCCTTGCGGATGGTTGTGGTTTTTTGTTTTATCGTAAAACGGGCTCGAAGCGGCACGGTAGTGAATGAACATTCAGTGAATGTTCAGAGCCGTGCCTGACCGAGCGTCGCAACGCGAGAGTCGAGCCCGGTCACCGGCACCAAAAAAAACCACAAGTATCCCTTGCGGATGGTTGTGGTTTTTTGTTTTATCGTAAAACGGGCTCGAAACGGCACGGTAGTGAATGAACATTCAGTGAATGTTCAGAGCCGCGCCTGACCGAGCGTCGCAACGCGAGAGTCGAGCCCGGTCACCGGCACCAAAATTCTACGCTTGTTTTGATACAATGAGCGTAGGATTATTTTTTTTGCATACAAATAAAAGTAACATTTTTATGTTGCCTTAAAACCGTAAAAAATTAAATTTTTTTATATCAAACATATTGACAATATTTTAACATTGTGTTAATATTACTTCGGAAATTGAACCACGGTTTACTTTGAAGTGTGCTTCAGAAAGGATGTGATGATTTGGCGAATGTAAGAAGTGAAGCAGAAAGCAGAGAATTGCACAGAAAGATTCTTACTGCAGCGACTGCAATGTTTATTCAGAAAGGCTTTGAGCGAACCACCTTTTCCGATATTGCAAAGCTGTCGGGTGTGCAGAAAAGCAAAATTCTTTATGAATTCAGCAGCAAAGAGGAGATTCTCAGCCACCTTGTGACCAGGTTTCTCGACGGTGTTACGGCGGCGTCAGATGCAGCCTCGAAAAGGCTCACCGACGATACAGTGCTTATTTTAATAGCCAATGAGGTTTTGCAGCTTTATATGGCGGAAATGAACGAGGATATGCGAAACCTGTATCTTGCAGGCTATTCAATGCCGAAAACAAGCGAAGAAGTCCTTAAACGAAGAACCAACATAATGTTTGAAGCCTTCAGCGAAACATTTAAAAGCTTTGAATTGAAGGACTTCTACGAAATTGAAATCGCCTCAATGGGAATAATGAGGGCATATATGACCGTGCCCTGCGATATGTATTTTACTATTGAGGCAAAAGCAAAAAGGCTCGTAACAATGCTGCTGCGTATTTATAAGGCAGAAGACGAAAAAATCACCGAAGCACTTGAGTTTATCGAAAAAATTGACTTTGAAGCAGTGGCCGAAAAAGCTGTTGAAGGTGTATTCAATGAGCTTGAAATAAAAACTAATAAATGATTTTCGAAAGGAGAATAAACTATGAAAAAATTCTTATCAATCATTCTCGCAATCTTAATGGTTGTGACAATGATTCCCATGGCGGTTATGCCGGCAAGTGCGGCTGAAAATCTCGACTATAATATTAAGCTCGAGGTTGTTGATTGGGCTGTTTATGAAACATCAGGCAAGCTCATTGGCGAGTTTAACGCTGTTGAGCATGGTGATGCATTTTACGATGTGTCATTGACCCAAGCTGATGACGGAACATTCACCTGCAGCTATCAAATTGCTCTTGAGCGTAACGACGGCAACACAGCGTGGAATGAAAGCAGTATATCCTTCAAAATTGATTCCTGTGAAGATGAATTTATGCAGGAGTTTGAAAAGTCATTCTACAGCAGCTACAATATTTTTTACAACTTAAAGGTAACAAGAAGTGCCGGCGACAGCCATACCTTCAAAGATGCAACCTGCGTTGCTCCCAAGACCTGCGCTATCTGCGGTGTAACAAAAGGTGACATTGATGCTACTGCACACAGTTGGGCAAATCTTGACGGCATCTGTGCAAACGGTTGTGGTGCAACCTGTGCTCATGAAAATCAGACAGGCTTAGCTTGTGAAATCTGCGGTGCAGATATTCATGTCTGCAGCAACTATAACAACGGCTTCTGCACTGAGTGCGATGCCTACGAGCCTGCTACGCTTGTCACCAATGAGAATTACGAATCTTTCTACCTGAAAGCCGACTATGTTGGCTACTATGCGATCTCCAATGCAGGTCAGCTCTTCTGGTATGCAAACTACATAAATACTGTTGACAGAACAGCAAATGCAGTTCTTGTGGCAGATATTGACCTTGAAAACAGACCTTGGACACCCATCGGCTCCACAGGTGAAAACAGCAACAACTTCCGCGGTATCTTTGACGGACAGAATTACTACATCAGGGGGCTTTATGTTGAAGGCGACAGAGCGGGGCTTGGCTTCTTCGGTGAAGTCAGAACCGGTACAGTCAAGAACTTCACCATTTTCGGTGAGGTAGTTGTGAACACCGAGGTCGATTATGTCGGCGGTGTTATCGGCTCTATCTGCGGTGTCAACGGTGAAAATGACCTTGAAAGAAACGGTGCGATTATTCAGAATATTAGGTCTTTTGTAAATCTTACCGCAAAAGCACACGGCATTGGTAAGATAGGCGGCTTTGTGGGTTATGCAAACCACCAGAGCCTTATTGAAAATTGCTCCTGGTACGGCACCTTTGATGCAGGCAAGTACCGTGTGGATAACGGTGCAGGCGGCTTCATAGGACGCATTCAGGAGAATACCAGTGAAGTTACTATCCGTAACTGCGCAGCATTCGGTACAATAAAGACAAATTACGCAGGTGACTATAATAACACCGCAACCATTTATATGGGCGGATTTTTAAGCTTTACCAATACGAACGCAAAGACTACCCTTGAAAACTGCCTGTTTGCAGGTAAGTTTGAGCGCGGTGCCAACCTGACCGACGAGGCTTTTCTTGGCGCATTCGGCACCCTTCGCAGCGTTAACGCAATCAAGAATTGCTATTACCTCGGTTATGACGGTCTTGAGGCCGTGCACAGCGATTCAAATCTGAAGCCCGGGAGTGATAACGTAGAGATCACAAAGGTAACAGAAGAACAGCTCAAGTCCGGCGAAATTGCATACAAGCTGCAGGGCGAGCAGACCGAGCATGTCTGGGGTCAGAATATCGGCACAGATAGTTTCCCCGTAATCGGCGGTGAAAAGGTTTACTACGGCTGCATTTCCTGCGTCGATGAGGTTATGGTTTATACCAACGACATCAGGGCAAGTGATAACGACTCCAACCACGCTTGGGGCGAAGGCGTACTCACAAGACCCACCAAGACTCAGGACGGATATTATACATACACCTGTTCAGCTTGCGGCGAAACAAAGACTGAGCCTGTCTTAAGAGCCGCAAACTATGAGGATTATGAGAAGGCTCTTGAAGACCTTCGTGCATATCTCGACAGCGATATGCTTACCGATGAAAATAAGGGTTACATTTCCCAATGGCTTGCAACCTATGATACCGATGAAGTCTTTTGCTTCATTGCAGGCGAAGAAGCAACTGTTCAGGAGTACATAGATGCAACCGCATATTATGCCTCTGAAATTGAAGCCGCAATTGAAGATTGTCTTGCAGGCAACCATTCAGGAAACGGCGAAACCTGCGAAATCTGCGGTACAACTATCAAGTTTGCCACCGTCACCGATAGCACAAACACCTACTATGCAGCCGATGCAGCAACGCTGAATCAGGCAGTAACCGCAATTCTGGAAACCGGCAGCAGAACCTTTACGGTGGAGCTTCCTGCCGATACAGAAGCCGAGATGATCACCGCCATCCGCCGTGCCATCTGCGACACCGAGGGTGTTGCCGACGGCAGCATCCACCTCACCCTCAAGGGCGTGACTTCGATTCCCGGTACCACCAACTGGGACGGTGTTGCTTTTGGTCCCGGTGACATATATGATGAAGCAGGAGAAATTGTAGATCAGGAACTCGTTACCCAATTGGCATCCATCAATCTCCCCGATGTGACAGAAATTGGTGCTCAGGCATTTTATTTTTGTGAAAATCTGGTTTCTGTCTCAGCTCCCAAGGCGCAGACAATTGGAGCGAATGCATTTGGCTATACAGCACTTACATCAGTAGAATTCCCCGAATTGACGACGATCCCCGGCACTATGCTCGGCGGTACCTGGACCTTGTCCTCTGCCAAATTCCCGAAGGTGACGACCATTGAACAGAACGGATTGTTGATTGGATTTGGATTCGCGCCCGAAAATAATCCTACGCCCTTCCCGCTTGAGCTGACCGCTGAGGGCGACATCACCTTCAATGGCAGTAATCATTTCAATATTGCATCGCAGAATTATTCCGGTAAGGTTGACCTGGTGCTGAACATTGATAAGAAGGAACAAGTGACCTTCAATGATGACGGCACAGCTACCTGGCAGGTAAGAGATGACTTGAGCTATACCTTCAAGTCCATCACGTTTACTTGCACTGACGGCACGACAAATCATAGCTACACCTACACCGATAACGGCGACGGCACCCACGATATGGTCTGCACCGGGTGTGGTTACTTGGTAGTGGATAATGAAGCACATAGTGGCGGCACCGCCACCTGCACCGAACAGGCAAAGTGCGAACATTGCGGCGCAAGCTACGGTGAAGTGGATAAAAACAACCACGATGAAACCGTTGCCTATGTAAACGGCTTCTGCCCCAACTGCGATGCCTTTGAGCCTGCCAAGCTGGTGAACGGCGTTTATGAGATTTCCAACGCAGGTAACCTGTACTGGTTCGCGGACAAGGTTACGAACGAAAATGCGGCCTACGGTTCCGCCGATGCCATCCTGACCTGCGACATCCGGGTGAACGAAGGCACCATGACGGAAGCCAGCACCGGCGCCCGGGTCTGGACCCCCATCGGAAAACATGGATTCGGCGTGAATATACCATATACCGGCACCTTTGAGGGCAACGGTAAGACCGTCTCCGGCCTGTATTTTAATGACACCTCCGCTAATTTCTCTGTGGGCCTGTTCTCCCTTGTTGGCGAAGGCGGCAAAGTGCAGAATGTGGGAATTGCAGATTCCTATCTTTGCGGCAGCCAAAACATCGGCGCTGTGGCGGGCAGCAACTACGGCACCGTCACGGGCTGCTATAATACCGGCATCATCAGCGGCAGCGGCAACTCTGTCGGCGGCGTGGTGGGCTACAACTACGGTACCGCCACGAACTGCTACAACACCGGCACCGTCAGCGGCACGAGCTCTGTCGGCGGAGTGGTGGGCAGCAACCACGGCACCGTCACGGGTTGCTATAATACCGGCACCATCAGCGGCAGCAACGATGTCGGCGGCGTGGCGGGAAATGGTGGCAGCATGTCCAACTGCTACAACACCGGCACCGTCAGCGGCACGAACAGTGTCGGCGGCGTGGTGGGCGACAACCAAGACACCGTCACGGGCTGTTATAACACCGGCACCGTCAGCGGCACGACCAGTGTCGGCGGCGTGGCGGGCTATAACTGGACTACCGTTACCAACTGCTACAGCAGCGGCACCGTCAGCGGTACGACCGATGTCGGCGGCGTGGTGGGCTTCACCAACGCCACCGTCACAAACTGCTACTTTGACAGCACGGTATACACCGGCGATGCCATTGGCAACAATTACGGCACTGCCACCGATGTGGAGGGCAAGTCCACCGAGCAGTTTGCCGGCGGTGAGGTGGCCTACCTGCTGAGCCAGGGCGAAAACGGCTCCATCTGGGGCCAGACCATCGGCACCGACCCTGCCCCCGTCTTCTCCGATGCCAAGGTCTACTACGGCTACACCTCCTGCGGCGACACCGTGGCGAAATACACCAATGACGAAACGATCTCCGCAGAAAAGCCTGACCATACACAGAAACCCACCTATACCGACAACGGCAACGGCACCCACAGCGCAGTCTATCCCTGCTGCGGAACTACCGTTACCGAGGAACACACTCTGACCTATACCGCAAAGGACAATGTCATCACCGCTGCCTGCTCCGCAAACTGCGGTTATAGTGGCACAGCTACCATCAGCGCAACCGGCAAGATCTATGACGAAACTGCTGTAGAGGTTGTCGTTTCTAAGACCGGCTCTTTGGAAAATACGATTATTCCCGTTACCCTTACCAAGGACGGCGAAGCCTTTACCGGTGAACCTGTGAATGCAGGCACCTATACCGCTTCCATTGGCATGGGCGAGAACGAGAATGCCGTTGTGGCAAGCGTAGAGTTCATCATTGAAAAGGCGAACCCGGTCATCGCAGCGGCCCCCACCCCCAATACGCTGACCTACATCGGCGAAGCGCAGTATCTCATCAGCGCAGGTGAGGCAGTCGGCGGAGCGATGGTTTACAGCTTGACCGAGAACGGCGAGTATACCACAACCATCCCCCAAGGTACAAATGCAGGCGATTATACGGTTTGGTATTACGTTCAGGGTGATGCAAACCACAATGACAGCGCAAAGGATTCCGTGCCTGTTACCATCAAAAAAGCACCTTTGACCGTAACAGCAAGCGATGCAACCATCACCTACGGCGAAGCTCCCACAAATAACGGTGTTACTTACAGCGGCTTTGTTAATGGTGAGAATGAAGGAGTTCTTGGCGGTGAGCTGGCTTACACCTACACCTATACGCAGAACGGCAATGTAGGCGACTATTCGATCACACCCGAAGGCTTGACCGCTGATAACTACGAGATCACATTCGTGGACGGTACTCTGACTGTTGAACAGATAGATATTAACGACATTATTGATGAAATGAAAATCAATCTGGAACAGTACAGCTACGTTTACGACGGAACCGAAAAGAAACCCAAAGTTACCTCTATCACTGTTGACGGTGTGACATTGACAGAAGGTACGGACTACACCGTACGCTACGAGGACAACGTAAATGTTGACGAAGAAGCAACGGCAGTCATCATCTTTGAGGGCAACTACGACGGTATATTCCGCAAGTGGTTCACAATTACAAAGGCTTATTACGACTTAACTGCTCCCACCCCCAATACACTTACATATAACGGAGAAGATCAGTATCTTGTCTCTGCAGGTACTGTCGAGGGTGCTGATTTCGAATACAGCCTTGACGCTGTAAGCTGGTCAACAAGTATTCCTCAGGCAAAGGATGTAGGCAACTACACAGTTTATTACAGAGTTCTTGCTGATGAAAACCACTATGACGTTGAGGGTACTGTTGATGTAACTATCAAGGAATGTGCTCACGAATGGGGCGAAGGCGTACTCACAAGACCCACCTTTGAAACAGCCGGCTATTACACCTACACCTGTACTCTTTGCGGTCATTCATACACAGAACCCACTAAGAAAGCAGATGACACAGCCTTAAACGATGCTTCCATGAAGGTTATGGATTACATCAGTAATAATACTCTTACACAGGAAGCAGCAAACGAAATCCATAATAGCTATCTTGACATTCTTAAGAATAACGGTAATATTTTCGACGAATTTGGCTTTGTCCGCAATGACCTTGTTGAAGAGGATCAGCCTGCTATTAATGCGGTAACCGCAGAGCTTGAAAAAATCGTTGCTGATGCAGAAGAAAAAATCGCAAGCGGCGAATATGTCAAGGCTGATTACACAGAAGTTGACGAAGCAATCGCTTCCGTTGATGAGGCACTTGAAAATGCAACAATCAGCGAAGAAATGGCAAACGAGCTCTCTGACATCAAATCTCAGCTTGAAGCTCTTAAGGAAAATGAAAACACAAGTATGGCTGATGCGGCTGAGCTTCTTGAAAGAGTAAAGGCTGTTGCAGAAACAATGGCTGACTGTGCAAATGGCATTCACTCCTTCACAAAGTACGAAGAAGTAACTGCTCCCGAATGCGGTAAGACAGGTCTTGAAAAAGCTGACTGTGACCACGGCTGCGGTGCAACAGATGAAAGGGAAATCCCTGCCCTCACTCACGAGCCTCTTGAAGCAGTCAAAGAAAACGAGGTTGCTCCCAAGTGTGGTGTTGCAGGCTCATACGACCTTGTAGTTTACTGTGACCTTTGCGGAGACGAGCTTGACAGAGACACAGTTACAGTTGATGCTCTCACTCACACTGACGAAGACGGCGACTATCTCTGTGACCACGGTTGCGGACACGAGTTTGAAAAGCCCGCAGAACCCGACACGCCCGATGAACCTGCAGACGGCGATTGCGATCACCTTTGCCACAAGTCAGGCATTATGAGCATCTTCTGGAAGATCATCAGATTCTTCTACAGACTCTTTAATATTCAGCAGTATTGCGATTGCGGTGTGATTCACTACGATGCACCTGTTTTCGGATAAAATTTAATACATACTAAAACTAACCGCCGGGGAGTAAAATGCTCGGCGGTTTTGTTTGTCTCTTCAGCAAAGACAAAACCCCGGTTCTACCGAGGGATTTAGTAAACCCTTTTTTTGCGTATTTTCTCAATCCGCCGATTTCTTATGCCTTTTTGGCTAAAAAAAACATCCAAAAACAGTTTTCTTTCTGCTTTTGGATGCTCTTACTAATTTTTACTTTTCTTGGCTTGTCATTAACTTAATGGCATTGGTCACAAGACCCGGAGTTTTTTGCTTTTATAACATCTTATTCAAAAACAACTTCCCTGCCGCTTTCGGAGCTGTCGTAGATGCCCTGCATGATGTAGGATGTGAGAATGGCTTTGGAGATGTCGTTGCGGGTTCTGCGCTGTTCGATGACTGCCTTTACAAAGTCATGCACTTCGTCTGCGTGCATGGGGTTACGTTCGCTGACGGGTTCGCAGTTGCAAAGTTTGCCGTCTTCCACATAATACAGCTTATAGCCACCGCAATATTGCAAACGGATACCGGCCTTATCACCGAGGAAGTCGATATAGGTTTCGTGTTCGCCGACATTCTGCGCCCATGCACCTTCAAAGCTGACAACGGGGCCTTCGGTACGGATAAGACCCGTTACGGAGTCGTCGACATCATAAGTGCCTTCGGGATTGTAGGTATCTTTTGCCCACATGGATTCAAAGACATAATCCTTGATATTCTTGCCGAGCTTGCAGAATGCAACACCGCTTGCGGTGAGAGGTTTGGGGTCACCGCAGCAATACAGAATCAGATCAAGATAATGCACACCCCAGTCGATGAGGGCACCGCCGCCGGAAGAAGCCTTGGTGGTAAAATCACCGCCCAAACCGGGAATGGAACGGTGGGCACGGAAAGAAGCGAAAACATGATACACTTCGCCGAGGTCGCCGTTTTCAATATGTTCTTTGATCTTGTTGACAGCATCGTTGTAGCGGTTGCAGACACCGATGGCAAGGATTCTGCCCGTTTCGTAGGACACTTTTTCCATTTCTTTGGCTTCGCTGAGAATGCGGGCGGCAGGCTTTTCGCAAAGAACATCCTTGCCGTGCTTCATGAAGTCGATGGAAATGACGGAGTGCATATCGTTGTGGGTGCAGACGGAAACGGCATCGAGGTCGGGATCATCCAGAATTTCGTGATAATCATAAATGGCTTTGCCGCATTCGTAATTTTCAACGCAGGCATCGGCTTTTTCGGGGATGATGTCGCAGAAATACTTGATTTCGCAGTTTTCATCTGCCATATATGCGGGAATGTGTGCACTGTTGGCGATAGAACCGCAACCGATAACGGCAACTTTGATTTTTTTACTCATTTTATTTTACCTCACTTTTTGATTATTATATTTCTTTCCCCCGCATGGCTGTCGAATGTCAACAGCAACGTACGGGATTTTTCACAATAAACGAATTCGATTGTTTCACCGTCGAGCAGGACGGTTGCTGCTGCATATTCTTCGGGAACACGCAGGCGCATATATGCTTTGAAGCCTTCCGCGCCGCGGACGGTCAGGTTGATGGCATCATCCTTTTCTTCCATGGAAAGAACACGCACGCAGGTGCCGATGATGCGAAGTGTTTCGTCTTCGATTGTTGCAAAATCGAACAGCAAACGGCTTTCATCGGGTTTGATGACAACTTTTTCACAGACAGCGAAATCAGGGGTATACATGTCTGCAAACAGACCGTCAAGCTCAACATCCCCTGCCGTGTCACTTTCGAGCAGAGATGCGGCAACGATGTGATTGCCCCTGCGGACAATGAGTTTATTGTCTTCGATCCATGTTGTGCCGAGAAGATTTGCAGCATCGTGGATGGTCTGCTTATATTCGGTTGCAAGGTCTTCACGGATACAAAGGTGCATGGGATTGAGGTTGCGGATAATGACATGCCCCTTGCCGCAATCGTAGGTGCCGTCGGCGGGCTTTCTGCCGATGCCGAGAAGCTCTGTCAGGTGCTCGGCGG
Source organism: Clostridia bacterium (assembly GCA_017416485.1). GTDB lineage: Bacteria > Bacillota > Clostridia > Oscillospirales > Acutalibacteraceae > RUG806. The sequence goes on along the minus strand of JAFQCH010000005.1, from coordinate 59,289 downwards.
GGGTGTCATACTTCCCTGTCCACCACGAACGGATATTGTGGAACGGGTCAAAGCCGTTACCGACATACACAAGCACACCGCCGTTCTGCACCCAAGCACAAAGTGCATTGTTAACATCGGGCGACAGCGGTTTCATGAATTCATAGCTTAAAACAAGCAGATTGTATTCATCGAGTGTGTCGGGATAGCGGCGCACATTATCAAGCAATACGGGGCGCACGGCAAGACCGTTGTTGAGAAGCGGCAGAGCCAACCCGTAAAACAGCGGAAACGCATTGGATTCGGCAAGTTGCAGTTCTTCCGTTTTTTCTGCCGTGCCGTTTGCAATTCTGCGGATGATGGAGTTGGTGAGATCCTCGTTTGTGCGCAAGACCGTGCCGACTTCCTCCTCGGGCACACAGCCGTACAGGTCATCCGTGAATGTACGCTGATAAAGTGCTGTGTCACTCATCAGCACACCCACACGGAGTTTATCCGTGTTATCGGCACATTCAATGTCGCCGAGGGTCTGGAACATTCCGTTGAGCCGTGTTTTGTATGCGGGCGGAATGGTGGCGGCATCGGGTGCATCCTTGGGATATTTGCCGTGCATGATGCGGTCAGGCCACGGACAGATTTCAAAATGATTGATATGCGGATGCAGAAGCGATGCGGTGACGGTTTTATAATAATTATACTGATAATCGTTCCAGTCAAAAATGGGGTTGTCTTCAATGGGATCGTGCAAAAACCACATTCTTTTGCCCGTACCGCGGACCAATTCCTGCATAACACCGTATTCAAGGTAAGCCGTTTCAAAGGTGCGTTCTTTGAGAATGCCTTTGTAAATATTTTTTTCTCTTGCCGTGCCTGTCCAGACCTGGGCAATGAAGCCATCCACACCGGGAATATCGGCGAGCATTCCTTCGGGGCTCATGATCTTCCACTGTGTGTAGTTGAGAAGACTGTGGGTCGGGACATAAAAACGGACATCACGGTTGTATTTCACCTTGGCATATTCTTTGATGGAAGCACTGACACGGTCAATGGTACGGCGGTAGAGATAGGCTTTGAGCTGTGCACAGCGGTAATGTGCATCCACACTTGTGTGCTGTGCCTGCCACGGTTCACGGTAATACAGTTCATATTCGCGTTTGAAGGCTTCGGAATAGCCGCCTCTGTCCCAGAATTCGGGTTCTTCAACGTGAATGGCAACCACACCCGCATCCACGGCGATTTTCAGTTTTTCGCTCAGATAATCCGCAAAAGAAATGGTCGGAACCATGTAAGGGGTCATGTGGCCGTGGACGATTTCATTGCCGAAACGGTCTTTTTGCCATTCGTCCATATGTTCCCTGCCGTCATATTCGCCCGTCAGGTAATCGACATACGAACCCCATGAAATACCTGTCATCAGGTGTGCAACGTAGCCGTTGTCGACATACTCTTTTACCCGTGCGGCGGTGGTTTCGTTCAGGCGGTAGCACATGCAGAAGTCATTCTGAAAATCAATGTGCGGTTCCAGCGGCAAGCCGTTCTGATAGCCTGTGCGTTCTTCTTCTCGCGGTCTGATAAATGCCATATCATCACCTCTTATTTTTCAAGACAAACGGTGTAAATATAATCAGATTTCATATCGTCGGGATTGATTGCGGGGAAAATAAACTTCATGCCGTCTTCTGCGGCGGCAATATCAACTTTTGCATCACAGCCGAGAAGTCTTGCCTTGTAAGCAGAATCAAAATCAAGGTCAACGGTCTTTTCACCAAACGGGAAGCCTGCGAAGAAGACATAAATTTTGCCGTCTTTCTGCGTGTACCAGACTTTTTCGAGTTTGCTCTTTTTGAGTTTGCGGGAAGCATAAATACCTTCACCGTTGACGGCCAGCCAGTCGCCCATCTGTTCAAGGCGTTCCTGCATGATAACGGGAATGGTGCCGTCTGCATTGGGGCCTACATTCAAAAGGAAGTTACCGCCTGCGGCAACAAGGTCAACAAGCAGTTCAATGAGTTCAGCGGCAGACATATAGTCTTCTGTGGTTTCAATGCGGTTGACACCGAAACTTCTGCCGATGCCTCTGCATTCTTCAAAATAACGAATTTCCTGAATTTCTTCTGCACTCTTTTCTTCATCGGCATTGCCGACAAAACCATATTCTGTAGTAAAGTTGCCGCCGTGGACACCTCTTGTTTCCATCCCCCAACGGTCATTGGGAACAATGAAATCTTTGACACTCGATTCATTATACAGCCACTGCAAAAATTCTTCGGAATGCCACACACCGGAAGGATACAGCCATTCGCCGTCGGTAAACAGGGTGGCAGGCTGATATTTTTCAATCAGTTCTTTGAGCATGGGATGCAGGTGTTGCAATGCATACTGTTCAGGATCTTTTATGCACAGCGGATTGAACCATTCGTAAACGGAATGATATACGCCGAAGCGCACGTCCGTTTTATCACAAGCTGCTTTGAGCTCTGCGCAGAAATCACGGTGCGGGAGCAAATCAAAAGAATTCCAGTTCCACGCATATTCTGTGGGATACATACAATAACCATCATGGTGTTTTGAAACCAGATTGATATACTTTGCACCTGCTTTTTTAAACAGGCTGACCCATTCTTCGGCATCAAACAGATCGGCTTTAAAATCTTTCACAAAATCTGCATACTGAAAATTGACTCCGTAATTGCGTTCATGGAATTTCCATGTTTCGGAGTCCTTATCGTTCATATTCCAGCCGTACCATTCGGCATAGTCACCTTTTTTGGCGTATCCCGGCACGGAATAAAGCCCCCAGTGAATGAAAATGCCGAATTTGGCATCCTGAAACCATTGCGGAACAGGTCTTGAATCAAGAGATTTCCAATTGCTTTCGTATTTCACAGTATATCCTCCCATTATAAAAAAATCTTTACTTAATAAATAACACATTTTGCACAGAATTACAAGATGATTTTTAAAATTTGCTGTTGATATTGACATAATTTTTCCGTTATGATAAAATAATTTAGAATATGGCAAAAAGAGGTGCTTGGATTTGAAAGAACTCAACTTTTTTGTAATTACCGACACGCATTATTTTGAACATTCACTCGGCTGTTGGGGGAAAGAATACGAAAATTTCATGGATTTTGAGCAGAAATGCTTTGCGGAAACCGCCGCCATCAACGAAGCGGCTTTTGAATATCTTGCAAACGACAAAAGAGCCGACATTGTGCTGATTGCAGGCGACCTTTCGTTCAACGGCGAAAAGGAAAGCCATGAGAGTTTCTGCAAACTTTTAAAGAAACTCAAAAAAAGCGGCAAAGACATTTATGTGGTAACAGCGGGACATGACTTCAATGAGCATCCGTTTGCGTTCAATGAAACGGGCAGAATCGAGCCCGAGGGTGTGGATTTTGAAGACCTGTATGACTACTACAAAGATTACGGCTACAAGGATGCGATTGCATTCAACAAAGAACATCTTTCCTATGTTGCCGAACTTTCAAAAGATGTGCGTCTGCTTGTGCTGTGCAATGACACAAAGGACGGCAAGGGCAAGGCTTATGACGAGGATTTCCTGGAATGGGTGGAAGAGCAGGCAAAAAAAGCAAAAGAAGACGGCAAGATGATGATTGCCATGGAGCACTATCCCCTGTTGCCCGGGCAGCCCTTGTTCTGGCTGGTCGGTGATGCCATGCAGAAAAACGGCAAGGCTTTGGCAACAATTCTTGCCGACAATGACGTGCATCTGATTTTCACAGGACACATGCACAACCAGAGTGTCAATGTGCATATCACCGAAAACAACAATAAGATTTATGACGTCTGCACGGGTTCACTCATCGGCTGTCCCGCATTCATGCGCCTTGTTACCATTAAAGATGAACGCACGGTGGAAATTGAAAGCATTCCCGTCCCTGAATTCGAGTGGGACAAGGGTGGCAAAACGGGCAAGCAGTATTTGCAGGATCAGTTTGAACGCATGATCCGCACGATGTTGACGAGCATGGTCAACGACCCGAAGCGTATTATGCGTAAACTGCGACTTGGGGACAACGATACCCTTGCCAAGGTGATTACATTTTTCGGCAAGGCGGTCAACGGCTGGTCGGTCGGCAAGGTTGCAAAAATGCTGTGCATCAAGGTGGACAACAGTGTAAAGGACATTCCGTTTGCAGAGCTTGCCATTGAACTCGTTCGCAGCATCTTTGAAGGCGATCAGCCCTTTGTGGAAGGCACACCCAAGGGCGATGCGGTTTTGGAATTATTCAACAGACTGCGCCCGATTCTCAACAAAATCTCGCTGAAGACCACATGGGGTGAACCCGCTGACCTGTATGAAATTCTTAAGCACACCGCAGGTAACTACGGCATTTCGGACAACAACTGCACATTGAAGTTAAAATAAAATCAATCCATGCAAAAACCGCACCGGAAATTCCGATGCGGTTCTTTTTGTTGTATTGGTCAGTTCTGACGATAATCTGCAAGGAAGTCGCCGAGGTCGCGCATGGCTTTTGCCATCTGCTCGGGTTCGGGCAACATAACAATGCGGAAGTGGTCGGGCGTCGGCCAGTTGAAGCCTCTGCCGGGGATGATCATAACATGCTTGGAATGCAGATAATCCATTGCAAACTGCTGATCATCGGTGATATTGAAACGGCTGTCGAGTTTCGGGAATATGTAGAAAGCCGCTTTGTTCTTGACAAAGCTGACACCGGGGATCTTGGCAAGCTCACGGCAGCATGCTTCGCGCTGTTCATACAGTCTGCCGCCGGGTACGAGCATGGCTCTTGTGCTTTCGGGGTCGTTGAGGGCAGCGGGAATGACCAACTGCATGAGTGCGTTTGCACAAAGACGCATTGCGCACAAAGCACGGATGCCTGCGATGAAATCCTGTGCCTTGTCCTTTGCGCCGGAAATCAGCATCCAGCCGCAACGGAAACCGCAGACGATATGCGATTTGGAAAGACCGTTCATGGTGATGCAAAGAAGGTCGGGACAAAGGGTTGCAGTGGAAACATGCTCAAGATCATCCATTACAAGACGGTCATAAATTTCATCACTGAAAATAACAAGGTTATGTTCTCTCGCGATTTCGACGATCTTTTCAAGCAGTTCTTTGGGATACAGCGTACCTGTGGGGTTATTGGGGTTGATGAGGACGATCGCACGGGTCTTGGATGTGATCTTCTTGCGGATATCGTCCAGATCGGGATACCATTCGCTCTGTTCGTCACAAATATAGTGCACGGGCTTTGCACCTGCAATGTAAACAGAGTTTGTCCACAGCGAATAGTCGGGTGCGGGAACAAGAATTTCGTCATTGTAATTGAGCAATGCGGTCAGCACCATGGTAACCAGTTCGCTGACACCGTTGCCGATGAAAACATCGTCGGGGGTGATGCCTTCAATGCCTTTTGCCTTGTGGTAAGCACAAATGGCTTCACGGGCATCGGGCATACCTTTGAGGTCGCAGTAAGCAACCGCCTTGTCGGCATTGTTCAGAAGTGCGTTCTTGACACTGTCGGGCATACCGAAACCGAAGGTTGCGGGGTTGCCTGTATTCAGACGCAGAACATCAATGCCTTCTGCACGCATTCTGTTGGCTTCCATAAAAACGGGGCCACGGATGTCGGAATGCACATTCTGCAATTTATCGGATTTAAAAATAAGATCCATAACTTCCCTCTCCTCTTCACAAAACAAAATCAGCCATTGGATGCGAGTGCTCTTTCAAGCCAGATGGATGCGATATCCATGGCGGCATAAAGCCCCTTTTTCTCACTCTTCTTTACGATTGCATCACGCGGACGGACATTGGGATCGGTGTTGAGCAGCTGCACAAAAACCTTATCGGCAATTTCCATATCTCCGACGGTTTTGGTGGTTGCAACCTGCATCATGATAACAAAAGGATCGTAACTGTTGCCGTAATACAGCGTTTTGCCGCAACGAACCAGGGGCTTGCCCTTATAAGTAAACAATTTTTCTGTTTTTGCCATTTTTTTATTCTCCGTAAGAATCAGAATTTTTCATAAAATCATTGAGCATCATGCTCAGCAGTTCATATCGGTTAATACGGCGGACAAGACTGCGTGCATTTTTATTTGTGGTGATGTAAGTGGGATCTTCGGACAGAATGTAACCGACAATCTGACTGACGGGATTATAGCCCTTTTCTTCCAATGCAGAATAAACCGTACGCATAATTTCACGCACATCGGCTTCATTCTTATCAGCAATGTCGATTTTTCTGGTCGGCTCTTTTTGATTGTTCATTCTGAAAGCACCTCCGTATACAGATATTTATGCTATTATTAGAATATTATATACGATTGCGCAAGCAATTACAATAGTTTTTTTGCTTATTTTAAAATTTTAAGAAAGATTACCGATCAAATCAAAAAAGGAGACTCAAAGTCCCCTCAGTTTATCCATTGCTCCTTTTTCAAGCCTAGACACCTGTGCCTGCGAAACACCGATTTCACTTGCCACCTCTGTCTGTGTTTTACCGAGCATAAAGCGCAGATGCAGAATGCGTTTTTCGCGTTCCGACAGCGCGGCAATTTCATCGCGCAATACCATTTCATCAATCCAGTCCTTTTCTTCATCTCCGCCGCCGACCTGATCTACCACATACACCGGGTCGCCGCCGTCGGAATACACCGGCTCATACAAAGAAATCGGCTCCACGATCGCCTCCAAGGCAAGCGAAACGCTGTGCTTGGGCATCTGCATAACTTTTGCAATTTCCTCAATGGTCGGCTCTTTGTTGTGCTCATTCTGCAACTGCTCACGCACCTGCATGGCACGGTATGCAGTATCACGCACGGAACGGCTCACCCGCACGGCATTGTTGTCGCGCAAGTATCGCCGTATTTCACCAATAATCATCGGCACGGCATAGGTTGAAAAACGCACATTCTGCGACAGATCGAAGTTGTCGACCGCCTTCATAAGACCGATACAGCCGACCTGGAACAGGTCATCGGGATTTTCGTCACGGTTTGAAAATCGCTGCACGACACTCAACACCAACCGCAGATTGCCTTCCACGATTTTGTTGCGGGCTTGCTTGTCCCCTGTTTTGCTTTTCTGCAACAATTGCATATTGTCGGCTTCTTTGAGCACGGGCAATGTTGCCGTGTTGATGCCGCAGATTTCCACCTTTCCGAACTGCAAAAAAATACTCCCTTTCACACATCTTCAAAAGGGAGTATTGGTTTATTCTGCTTTGGCAAACATGGAAAAGAATGGTCAGATCAATATATCGTTGCAGTGGTCAATTTCGTGCCGTATGCTCTGTGCCGTCCGGCCGACAATCGATTGCAAATATGTGATAAAAATTCAACTCCTTCGGTTTGCACCGAGGGAGTTGCTCTTTTTGTTTGCGGCGGGTTTGTTAGTTTGTTACCACAGTTTGTCGGGGTAAATGCCGTCGATCACTTTCTGCCTGAGTGCAGCCATAACAACGGCTTTGTCTTCTTTGTATGTTACACCGTACCATTTTTCGGTGGTGTCCATAACCTTTACGGTGACTTTGCCTTCTTTGAGCAGTTCATCCACCACAAAGGGAAGGAAATATTCGCACTTGAGCAGATTGTCGGCATTTTTTTCAAAAAACGCCTTGAAGCGGTTTTTCAGTTCCGTCATCATCATACCGCTGAATCCCCAGCAGTTCATGGAAACGGTGCTGCCTTCGGCAAGCTCTGTCCAGCTCGCGCCGTCATCTTCGGTGAACATGATTTTGCCGTCCTTGCGTGCAATTTTGGTGCGTTCCACGATGTCGGTCAGATACCCGTTTTCGTCGGTCTGACAGACACCCCTTGCCACGTGGCCGTTTTCCGTCAGGGTGTTTTCCACCTTGAAGCCGACCATGCAGAATTCGTTGTCGTTTTCGGCATTTTTCAGGGCATTGCAAACAAGCTTGAATGTTTCTTTGCCGTAGTAGTCATCGGCATTGATAACAGCAAAGGGACCGTCGATCATGCCGTCACAGGAAAGTACAGCATGGCCGGTGCCCCAGGGTTTGACTCTGCCTTCGGGCACGGTGTAGCCGTCGGGAATATTGTCTATGTTCTGAAAGGCATATTCAACCTTGATTCTGTTTTCATACTTGCCCTGCATGAGCGCTTTGAAATCTTCTTCTATTTCATGCTTGATCACAAAAATAACCTTATCAAATCCTGCTTCAATGGCATCATACACGGAATAGTCAAGAATGACTTCCCCGTTGGCTCCGATGGGGTCCATCTGCTTGAGCCCGCCGTAACGGCTGCCCATGCCGGCCGCCATAATAACCAAAGTAGTGTTTTTCATACGATAAACTCCTTTCTTACATTGACATATTAACAGTATATCAGAAATTTACGAAAGATTCAACAAATAAATCGTGTTTTTCATATCATCTCTCCGACAATGAATTATTGTTTCAGTGTTTTCAAGGTAACAAGTGTTGCGCCGATGACACCGGCTCCAAGAATAAGAAGAACAAACGGTGTGATGGTAAACGTGGTTGCGGATGCGACAAAACCGTACAGCAATTGCACGGCAAAGCCCGTGGCATACGCACCGCCCATGTGATAGCCTGTGATATCTGCCGAATAATCCGTGCCGAAACGCGTGGGGATATCGTGCAGCACACTCGGAAAAACGGGGCCGTAGCCGATGCCGATCAGAAGAAAACCGACAAGCGCATATTTACCGATCGGCAGAAGCAGCACGAGCATACCCGCCAAAGCAAGAATCATGCCGCCTTTTATGAGTGTGTTATCGGACAGTTTTTCGGACAAAAAGCCCGAAATGATTCTGCCGAGCATGATACCGCCGTAATAGAGCGACACCCATTTTGCGGCTTCTTCGGGGGCAACGGCAAACACATTCACCGCATAGGTAGCGCCCCATGTGCCGATCAGGAATTCACCGCCGCAATAAAGCCCGAGCGACAAAATGCTTGTTTTGATGCCCTTGATTTTTAAAAGTTGCAAAAGGCTTTTTTCGGGCAGATTCTTTTGTTCATCTTCCGAGACGGAAACATCTTCTTTTTTGATATTCCATTTTTTTAGGGTGGCAAGCACCACCATGGCAATGGCAAATTGCAACAATGCAATCACACGGTACCCGTTGCGCCATGTGCCGTCACCGCCGAGGAATGCAGACATGATCATGGGGCTGATCGTTACACCCAGCCCCCAGAAGCAATGCAGCCAGTTCATGTGCTTTGCTTTATAATGCAACGAAACGAAGTTGTTAAGTCCGGTATCGATCGCACCCGCACCGTAGCCCATAATCACAGAGCAGATCATCATCACAATAATGTTCGGTGCAAAGCTGATACCGACCAGTCCGAGCGCTGTGAGAAGGGTTGAAAAAAGCGTGACCTTACCCGTGCCGAATCGGCGGATGAGTTTGCCTGCAACAAAGCTGACACCGCCCGTGCAGACACCGATGATGATGCTGTAAAGGGAAGCAAAACTTTCGGGCGTGCCGAATTCCACATGCACCACGGGCCACGAAACCCCGAACATGGAGTCGGGCAAGCCGAGCGAAACAAAAACGATGTAAATTACAATAAGTAAAGCGGTCATAAAAATCTCCGTTTGAAAAATTATTATAAAATATGATAGCATTAAATGGAAAGCAATGCAATTGCATCTTTGTTTTTTTATAAAAACGTAGTAAAATGGGGTTGGCAAAACTGATTTGTACGATATGAAAGGAAAATGTGTTATGGGCGTATCTGACAAAAACGAATATGAAAATTACAAGCAGGAAGTAAAAGAAAAATGGGGCAATACCGCCGCATACAAGGAACACGAACAAAAAACTGCCGCTTACACGGATGAAAAATACAGATCTGCAGCAGTCGGTTTGGATTCCGTTTTTGCCGCCTTTGCACAATGCAAAAAAGACGGCAACTCACCTGACAGCAAAGATGCACTGACCCTTGTTAAACGATTGCAGGATCATATTACAAACAATTTTTACAACTGCACAAACGAGATTCTGGCAGGGCTCGGACAGATGTATGTGTGTGACGAGCGATTCAAAGCAAACATCAACAAACACGGTAACGACACGGCAGAATTTGTGTCGCAGGCCATTGAAAACTATTGCAATGGTGCAATTACAATGCTATAATGGAAATATAATACACCTTTTTGAGGGGGATTAAGAAATGTTTGAAAAAATCATTGCCATCATCCTGTCTGCCCTTTCCGTGCTTTTTGCTCCGTTCACACAGACTTACGATGCGGCGGAACTGAAGATTCAGCTTGCCAAAGGCAACTACGAAAGCCCGTATATTGTGCGACCGCTGGAGGACATCACGGTGGGCGGTGTTTCCGTTGACGAATACCGTATTGTAAAGGCTGACGGCGCGCTGTTTGACAATGCCGTGAACGCATTGGCCAACGAAATTTACAAAGCAACAGGCAAAAAAATGGCAACGTCCAAAAAGGATGTTGACAAGGCTTTTGTGATTTGCGAAAGCCTGCATAACACCGACATGTTCACACTGAAAGTGGAAAACGGTAAGGTTTACATTACAGGCAGTAAAAATATCGGCATTTCAAGAGGTATCGCCGCATTTGCTGATGAAGTTCTGCTCAATGCACAAGGCAGTTTTGACTTTGCGGACGGCTATGAATACACCAAGACTTTCACAGATTTCGTCACTTACGAACAGTTTGGTGCCGTGGGTGACGGCAAAACGGATGACTTTGCCGCCATCGTTGCAACCCACGAATATGCAAACGAAAACGGGCTGCGCGTTTTTGCAAACGAAACCGCGACCTACTACATCAGCGGCAAAAGCAAAACCGCACGCATTATGACCGACACCGACTGGTCAACTGCACGGTTTATTATTGATGACACGGATGTTGAAAACAGAAATTCGTGGATCTTCCATGTGGCACCGTCGCAGGAATCCTACCCGATCACGGGACAGACCGCTTCTTCTCTTGCCATGGATGCCGCCAATATCGGCACGACTCTTGCAGGAAAAAGCCTTGTGGTGCTGACCGATTCCAACGTAAAAAGATACATCCGCAAAGGTGCAAACCAGAACTCCGGCAGCAGTCAGTCCGACGTGATTCTTGTGAATGCAGACGGCAATATTGATGCCTCCACTCCCCTCATCTGGGATTTTAATGCCATTACAGGCGCAACCGTTTATCCCGTTGACACCGAAACGCTGACCATCAAAGGCGGTCGCTTTACCACCCTTGCAAACGCAGCACCGTCCGAATATACCTATTATACAAGAGGCATTCAGGTCAGACGCTCCAATACTGTTATAGACGGACTGTATCACGATATTGAAAACGAGGGCAAAACGGGAGCTCCGTATTCGGCTTTTGTCAGCCTTTCGTGTTGTGCTGACGTAACAGTCAAAAACTGCACATTTACAGGCCACAAGAAGTATGCAACAATCGGCTCGGCAGGAACAAGTGTGCAGATGGGCACCTACGACATCGGCGCCGCAACGGCTGTGAATGCAAAGTTCATCAACTGCAACCAGACCAACGACATCACCGACGGTGACTACTGGGGCATTGCGGGCACGAACTATTGCAAGAATCTTGTGTATGACGGCTGTGCATTCTCGCGTTTCGATGCCCATCAGGGTGTGCTGAATGCAACGGTGAAAAACTCTGTGCTCGGCCACCACGGCATCAAGATCATCGGCAGTGGCACGGCACTGATTGAAAACACCACCGTTATGGCACAGGATTTCGTTGACCTGCGTGAAGACTACGGTTCCACATGGAACGGCGACCTGATTATCCGCAACTGCAAGTTCTATCCCACGGGTGTGTCACTCCATATTATCAATGCAAACAATACGGAAAACCATGATTTCGGCTACACCTGCTACCTGCCCCAGAGAATTGAAATTGACGGCCTGTTTGTTTACAGACCCGGCTTCAATTATCTGTTCAACAAAGTCAATGCAAACCATAAGGACGATTCCTACAATGCAAAATACCCGGTCGTTCCTCCGCAGGAGATCATTGTGAAAGATTTCGACTGCGTTCTCGGCGGAAAGCTGTTCGTTTCGCAGAACAAGGCAATGTTCAAGGTGGAAATTACGGAAGAATAACCTTTAGGTAAGCTCAATTATACACCCTATGCTTATTGTTGTGATAAGTATAGGGTGTATATGTTAAAACACCAACAAAAAAATAGGAGATGACATCCATCATCTCCTACCAAACGATTACAGGTGGTGTGCCAATCCCACATTTCTTTTGACCCAAAGGGTGCGTAGAAGCACATTCTCTACTTCCAAATCGTTTATATCAGTATAATTGTATTATATCACAATTATTCTTTCTTGTAAAGTATTTTATTGTTTTTTGCAAATCTTTTTAAATTCTTAGCACCCACACGATATGAGGTAATGATTGAATTCTTATAATTCGAACCTTCTGTTTCCAATGAAAGCCGTATGACAATATTGACATTTGTTTCTTCTATGTATTTGATATACATAACAGTATTCTTATTTTTGGCATCCTTAAGTATTAAATCCGGAATACTTATTACATCAAACACACATTTATGAAATAGTTTATAATCGGCTTGGTGACGGTCTTTTATATGATCGTCTCGCTCTTGCGTCAATATAAGTTCATCAGTTGCCAAAGAACCAAACTCGTCCTCTAATGGTCCAATATTCAGTTTTCCTATGTACTGATACTCCATACAATTCCCTCTTCACATTTATATTGTATCATATACCACACAGAAATTCAACATAATTAAGCCTGAAATGCAAAAAAATTCCCAATATTCTTTTGAATAAAAACGGGAATTGATTTAAACAAAAAGATAGAAATGATTATACCTTGATGCTATAATCACATTATCAGTCAAATTTATTAAAAGGGCGTGATTCTATGAAAAGGCTGACTGCTGTTGCAATTGTTCTGGTTTGTCTTTTGTGTTTTTCCGCCTGTACCGGGAATACGATCGGAAAAATCAGCGGTGCAGAAAACGAATTGATTATCATTGATGATGTAACATATATTCGGGAGCACAACAGCGGCTACAGCAATGCAGACAAAGGGAAATATCTTGGTAAGGTATCAAATACAAATATCACAATGAAGGTTTATACTGTCAAGGGTGATTCAGAAACCGAGTATATTTATACCCTTTGGGATTGGGAAGGTGCATTCTACAAAAAAGAACAGCCGTAAATTTTTCAGGAGGTGCCACTGTGAAGAAAAAGTTTATCATTGCCGTTGTTTCAACGATCATACTGATTACAGGGCTTTGTATTTTGACTTTCAATCCTTTTCTTGTAAACAAAACTGATATCCCTGCACATTACATCGAAGCAATCGAAAATCAGGCAAAAGGATTCTATTCAAAGACTGTTCCATTGGTGCCTGTTTTTGTGACGATTGATTTTATTGAATCTCAAAAGGCATATTACACCATTCACTATTTCCCCATCGGCACTGTCGGGATGTCATACACAGAAACCGACGGCTATAACATCGAAAAGCCTTTAACCGGGTTGTAAATTCTTGTTTTGCGGTTAAAATTTTTGCTCTACCAACGGTTGATATCTCCCCATTCAACCGTTGGTGTGTTTATTTTGTGCCTTCGGGCAGGTATACTGAAATCGAAAGGAGGCAACACATGGATCAGATAAAAATCGGCAGATTCATAGCCGAATGCAGAAAAAAGAAAAATCTGACACAAATGCAATTGGCAGAAAAACTGAACATCACAGACAGAGCCGTGTCCAAATGGGAAACGGGAAAAACCATGCCCGATTCATCCATCATGCTCGGGCTGTGTGCAATTCTTGAAATCAGTGTAAACGATTTATTATCAGGGGAGGTCATTACAATGAACAACTACAACAAAGAGGCAGAAAAAAACATGCTTGAAATCATCCGTCAAAAGGAGCAAAGCGACCGGAATTTACTTCGCATTGAATGGGTGGTCGGCATTTTGTCACTCATTATTTTGTTTGTGCCGATCATCATCGGTTCACTGCTGCCGATGGAAGAATGGCAAAGAACCGTGCTTGCATTTTCGGGCTTCATTCCCTGCATTGTCGGTTTCGGCTTCGCATTGAAGATCGAGCAGATTGCAGGCTATTACGAATGCAAAGCCTGCGGTTACCGTTATGTGCCGACATTCAAGGCGGTCAACCTTGCCATGCACATGGGCAGAACAAGATATTTGCGCTGTCCGCAGTGCCGCAAAAGAACATGGCAGAAAAAAGCGATCAAAAAAGAAAAAGCGGACGATTGAACAAAAAACTCCTTCGGTTTTTGCCGAAGGAGTTGCATTTTTAACAGGGTATGTTGTATAATAAACAAAACTGATTTTTGTTATAAAGGATACACTTATGAATCAATCAATTTACGAACAAACACAAGCCGCCATTGCGGAGCTTTGCGAAAAAGCAAAGTTACAGGCCGGGAACATTGTGGTGGTCGGCTGTTCCACCAGTGAGGTGGTCGGCTCGGTTATCGGAACCAATTCCAATCCCGATACGGCGGGTGAAATCTTCAGCGCTTTACACGATTTTGCAAAAAGCAAGAATCTGTTTCTTGCCGTGCAGTGCTGTGAGCATCTGAACCGTGCTATCATCACCGAACGTAATGCAATTCCGTTTGCAGAGCCTGTCAGCGTGATTCCGCAACCCAAAGCGGGCGGTTCGCTTGCCGCAAAAGCGTACGAAAATTTCAATGACCCGATTGCCGTTGAAGAAATCAAAGCGGATGCGGGGCTTGATATCGGATTTACGATGATCGGCATGCACCTGAAAAAGGTGGCAGTCCCTTTGCGGCTGGAAAACAACAGAATCGGCGAAGCAATGGTGCTTGCAGCCCGCACAAGACCCAAATTCATCGGCGGCGCAAGAGCCGTGTATGATGAGAATATGCTGTAATAATTAAAAAACAAACATTGCGGCTATTTATGAAAGAAAGGAGAATCTGTCATGGAACAATACAATGTAAGCGGCATGAGCTGTGCGGCATGCAGTGCAAGAGTTGAAAAAGCCGTTTTGAGCGTTACCGGAGTAACCGCCTGTTCGGTAAACTTACTTACCAATTCCATGGGCGTAGAGGGCACTGCAAGTGAACAATCTGTTATAGCTGCCGTACGCAATGCAGGCTACGATGCGGCAAAAAAAGGCACCGCCAAAACGGTGACTGTTGCCGAACGCGATGTGCTGACCGACAAAGAAACACCCGTGCTTTTCAAAAGGCTGGTGGCTTCCCTTTTCTTTGTGCTTTTGCTGATGTATTTGTCTATGGGGCACACGATGTGGGATTTTCCTTTACCCGCATTTTTACAGAATAATCCTGTTGCCATCGGCATTTTGCAAATGCTGTTGGCGGGCATTGTGATGGTTATCAACAAAAAGTTCTTTGTAAACGGCTTCAAAGGGCTTTTGCACCGCGCACCGAACATGGATACGCTGGTTGCACTCGGTTCGGGGGCTTCTTTTGGTTACAGTGTTTATGCCTTGCTTGCCATGACCGCCTCCGAAACACCCGCGCATTGGCTGCATGAATTTTATTTTGAATCGGCGGCCATGATTCTTGCGTTGATTACACTCGGCAAAATGTTGGAGGCAAGGTCAAAAGGCAAAACCACCGATGCACTGAAAAGTCTTATGCGCCTTGCGCCGAAAACAGCAACCGTCATCCGTGACGGCACGGAACAAATCATTCCCGTGGAAAAGGTGCAAAAAGGCGATATTTTTGCCGTGCGTCCCGGTGAAAGCATTCCCGCGGACGGCATTGTGACAGACGGCCACAGCGCAGTGGATGAATCCGCCCTGACGGGAGAAAGCATTCCCGTTGAAAAACAAATCGGAGATACCGTCACTGCCGCAACAATCAACCGTTCGGGATTTATAAAATGCGAAGCCACGCGAATCGGTGAAGACACAACCCTTGCACAGATTATCCGTATGGTAAGCGATGCGGCGGCAACCAAAGCCCCCATTGCCAAAATTGCCGATAAGGTTTCCGGGATTTTTGTTCCGATCGTGATGGGCATTGCGGCAGTTGTTCTGGTTATATGGCTTCTGCTCGGCGAAACCGTAGGCTTTGCGCTGACAAGAGCAATTTCGGTGCTTGTGATCAGTTGCCCGTGTGCGCTCGGGCTTGCAACCCCCGTTGCCATTATGGTCGGGAACGGCAAGGGCGCAAAGAACGGAATCCTTTTTAAAACAGCAACCGCGCTTGAGAAGGCAGGAAAAACGGAAATTGTCGCGCTCGACAAAACGGGCACTGTCACCAAAGGCGAACCCGAAGTGACGGATATTGCGGGCGACAGCGAACTCTTGCAGATTGCATACAGCCTTGAAATCAAAAGCGAGCATCCGTTGGCAAAGGCCATTGTGAAATACGGAGAAGAAAACAAACTTTCCGCTTTGCAAACTTCGGATTTTGAGGTTTTCCCCGGTGGGGGATTGATTGCAAAAATACACAATGAAACCGTTTGCGGCGGCAATGCGGATTTTGTTAAAAAATATGCCCAAATCCCCGTAGCCCTTGCGCAAAAAGCAAATCAGTTTGCAACGGAAGGCAAAACCGCCGTTTTCTTTGCAAAAGGTGGAAAAATGCTTGGCATCATTGCCATTGCAGACCAAATCAAAGAAGACAGCGCAAAAGCCGTTAAAGAGCTTAAAAACATGGGAATCCGTGTTGTTATGCTGACGGGTGACAACAAGATGACCGCCGAAGCCATCGGCAAACAGGTCGGCACGGACGAAGTGATTGCCGAGGTAAAGCCGGACGGCAAAGAAGCCGCCATCGCCCGTTTGCAAAAAGAAGGTAAAGTCACCATGGTAGGTGACGGCATCAACGATGCCCCCGCATTGACACGTGCCGACATCGGCATTGCAATCGGCGCAGGCACGGATGTTGCCATAGACGCGGCAGACATTGTTCTTGTGAACAGCAGATTGAGTGATGTGTCTGCGGCAATCAGACTCAGCCGTGCGGCACTGCGAACCATTCACGGGAATCTGTTTTGGGCATTTTTCTACAATGTCGTGTGCATTCCCGTTGCGGCAGGTGCTTTGGTGTGGGCGGGAGTGACACTCAATCCCATGATCGGTGCGGCGGCTATGAGCCTGTCGAGTTTTTGCGTGGTTTCCAATGCACTGCGGCTCAATCTTTGCAACATTCACACCACCAAAAAAGATAAAAAAATGAAACAAAAAACAAGAAACGAGGTAACACAAATGGAAAAAACCATAAAAATTGAAGGCATGATGTGCCCGCATTGCGAAGCAAGAGTAAAACAGTTGCTGGAAAGCACAGACGGTGTTGCGGCGGCAGTGGTCAGCCATACGGCCGGCACGGCAGTGGTCACACTGAATACCCTTGTTGCAGACGATGTGCTTGCAAAGGTAATCACAGACAACGGCTATCAGGTTATTGAAATCGTCTGATAATCAAGCAAAGACTGCCTACCGATTCGGGTAAGCAGTCATTTTTTACGGCAATCGGTCAAGATAAAATCTGCCATTTTCATTGAGCCATTTGTGGCAAGCGGGATAATTCGGAAAAACTTTTTCAATCTCCGCATAAAACTGTTTGGAATGGTTCATGTGCTTGCGGTGGCAGAGCTCGTGAACAACTACGCTGTCGATGATTTCATCGGGTAACAGCATCAAAAGACAATTAAAATTCAGATTGCCTTGCGAGGAGCAACTCCCCCACCGTGTGCGCTGACAACGGATTGTGATTCTGTTGTATGTCACACCGATTTGCTTGGCAAAAAAATCAACCTTCTGCGGAATGATTTTCAATGCCTTTTGCGCAAGCGCATTGATTTCTTCCTGTGTTAAAGGGGGCACTTTTGCAAGTGCTTCTTTGCGTTGCTGTTGCGTGGCAAGGTGGGTTTCAATCCAACTCTTTTTGGATTCAATGAAAGCAAATATTTCTTTTTCTTTCATCCGTTTGGGTGCGCGGGCGATGATTTCGCCGTTTTTGAGCTGAATTGCTAATGTTTTGCGGTCGGAACGGATGACAGTGATTTTTACATTTTCAAAAGGCAATTCTTTCACCTCGCAAAAAAATATGAATTGATTATAACACAAGAATAGTCCGTTTTCAAAGAAAAGTTGAAATCGGTGACACAGTTATGATATAATGATAATTAAGAATTTACAATCAATTTGTTTCGGAGGGCTTTTATGAAATACCGTGAGGATAAATACGGCAACCAATTATCTGTTTTAGGCTTCGGCTGCATGCGCTTCAAAAAGAAGCTGGGCAGAATTCAGATGGAAGAAACCGAAAAGCAGGTCATGAACGCATTTCGCAACGGCGTGAACTATTTTGACACGGCATTCATTTACCCCGGCAGCGAAGCAGCGATCGGTGAAATTTTTGAAAAGAACAATATCCGCGACAAGGTGTTCATTGCCACCAAACTGCCTCCGCAGATGATGCGCACAACAGAGATTCTTGACAAACTTTTGGGTGAACAGTTGAAAAGACTACGCACGGACTATGTGGATTTTTTCCTGTTCCACATGATGGGTGACATCAAGCTGTGGGAACGCCTGCAAAGCATCGGCATCGAAAAATGGATCGAAGAAAAAAGAGCAAGCGGCGTGATTCGTCAGTTTGGTTTTTCGTTCCACGGCAACAGCGAGATGTTCTGCAGAATCGTGGATGCCTACGATTGGGACATGTGCCTGATTCAGTATAATTACATGGATGAGCATACGCAAGCGGGTCGCAAGGGCTTGCAACATGCCCACGCAAAAGGCATTCCCGTTATGATTATGGAACCGCTTCGCGGCGGCAAACTTGTGAATGACCTTCCCGCAGATGCAAAGCGCATTTTCAGCGAACACACCGTGCAACACACACCCGCACAGTGGGCTCTGCGTTGGTTGTGGAATCAGCCCGAGGTGACGGTGGTGCTGTCGGGTATGAATTCCGATGAAATGGTGCAGGATAATATCAACACCGCCAACACGACTGAAATCGGTGAGCTGACCAAGCAGGATGAAGCCATGCTCAGAAGCGTTGTAAACTCCATCAATGCCAAAATGAAGGTCGGCTGCACGGGTTGCGGGTATTGCATGCCCTGCCCGCAGAATATCAACATCAGCGGCACATTTTCTGCCTACAACCGCTGTTTTACCGACAACCGTTTCAAAGGCATCAAAGAATACGCCAAATGTACCGTCAAAGAAAAACATGCACCTGCTTCCGCTTGTATCGGTTGCGGCAAATGCGAACAGCACTGCCCGCAGGGAATTGAAATCAGAAAGCAACTCAAAGAAGCAGAAAAGGAACTTGAAGGCTCTGCCTACAAAGCAGTCTGCGCAGTTGCATCGGCATTCGGAAAGAAAAAATAACACGCTTACACGCAAAAAAGAACCTCATCCATCGGCGAGGTTCTTTTTTCTTCTTAAACGGTTTCGTTTTCTTCGTTGGCGGCTTTGTTCAGAGCACGGATTTCTTCGAGCTCTTCCATAATTTTTGCCTTGTGCTTACCTGTGAAGTTATCGAACATCATAATGAGCGAGGGCAGCAGATTGCCGATAATGCCGGGCACAACCACAAGCAGGAAAATGCCGTGCAATGTTTTGGGAGTCTGCACCGCTTCCACCATTTCGCCGCCGATCATCTGTGCACTCTGATAGCCGATGAGGGAAAGACCGCCGTTCACAAGCAGCTCCTTCCACAGGGCGGCAATTCTGTTAATCATGGTGTTGAATGCAAAAATCATACCCTCATTACGCTGTGCCACACCGTATTTTTTGTAGCTTTTCCATTCCATATAGTCAGTTGAGTCTGCAAGCAGAATTCGTCTTGCGGCACCCATTGCGGCATTGGGAAGACCGCCGATGGCAATCAGGATACCGACAATCCACAGATGCTTGTAGCCGAACAGCGACAAAAGCAGATAGCAGATACCCGTGTGCAGATAGCCGAGCACGAGCACATCACGCGAAGAAAATTTTCTGCCGGTGAAAGGCAGGGCCAAAAGGCCGCCGTAGGACAATGCAGAGGATGCAACCTCCACATAGGTTTTCATGCTGTATTTGTTGAGTGTCTGCTTGTAGAAGAAGGGCAGCGAATTGTAGCAGACCTGACGAATCGAGTCCACGCACTGGCTCAGGCACAAAAGCAACAGCGGACGGTTCAGAAGAATCAGCTTGAAGTCAATATTGACCTTTTTGTTGTCCTTGGGAGGCAGCACAAGGTTGCGCTCTCTGAGGGTCAGGCAGGGTACCATCATGGCAAACAAACCGATAATGCCAAACAGCAGTGCCACCGAAAAGAAGGCCCATTTTTCGGAGCTGTAATCTCCCTGCTGCGATTCGATGATGATGGGTACAAGGCCGCCCGGCAGCATGGAACCGACGGTAGCAGCAAGACTTGCAACGGTATAGAAATTCTTTCTGGCCTTGGCATTGGGGGTCATTCGCACCGAAAGCGTAGACAGCGCCACATCAAAAAAGGTGTCGGCAATGTTGAATGTCAGATACAGCACAAAGCTCCAGATAAAGTTGAAGGTCGCCGAGCCTGACGGCACAATAAACAGCAGAACGGAAGCCAGTGTGAACGGAATGGCAGAAGCCCGCATAAAGGTTCTTGCATTGCCTTTTTTAGAGCTGTTGCCGTCGAGCAGGGCACCGACAATGGGGGCAATCAAGATATTCACACCCGTGGTGGCGGATTTCATGGTGACGATTTGGCTTGACTTGAGCCCCATGTAGTCATACATAAACTGATCGGTATAGGTGCCGACCGCATCCTGCCCCATGCTGTTGCCGAGCAGACCCGAAATGTAGCCGACCTGCTCCCTGAGTGCGATATCGGGATTATTTTTGAAAGATTGCAGTTTTTCTTTGAAATTTCCCATATTCGTTTCTCCTTGTATATCAGTTTATCCGTTTATGAGTGTCTGAAAAAATATGCTCAAGGCAAACAGCGTCTGTGCGGGGAAATAGGTGTAAGAAACCGCGTGGTGCAAAAGTTTGGGTAATTTCACACCGCCGATTTGCACGCCGAGCATCAGGTCGGATGCAATAAAAAGCAATGCCCCCGCAATGAGAATCAAACCGAAGGGCAGATTTCCCGCTGTTGCCGCAACCACACCTTTGGTAACGGCACCGGCGAAAAAGAAGAACAGAATTGCCCCATAAACCAGAAGCGGCATCTGCAATTTGCCGAGTTTGAGTTTTGTTTTTGCAAAAACAAACAGCAGCAAAGCCATAAGAACAGCAAAAACCGAAACGGGAATGATGTGATGTATTGCTTTGTATTCCCCGGCTGTGAGAAAAGCAATGCTGTAAACCCCGTGCCCCAATGCAAAGAAGACGACACCCGACAGAAAATATTTTTCCTGCTTGTAACTTAAGAAAAAGTCACCCAGGGCACCGCACAACAAGGCGGTGAGAATCAGAAAAGTATACAGCGTTCCTGTTTTAAAAGCGGTTGCCGCGAGAAGCCCCGTCAAAAGATACAGCCCCGCACACAGCATTTTCATCGCAAAACCGTATTTTTGGGAAAGCCCCGTTTTCTGCGTGAACACGGGCATGCCTGCCGAAATGACGGCAATCATCAAAAGCATTATTTTCATAACTTATTGATGATTGAATATCTGTTCGGCGGTGTATGTGCCGTCGGCTGCGATGGTCAGCAATGTGCATCCCTGAATCCATTCGTTTTCGGGGGAGCCGAATTTGCTTTGCATATTGTAAACCCCGTAGCCCGAGGGCTGAATGTAAGAAAGCAGAATGTTTTCATACATCACACCGAAATCGTTCACATGGTCATGTCCGAAGTAAACAGCCTGCGCACTTCCCTTTTCAATCATGGCATCAACAAGCCCCGCATCAAACCCTGATTCGCAAACACCCTCTCGCTTTGCACCGTACAGAAAATCATTTTCGGCATAATCCTGTTCTGCCTGATACGGCGGAATGTGCACCACAAGCACGGACTTAAAATCGCCGTATTGCGCTGTCAGACTTGCGTGTTTTTCGTTGTACCAATTCACCTGCGAGATTTTGACACCGTCATACACTTCACCATCTTGGGTGACACCGTATTCCGTTTTTGATTCTTCGGTCATGTAACTGCCCGAATCCATGAAGAAAAATACTTCTTTCAGTGTGTTGTCGGCATTCAGAATGTTGATAGTATAGTTGCCGTTGCCGTCCACATCATCTTTGCCGTTTCTCATCAGGCAATATTCGTATGACGAGAAGATTTGCACATTTTCTTCCCTTGAAACCGCCATAAGTCCGTCTCCCTCGTGGTTGCCGAGCACGGCTGCCCAATAAACACCGAGGTTTTCCATCAGTTGTGCAAATTCTTCATTGCGTTTTTTGTTAAACCCCGAAGAAACATTGTCGCCGCCGAAAACAACGAGATCGGGCTGTTGGGCGGTTATATTCTTCACGATATAAGAAACGGTCATGTTGTCTGTTTGCTTTTTGCCGTTCAGATGCGTGTCGGTAAACATCAGCACTTTGAAATCACCGTCACCGTTTTTTCTGATGGTTACACTGTCGGCATCTTCTGCAATGATCTCAACGGAGTTTTGCATTTTTTCAACCGAAGAAAGATCATAAGAAATGCCCTGCGTATTTTTATAAAGCACAAAACTGCCGGCACCGATGATGAGCACAAGCAAAACGGCAAGAATTGCTTTTATCCCTTTTTTCACGACTATCTTCCCTTTGTATCATACTTATACAATCATATAATACATCTGTTTTGTTATAATTTCCTTAACAAAATTGACAGTTTAGGGTTAATTTCTTGACTTTTTTGATGTGCAATGATAATATCAAAAAAGAAAGAAGGTGCAAAAGATGAATTCCATTAAATTTGACCCCGATGAGAAGTTTTATTTTCACCGCGGGGTAAGCAAGCGTGTGGCAGAAACAGGCACTTCCTGGCCGCATTATCACGGACTGTATGAAATCTATTTTCTGCTTGAAGGGAACTGCACCTACATCATTGACAACAAGGTTTACACCGTGCAGGCGGGTGACATTGTCATCATCCCCGACGGCATTATTCATCACACAAAATACGACAACATTGAACACACAAGAATTCTTATCAATTGCAACAAAAACTATATTCCCGAGACCCTGCTTGATACTGTTTTTGCAAAGAACTATCTTTACAGAAACCCGCTTGTGGCAGATGAAGTAAAAAAGATTTTCGGCAAAATCGAGCAAGAATACAAACTGAAAGATATTCTTTCCGATGAAATAATTGTCTGCCATACGCATTCCCTGTTTTATTTTCTTGCAAGAAATGCAGATTCCTGCATTCCCGTTGATGACGGCAACAAGGTCATTGAACAGGCGGTTGCTTATATAAAAGAAAATTTTTCATCGGATATTTCCCTTTCGGCTTTGGCAAAAAGATTTTCCGTCAGCAGTGAGCATTTTTCAAGAATGTTCAAAAAAGAAACGGGGCTGGGTTTTTCAAAATATCTGAATTCTTTACGATTGCAACATGCCGAACAACTGCTTCGCACAGACGATAAACAGAATATAACACAGATCGCGGAATGCTGCGGCTTTGAAGACAGCAACTACTTTTCAAAAAAGTTCAAAGAAGCCTACGGCATCTCGCCGAAAAAGGTGCAGAAGAAAAGAAAAGCATCTGCAAAGTAAGCAACAAAAACCTTATGTAATCAGGCAAAAAAAATGAAACACTCCGGCAACGAGTGTTTCATTTTTTTATTGTCCGCAGGAATCCGTTGGCGAACCTTTTTCAAGTTCAGCCTGACGGTTCTTTTCTTCCACGCGAATTTCCCAATGAATGAGAACTGCCAGCAAGGCACGGATGATGATAACAACACCTAAAATGGCCAGTTCTTCGAGGTTATGGATGATAACCGTTTTGATGATCTCGGCACCCATTTTGAATTCCAGTGCCAGCGACAAAGCTCTGCCGAGGTCCACAACAATGTGCAGTGGTTGCTTGTTTTTCATACACTGCAAAAGACGGACTAAAGCACGGAAAGACCCGACAAAAATAATAAGAATGCCGATCAGTTCAAGCAGACCCGATGTAATTTCTGCAAAGGGAACCAAAAATTCCTTAAAATTTGCAACAAGATTTTCAAACATTTTTTGCACCTTCTTTAATTTGCAAATGTATTCCAGCCGGATGAAACGGTCTGATTACCGTCTGCATCCACCCACATAGCTTCGGTATCGGCAAACGATTCAACAATTTGTTTTCCTTCTTCCAACGGCAAGCAGAACAGTGCCGTTGAAAGCGCATCGGCAAGCCCTGAATCCTTGCAGACGACCGACACGGACACATAAAGATCTGCGGGCATCAGAGTTTCGGGATGGATGATGTGATGATAAGGCTTGCCGTCCACATAATAAAAACGTTGATACGAGCCGCTTGTAACAACAGACTCTCCTTGCAGGTTGAGATATGCCAGATAATCTCCGCCGTCGGGGTTTTCGATTCCGACTGCCCACGGGGTGCCGTCCGCTTTTGTGCCGATGGTGCGCACATTGCCGCCGACATTCAGCACATATCCCGTAATGTCTTTTGCTTCAAGGCTTTTGGCAACGCATTCAACGGCATAGCCCTTGGCAATGGCACCGACATCAAGGGTCATCTGCGGGTCGGTCAATGTAACGGTGTTGTTGACCTCGTCAATGATAATCTTTTCCATGTCGCAATGCCGTGCGGCTTCCCGGAGTTTTTCCATGGGAGGCAGGGATGCCTGTGTGGGGTTATCTTTGCCGATGGTGCGGTAATCATGCCATAAAGACAAAACACTGCCCATGGCAATATTCATAATGCCGTTTGTGGCGGTGTACATTTCTTTTGCATAAAGAAGCATATCGACAATGCGTCTGTCCGCTGTTACGGTGCGGTGTTGTCCGTCAACCAGCTCATTGATCGTACACAGGTTTTCCATACCGTTAAAGCGGTGATAAATGGAATACAAACGGTCATATTCACTGAATGCCGAGAAAACCTCGTCAGCGACAGTATCAAATTCTTCCTGTGAATCCGCATACCCCGTTATGGTGGTCACGGTGTCAAAATACTCCATGGAATGAGCAGTATATTTATTTTTTTGCGGTTGCGTTGTGCAAGCACAAAAACCGCTTATGAGAATGCAAAGCAAAACTGCAATGCTTAAAACTCTTTTCATCATATTCGTCCGATAAACAAAAAGAGAGAGAGAATTTTCTCTCTCTTTTTTATTTGTTTAATTGGTGGCAACTCAGATCTTGGAAGCGGCCATTACGAAACCGGTTACATAGATGGTGCAACCTGCAGCCTGGATGTCAGCAACACCCTTGCCGTCTTCTGCAACAAAACCTGCAATTTCAGCAGCGGTCTTGCCGATGCAAGCAGCATCGAAAGCAGCAGCCTGTTCGAACCATTCTTTTTCGGCACCGCCGTAAGCGACCATGCCGTAATCAGAGCCCTGTTCCTTCTTGGAAAGAACTTCCTTGGTGGTGTCGAGAGTTGCAACACCTGCCATGTCGAATGTGAAGGAAATTTCAACGCAGTCACTTGCAGCGGCAACAACCTTGCCTTCTGCATCAACAGCAGCTGCAAAAACAGTGGTGGAAACCTTGTTGGAACCGTCTTTGTCTTCGGTTGCATCGGTGCAGGTCTGTTCGGTTGCGGCAGTTACCTTGAGGGTATCCGCAGCAGTCACATCGGATTCGGCAGCTGCATTGTAAGCCTTTTCGATGGCAGCAACAAATTCGTTGATCATGATGGTGCAACCGGCAGCCACAACTTCGTCGTTCCCTTTGTTTCCTTCAGCAACGAGAGCCTTGACTTCATCAAGAGTCTTGCCTGCAACAACAGATTCGAAAGCATCAGCCTGTTCAAACCATTCTTTTACAGCACCGCCGTAAGCAACCATATTGTAGTCGTTGCCGAGTTCGTACTTGGTTTTGAATTCTTCGTTTGCAACAGCTTTGCCGTCAAAAGTGAAGTTCACGGTGTTGCTTGCGGTGTCGAGTGCACAGGCAACGATTTTGCCTTCAGCATCAACGGTAACAGCGGCAACAGTGATGTCGATTTTGCCGGAACCGTCTTTGTCTTCGGTGGCATCGGTCACAGCAAGGTTGGATACATAGACAGCAGACCCGAACTTAAGAGTGGATTCAACAACGTTGTCAACAACATTGCCTTCGGTTGCATTGCCGGCGGTTGCGTTGCCGTCGGTGACAGCGGGATCAGTGGTGTTATCGCAACCTGCGAACATAGCGCAGATAGCCATAACAAGGCACAATGCGAGAACGAGAGTTTTTTTCATGAGAAATAGCTCCTTTTTATTTTATTATATTTTTTACCGCGGACATATTACAACAATTATTGGTTTTTGTCAACCATAAATATACATTCAGATAAGCTTTTGCGGAATTCTTTTCACAAGCAACACTCCGCACAGACCGATCACGATCCCTGCAATGGTTCCCGTGATGGCAAGTACGACGAGATAATACCCGATCTGCACGGTGTCAAGCAACAAAACGGCCATCATGATCTGTCCGACATTATGCGTGACACCGCCGGCAACACTGACACCGACGGGTGACAGTGCATTCAGTTTTTTGAGAATCACCATCACCGCAAGACTGAGAATACCACCCGCAAGGCTGTACAGGAGTGCCATCACATTGCCAAACAGCATGCTGACAAGAAGGATTCGCAACAGCGAAACAATACCGGCAAATACGGGACCGCGCCGATACAACAGAAACACAATAATAATATTCGGCAAACCCATTTTGATACCGGGCACCGCACTGAACAAAGGCGGCAACAGCACTTCGATGTATGCCAATATCAGAGCCAGTGCAACGCAGATGCCCGCAAAAGCAACGGATTTCGATTTGTTTTTCAAAGCAGGCACCTACTTACATGATAATATCGGGAGTTTCTGTTTCATCTGCAAGGTCAACCGTAACAACCACGCGGTTGGGAAGGCAGATGATGCTTTCGCCGTCACGAAAAACAGGCTTATGGGCAACGCAGATGCCGTCAGGGCAACTTGCGGTTTCCATGTATGCTTTGCCGTCTTTGATGACAAGGCGGTTATGGTGTTGGTTATCTCCCCCTGTGTAAATATCCTCTGTTCTGTTTTCCGAAAGAGAATACACACCGTATTCGGTTCCGTCCACCGTGACCGTGACGGTATTTCCTTCACTGCGGAAAAAATTCAGATACACAAATCCGACCGCCGCAACAAGCAACACGCAAGCAATCAGAATGATATCATTACGGTGCTTTTTGGGGATTTCTTTTTTCATATCACTTGATCAGTTCTTCGGTATTGACGTCATCGGGAATATCGGGGAAAAATACGGTTTTCAGACAGCCCGTGGGGCATTCTGCCACGCAGGCACCGCAGTTGGTGCACTTGTCATAATCAATGACTGCAAGATTGTCAATGACCTTGATGGCATCATTCGGGCAGGTCTTTTCGCACTTTCTGCAAGCGATGCAAGCATTTTTGCAAGCCTTTTTGGCATCGGCGCCTTTCTGCTTGTTGCTGCACAGAACAACAGTTTTTGCTTCCTGCGGAATCATATGGATGATATGCTTCGGGCAGGTGTTTGCACACAGTCCGCAACCGATGCAACGCGAGGTGTCAATATGGGCGATGCCGTCTGCAAGGCAAATGGCATCGGACGGGCAAACATTGGCACAGTCACCGTAACCCAAACAACCATAGCGGCAGGAATTGGTTCCGCCGTAGACCATGGAAGCGGCAGAACAGGTTTTGACTCCTTCGTATGCCGCCGTGTTGAATGTGGCTTCGCAATGGCCGTTGCAGGCAACGAATGCCACAACATCCTTAAACGGTTCGGCTTCGATATTAAGAATGGAACCGATCTGATCGGCAACAGCCTGTGCACCGGGAATGCAAAGATTGGGCTTGACATCACCTGTGGCAAGTGCTTCGGCATAGTCGTCACAGCCTTTGTAGCCGCAGGCACCGCAGTTGATGCCGGGAAGACATGCACGGATTTCCGTTTTAAGCGGATCTTCCGGCACAGCGAAGAAATGGGAGAACACAGTCAGCAGAACACCTGCTACGACTGCAACAGCCAACATTACAAGAAATGCAATCAATATTTCCATATCAGGCACCTCTCATCAAGCAAAAATATTTTCCACAATGCCGCTGAATCCCATGAATGCAAGGGAAATGAACGAAGCGGCAATGAGGGTCACGGCAAGGCCGCGGAACGGTGCGGGCACTTTGGAGTCATTGATTTTGGAACGAAGCCCCGAAAACAGCACCATGGCAAGCAGGAAACCGAGACCGCATCCAAGGGAGCTGACCATGGATTCAAGGAAGTTGTAGCCATCAATGATGTTGTTGATGGTAACACCGAGCACCGCACAGTTGGTGGTGATCAGCGGCAGATACACACCGAGGCCTTTGTACAGCGAAGGTGAGAACTTTTTAAGAAGCAGTTCCAGAATCTGCACAAGCGTTGCAATAACAAGAATGAATGCAATGTTCTGCAGATAGCCGAGGTTCAGGGTGTTGAGCACATAATACTGAATGGGCCATGTAACAGCAGTTGCAAGAAGCATAACCATGGTAACCGCAACACCCATACCGACCGCCTGATCGATTTTTTTGGAAACGCCGAGGAACGGACAGATGCCGAGGAATCTGCTGAGAACGTAGTTGTCAACAAAAACGGCAGACAGAAGAATAACAATCAGCACTTTAACATCCATCAGCTTTCAGCTCCTTTCTTTTCACATGCGGCACCGTGGCAGGTACCTGCATTCGGGCAGCCTTCACAGGAGAAGGACTTTTTGACGGGGGCTCTGCCGTGGGTCACAACATAAATGAGAGCGATCAACAGACCGTAAACCACCAATCCGCCGGGGGCTTTGGTAAAGAATTCGATTTTGTAGTTTTCAAGGAACGGAATGGCAATACCTGCAAAGGATGCGGCGCCGAACACTTCGCGGATGGTGGACATCAATGTGAGTGCAAGGGTAAAGCCGAGGCCCATGCCGATGCCGTCGAGCGCGGAAGCGACAACGGGGTTCTTGTTTGCAAACATTTCAGCTCTGCCGAGAATGATGCAGTTAACGGTAATCAGGTCAAGATACACACCGAGGGTGACATACAGGTCGGGCAAAAATGCCTGCACAAGCATCTTAACGATGGTAACAAAACCTGCGATGATAACAATATAACAAGGAATACGCATGGATTCGGGAATCACTTTACGAAGAAGTGAAATAAACACATTCGAACAGATAAGAACTGCCATTGCCGCAATACCCATACCGAACGCACCGTCAACGGTGGTTGTTGTGGCAAGGGTGGGACAGGTGCCGAGAATGAGCACCAGAACAGGGTTTTCCTTCAGAATGCCGTTGAGCAATACAGAAGCAGATGTGTTTTTATTCATTTTCAGCACCTCCGTTCAATGTCTTTACTGCATTAAATGCGCGTTCAATCGCCTGCAAATAACCGTCAGTGGTCAGGGTTGCACCGCTGATGGCATCAATTTCTTTGTAATCGTTTACTGTTTTGCCTGCAAACCGGCCATAGAAGCTTTCGTCTGCACACGCATCGCCGAGACCGTCGGTTTCGGCTTCGGAAACGGTGATGCAATCAAGGATCTGCATATCGGGTGTAACAGCCACACGGACAATGATATATTCGCCCGAAGCGGGATGATATTCGTTGCCGCCCTTGATGCCGTAGCCGGCACCCTTGGTTTCAAGAATGAAGTTGCCCGAAGCGGTCTTCTTTGCGGAAACAACATGCTTTGCAAGGTCGGGGAAAGAAGTCAGGTCAATATCTTCCGTAACAGTTGCCTTGATAACAGCAAGTGCATTTGTGAACAGTGTTGCATCTTCGACTCCTTCGGTCACGACCGTACCGTCCGTGTCAACACCGACAAATTGTTCGCCGACGGCAAAGACAAAGCCTTTGCCGTTTGTTGCGGTGTAAACCGCATCAATGCCTTCGAGGTATTCGACCATAAACATCTTTTCAAAACTGCCTTCACCGTCGGGGAATGCGGCAGAAAGATTATCGGCAAGGATTTCTGCTTCGGTGCGGATATCAACCGAGCCGCCGCCGAGAATCACAACAGAATTCAGAGCATCCTTGATGGCATTTTTGTAGGCTTCGGTGGTTTTGGTGGCACCTGTGATGATGTCAACCGATTCAACACCTGCGGCATCTTTGTCTTTGAAGTTTTCGCCGTAAGTCTTTTCCTTGCCGAGGGTTTCGTTGGAAGAAAGGCAGACAGCACCCGTGACAACACCGTCATTTGTGACACCGCACATAATAATCATATCCGAGCCGTAACCTGCGGTTTTGAGTTTGATAACATAACCGAGCCCCGAAGTTTCTTTATTCACTTCGGTCACGGTGGCAGGCAGGGTAAGTGTGCTGATATCCACCACTTCAAAACCTTGTGCATCGGGCATAACTTCCATGAGTGCCTGATTGGCGGCGGCATTCTGATTTTCTTCAATAATGGGAGCAGTGATGAAGTTTGTCACAGCAAGAAGCAAGGTAATGACCGAACAGATGCAGACAAACACAGCAAGATTCCTGATTTTTGTTTTCATTTTTCTTCGCCTCCTGCTGCAAAAACTTTACGCTTTGTCCACTTGCAAATATAAGGATTGAGAATGTTCATAAACAGGATTGCAAAGGAAACACCTTCGGGGTATGTTCCGAAATAACGGATCAGGCAAGTGAGAAGACCTGCGCCGACGGCAAAAATGACCTTGCCCCGGGCAGTATAGGGAGAAGTGGTGTAGTCGGTTGCCATGAAGAATGCACCGATAAACAGACCGCCCGACAAAATCATAGACAAAGCGGCAACGGCATCGAAGCCTTCCATGAAAAGAGAGAACACAAAAACGGTTGCAATGTAAAGCACGGGAACGTGCCATGTGATCACACGGCGCACAAGCAGATAAATGCCGCCGAGAAGCAAAGCCGGTGCACAGGTTTCACCGATGGCACCGCCGTGATTGCCGAGGAACAAATCAAGCAAAGACGGCATGGTTTCACTGCTAAGCGGGGTTGCGGAAGCAACGGCATCCACGGGGAAAGACGGAACTGCCAGAGAACTGAAAGCAACCAACATGAATACGCGTGCTGTGATAGCGGGGTTTACAAGGTTGCAGCCGAGGCCGCCGAACAGGCATTTTACAAGGATGATGGCAAACAGTGAACCGACCGCACACTGCCACAGCGGCACATCGACGGGAAGATTCAAGGCAAGCAACAGACCTGTAACAGCCGCGGACAAATCGCCGACGGTCTGTTCTTTTTTGCTTGCAAGATTGAAGAGTGCTTCAAAGCCGACACAGCAGACAACGCAGACGGCAACGACCGCCAATGCTTTCCAGCCAAAAATGACCGTACCGGCAATGGTGGCGGGAAGCAAGGCAATTAAAACATCCAGCATGATCCGTGCGGTGGTTTTACCGCTGTGGATATGCGGAGAGACCGTAACGGTAGACAAAGCGCTCATGACTTGTTACCCTCCTTTGCAGCTTTCTCTCTGATAAGATTTTTTGACAATTTATTGATCTGCACCAGAGGACGGTTTCCGGGGCATACAAAACTGCAGCAACCGCATTCCATGCAGGCATTAACAGAAAGATTGTTGAGTGCATCAACATCTTCCTTTTCATAGGCTTCGGCAATGTTTACAGGGGCAAGACCAAACGGGCAGGTGTTGACACAAGCACCACAACGGATGCAAGCAGTGGACTTGGGCTGTTTTGCTTCCTTTTTCGTCAGTGCAAGAATGGCATTTGTGTTTTTGATGACAGGCACATCCGCATTCGGCACGGTAATGCCCATCATGGGACCGCCGTAAATAATCTTGACGGGTTCTTCCTTGAAACCGCCGCAAAGCTCAAACAGTTCTTTCAGCGGCGTGCCGACGGGAGCGATCACATTCTGCGGCTGTTTGACAGCACCGCCTTCAACTGTGATACACTTTTTAACAAGGGGCATACCTGTTCTGAGATACGAGCCGATCGCGGCAACGGAAGTGCTGTTGAGCACAACACAGCCGATATCAATAGGCAACTTGCCTGCGGGAATCTTGCGGCCTGTTGCATGGTAAACAAGCACCTTTTCACCGCCCTGCGGATACTTGTCCGGCAGAACTTTCACGGTGACGGAAAAGCCGCTGACGGATGCTGCCAGTTCTTGCATGGCGGCAATCACCTTTTTGTTGCTCTTTTCAAGACCGATGATGATGTTCTTGACACCGAGATAACGGTTCAGTGCATTGATTGCATAAAGAATATCATCCCTGCGGGTGAGCATGGTGACGGAGTCACTTGTGATATACGGTTCGCATTCGGCACCGTTGATCAGCAGATAGTCAATTTTTTCGGCAGGAACATCGAGCTTGACATGTGTCGGAAAACCTGCACCGCCGAGACCGACAACACCACTCTGCTTTACAGCGGCAATGAAATCTTCACGACTGTTGATAACGGGAGCAGAAACGTCTTCCTTTGTCATTTCGCCGTCAGCCTCAATAACAACGGCGGTAGTCGTTGCACCGTTGGACAGCAAAAAATCTGCCAGACGTACCACTTTGCCGGATACACTTGCGTAAATGTCGGATGAAATTTTACCGTCAGCCTCGCCGATTTTTGTGCCGACTTTAACCAAATCCCCAACCTTAACAACAGGCTTTGCGGGCTTGCCGATGTGCATGGACATCGGAATGGTTACGGTCTGCACATTTTCAATGCGGGCAACGGACACATCTTTTGTGCCTTTTCTGTGCGGGGTGAAAATTCCGGGAAGATAAGAACCCATAAACATAAACCTTTCTGAATGTATTTTGAAAATATGATTACACAATTACATAGTCATACAGAATAATAATAAGATAAACAGACGGTATTGTCAAGTGATAACTTCTGTTTCGTTGGTATTATTTTCTTTAATCATACATATATTATTCTTCTTAAACATTCTTTTTTATATTCCGATTTCTAAAATAATCGCGGATTGACAAACAAAGCAGAATCTGTTACTATTTTCTTCAGTATAAAAATAATATTTGCGAGGTAATGTCATGAACATATGGCAGTTTTACACAACCAAAGAAATAAAGCCTGCAGGCTGGCTTCGCCGTCAGCTTGAAATTCAGGCACAAGGGTTAAGCGGTAATTTACATAAGATCTGGCCCGATATCCGCGACAGCAAATGGGTCGGAGGCAACCGTGAAGGCTGGGAACGCGTTCCCTACTGGCTTGACGGTTTTGTGCCGCTTGCCTACCTTCTTGAAGACGACGACATGATCGCCACCGTGAAAAAATATATAGATGCCATTGTGTCGCAGCAGCAAAGTGATGGTTGGATCTGCCCGTGCAAGAACAGCAAAAGATCCACCTATGACACATGGGCACTGCAGCTCATCTGCAAAACACTGACGGTGTATTACGATTGCTCGGGCGACGAGCGAATTCCCGAAGTCATTTACAGAGCCATGCAAAACTATTATGTCCTGCTCAAAAGCGGAAAAATCAAACTGTTCGGCTGGGCAAAATACAGATGGTTTGAAACCTTCATTTCACTCAATTTTCTGTATGCAAGATACAAGGAAGAATGGATTACGGATCTTGCAAAAATCCTCAGGAAGCAGGGCTATGATTACAACGATGCTGTGAAATTCTGGAAAATACCGACGCATGCCTGGACATTCCACACCCACATCGTGAACATTGCCATGATGCTCAAAAGTGAAGCCGTTTCGCACGAATTATTAGGTGACAATTACACCGACAATGCAGAAAAACTGCGTACGGTTCTTGACCGTTACAACGGCACGGCATTTGAGGGATTCACGGGCGATGAAGTGCTTTCGGGACTTGACCCGGCAAGAGGCACCGAGCTTTGCTCCATTGTGGAGCAGATGTTTTCGTATGAGCATCTGTTTGCCGTCACAGGTGACAACAAATGGGCAGACAGACTTGAAGTGCTCGCTTTCAATGCACTGCCTGCCACGCTGAGCGAAGATATGTGGACACATCAGTATGTGCAGATGGTGAATCAGATTGCCTGTCAGAGAACAATCATCCCGGCTCCGTTCAGCACAAACGGCCCCGAGGCACACCTGTTCGGTCTGGAACCGAACTTCGGCTGCTGCACGGCAAACTTCAATCAGGGTTGGCCGAAATTTGCCGTTTCCGCATTCATGCACAAGGACAACACCATTATCAATTCCGTGATGCTCCCGTCTGTGCTGACAGACAACGGCATTACAATCAAGCTCGAAACCGAATATCCGTTCAAGAACAAAATGCACTATTCGATTGAATCGGACAAGGATTTCGATTTTGTTATCCGCATTCCGTCCTTTGCCGAAAACTTAAAAGTCAACGGCGAAAGTGCCGAAGTAAAAGACCTTGCATTTGCCGTAAAACAGGGCAAAACGGAAATTGACATCGAATTCAGTGCAACACCGTTTTTCAAAGAAAGACCGCATGGGCTTTCTGCTTTGCAGATGGGTTCTTTGCTGTTCAGTGTGCCGATCAAATACGAAAAGAAAATGCACGAATACACCCGCTTCGGTGTGGAACGCAAGTTTCCCTATTGCGATTATCAGTTTATTCCGCAAACAGACTTCAACTACGCTTTTGCAGGCACGGAGTTTGAAGTAAAATACAACGAAATCGGCGCCTATCCGTTCTCGCAAGAGAAACCACCCGTGACCATTGAAGCAAAAATGCAACAGATTGACTGGGGACTGAAATTCCCCTACAAAACAGTTTGCAGAAAGACCCCCAAATCAACAACACCGATTTCCGAAGTCACCGAAATCAAGCTGCAACCCTACGGCTGCAGCAGACTTCGCATGACTGCAATGCCCGTACTCGGTAAAAAGTAAATACAAAAAAGAGCAACGAGCCACTTTTTTTGGTGGCTCGTTGTTTTTTTATTTCTCAAAATAGATTGCACCGCTTTGTGCAAAAATCAGCGGCGGCAACTTCATGCCCTTTTGTTCGGGAATGCGGGATGCGAGTGCATAGTCATGCAGCTTGCTGTAAAGAAAACCGGGTTCAAATACCGTATGGGCACAAATGAAACCTTCTTTTTTCACGGGAAGTGTTACGGAGTAATCCCCTGTTTTTGCGGCTTTATAACGGAAACACTCACCGTCGGCATCAAAGACGATCAGGGTATGATTCTTGCGGATTTTTTTTACGTTAATGGTGACGGATGTGTCATCATTGATTTTTACGGTGTCACCGAGACCATGGTTCCCGCATTCGATATCAATGAATGTTGTACCCGGTGCAAAGCTGATCGTAGTACGGCCCTTGACGATGGCATCAAGAATATCTTCGGCGGAATTGGATTTGGCATACACATAGGTAACAGGCCAGGCGATCATATTGGTAATGACATAATCCTGATGATAGTCACTGCCGCCGACAACAGGGAGTTTATGCCCTGCACGAAGCTGTTCATGCCACCATTCGGTGCATTCGAGGTTGTCATAATGGGTCGGTGCATTCCAGACTTCCAGCACATCCGCATCGGCAGCATTCAGTTCCCATCGCCAAGGGCATTGTTTGCAATGCGGATGATTGATGCAGATGACCGCACCGCGTTCTTTTGCTTTATTTTTGACCCGCAGAAAGTCTTCGTAGCTTTCGCAGGTTTTATAATCTTCAAGGTCAATAACGTCCTTGACACCCCACATATTGCAATGACCGCCGTGTTTTGTCAGCTCCGCACCGTAAATAAGGGTCAATCCCTCCACAACGGGCAAATCTTCTTTGCAGTTTTCGTTGTGGTCGGTGATCATCAGAAAATCAAGTTTATTCTTTTTGGCTTTTGCAATCACCTGTTCGAGTGTCAGTTTACCGTCAGATGCAACCGTATGACAATGCGGCACACCTGCATACCATTTGTAAGCAGTGTTCTTCATAGCAATTCCCCTTTTGTTCTGTTTTGTTCTGTGTTTTGCAACAGAAATTTATTTCCCGAAAACATTATAGCACAAAAAAACGGAAATTGCTATCAAAATAATTTGAATGAGCAGAAGATATGTTTTAGCGTCAAATTACGGTTTGTCGGGGAGTCGCCCGTTTCGCACAAACCGACCCACACCACCCCTTGTCGCCCCTGAAAGGGGAGATGTCACGAAGTGACAGAGGGGTTTTAACGGCAATATCAGACTTTGTTTGGTTAACCCCTCCGACGGCTTCGCCGCCACCTCCCCTTTCAGGGGCGGCAAGTGTTTGAGGGGGTAATTTTCATTGATAAGCGCCCGACAAACCGTAATTTGTTTAACAACTCCCTCTTGTCTCGTAGTCCGCATCGAGATCGGCACGCCAGTCATCCGCAAGCGGTGCACAGGCGCGCATACAACTGACAGCATTGGAAACCGATTCATACAGGATATGAGTTCCCTTTCCGTCGGCGTTGTAATTGACTGCACGGGCGCTGTCGATACCGTATCTTGCCGCCGTTTCCACGGCATCAATATTCGCCCCGATAAAGATAAATTCCCATCCGTATTTTTCTTTCTGTCGTTCAATCATCTGCTTGACTTGCTCACTTGTATAGCGGTGGCTTGTGTTTTCCATGCCGTCGGTGGTGATGACAAACATTGTGCGTGCCGGTACATCCTCGGGGCGGGCATACTTGTGGATATTGCCGATGTGGTGAATGGCACCGCCTAAAGCATCAATAAGGGCAGTTGAACCGCGGACGGTATAATCCCTGTCTGTCATATGCTGAATGTCGGAAAGTTTTACGCGGTCATGCAACACTTCGCAGACATGGTCAAACAGAACGGTGG
Source organism: Clostridia bacterium (assembly GCA_017416485.1). Taxonomy (GTDB): domain Bacteria; phylum Bacillota; class Clostridia; order Oscillospirales; family Acutalibacteraceae; genus RUG806. The sequence goes on along the minus strand of JAFQCH010000005.1, from coordinate 22,475 downwards.
ACACAAAGCATTCGCCCTCCTGTTTTCTTTGTTTTTCGATCATGGAGTTGAACCCGCCGATGGTGTCGGCCTCCAGCCCTCCCATGGAGCCGCTGCGGTCGAGAATGAATACAAGTTCGGTGATGTTGTTTTTGTTTTCCATAATAATAAATTCTCCTTAAATAATAAAATACGGTTGCAGGTCGGTGAACCTTACAACCGCATTATAGCGTTTTGTGTTATTGAATTGGTCGCCCGACGGGAGACTTTTTCAGCACCCCAGCAGCACCTGATCGAATTCAAACAAGGCTTCGTTGATGACGAAAATATCGTAGATTCCTTTTTGAATGAAGTAGCGGATGATTTTGTCGAATGCGAAACTGCGGGACAGGGTGAGTCCTGCACAGGCAAGCAGTTCCTGCGTTTCATCGAGATTGAGTTGCAGGGCAATGGCAAAGGCAACGGCGGTCTGCTTGGACGGTTTATAGGTATCGGGGTTACACTTGATTTTGGAGAATGTCTTTTTATCCACGTTTGCTTTTTTGTAGCATTCCACGTCAGTCATACCGCGTTCATCAATGAGGTCAAAGAGTTTATAAGCAAAGGTCTTTTCCATGGTCTGCATATATTCATGCAAAGACTTGTTCTGCGCACTGCTTTCCTGCACTCGGCGGTGCTCAAAAAGAGCCGGTGTCGCTTTTTTTCGTGGTGCGGGTGCACTTGCACAGGGAGAAAAAGACGGTGCACTGTCACATTCGCATTCGTAATCTTCCATCAGCGGCCGCGAGGCACACAAAAACTCTCTTTCTTCCTCAAAATCAATGCCGATAACTTCTTTGAGTTCGGCAAACAACTGACGGCTGAATTCATAGGATGTGCGGTCATACACACAGAGATAAACCATCAGTTCATGGTCATAAAGGAATTCGGAAATGACCTGCACGGCATAGGAAAGCACCTGATCTTTGGGATAGCCGTAAGCACCTGCCGAAATCAGCGGAAAGGCGACGGTGTTGCAGCCGTATTCGACCGCCAGTTTCAGGGATTCCACATAGCAGGACTTGAGAATGATTTTTTCTCCGCAAAGTCCCCCGCGCCAGACCGGCCCCGAAGTGTGGATGATGTATTTTGCATCCATGTTGAAACCCGGTGTGATTTTTGCGGTGCCGAGTCCAAGAGGAGCAAGTTTTGCGCAGGCGGCATCCATCTCCGGTCCTGCCGCCTGATGGATGGCAAGGTCCACACCGCTGTAGCCGACCATTTCCTCGTTGGTCGTGTTCACCACGGCATCCACCTGCATTTTTGTGACATCCTGACGGATAATCTGAAGAGGCATATTATCACTCCCGAAAAAAACTTAATGTGATTCTCAAAATATTAATGTAAAAAAATCGCTTGCATAACAACAAGCGAGATTTTTACTACCATATAATAATTACAATACACGCAAACACACCTGTAGCCACATAAGCTTCCGTTTTTTGCTTACTATCTTATGAAAAAAATACACTACTCTCAAACTTGACCACCCTGAAATGGTACTCGGTGAAGTTTTACTACCTTATAAAATTACACTACTCTCAAACGCAATATCACTTACTGCCATACCCATTGCAGTTTTACTACCTTATGAAATTACACTACTCTCAAACGACATTGTGGAAAAGTACGGCAAAACAGCGTTTTACTACCTTATGAAATTACACTACTCTCAAACCAGGTCAACGGTCAACTTCGGTGTTTCAATGTTTTACTACCTTATGAAATTACACTACTCTCAAACCTATTAAATTCGTTTGCCATTTTATCCTCGTTTTACTACCTTATGAAATTACACTACTCTCAAACCTGACCTTCGATTTGATAGTCGCCCTCGTCGTTTTACTACCTTATGAAATTACACTACTCTCAAACCTCAAACAGAAAAGTCATATTTGCAGGTTCTTTGCGAAAGTAAACAGCGGCACTACATTCCGCCGGGCTTTCAAAAGGTATATGAATGATTATATAATAATAACAATCAATTTGCAAGTATTTCGCAGAAATCCGCATCCACGACCGAAACTTTTTCACACGGCAGCGGAGAAAAATTCTGTTCCCCTTCAAGAACAAGCAAGTAAATATCCCGATAAGCGGTTTCTTTGTAAAACTGTTCCAAGATTAAATGCCTGCTGTTTTATTTTTTGCGTTACAATGGAAGTCCAGACCGCTTGCTTTGCGGTTTCGTTCCATTGCAATTGCGTCCGGAGTTTTAAAGAACAGTCATGGCAACCGTAATACGGCAAAACCTCAAAGGCGGGGTTTTGCTTTTCGTCGCAGAAAATGACCTTGATTTTCTGCTTTGTCAACTCATTGAGCAGAGCCGCAGTCAGGGAGACGGCGGTGGTTTCCAGCAACAGAACCGATATTTCGCTTAAGTGCACCCTGACAGTGCCTTCGCTGTCACGCAGAACCATATAGCCCATGCGCAGATCAAGCTTGGATGCCTTGGTTACAACCACCGTCCGCCAACCCATTGTGTAGCCCTCCGTCTATTATTTTACAGCAATTCGATTTCCTGTTCAAACAATCCCGTTACGGACTGATGAATGATTTTAAAGGATTGCATGGAAGAAGATTTTATAATTTTATTGCCAATCATCGTCGCACCGCTGTTTTTTGATTCACCGATCAACGACAAATCCCCTGTCAGCACATTACAATGCAGAATATTCAGAATCTGCACAAGCACCGAGCATTGTTCATAAATTGATAATCCGACAAATTTTTCCCGTTTTGCAGGCATTGTACCTGCCAGTTTGCCGAATTTCAAATTAAAAATACTGTTATTGAGTTTATCTGCCAGCGCATCATACAGTGCTATATTTTCTTCTGCCGAAAGATGATCCCGCGGTGTAACCGGTTCAACGGTTCTCAATTCCGTATATTTATCCAGATAATTCGTAATGTACTTACAATAGGTTTCGTATTTTGCATCCAAAACCAGCTGCATGGCAGGCTTGCATCCGTATTGAGATCCTCCACTGCTTTTTCTGCTGATGTGCATTCTGAAGCCGTTGATACTGATGAGGGTGTTGTATTTGATGCAGGGAATCAGCACCTGCGCTTCGTCAACCTCCAGAAATTCGCAGACATACGCGGACGGATTCTGCCGGTATTCGGGTTCGCGATACAGATCGACGGGAACAATGACTTTGATCTGTTCTCCTTTTTTGTCCGCAAATTGTGCGAGCGCAAAGAAGGTGGAAGTTGCACTGTTGTAACCGCCGTAATTGTCAATATTCGAAAGCGGTGAATTCTTTTTGATCGATACCTGCCCGTTTCCTTTTTTCAAAAGCTGCTGATTAAACAAGCCGCCTTTTTGCTTGTAGGAATAGCGGGTGAAGCGGATGTTGTTTTTTGCCATGACCTTACGGACGGTATCAATGGATTTCTGTTCACCGTCTGCAATCCATGCTCCGTCGACATTGCGGTCATACATGGCATTCAGGCTGTATTTACCGCTTTGCAAGCCGTTGATAAAAACTGCTGCATTACGAGTAAAGCGCGTATTGTGCACATTGCCGACAACAATATTCAGGTAAGCATCCTTTGCATGGTGATGGTCATTGACAAGACGGGATTTGACGAACTTATATTTCTGACGGAATTCAGACACAAGTCCTGCTTTTACATAAACAATATCTGAAGCAGCATAGCGTTTGTCGAGCAATTGGGCTATGGCTTTTGTGGATTGCCTTGTTTCCACCAGCTGCCGGCTGATGAATGCAGACAATTCGTCATCCGAAAGCGGGTTGTTTCGGGTCAGCCGATCAAATTTGGTTTTTGAAATCAGCCCTTTTTCCAACAACATTTTCCAGAAGTCTTTTCTGTCGTTGCGGATGGAAGATGCAATCGGATAGATGTTTGTTTTTTCTTCATTGACCGTTTTCTTGACCAACACACGGTTGTCAAGACTGTCGTCCTTGATTTTGGATTGCGGGAAAATGTGATCAATGTCATACAGGTTGCGGTCAAAAATAGCATCCACGGGAATGACTTCACCCGTATACATACATCTTCCCATCTGCGTGAAATACAGATACAAGGCATCGCGGCGAAACTCGTTATTGTCGTAATTATTCAAAGCCGCAAACAGCTCTTCATTGCCTTTTTTGCAGCCTTTATATATTTCAAGCAGTTTATCCTTTCGGGAAACGGTGCGTTTTTTCTCGCCTTCTCCCCTTGCGACCTCCACGAAAATCTTTTTCGGTTCATGTCCGAAGATTTTCACAAGTTCTTCCACAATCTGCATGGTCTGATAAATAGGGCGCTTTACTTTGGGGGAAACATAAAGATTTTCAACCTCATCACGCAGACTCGTAAATCCCATGTCACCGTTTTCAGTCTTGATTGCTTCGTTGAATTCATAATTCTGACTCAGCAGTTGCATGAGGTTACAATTCGTGCTCCACATAAATCCGATAATGGTATCCACTTCGCCCGTTTCTTTGCAGACAGCAGACAAACTGAGCAGAAGTTTCCGGGAAAGTCTTCCCCAACCGCTATATTTCAGTTTGCAGATGCGGTTGATCTGCTCCTGTGTCAGTTTTTTGCCGAACAAGGCAGTGATGCGCTTTTTGAGCAGTTTTTTATCATCCCCGAAAATGGTAATCGCGCGGATGATTTCTTCCTTTTCAACGGCAGTCAAATCAAACACTGCTAAATCCTGCAAGGGTTTGAGAGTGTTTTTAAAGTCGCCGTCAATACCTGTTATTTCAACATCACCGTAGCCGTGTTTTTTCAGATATGCTTTGAGTGCTTTTTGCGTGACCTTGCTTCTTGCAACAAACAAATCATTATAAATCTGCTGTTTCAACGCAACCGAAACGGCTTCACCGTCCAGTTTCAGGTTGTTCAATTCGTTCAGCACCGCAAAAACGCTGTACAAAATCGAATTTTTCGGCAAAACATCCTCGCGGGGCAGGTAAGTGCATTTGGATGTCAGATTTTCGATAAATTTTTCTGCACTGCGGTCAACATCGACAATTTCGGTAAAATTCCAGGGATATATCTTGCCTTCTTTTCTGACAAGCCATGCTTTGTCGCTATGAGGATTCAGAGGTCCTACATAATACGGTATACGGAAAGTGAAAATGTCTGTGATTTTTTCAGCGACCGTTTTGCCGTTTTCATCCTGCGCAGACAAAAACGGCAGATAAACGGATGCATTTTGCAGAATCTTCTTTAGTTCTGCAAAATGAATCTGCATAGGAATAACGGAATTGTCCTTTGTCACCGCTTTCGGCAAAAGAACTCCGTTGCGTATATCTTCATACAATCCGCTGTACTTTTCTTCAGCAGGTTCAGAAGGCAATTGCTTTTTCAGATAATCAAGAAAATCCGCTTGTGAACAATGCGACTCGACACTGTTTTTGCTGTCATGACCGGAATAAGCAAGATAGTTATTCAGACCTTTTTTATTGGTGTTGAATATTTCCTTGTATCTATTCGGAACATAGGTTTTTACATATGATTTCAGCAATCGCAGGTCGCTTGCGTGTTTTTCATATGTTTCACACTTTGCATAAGACAAAAAGCTTTTGCCCTGCAACACATCTGCAAGAACCGCCCAATCATAAACAGCCTTCAATCGTTCTATCAATGCAAACCGTTCACCAAGTGCTGCTTCGTAATCCGCAGCCTTTTCATCAAATCCGTTATTAAACACAAGTTTCGGCACTTCGGAATTTTTCAGTTCATCATCACCAAACAAAACTGCAGTATTTACGGTCGCCCCCGCCAAAAGCGAAAGAACAGAATACTGCGGTTCATTCTTTTTTGTCACGGAAAACAGTTTTGCCAAGGCTTCTTTCTTTTTTGTGATGCTTATTTTTTTGCTTTTCAGAATATTCTGCAATTCTTCTGTGTCAACACAGGCAAACTGCACCTCTGTTTCTTCCTGCAAATACACACATAATTCATTCCATACTTCGGCAAACACGGGCATACCGTCTGCACCCAATGTGTCGGAATCAAACAGAAAATGGCCTCTGTGCTTAATAATATGCGCCAATGCAAGATAAACAAGGCGTACATCATGCGGCTGCGGATTGTCAATCAATTCCCTTCGTAAATGATAAATCGTCGGATACGCTTTGTGATAATCGGCATCCGTATAATCCGCATCATAAAACAGAGAATATTTCCCTGTAACGGTCTTATCCTCCATCAAAAAACTGCTATCATGTAAGCGTTGAAAAAACGCTATATCAACCTTTGCTATTTCTTCATTGAACAGCATTTCAAGACACTGCAATCTGAATTTACTGCGCTGCGTTCTTCTGCGTGCAGTTCGGAATGCACGACGTTCATCCGCCGTATTGCTTTCTTCAAGCAGACGGATTCCCCATGTCGCATTACCCTTGAATTTCAGCAATTCATAGTTGGTATCTGTAACAGCCCAACCAATTGAATCTGTACCGACATCCAATCCGATGTAATATTCTTTCATTATTTTACCTCCTGCCTATTGACATTTGAAAATAATTGTGTTACCATTAAGTCAATCTCAACACTACCTTAGAGATTACACTACACGTTCAAATAAAAATTCATTCAACCCGTCACGCAAGTGACCTCACAGTGTGTGAGCCAGACCTGCTTTTGGCAGGTCTTATTTTTTTGTAAATTCACAACCTATACTGAAAATATATCACACAAATTCAGCATTTTCAACTAAAAATTTACCAAACAATAACACACAAAGTACCATTCTTTGTACTTTACATATTTCATACTGCAAGTTTGATTGACTGTTTAACATTTACCCTTGTTTCATACTTTACGGAAAACGGACAAAATGCGGTGCATAGAATGATAGTAAACCCGGTGCATGAGGTGATGAAAAATGATGTGCAATATGGAATCGCTGTGCCGTAAAGATGTTATCAATGTGTGCAACGGCAGTCGCATAGGCTTCGTGCGGGACATCAATATGGACACAAGCAATGCCTGCATACTTGCCTTGCTTGTGGAGCCGGATTACGGCTTCTCTTTCAAAAAGAAAAGCCGCACGGTGGTTGTTCCGTGGGATTGTGTGCAGGTGATCGGCGAAGCGACGGTGCTTGTTCGGTGCGACACACAGCCGCAACCCTGCGAAAAAGAAAAAGGCAAGCTGCTCGGTTCTTTATTGGGCAGATAAAATGGTGCTTGCAATTGCGTGCAAAGCATATTAAAATGAAAAGGAATGAAACGAAAGGAATTAAGAAATCATGCGGGATTTGCGGCTTTCTTTCTGGTCTTCCATTTACGGCTGTGCGGCGCTGATTTGCATTTTTTTATCGCGTATTGTATCTTACTTTTTGCAGACACGCCCCGACCAACTCCCCCATTTTGCAGATGCGTTCAATTACCTGCTGACCCTCGGCGCAATTCTGCTTTTGTTGCGGGCAACGGGTACGGCAGGAGCCTCCATAAAAAAATTGAGAACAGGCAAGAATTTACTGGCAACCATTCAGGTGGTGCTGGTGATCGATCTGATGTATCTGATTGCGGCACAGGTGCTGCATTTTACCATGAACATCGACATTCACAGCCATCCGTTTGTGGTTGCGGTTGCAACGATTGTTTCTCTGCCGACGGTCTGCGGATTGTATGGGCTGTATTTTTCAAAGCAATTGCGCAGCAAAATACAGTATTTTGCCGCAGGGCTTTTCGGATTGTCGGTATTGTGGAACATTTTGCGAATTACGGAGAAAGTAATATTACCTTTGTTGGAACAGTATACGGACATTGCAGAGCAAGTGCTTCATATTTGCAACACCGTTGCGGGCATCAACAATGAGATATCGCTTGTTATGTTTATTACTTCTTTCCTCGGATTGGTTGTATATGCCTATTACTGCGGAACTGCCGCAAAAAAGATGCCCGAAAAGGACTATTAAAAAAATGATCCCGACCGTTTGGCCGGGATTTTATCATATGGTCGCATAAACAAGTTTTTCAAATTCATTGGCGGTTTTTGCACCTGCACCGCCGTCAATAAGGGAATTGCGCAGCAGAATGGCCGTGATGCCGTTTTCGGGATCGACCCAGAAATGCGTTCCGTAGGCACCACTCCAGCCGAAACAACCGACCGGCAGATGCGGATATTTTTTATTTGTGATCACACGCATGGAAAGTCCCCATTTTTGCGAACCGGGCATGATTTGTTCGGACACCTGTGCGGTTTTCATTTGGCGAACGGTTTCTTTTTGCAGAATGGTCACACCGTTGAAGGTTCCCTCATAAAGCAGCATCTGTGCAAATTTTTCATAATCGGCAAGGGAGCTTGCAAGGCTGCCGCCACCGCCGCAACGGCTGTTCGGAATGCCGCCGAACACGTCTCCGTTGGCGGGACTTGCGTCCGTTACAACGCCGTTTTTGCTGTCATGCAGAAAAACAAATCTGCTTTTTTGTTCTTCATCGGGGTCAAAGGTGGTATCTTGCATTCCCAACGGCAAAAACAGATTTTTCTGCAGGAAGTCTGCAATGGATTTTCCGCTTGTCACTTCAACCAGATGTGCAAGGATGTCGAATCCGAACAGACCGCTGTATTCCGTTCTTGTGCCGGGTTCAAACAAAATGGGGATGGAGGCATAATAATCGACTGCATGTTTGAGTTCGGTTTGTGCCTCAACAGGCATTTGCCTGCATTGCAATTCGCTGAATGCACCGCTGCCGATGCCGCTTGTATGGGTTAATAAGTGACGAACGGTAATTGCTGTTTTTGCCTTTTCAACAGGAACAATTTGTCCGTTTTCTTCTTTGCCGATATACATTTGCGCAAATGCGGGAAGATACATACTGATTGGTGCATCGAGGGCAAGAAGACCTCTTTCGACCTGCATCATCGCCGCCACACCGATAACAGGCTTGGTCATGGATGCCAGCCGGAACAGGGTGTTTGCATCGGGTTTTGCTTCGCCGCCCAATTGAACGGTGCCGTAAAATGCACGGCACAAAACCTGTCCGTTGCGAATCACAGACACGGCGGCATTGCCGATTTTTTGATCGGCAAGCAGTTTTTCAAACATTTTGTCGATACGGCGGGGTAATTTATCCTTTTTTGAAAAAAACAGCACAAAAACACTCCTTTGAACGATTTGTAAAAATAGTACCATACATGAAGAAAAATTTCAATCATATATTAGTAATGTGCATGAAGGATAAAATATTATGGATATTGACAATTTTTGCGCAGTCCTGTATAATTATTTTAATTGTGTGATGAGGAGAATAATCATGTATAACCGACTTGTAAAACGTTTTTTTGATATTCTTTCTTCGGGACTGGGCATTCTTGTGCTGTCTCCCGTGCTTGCACTGCTTGCAATTCTCATTAAAACCGACAGCCCCGGCCCTGTTTTTTTTAAACAGAAACGAGTGGGCAAAGGCAAAAAGCATTTTATGATTTACAAATTCCGCACCATGCGCACGGATGCACCGCATGACACGCCGACCGATCAGCTGTCAGATCCGATGCGCTACATCACACGCACGGGCAAATTCCTGCGCAAGACAAGTCTTGACGAACTGCCGCAGCTGTTCAACATATTCAAAGGCGAAATGTCCGTCATCGGTCCGCGCCCTGCGCTGTGGAATCAGTTTGATTTGATTGAAGAACGCGACAAGTACGGTGCAAACGATCTTCGTCCCGGCCTTACAGGTTGGGCACAGATCAACGGCAGAGATGAACTCCCCATTCCCGTAAAAGCAGGGCTTGACGGCGAATACACAAAAAAGATCAGCCTGTTGTTTGACATCAAATGCCTCATCGGCACCGTAACCGCCGTTTTGTTCAGCAAGGGTGTTGTGGAAGGCGACACGGGCAAAAACGAAATCAACAAAGGATAATTTTTGAACTATGGATATTAAAAACAAGCGCAAATGGCTGTTGCTGATGATCGATATCGGCTGTTTTTTCGGTGTGTATATCGCCATCGCATTCATAGCCATGCACTCCTCGTCGAGCATTGCAATCAACCGCGAAGGCTACATGCTGAATCTGACCGTCTTCCTGGTGTGCCTGATTGCAAGCCGCGTTATTATCCGCGTTTATTCCAACGTGTGGCGCTATGCAAACTCCAAAGCCTATTTGCAGATGGTGATTGCCGACAGCATCGGCGGCATTGCGGCATTGTTCATCACCTATTCGCTCAATGCACAGTTGCAAACCTATTTCGGCATCTGGCAATCGGCTTCGGTGGTTGCATTGTTTGACGTGCTGACCTTGACTTCCCGATTTGCATACCAGCAATATTACCGCCACCTGAATGTGAGCATCACAGATCTGAACAAAATCGGTGTTGCCATTGTCGGCGCCGGGCAGATCGGCTCGCTTCTTGCCGAAGAACTGCTTTACAATCCCTCTTCCCACTACCGTCCGATCTGCTTTATTGACACCAACAACGAAAAAATCGGCGGCAGAATGTCGGGACTGAAAGTGTATGCCGAAAACGAAAAAACCATTGAACTGATTAAAACCCTGCCCGTGCAGGAAATCTTTATTGCCCTGCCGAACATTGACAATGCGATGGCGGCAAAACTGCACAGCTTTTATTCGCAAACAGGGTGCAAGGTCAAAATGTATGACTTCCCTGTTAAAACCAGTGCAGATGAAAACGGTGAAAACAAGCGTGTGCTGCGCGAACTGCATATTGAAGACCTGCTGTTCCGCGACAGCATGAAAATCAACAACGAACGCAGTGAACAATATTACAAAGATAAGTGCATTCTTGTGACGGGTTGCGGCTCCATCGGCAGTGAAATCTGCCGTCAGATTGCAAAACTCGGCCCGAAAAAACTTGTTATTTTTGATATTTACGAAAACAATGCTTACGATATTCAGCAGGAATTGATTCGAAAACACGGCGACAAGCTGCCCCTTGCGGTAGAGATCGGCTCCGTGCGTGACCGCGCAAGACTTGACACTGTTTTTGCCACCTATAAACCCGATATCGTCTTTCATGCTGCTGCACACAAGCATGTGCCGCTGATGGAGCAAAGCAACTGCGAAGCCATTAAAAACAACTGCATCGGCACGGCAAACACCGCAGACATGGCAGAAAAGCACGCCGTCAAAAAGTTTATTCTTATTTCCACAGACAAGGCTGTCAACCCCACCAATGTGATGGGGGCGAGCAAGCGTGTGTGCGAGATGGTGATTCAGTGCAGAACCGATTCTGCGACCTCTTTTGCGGCGGTGCGTTTCGGCAATGTGCTCGGCTCCAACGGTTCGGTCATTCCGCTGTTCCGCAAGCAAATTGAAAAAGGCGGTCCCATTACCCTGACCGATAAGCGCATCATCCGCTACTTTATGACCATTCCCGAGGCCTCTCAGCTTGTTATGCTGGCAGGTGCCATGGCAAACAGCGGCGATCTGTTTGTACTGAACATGGGAAAGCCCGTCAAGATTTTGGATCTTGCGGAAAACATGATCCGCTTAAGCGGTCTGCGCCCGTATGAAGACATTGACATTGTGGAAGTCGGCCTTCGCCCCGGTGAAAAGCTGTATGAAGAACTGCTCATCAAAGACGAGAACCTGACCAAAACCGACAATGACATGATTTTCATTGAGCATGACACACCGCTTACCCGTGAAGAAATGAACGCAAATCTTCAACTGTTGCAACAGGCAGTTTCGGTTGCCGAAAACAACGGTGACAGTGATGCTGTGCGCCTTGCGCTCAAAAAAGTGGTTAAAACCTATTGCGATCCCGAAGAAATCAACCGCAACGCGGAAGAATCGGAAGAAATGAAAAAATCAGAATAACCATGCCTAAAAGGTCTGTTTTGCGCAAAACAGACCTTTTATATATTGAAGAACAGGAGTTGGAAAGAAATGAAAAGAAACTGCAAAAAAATCTTAAGTCTGTTTTTGTGCCTTTTGTTGCTGCTGACTGCGGCGCTTCCCGTGCAGGCAATACAGGTGAACACGGACTTTGAAAATGTCACGGTGACATATCTTACAGATAATGAAGACCGCGACTACACATTCGGCAATCCTTATGAAAATGTGAATTGGGACACATGGGGACAATACAAAGCCTCCCTGCATTCCCACACGAATGCCAGCGACGGTGCACCGAGCATTGCCGAAAGTGTGGAAGAACATTACAGACTCGGCTTTGACATTCTTGCCATCAGCGACCATGCCGTGCTCGGCGCACAATGGGATGAAGTGCCGCAGATGGTGCCTTTGTACAGAGCCGTTAAATTTGACCGCACTGAAATGAAAGATCCTGTTGTGCTTACAAGCGAACGAAGAACTGAAATTCTGAACGGTGTCGGCAGAGACGGCAGAGGCATGCTTGAAGTTACCACCGCCGCAGAAGCAAACGGGGCCACCCCCATCAACGACTGCCATGTCAACACCTTCTGGTCAGACTACGCACAGGCAAAAATGGGCATTTACGGCGACTACGAAACAGTCGTTAAGGAATGCGAAAAAGACGGAGGCTTAAGTTTTCTCGACCATACGGGTGAATTTGTCGGCTGTGAAGATGACCCCGATCGTGCGGATGATCCGTATTACATCAACAAATTTGCAAACATCTTCCTGACCTATGATTCCTGCGTGGCAATGGATATCAATTCCGGCAAAAACAACCGCACAAGATATGACATTGACCTGTGGGACAATGTGTTGCAGATGACCTTGCCACAGGGCAGAAATGTATCTTGCATTGCCTTTTCGGACGGCCACCTGATCGACGAATATGACCGTGCGTTCACAATGATGTGCATGCCTGAAAATACGGTGGATGAACTTCGCACCTGCATGGAAACGGGCGCATGGTTCTCGGTTGGCAGATATGCAAGAAAAGACCTCGGTGAAGATTTCGTGGGCATCGGTGCCCCGCCTGCCGTCAGCAGAATCACGGTTGACAACGAAAACGATACGCTTTCTTTTGAAGGCAGCAACTATACTTATATCAAATGGATTTCAAACGGAGAGGTCATAAAAGAAGGCACCGACTGCACTTCCCTTTGCCTGGACGATTTCACGGACGAAGAACTGGGCATGTATGTCCGTTTCCAGATCACGGGCGATGGCGGCATTCTGTATTCACAAGCATTCCCCGTTTACTGCGAAGATATCGTGTGGGAATCCGTGGTGGTTCCGACCTATGATTTTTCTTATTTCTTCCGCATTTTTGTGGAAGTGTTCAATGTGCTGTTCGGCAGAACATTCCTTGTTAAATTCGTCCGCGAAGTCCTTTGGGGCACTTCGTGGTAAGAAAGGAGAACAACCATGGATCTGAATAAATTCCTGCGCGATTTTATTGCATTTTACAACAATCTTTTATATAAACTGACCCGTTTGTTTTACAGATAAAGGAGGAAATGAAAATGAATGAACTGAACAATGGTGTAACCTATATTTTCGGCGAAAATGCCGACCTGAACGGCAGAGTGTACGGTGACTGGGTACTTGATTTTTTCTATTACAAAGACACGCCGATGTGGAATGATCTGTTTGAAAAATTAAGAAATACATTTTGGAATATCCTCAGACCGCTGATTGAAATGCTCAATACATAAAAAAGAGCCTGACTTCCCTTTCATTTCGGGAAGTCAGGTTTTTTCTGTTTATGACAGAGCTGATAGAATGCAACAGCGGATGCGGCTGCCACATTCAGCGAATCCACACCGTGATACATCGGTATTTTCACGGTAAAATCGCAGTCAGATATGGTTTGATCAGAAAGACCGTCTCCCTCTGTTCCCATAATGACAGCGAGCTTCTTTTCGTTTGCCAGCACGGGGTCATCGACAGAAAGAGAATTACCTTTAAGTGCCATTGCTACGGTTTTAAACCCGAGAGACTTTATTATATCAAGACTGTCGTCGCTTAAAAATGTCCATTCAATCTGAAACACGGTGCCCATACTGACTCTTGCGGCACGTCTGTACAAAGGATCGGAGCAACCGGGTGTGAGAAGAACTGCATCCATTCCGAGTGCCGCTGCAGATCGGATGATGGCGCCCACATTGGTCGGGTTCATAACCTTATCCAATACAACGATTCTGCTTTTGTTTTCACAGATTTCACTTACACCGGGCAGGGGCTTTCGTTTCATTGCACACAGCATCCCTCTTGTAAGCTTGAAGCCTGTCAGCTTCGTCAAAATATCAAATTCTGCACAAAAAACAGGAATGTCTTTTAACCCGGCAAGAATTTGCTTGCCTTCGCCCTCAATATGCCTTTTCTCTACAAGGCATGAAACCGGTTCATATCCTGCATCAAGAGCCCGTTCAATAACCTTCGGGCTTTCTGCAATAAACAAGCCTTTTTCGGGAAACTCTCTGTTCAGCAGCTGCCCTTCTGTCAGCCGTGCATATACATCCAGCTCCGAAGCAAGAAAATCTGTTATTTCTATAATTTTATTCATTCATCCACTCAACAAATTGAAATTTAACAGATACTTATATTCCTATCATTTCTCTGATTTCTATTGCATCAATGTCGTTCAGATTTCGGTTTTTCAAAGATGCTATAGCCGCCGCAGCACCTGCAGCCTCACCGATTCCCATGCAGATCGGCATGACCCTGAAATTGGAATGTGCCATATGCGTACCCGAAATATTTCTTCCGCAAAGCAGAAGATTTTCTTTTATTTCAGGAATAAGACAGCCATAAGGAATTGTATATCCTTTTTTCTGCTTGAAATGCTTCTGCACCCCTGTTTTATCAAGACCTGCACCCGTAATATTATGCACATCAAAATTGAAGTAAGCATCTTTTACAACATAATCATCAAAGACTTTCGCTTCGAGAATATCCTGCTCTGTTAAGGTGTATTTCCCCTTGAAATGTCTTGTTTCACGAATGCCGATTAACGAAGCGGAGCTGATAACATAACAATTCTCGTAACCCGGAACAAATTTACGCAGATATTGAACGATGTCATCCATCTGTCTGCGGCATGTAAGAGTGGCACGCGTCAGATCATCGGCATTTGTGCCGTCAATATCGATTGCATTTGTCATATTGCATGTCACAACACCGGGGAGGGTTGTTTTATAAGTGAGTATGTGTCCTGCAGGATAAGGAATATATTCTTTGGCAAGAGCCTGCAGTTCACCGTTCGGTGTTTTATAAGTAGATTCAAACGAGCCTAAAAATACTGCCTTGGTATAGTCAACACCGCCGACTTTGAACATCAGTGTTGCAGGCTGCATTTTGTTATCGCTTTCTCTGCCGAGAACAAATTCTGCCCCTGCTCTTGCGGCAATATCCCCGTCCCCCGTAGCATCAATCGTGATTTTGGCATAGATATCTGTTTTACCCGATTTGTTGATAACGGTTGCACCGAGAATTTTATCTACGTCGCAGATTGCATCCTCAGCAAAAGTATAAAGCATAACCTTGCAACCGACCTCACAGAGCATTTCAAGATAAAGTGTTTTCAGTTTTTCAGGGTCTATCAGGTTGGTAATTTCGTTTTTGAATGCACCCTCATTATTTTGGGATGTTCTTTTCAGAATTTCATAATACAAAGGACTGGCGCAACTGCCTGTCCAATGGCTCATAAGACCTGACGTTGAAATGCCTCCCACATCTCCGCTTTGCTCAACAAGAATAACCCTTGCACCATTTTTTGCAGCCGTATATGCCGCCGCAAACCCGGAAGGACCGCTTCCGAGAACAAGAACATCGGTATGTAATGCAAATTTTTTAATCATATTTAACACTCCCAACAAATTCTTGTTTGTCGAAATGATTATATCATACATTATCTGAAATTACAATCGGAGACGGCTAACCGCCCATACTTTCCCGCTACAACTCATTTCAATCCAATGATTTCTGAAAATCGGAATTTGCCGAAAATAACACAGCAGAAAAAATCTGAAACAGGTAATATTATTTCCAATCAAGCGGCGCTATTGCAACACAGCCTTTATGCGGAACAGGCTTATCCGTCCAGCCACAGGTTGTGATATAATATTTTCCGTTTTCCTCAATTATTTCAGGTGCATGAGCCGATAATTTCGTAATCGGCATTGTACCGCCAAATCCGCCGTTGTATTCTCCGAAATCGAGAGGATTTTCAGAGCAAAACACCAATGTATCATTATAAGTTTCATCAGAAGAATCGGTATAAGTTATAAAAAGATAATACTGTCCGTCTTTTTTTAACACAAACGGTGATTCCATTGCGCCCCAACCGGGCTTGAGAGGAGCCCCGTCACCCGAGGTCAAAGCAAAACCTTCAAAATTCCATGTCAATAAATCGCAGGATGAAAAGCACGAAACAGCCCCCTTTTTATTATGCACCCCGACAACATACATAAGATATTTGCTTTCATCAACCTTTAACACAAAATGGTCACGGTGTGCAGCCATCGGAGGTTCGTTGTGCAAAGCAACCTTATAGCCATACCACTCATACATATCAAAAGAAATTGCGAGCGATGTCGGAGAAGGACCGTAAAACATATAATAATTTTCATCCTTGCTTATTACACAAGGTGCCCATGCAAGCGTACCTCTGTCAATTGATTTCCCAACCTCAGCAAAGGGAATATCCAAGCTCTCACCCTTGCCATGGACAAAATAGCGTTCTTCATAAGAATGTCCGCCAAAGCTCGTTATTCCGTATAAATGCCAATCACCGTCTGCTCCTTTTACGATGGTATGATCATTAACATAATTACCGTGCTTTTCGGGCTTAAACAAAATTCTCCATTGGTCGGAAATATACGGAATTTTCATGTTTTCACATCTCTCTGATTATTAAATTCTTGTTTGTCGGGCTGATTATAGCACAATAATTGTTATTTTACAAG
Organism: Clostridia bacterium; assembly: GCA_017416485.1. Lineage (GTDB taxonomy): Bacteria > Bacillota > Clostridia > Oscillospirales > Acutalibacteraceae > RUG806. Next base: position 5,678 of record JAFQCH010000005.1, on the reverse strand, counting down.
GTATGCGTTTCGTCGAAAAATCAAGGCATAAGCCTTGTATATCATCAATTCCGCAGGAATTGCATATCATCAAAACGAAGTTTTGTATATCATCAATGCGAAAGCATTTATGCACTTTTGGCAGCGTTGGATTTTGGAAAAAACTTTTTTCAGGCAAGTTTTTTGGTGATGTTGAGATTTATGAAATCAGATGATATCAAAAAAGTAAAGAAAAGTTCTTCCATTCATCAAAATATTTATGGAAAAATACAACAAAACAGATGTATAATAGAAACAGTATAAGGTAAATATATTTGAAATGAGATGGAATAATGAAAACCTTAAAACCAAAGCTTTGCAGTGCAGCGTGCATAAGAAAAACAGAAAAGCCTGTTCTTACCAAGGATGATATACCCTATGAAGCTTCACTGATTTTTAATGCCGGTGTTGCTAAATACAAAGGAAAGTATGTTATGGTATTTCGTAACGATTACGGACCTACGGAAAAAACTTATCCGAAGGTGCGCTTTAAGACCTCTCTCGGTTTTGCCACAAGCGACGACGGTATACACTGGAAGGTAAGCGAAAAGACTATTTTTGATAACAAAAATCTTTTGCCCGAGGACGAAATAAAAAGGCTTTATGACCCGAGAATTACGGTTATAGACGGAAAGCCTTACCTTTGTATGGCTATGGACACCCGTCACGGTGTGCGAGGCTGCATCGCTGAAATCGATGATAACTTTGAAAAAATAAATATTATCAGTGCTTCAGCTCCCGATAACCGCAATATGGTGCTCTTCCCCGAAAAAATAAACGGCAAGTATGTCCGTCTTGAAAGACCGTTCCCTGTTTATTCAAGAGGCGGAAAGGACAGATTTGACCTTTGGCTTTCAACCTCGCCTGACCTCCTTTTCTGGGGTGAAACCGAGCTTGTTCTTGCTGTCGAGGATGTTCCTTATGCCAACGATAAAATAGGCCCCGCAGCACCGCCGATTAAAACCGACAAGGGTTGGCTTACAATTTTCCATGCAGTAGATAAAGACAACAAAAGAAGAAAGAACGGTTGGGAAAGAGCATGGAAGAAAAGATACTGTGCCGGAATTATGCTTCTCGACCTGAATGACCCGACAAAAATCATCGGCATGAGCAAACTTCCCCTTATTGCGCCCGAAACCTATTACGAAACACAGACGGGCTTCCGTAAGCATGTAATTTTCCCCGGAGGTATGATTCTTGAAGATAACGGAGAAGTGAAAATCTACTACGGTGCATCAGATACGGTAGAATGTCTTGCTACTGCAAGACTTGAAGACCTGATTGCGCTTTGCACAGAGCGTCGCAAATAAAAACAAATTTTGTTTCACAGCACTTACCCAAGGGTAGGTGCTGAACTTTTATATCTTCAAGAAAAAACTGTTTCCGACTCTTTTACACATTCAAAAACAGCCCGATAAATTGGAATTTATTGTTCTCTTTTAAGTCTGCAAATACAAGGAGATTAAAAGAACAACACGAAATATTAAGTGTTGATTTGAAAAAAAATCTTATTTATTTGATAGCATTAAAGATAATTAACAGCCAAGATCACGATGCTCGTGACAATCATAACAATACCGACCACACGGTTTAAAGTTTTTGCGTTAGACTTGTTGGCAATTTTAGATGCAATTCTTGCCCAAAGCAAAGTAAATATTACGCACAGCACAAGGCAAAGAATATCGGGAACTCCACCGATCATAAAGTGGCTGATGCCTCCGGTAAGAGCCGTAAAGGCCATTATAAACACACTTGTGCCAACTGCCAAATGCATAGGATAACCGAGGAAGGAAGTCAGAACAAGCAGTAGCATCATTCCTCCGCCCGCACCCGCAAAGCCACAGATAAACCCAACGATAATCCCGCCGACTATTGCCTTGATCAATCTGCTCTTAGGAGAAACTGCTTCCAATTGCTCCCTCGTTTTGTTGACAGGTTTTAATATAAATCGCAATCCAATAATAATAAGTGCTATCTGCATAGTGCCGCTCATGGTTTGTTCGGGTAGAAAACTTGCCGCAAAACTTCCGATCATCGTTACGATAAGAACGCTCACGAGCAATGGCAAGCTGTTTTTAATATCTAAGTTTCCGCTTTTCTTATAGGTGTATGCACTAACAGAACTTGCTAAAACGTCGCTGATAAGTCCTATTCCGACTGCATCATAGGCAGGAATGCCCAAAAAGGTTACCAGCATAGGTCCTATAACCGCAGCAGCACTCATCCCCGCAAATCCCGTTCCGATGCCTGCACCGGCTCCTGCGAAAAAGCACACAAGTATTTTTATCAGAATATCTCCCATAATATATCTCCATTAAATTCTTATTTATCGAACTGATTATAGCACATATAAATTGTATTTACAATCGGGTGCGGGTGTTCAATAAAAAAATCAAGGCGGAGCCTTGCATGCAATCCGTCGCAGACGGAATGTAATCACAACGAAGTTGTGTATGTAATTCTTTCGCAGAAAGGTATGTAATCAATCCGAAGGAGAAATACACCTGCGGTGATGCCATACAGCTTCGCTGATTACATACGCCTGACGGCGATTACATACCAATCCTTCGGATTGGATAAAAAAATACCAAGTTTTGCGACTTGGTATTTGTTTGGCAGTACGTCTCATTTTAGAACCACTAACACTAGATTTAATTTTATTAAAACATCATCAGGTTTGGTCTATCCTGATGTCAATAGATTTAATTATATGATTTTTTGCATATTCATACCCTGATGACTTGCGAATGTAGTCAAAAAAGTTTTCAGTGGTATCGTCACTCCATAAAGTATCCTGTAATTCACGGTTAATTTCATCAGGTGAAAACATCAAACTTACACAAAGTTGGTAATACTCACCTTCTCCATCCGGATATTGCCTTACCAAATCATAGTAAAACAACTCCTCGCCGGTAAAATCATAAACGCCATATTCAAGTAATAAAAGGTCTTCTTCTACAGGAGTTTTACACATTTGTTCAAAGACATTTATAATTTCATCTACTGTATTATCAGTAGAAATATTGTCTTTTAAAAAATTTAACAAAGACATACTATCCACCTCATTATCTGATTTATTTGCATTCAATGTTGTATTTTCATTTGAAATAATGCCATCATTCAAACTACAACCTGAAAAAATAAAAAACAAAATTAAAGCCAGAACAACAGCAATTGATTTTTTCATACAATCACTCCTTATTTTTGATTATAATACAAACTTACAATAAAATCAAGGCTCGAAGCCTTGCAAAAAAACTTCTTCACTCTTACTTCTTACTTATTACCTCGCCAAAAATCGACCCGAAAGTTAGTGAAGAGTGAAGAGTGAATAGTGAATAGTGAAGAAGTAAAAAGTAAAATCGACGAACTTCTGTCGAAATTCGTCGATTTTTGGAGGTCCTTCCCTGAAATGAACCATTGTTTATTTCTGTTTAAATCTCCCACTCAGCAAGCCATTCTGCAAATTCTCTGTAAATAGCTTCCATTTCTTTTTTGTATGTATCAGCATTATTCATCTTATACTGACTTCTGCCATCACCAAATGAACCGCTGTATTCGGTAGTTGTTGCATATTCCTCTGCTTTGAGATCTGCAAATGCACGTTCTGCAAGTGATTTTGCCTTTTTGATATTCTCAACAAGAGTAATAAAATCTGTAGTGCTTACTTCTTCGATAGTTTTTATCATAGAATCGAAATAGCCTTCAGCATAGCCGTAATTAAATTGAGCACCTTCAGTTTCGATGAAATTGATTGCATCGGTCGGGTACAGGTAGTCTTTGCCACCCTCAAATTCAGCAGTGTATGTGGGCCAAAAGCAAAGAAAGTTAATATATTCATACATATTATAAACATCACTTATTACTTCTGTAGAAGCGAGCTGCTGCCACAACTTCATCTTGTCAGACATTTCGCTTGTATCGACCTCAGTATAGGTTGCATCCTTGATTCTGTAACCGTATTCATAGCCGTATTCATCGGTATAGTCACCGAACTCAAGGGTACCCGTAACTTTTATAGCTCTGTCGGTAAACTCAAAAGAGTCCCCGTTTTTCGCATAAACAGCCATTGTGTTTGAAAGTTGTGTTGTGTTGGGCACACAGAAAGGACAGCTCTGATAAGGCAGATTCATCAAGTACATAAAACTGCCGTTAATCGGTGAAAGGGTTGACATATAGCCAATGATGTTTACCTGCTTACCGTCAAGCTTCTGCATAGCTTCAACGCTGTTAGCCTGAGAGAAACTCAGGGTATTGCCCATAGTTTCATCACCGCCGTTATCATTACCGCAGGAAGCAAAAACAAGCACAGCAAAACAGGATATAAGAATTAATGAGATTACTTTTTTCATTGCGAAATACCGTCCTTTTTAGACATATTCACCGTACAGATAACGGTTGGAAGCACACTTATGACAAATACAACAGCCATAATCATCAGCTCAACGGGATAGATTTTTGCCGTATCAAGAACAATGCCCATTGAAGATACATAACCACCCATAAGCACAAGACAAAGCCTTGAAGCAGCAAAGGCGAGTATTGTAGAAATCAGACCGATGATGCCATTCTGAATGATGTATACAAGATTAATCTTATTCATACCGATACCTATAAGTCGCATAAGTGCAATTTCTTTTTTCGAGTCATACATATTCAGAAGAGTGATAACCGAAATGATAAAGATGTTCATTATGAGGATTATTATGCAAAGTATGTAAACTATCGTGGTGCTCATATCGACATTTTCCAAAACTTCCCTCAGAACTTCTGACGGATTGATAACGAGAAGTTTTGAGTTTTCGCCGTACTCTGCAGAAAGCTGACTATAGGCATTGAAACTTTTACTCTTTACAAGAATTGCACATACATCGCCGTGGTGCTCGTGATTTTTCTCTTCGTGTTCGTCGTGGTTTTCTTCACTGTGATTATGGGTTGCCCAAACAGTTTCAATAGGAGTGAAAATAACATTGTCATAAGCCGTCTTCGTTTCTTTCAGTATGCCCACAACTGCAAGAGGATTGCTTTCGTGAGCGTGCCCCTCACCGGTGAGTCCGTGTGATGTAATAAGTTGTGAACCTACTGTAAGCGAGTATTTTTCTGCAACAGCGGCACCAATAACACACTGGAACTTTCCGGTGAACATCGTGCCATCTTTTATATCCTTACCATCAAGGAAATCGGCAGTAGTACCGACAATTTTAGCCGCGTTATAAGAGTCACCCATCGTAAAGGGTACAACCTTATTTACACGCATATCCTTTTCGAGTTTCTCAACATAATCATAAGATATGGTGCCGAGCGGCTTTTCTGTAAAGAACATTGTGTTCATCGCAAGTTGAGTAGATGAACCGGAGGGGCCGATAATAATATCATAATACCCTGCCGTTGTCTTAAAGCCGCTGTCTACCTGCTGCGCTACATTATAAGCGAGCAAGCCCACACAAGCAGAAATAACAATAGAAATAACAACAAGAATTATCTTGGCTTTTTTGATAGCCATATTTTTAAATGCAAATTTAAACATCTCTTCTGCCTCCTGTCATCTTATTCATATCAACAGTGCAGTCGAAATATTTGCCGAGCCTTTCATCGTGGGTAACAGCAATAAGTGTTTTGCCTTTTGAAATTTCAACAAGCTGCTTTATAACTGCTTCACC